>JAZRYB010000055.1:0-91148 GCA_045600565.1 Candidatus Cryptobacteroides sp. | reverse complement strand
AATTCGCTGACGCCCGCCTTCCGTGCTATTGAGGAAGCGCCGTCAACAAGCCAGTCCGCGCCGAGGACTATGAGCCCCAGGCCGACCAGCAACAAAATTATTGTCATTGCTGATATTCTGTTAGTTGATACTGATTTTGTTGACCCTTGATTGAAGAAGGGAGCCGGCTAAATCAGCAGCTGACAGAGAGAATGGATGTACCGATTTATGGAATGTATTCCGGACGAAAACTGTTTCAAGTCCGTCTGGAATGTGTAGAAATTGTGCCTGTCAATTACTTTCCCGTCCTTGATGACACGGAAAGGTGCTTTGCCGAAAGACTGAACCCTGCGACCTGAATTAGTTAATCTGACAGAAGGTGTGACGCTGTTGTTCTCGCCGGAATATCCTGCGGTGCGGGTGGGAAGGATGCCGAACGATTTGCTGTCATAATCCCGCGTACCGTTATCCTGGTTGTCTGACCCGATGACGGTGGCTTGGGTGATGTCACGAACTTTCTCATCAACGGATGCCCTGTCGCTGAAATTGCAGGACAGAAAAAGGCCGATTATGATAAGAATTAGTTTCATACTGTTCGTTTGAGCAAAATTACAAAAAAAACTTGATTCCGACTCATTTTCATGATTACACTGACACAGAATAGGCAAATTAGAGAATTATTTGTATCTTCGTTGCGCCGATAAACCGCGTCGCGCTTTACTGATAATATTTCATTTTCTGCATAAGGTTGCTAAACGGTTGACAAAAAGAGTCTTTTCTATATCGGAAGCAGTTGTGATGATTTGCGTTGAATAAGTCGGCAAAAACTCGGCATAATTTTACAAGAAAAGGGCCAAAGTATTGATTTTTAATACTTTGGCCCTTAAAAATGTGCGCGAGATGAGACTCGTATGTTAATGGAGAATGGGAATGCCATATCAAACCTGATTGGTTGTTATTGTGGGAACAGAACGATACGGAACTTGATTCAATATTGTCAATTTATGCCCTTTCCTATTGCAGGAACAGTCGGAAATGAATATCTTTGCTTCTTAAGACAATTTACAGATAAGAACATAACGCAATATTATCCAAGCCAAACACTATATCATCGGGGACAGCAGTACTGGGCTCCGGAGACCAAGGTGCTTTTTCTTAATCTGTGAAAATAGAAAACGCAAATATGAAGAGAACAATTATTTCAACAGTTTGCTTGATTGTGACTTTGTTGCTCGCAGTATCCTGCAACAAAACAGACAGTACAGACAGGGAGACAACAGCATTCGAAAGTGGAAGAGGGGTTATCAACGCAGTGGCCGTGGTCGTTGGCAGTGATACCAAGACCCATAATGCCGTCTGTTATGAAGTTCTTTGGGATGAGAGCGACAAGATATTCGTAACCGATGGCAAGAATACGGACAACTTTACCATCTCAGCCGGGGCGGGAAGCGCCAATGGCACATTCACGCAGGATATTGACAATATCTTGAATCCTTCCAAGAAGAAGATATCCGGTAAAGTGGAGATTTTTTCCCCGTCATCCCTGAAAGATGGCGACTGTTATTTCTGGCCCGCTTCTCAGACCGCAGACCCTCCCGTTCCGATGTACACCAAAGATATCATCTCCGGAACTGGTAAAGAGAAAGTTTACTTCTCCGGTCTCGGCGCCGTGCTTCAGATAGTTCTCACAACGTCGGAGAAGAACATCGGATTGACAAAAATCAAGCTGTACGATTCAGACAAGCCTATGAGCGGGGAATTCACGGTCGAAGACGGCAAGGCTGTCATCACTTCGACCGACAAGTCGGGCATAACCGTAAATCTTGACAATGTCACGATAGGCAATGCGGCCAAGTTTTTCAATATATCCGTTCCTGCAGGGAAGTATGAAAATCTACATCTTGAATTCACTTTCAGCGACGGGCGCACCCGTAAGATGGTCTCCACCACAATGCCCGAGATAATGCTCAACTCCGTGGCGCAGATGGCCATCTATCTGGATATATCCCGTATGCCGAAAAGCATATCGCTTAACTATAACAAACTGGATCTGATACCCGGAGACAACTACCAGCTGCTCAAGGCTACCGTTCTCCCTGAAAATGCGGAAAACAAGAATGTCATCTGGAGCAGTTCGGACGAAAGTATTGCTACGGTGGATCAGAGCGGCAAAGTTACGGCCTTGGCACTGGGAGATTGCACTATCACGGCAACGGCCGCGGACAGCTGGCTTACTGCTTCATGTGCATTGACTGTTACCGAAGTGCCCTCAGGAGCACTCCCCGGAAAGTTCAGCGTATCCGATACCAAGAAGGTTTATTTCTCCAAGGGTAATATGTATCACGGTACTTGGATCTATAACAGATGGCATAAAGAAGGCTTCTACCTGGAAGATCATCAATGGCAAAGGCAGCCCTCAAGGGACAGTCTCTGGAGAAAGGATCACAAAATCCATTTTTACTGGAGTAAAATCGATGTAATCGCTTGTTGGCAGCATTATTATAGAGATGAAAGCCACGCAACCGTTGACGATTTTTTCTTCACGAACAAGACGGCAGACACTCCGAATCCGGATTTCAGCGTCATCATCAATGACGTGGAGCGGAAAGGCGTATGGCGCACTCTTTCCACCGAGGAATGGGAATACCTTCTCAGAAAGAGAAAAATGACCTATGACAAGCCGAGATGCACCAACTGGTTTTTAGCAATCAAGCTGAAGGACGGAGAAATATACAAGGGGATATTAGTCTATCCCGACGATTACAACGGGCCAGAGATAGTTAGGGAAAATAGGGAAGAATGGGGAAAAACCTTAACCTGGAAAGATATCGAGGATGCAGGTATTTTATTCCTGCGGTCCTGCGGTATCCGCGAAGAGGATCGTGTGACGAAAACTGAACTTGCTACGGGAGAAATCGGCTGCTACTGGACCTCGGACTGCTCCAAGACGGACAGAACGCAGGCGTGCAGTATGTATTTCCAGGATATGACAAATCCTTTTATACCTGATTCGGGTATTTATACCGAAGATACATCATATCGTGGTACCGCCCGCAATGTGCGTCTCGTCAGGGATGTACTGGAGTGACAATCCACTTGCACATCATACAGCCGTGTATCCTTATGATATGCGACAGTAAGGACAAGCCCGGTGACACCGGGCCCTTCAACCGACGTTGGGCAAAGGGAGAAGGCTTGCCGATTGAGTGGATTCAAGGGAACGGACACAATTCCAAAACTGACCTAAAGATTCAAATAGTATCCCACACCCAATGTGTGTACGACAGGACTTCCGTTCGGAATATGATACAGATAGAAAATGTCGAACATACTGTGCTTTGAGACGACCAACTCGGCACCAATGTAATGCAGAGTTCTTTTCCATACATTCCAATTGAATACTTCGGACATTATATATGGACGGAAAAAGCTGTTGTCGAAGGCGTATTGTACTCTGATGCGTGAACGCAGATTCCAGGCCGCTTTACCGGAGGATTCGAAAGTGTATTCCACCTTCTCTCTTATTTGTGCAGACAACTGGCCGCGGCTCAAGGTCCCTGTTCCGGTGAGTACCATTTTGTTGAGCTTGACATCAGGATTGATTTCCCAGTGTTCGTAACTCAGATCGCCCTTGATGTATGGATTGAATTTGTATCCGCCTCCGGCCATCACGAAAAAACACTCAGTATTGCTGAAATTGTTGTTGGAGCGATGCTCGATGCGGGCCATAGCATATACTTTACTCCAGCCTTTGTTTACCTGCAGATTGACCCAAGAACCGGAATCGTTTGTTTTTTGTGCGAATGATACTGTAGTAAGCAGTAGCAATGATATTGCTGAAAACGAAATTTTCCCAATCATATTTTCTACTTTATTTGTGTCTGAACTGTAATTCTTTCTCTAAATCTTCGATACTGATTCCCATCTCCTCCATTAGAACGAGGAAATGATAAATCAAGTCTGATGATTCATAAATGAATCTGTCTTTATTGCCGCTGACAGCTTCCAGAATAGCTTCGGTACATTCTTCGCCGACCTTTTTGGAAATGCTTTTCGCTCCTTTAATGAATAGTTTCGTGGTGTAGGAGCCGTCCGGCATCTCCTGATGTCTCTTGTGAATTAAGGATTGGAGGGCTCTGATGAAACCTTCTTCTGTCGGCGTATCGAAACAGGCGACAGTGCCTCTGTGGCAGGTCGGGCCATCCGGGACGGCTTTGACCAGGAGGGTATCCATATCGCAGTCGGGATACATTTCCACGATGTTCAGAAAATTGCCGCTGGTCTCTCCCTTGGTCCACAGACGCTGCTTGCTGCGTGAGAAGAATGTGACCTTCCGTTCCGCAACACTCTTGTCGAAGGCTGCCTCATTCATATATCCGAGCATCAGGACTTTGAGGGTGACGGCATCCTGAATGATGACCGGAAGAAGTCCGTCTCCTGTTTTGTCTAAATTGAAATCGCTGAATCTCATAGTCTTACGTTGATATTGGCGTCCTTTAGCGCCTTTTTCAGTGTCGGTATCGGAATTTCTCCGTAGTGGAAAATGCTGGCGGCAAGTGCCGCATCGGCATTCCCTATTGTCAATACATCAATAATGTCCTTAATGCATCCTGCGCCTCCGGAGGCTATTACAGGTATGCTCAGCTCGGATGTCATCCTGGCATATTGCTCGCAGGCGTAGCCGGCCTTGGTACCGTCGTGGTCCATAGATGTGAACAAGATTTCTCCGGCTCCGCGTCCCTGCGCTTCCCTTGCCCAGGAGAAAAGCTCCCGCCCGCTGGGCCGTGTACCTCCGTGGGTGGTGACCCTCCATATGCCATTAATGAATCTGGCGTCTATCGCGCAAACCACGAATTGACTGCCGTATTTGGAGGCTATCTCGTCTATCAGCTGAGGTCTTGCGATTGCTGCGCTGTTGACTGAAATCTTGTCTGCGCCGCTGTCCAGCAATGCGGAGGCATCATCCAGTGAGGAGATGCCGCCTCCGATGGTGAAGGGAATATTGATTCCGAGGGCTATCTTCTCAACCAGTTTGGTGAAGGTGCCGCGATTCTCCCGTGATGCGCTGATATCCAGATATACCAGCTCGTCTGCGCCCTCACGGCTATATTGGACACCCATTTCCACCGCATCGCCGACTTCCCGGAGACCTTCGAAATTGATGCCCTTGACTACGTGCCCATCCTTGACGTCAAGGCAGGGAATTATACGTTTTGTGACCATTCTGCAATCTCCTTCAATGTGATTTTGTTCTCATAAATGGCTTTCCCTATTATTACCCGACGCAGCTTGAACTCGTCCAGAGCCCTGATGTCGGCCATAGAGGAAATGCCTCCGCTGACTGTTATGTCGATGTCCCGGAAGAGACTTTGAAGCTTTCTGTACAGCTCGGCCGACGGCCCCTGAAGCATTCCGTCCCTTGAAATGTCGGTGCAGATCACTTGGGACAGACCGTAGGGAACGAATTTGTCTATGATGTCATTTATCCACAGTGATGTAGTTTGCCGCCATCCCTTTACCGCAATCAACCCGTTTTTGACATCGGCTCCGAGTATCATTCTCCGGCCGCCGTGCAGACTGAGCCATTCTGCGAAAAGCTCCGGATTCAGAGCGGCCACGCTTCCAATGATTGCACAATCCGCTCCTGCATTGAAAACGTCACACAATGCACGCGAATCACCAATCCCTCCGCCCCATTCGACCTCGATGGAGACTTTGTCACGTATCATTTCCAGAGTCTTGAGATTGGCAGGGGAGGACTGCTTCGCACCGTCCAGGTCAACGATATGGATTCGTCTGACTCCGCAGTCAGCGTACATTCCCGCCATATCTACAGGTGAGGCGTCGTAGGTCTTCTTGCTGTCATAGTCGCCTTTTGTGAGTCTCACGCAACGTCCGCCTATGAGGTCGATTGCCGGAATCAATTCTATCATAATGAGATGAAATTCTTGAGTATCTGTTCTCCCACATCACCGCTTTTCTCCGGATGGAATTGGGTGCCGTAGAAATTCTCATATTTCAGGGCCGCGCTGAACATAGTGTCACCGTGCCTGCAAGTGGCTATGGTGTCGCAGCAGAGGCCGGGACAATATGAGTGGACGAAATATACGAAACTCCCGCCGCTGATGCCACGCAGCAGCTTGCTGTCAAGATTGGAAATGGAATTCCATCCGATGTGCGGCACTTTGGCCTTTGGAGAGTCCGGAAATCTCCTGACGTCCGTGTCGAATATGTCCAGACATCTCACATCGCCCTCTTCAGAATATCGGCACATAAGCTGGAGACCGACGCATATGCCCAGAACCGGCTTGCGCAAGGACTTTATCACAAGGTCAAGACCTTTCGACTTGAGGCTTTCCATAGCCTTCGAGGCATTTCCCACTCCCGGAAGTATCACCCTGTCAGCTTCCGTTATCCGGGCCGGGTCATCGGTGAGGATATATTCTGTGCAGAGCCTGTCCAGCGCATTTTTCACTGACTGGATATTGCCTGCATCATAATCAATAATCGCTGTCATACCAATTTCTCAGTTTTATAACAATCCCTTGCTGCTCGGCAAATCATAAGAGAAGACATTGCGTGCGGCGGCCTGCCTTAGGGAGCGCGCGAATGCCTTGAAGACACTCTCGGCTATGTGGTGGCTGTTCTCACCGCGGGCCTGTATGTACAGGTTGCATTTCATAGCATCCGACAGGGATTTGAAGAAGTGTCTGAACATCTCTGTGGGCATATCTCCGACGTATTCGCGGCCGAACGCGGCATCCCAGACGAGCTCGCTTCTGCCTCCTAAATCCAAAAGGACAATAGCTCTGCTGTCATCCATAGGCAGCGCAAATCCGTAACGCCCGATGCCTGTCTTGTCGCCGAGAGCGATTCTGACGGCTTCTCCAAGCGCTATACCTATGTCTTCAACAGTATGGTGCTCATCCACCTCCAGATCTCCCTTGCACTTGAGAGTGAGGCTTATCCCTCCGTGGTGGACCAGCTGGTCGAGCATATGGTCGAAGAATTTCAAGCCTGAGTCGATTTCGGATTCTCCTTTCCCGTCCAAATCGACCTTGATATATATATCTGTCTCGGAGGTTTTCCTGCTGACAGTCGCGCATCTTGCCGATTGGCGGACAATCTGGGAGGCGGCTTTCCAGGATTGCGCCGGGGAGTCAGAAGATATCCTGATGAATCCTGTTCCGAGATTTTTGGCAAGCTGCTTGTCGCTGTCCCGGTCTCCGATGACAAAACTGCCTGCGAGGTCATAGCTTCCATCCATATATTTGCCGAACATACCTGTCCGCGGCTTGCGGGTAGGCGCGTTGTCGGCAGGAAATGATTTGTCAATCAGGATATCATCGAAACAGATGCCCTCGCCATTGAGCGTTTCCATCATCTTGTCGTGCGCCGGCTGAAAGGCGCTCCAGGGGAACGAATCAGTCCCGAGCCCATCCTGATTGGAGGCGAGCACGAGTTCGAAATCGGTATCGGCCAGCGATTTGAGTCCGGAAATGGCTCCCGGGACGAAACTCAATTTCTCCAGTGAGTCTATCTGTTCGTCTTCGGGCTCCACGATGATGGTGCCGTCTCTGTCTATGAACAATGCTTTTTTCATATGGAAGGGGAGTAGCTTTTCAGTGAATCCAATAATTTGATGTTCTCTTCCGGCAGGCCGACGGTAATACGCAGACATCCTTTGCAACCTTTCACCTTGTTCCTGTTGCGGACGATGATTCCGTCTGTGAGGAGATGACGATACAGCTTGTCCGCATCATCGACTTTGATCAGGAGGAAGTTGGCCTCGCTGGGATAGACTTTTTTTATGAAGCCGAATGAAGAAAGGATGTCATACATCTTCGCCCGTTCTTCCTTGATGGTCTTCACCTTGTCGTCTATGGGCTTTTCGAGGGCCTTCAGGACGAGAGCCTGAGTGCTTGAATTGATGTTGTATGGATATTTGACCATCGACATCAGCCTGATGACATATTCGTTTGAGAATGCAAGTCCCAGCCTCAGTCCGGCAAGTCCCCAAGCTTTCGAAAGTGTCTGGAACACAACGAGATTGGGATAATCTTGAATCCGGAGAGCCATACTTGGGATACTGCTGAAATCGGCGTATGCTTCATCCAGTACAACGATGCCTTTGAATTTGTCCAGTATTTCGCAAATCTGCGCATTGCTGAAGGCGTTCCCGGATGGATTGTTCGGGCTGCAGAGAAACATAAGCTTGGTATTTTCATCACAACGGGCGAGAAGACCTTCTGTCGGGAGCGAGAAGTCATCCGACAGCATCACTTCCCTCACTTCGATATCATTGGTCTGAGCGGCAACGGAGTACATCCCGTAACTTGGGGCTATTGCAACTGCATTGTCTTTCCCCGGTGTGCAGAATATTCTGAATACCAGATCAATGCATTCGTCGCTCCCGTTGCCGAGGAAAATGTTCTCCGTCGGAATACCTTTGAGCTGTGAGATTCTCTCCTTCAATACGCCCTGGTGAGGGTCGGGGTATCTGTTGTATCCTGTGGGGTATGGACTTTCATTGGCGTCCAGGAAGACACCGAGCTTGCCTTTGTATTCGTCGCGGGCCGTCGAATATGGGCACAAAACCCTTATGTTGGCTCTGACAAGCTTCTCCAGATCTTGAATTTTCATTTCTTGAGTCGTACTGTGACGGCGTTCGCGTGTGCTTGAAGGCCTTCTGCTTCCGCCATGTCCGTTATTGTCGATGCCAGCGCCTCGAGTCCCTTCCTTGAGACTGATTGAAGTGTCATCTTTCTCATATAACTGTCAATGTTGACACCGCTGAATGAACGTGCCCAGCCGCAAGTGGGCAGGGTGTGATTGGTGCCTGATGCGTAGTCTCCCGCGCTTTCGGGAGTATATTCCCCTACGAACACGCTCCCCGCAGCCGTAATCCCGGCGGCGATGTCCCAGGCATCGGAGCTTGAGATGATCAGGTGCTCGGGCGCGTAGGTGTTGGCAAATTCTATGATGTCTTTCTTCTTGCTGAAAATGACGGCAGAGCTCTTTGAAAGGGCATTTTCTGCAAAATTCTTCCTGCCCAGAGCTTCGGTTTGAATCTCTATTTGCGACAGGACTTCCTTCTCGAGCTTCTCATCGTTGCAGACGAGAATCACTTGGCTGTCATTGCCGTGTTCTGCTTGAGACAGAAGGTCTGCCGCGACAAAGGCAGGGTTGGACGCGCTGTCTGCGATGACCATCACCTCTGATGGCCCCGCCGGCATATCTATGGCTACGGTATTGCCTCCGAGCATTTGCTTGGCGGTGGTGACGAATTGATTGCCGGGCCCGAAAATCTTATCGACCTTGGGGATGCTCTGTGTCCCGAAAGCCATTGCCGCTATTGCCTGCGCTCCTCCTACCTTGAAGATTTCCTTTATGCCGCAATACCGTGCGGCATAAAGAACGGCCGGAGCCACTTTGCCGTCTTTCCCGGCCGGGGTGCATAGAACCGTTCTGCCGCAGCCGGCAATCTGCGCCGGAATCGCGAGCATAAGCACTGTCGAGAATAGGGGAGCGGTGCCTCCGGGGATGTATAGCCCTATGTTGGAGACAGGGACGGGCTTCTGGATGCATAAGACGCCGGGGACGGTCTCCACTTCGACCTGCGTCGGCATCTGCGCGCTGTGGAAAGCCTTGATGTTGGATGCGGCCACCGCAATCGCATTCTTGACTTTGCCGCTTACCTCGGAGCAGGCGAGTTTGATTTCTTCCTCGCTGACTGACAGACTGTCAAGCTTGATGCCGTCTATCTCCGAAGACAAATCCTCAAGAGCCTTGTCACCGTCACGCCTGACCCTGTCTATGATATTCGACACAATGTTCCGAATATCGGGGCTGTCTGAGGACGGGCGTCTGCAAATGGCCTCCCATTCATCGCGGGGAGGTTCTCTGAATGATTTCATATTACAGAATTATCTTGTCAACGCTCAATACCAGAATTCCCTCGGCTCCTATTGCTTTGAGCTGCTTTACCTTGTCCCATAAATCTTTGACATCTACCACTGAATGAAGGGAACACCACCCGTCGGCAGCAAGCGGAAGGATGGTAGGACTCCTCATTGACGGCAGTATCTTGAGCGCCTCGTCAACGGCATTTTGCGGGAGATTCATAAGGAGATATTTCTTCCCTTTGCTGATTTTGGCGGACTCGATTCTGAAGAGAAGCTCGTCCAGAAGCTCCTTCTGCCCGTCGTCAAGCTTGTCCGAGCAGATCAGGACAGCCTCGGAGAAAAAGACTTTCTCGACTTCCTTGAGCCCGTTCGAGACCAGAGTTCCTCCGGAAGACACAATGTCGAATATGGCATCTGCGATACCCGCCGCCGGAGCTATTTCCACGGAGCCGGTGATAACTTCGATATCTGCCTTTATCTTGTTGTCATTCAAGAACTTGCGTAAAATATTCGGGTATGATGTGGCTATTCTTTTTCCGTTAAAATAATCAAGACCTTCATATTTGTCGGTTTTTGGAACAGCAAGACTGAGGCGACAGTGTCCGAACCCGAGTCTCTGAACTGTCCGGACATCGAATCCGCATTCTTCCACCTCGTTGAGGCCCACTATGCCCAGATCGGCGGTGCCATTGTAAACGATTTGAGGAATATCATCATCTCTCAAATACAGAACCTCCATAGGGAAATCCGGAGCCTGTGCGAGAAATTTACGTTTGGAGTCATCAATATCTATCCCAATTTCTCCAAGAAGGGAGAGACTGTCTTCATTGAGCCTCCCCTTTGATTGTATAGCCAGTCTTAACATATGCAAATGTAACTATTCTTTTTTTATTCCGATGCAGGTCTCTTCAGGTTTTTTTTGTATATTTGTAAAATATCGAATTTAACAAGTAGGTCATATATGAAAGTCATGAAATTCGGCGGAACTTCTGTAGGTTCCGCACAGAGAATCAAGAGCGTTTCCGAGCTCATCACATCCAAGGGGTGCAATCTTGTCGTTCTTTCAGCAATGTCGGGGACTACGAACACGCTTGTGGAGATTGCAGGCTATCTTTACAACAAGAACACTGACGGTGCGCTTGACACCATCAACCGTCTCCGGGAGAAATATTATTGGCACATATCTGAGCTCTATTCCGCCGACGAATACAAGAAAATGGCCACTGAGTATGTCAGTGGCATATTCGATGCGCTCGCCGCAATGACCAAGCAGCTCTTCACTCAAGTCGAGGAAAAGATAATTCTGGCTCAAGGGGAGCTTATCTCTACCCATATGGTGACATATTATCTTCGGGAGCAGGGCTACAGAGTCGAATTGCTGCCCGCTCTCGACTTTATGAAAACAGACACCCAGGGAGAGCCTGATCAGGATTATATCAGGGAGCATCTCAAGGCTGTCCTTTCAGAAAGGCAGGACGCGGAGTTGTATATCACCCAAGGCTACATCTGCAGAAACTGTCACGATGAGATAGACAATCTCCAGCGTGGAGGGTCAGACTATACGGCATCGCTGGTAGGCGCCGCAATCAATGCTGAAGAGATTCAGATATGGACAGATATAGATGGTATGCACAACAATGATCCCCGTATCGTGGATAATACTTCTCCGGTGAGACACCTCCATTTCGACGAAGCCGCCGAGCTGGGTTATTTCGGAGCAAAGATACTTCACCCTACCTGCATCCAGCCGGCAAGGTTTGCCAACATTCCTGTCCGTCTGCTGAATACTATGGATCCTTCCGCTCCGGGTACGTTGATTGACAATATGTTGCAGCCCGGTACAATCAAAGCGGTGGCCGCGAAGGATAATATCACCGTGATCAGAATCAAGTCCTCACGAATGCTGCTCGCCCACGGTTTCCTTCGCAAGGTGTTTGAAATTTTCGAGAGCTACAAGACTTCTATAGATATGATCACCACATCCGAGGTCGGTGTGTCAATGTCAATCGACAATACCAAATATCTGAATGAGATAGTCCACGACCTCAAGAAATATGGGACAGTCGGTGTCGATTTGGATATGTGCATAGTCTGTGTGGTCGGAGATATGGACTGGGAGAATCTCGGATTCGAGTCCCGCGCGATGGAGGCTATGAAGAACATTCCTGTCCGTATGGTTTCTTATGGCGGCAGCAATTACAACATTTCATTCCTTATTAAGGAAGAAGACAAGGTCAAGGCTTTGCGCTCGCTGAGCGACTGTCTGTTCGAAACATCAAATCAGTAGTGATGCTTAAGGGTTGCTTTCCTGTGGAAAAGTTCGCGGAACTTCGTACTCCGTTCTACTATTATGATATGGATTTGTTGCGCCGGACGTTGGATGCTATCCGCGTGCAGCGTGACAGGAATCCTGGTTTTGTCGTTCACTATGCAGTGAAGGCAAATGCCAATCCTTTGATACTCAGTACGATTGCCGCATCAGGACTTGGAGCTGACTGCGTGAGTGGAGGAGAGATCAAGGCGGCTCTTGCCGCCGGGTTCCGTCCTGAAACGATATTTTTCGCCGGTGTGGGCAAGAGCGACGATGAGATAATCACCGGCTTGAAGGCCGGAATCGCGAGATTCAATGTGGAGTCTCTGCCTGAGCTTGAGGTCATTGATTCTCTTGCCGGAGCAATGGGGAAAACCGCCGATATCAGTCTCAGGGTCAATCCCGATGTCGGTGCGCATACTCACGCCAATATCACTACAGGCTTGTCCGAGAACAAGTTCGGTATCAATTACTCTCAGTTGGAGGATATCATCAAGGCTGCGTTGGACCTGCGGAATGTCCGCTATATGGGACTTCATTTCCATATAGGCTCCCAGATTCTGGATATGTCCGATTTTGTCGCCTTGTGCAACAGAATCAATGAGCTTGCCCTGAGATTGAAGAGAGCAGGACTCCCTTTGGGCGACATCAATGTAGGTGGAGGTCTGGGTATAAATTATGAACATCCGAATCATCTGGATATCGCTGATTTTCAGTCATATTTTGACACATTCCGCAAGCATTTGGACGTAGGGCGCAATGTCACAGTCCATTTCGAGCCGGGTCGCAGCATTGTGGCTCCTTGTGGAAGCCTCATTTCCAGGGTGCTCTATGTCAAGGAAGGAACCACACGCAAGTTCGCCATCTTGGATGGGAGTATGACAGAGTTGATTCGCCCGGCCCTGTATAAGGCTTATCACAGGGTAGAGAACCTCAGCTCGGACGAGAAAGAGGAAATATACGACGTGGTCGGACCTGTCTGTGAAAGTTCGGATGTGTTCCTGAAGGGAGCATCCATAGACAGATGTCACAGGGGTGATTTCATAGCAATCAGGAGCGCCGGTGCATATGGAGAATCAATGGCATCCAAATATAATTGCCGTCCTCTGCCCGAGTCGTATTTCAGTGATAGGATATTGTGAAGATTTATTTTGCAGTTTCAGAAGAAAAGAAAGACCCAAATGAGCATTAATTTGTATCTTTGCAAGATTTAAGTAGGAATTGATATGTCAGAAATTATCGTAAGGGCCGCCAGTGGACAGGACGCGAAGTATGCACAGAGCATTTGTGATGAGATTTTCATCTCGTCGCAGGAGCGCAAGACCGGAATCGCCCGTAGAACACCGGAATATATAATAGAAAAGATGGATGCCGGAAAGGCAGTCATTGCTCTGGATGAGAATGGCGAATTTGCCGGCTTTTCATATATCGAGTCCTGGGGAGGAAAGAGTTTCGTGGCCAATTCGGGACTTATAGTTGCCCACAAGTTCAGGGGTATGGGCATCGCGAAACGTATCAAGGAGCAGACATTCATTCTGTCCCGCACTCTCTTCCCTGACGCCAAGATTTTCTCCATCACGACCGGATCGGCTGTGATGAAGATGAATTACGAGTTCGGCTTCAGGCCCGTTCCGTTCTCAGAGCTTACAGATGATCCTGAATTCTGGAAAGGTTGCCAGGGCTGCCGCCATTTCGATATTCTCGCAAGCCACGATTACAAGATGTGCATCTGCACCGGACTTTTGTATGATCCGAAAGAGCATCTTGAGATTCACCATCCTGATGAACAATAACTATATATGGATATGTCACGTAAAAAAGTCGTCGTAGCATTCAGCGGAGGTCTGGACACCTCCTACACGGTAATGTATCTCGCAAAAGAGAAAGGATATGAGGTCTATGCCGCCTGCGCAAATACCGGAGGTTTCAGCGAAGAGCAGCTCAAAGCCAACGAAGTCAATGCCTATAAGTTGGGTGCAAAGGAGTATGTGACTATCGATGTCACTCACGAGTATTACGAGAAGAGCCTCAAATATATGGTTTTCGGAAATGTGCTCCGAAATGGCACATATCCGATATCGGTGTCTTCCGAACGCATTTTTCAGGGTATAGCCATTGCACGTTATGCCAAGGAGATCGGCGCTGATGCAATCGCCCACGGCTCCACCGGGGCGGGTAATGACCAGGTCCGCTTCGATATGACTTTCCTTGTGATGTGTCCGGAGATGGAGATAATCACTCTGACCAGAGACAGCAACCTCAGTCGCAAGGAAGAAGTGGATTATCTCAATGCCAATGGCTTCGATGCTGATTTTGCAAAATTGAAATACTCGTATAATGTCGGAATCTGGGGAACTTCCATCTGTGGAGGCGAGATTCTCGACAGCCGTCAGGGGCTTCCCGAGAGCGCCTTCCTGAAGCATCCTGTGAAGGATGGCGAGGAAACGGTTGAAATCGGTTTCACCAATGGCGAGATTTCCAGCGTGAACGGAGTCGGATATACTGATAAAATATCGGCCATACAGGCTGTCGAGGCTCTCGGCGCTGCATATGGTGTGGGCCGGGACATCCACGTCGGTGATACCATCATAGGCATTAAGGGACGTGTAGGCTTCGAGGCCGCGGCTCCGATGATGATTATCTCGGCTCATAAGTTGCTGGAGAAGTTTACTCTCAGCAAGTGGCAGCAGTATTGGAAGGACCAGGTAGCCAATTGGTATGGTATGTTCCTTCACGAAAGCCAGTATCTGGAGCCGGTTATGAGGGATATTGAGGCGATGCTTGAAAGCAGCCAGCGCAATGTGACCGGAAAGGTCACTCTCAAACTTCGTCCATACTGCTTCGAGACCGTCGGGGTGGATACTCCTAATGATTTGGTCAAGAATAAGTTGGGCGAATATGGCGAGGGCGCCAAAGGCTGGACTTCAGATGAGGCCAAGGGCTTCATCAAGGTCACATCCACACCGCTTCGCGCATATTATCTGACACATAAGGACGAACTGGGCAATGATTAGGGCCGGCATCATAGGCGGTGCAGGTTATACTGCAGGTGAGCTGATCCGCATTCTGGTGAATCATCCGGAAGTGGAACTGACCTTCGTGCATTCCGAGAGCAACGCCGGCAATGCCGTCTGCGAGGTCCACTCAGGACTGATTGGAGATATCGATATGGTATTCAGCGACAAATATGACCTTTATGCCGTGGATGTCCTTTTCCTGTGTTCCGGCCATGGCAGAAGCGAGGCTTTCTGGAAAGAGAACAAGATGCCTTCCTCACTGAAGGTCATTGATTTGGCTCAGGACTTCCGTGATGAGCACGACGGGTATGTTTACGGTTTGCCGGAATGGCAGAGATGCAGGATAAGAAACTCTTCTAAGATTGCCAATCCGGGTTGCTTCGCCACTTGCATCCAGCTCGCGCTTCTTCCACTTGCAAACGCGGGAAAGCTTCTCTCCGAGGTGAATGTGACGGCCATTACAGGCAGCACCGGGGCCGGTGTCAAACCCGGCGCCACCACGCATTTCAGCTGGAGGGACAATAATCTTTCAGCTTATAAGGTGTTCGGGCATCAGCATCTCATCGAGATCAACAGAAATCTTCTTCTGGCTCAGGGCACCGGTGAGGATACTTTCCCTCCGATCAATTTCGTCCCTGTCCGCGGGGATTTCCCGAGGGGCATCTTCGCTACCGTGTACACGGATTGCGATTTGAGCGAAGATGAAATCGGGAGATTATATAAGGATTTCTATAGTGATGCCGCCTTTACTTTTGTATCTGACAGACCGGTCGATCTCAAGCAGGTGATAAATACAAACAAGTGCATAATCCACGTGGAAAAGCACGCCGGCAAGATAGTCATAACTTCGGTCATTGACAATCTTCTCAAGGGCGCCAGCGGGCAGGCTGTCCAGAATATGAATCTGGCTTTCGGTCTTGACGAGACTGCGGGCCTCAAATTGAAGGCTTCGGCCTTTTAGACAATATGAATCTATTTGACGTTTATTCATTGTTTGATGTGACACCTGTCAAGGCACAGGGGTGTCGGGTATGGGATGAGACCGGACAGGAATATCTTGATCTTTACGGAGGCCACGCAGTCATTTCCGTCGGGCATTCCCATCCGGATTATATAGCCGCTCTTACGGAACAGCTCGGTAAGATCGGCTTTTATTCGAATAGTGTGATCAATCCCCTCCAGCAGGAATTGGCGAGAAAGCTAGGGACCGCGTCAGGATATGAGGATTATTCTTTGTTCTTGGACAATTCCGGAGCCGAGTCCAATGAGAATGCTGCCAAACTGGCGTCGTTCCATACCGGGAAGGACCGTATCATCGCTTTTCACAAGAGCTTCCACGGACGTACGTCAGGAGCTGTCGCCCTGACTGACAACCCGAAGATAGTATCTCCGTTCAATTCCCATCACAAGGTGACTTTCTGTGACCTTGATGATGCTGCAGGTGTGGAGGCGGAATTGATGAAGGGGGATGTGGCCGGTGTCATCATAGAAGGCATTCAGGGCTGCGGAGGCATCAATCTCCCGTCTGCCGGCTTTATGAAGGAGCTTGAGGCTCTATGCCGCAAGTCCGGAGCTGTTCTCATCCTCGACGAGGTCCAGAGCGGCTACGGCAGGAGCGGCAGATTCTTCGCCCACCAGTGGTACGGCATCCGTCCGGACATCATCACTATGGGTAAAGGTATTGCCAACGGCTTCCCGTGCGGAGGCATACTGATCTCTCCAGAATTCAAGGCGGTCAAAGGTATGCTCGGGACCACATTCGGAGGAAATTATCTTGCTATGGCCGGTGCCATAGCGGTTTTGGATATAATCGGGAAAGAGGGACTGATTCGGAATGCGTATGAGGTGGGCGAGTATCTCAAGGCCGGCATACCTGATAGCCCTCTTGTCAGGGAAGTCCGCGGAAGAGGCTTGATGCTGGGCATCGAGTTCAATATCGATGTGGCTCCTGTCAGAAAGACACTTCTGTTTGAGAAGCATATCTTTACCGGTGTGGCCGGCAACAATATGGTACGCCTGCTTGCGCCGCTCTGTCTGACCAAGGCCCAGGCTGATACTTTTATACAGGCATTCAAGGATGCAATCAATCAATAGACAGGTATGAGAAGTTTTTTCAATGTCGAGGATATCGGCTCTCTGGGAAAGGCTTTGGCCGAGGCTGCCGAGGTTAAGCACAATCCGTTCGGATTCAAGAAATTGGGAGAGAATAAAACCATAATGCTGGTATTCTTCAACAATAGTCTTCGCACTCGCCTGAGCAGCCAGAAGGCCGCTCTGAATCTGGGAATGACTCCGATAGTACTCAATATCGGGCAGGACAGCTGGAAACTTGAGACTCAGATGGGTGTCGTGATGGACAGCGACAAGAGCGAACATCTGCGCGAGGCTATTCCGGTTATGGCTAGCTATTGTGACATCATAGGAGTAAGGTCATTTGCCGGGCTGGTTGACAGGGAATATGACTACAATGAGACTATCCTGAAGCAGTTCATCGAGTATAGCGGCAAGCCGGTAATCAGTCTGGAGTCGGCCACCGTTCATCCTTGTCAGGCGTTTGCCGATCTCATCACTATTGATGAGCACAAGAAGTCTCCGAGGCCGAAGGTGGTGATGAGCTGGGCTCCGCATCCCAAAGCCTTGCCTCAGGCAGTTCCCAATTCTTTCGCTCAGTGGATGAATGCGGCAGATGTGGATTTTGTGGTCACCCATCCTGAAGGGTATGAGCTTGATCCCCGTTTTGTGGGCAATGCCAGAGTGGAGTATGATCAGATGAAGGCTTTCGAGGGCGCAGACTTCGTATATGCAAAGAATTGGAGTTGTCCGGGTGTGACGGACCCGTCCAAGTATGGACAGATACTCAGCAAGGATATGAGCTGGACTGTGGGAAGGAGGCAGATGGCTGTCACAGACAATGCTTTCTTTATGCATTGTCTTCCGGTCAGGCGCAATATGATAGTCACGGATGAGGTGATAGATGCTCCTACGAGTCTGGTGATTCCGGAAGCTGCCAACCGTGTGGTCTCCGCCCAGGTCGCGATGAAGAGAATGTTGGAAAGTCTGATTTGATATGAGAAGCGTAAGGGTATTCAAGATTGGAGGCAACGTCGTGGATAACGAATCGGCGCTCGAGAAGTTCTGCCGGGATTTCTCTATGCTTGAAGGCCCGGCTGTCATTGTCCACGGTGGCGGCGTAGTGGCCAGCGACATACAGAGAGCGCTCGGTCAGGAGCCCGTCAAGATAGAAGGACGCAGAGTCACCGATCTGGAAACGCTCAAAGTTGTCACTATGGTCTATTCGGGGTGGTGCAACAAGCATATGACTGCTCTGTTGCAGTCTTTCGGCTGCAATGCCATAGGCCTTTCGGGCTGTGACGCTTCGGTGATAAAAGCTACCAGAAGAGTTCCCCGTACGCTTATGGATGGCGAGACGGTGGTAGATTACGGTTATGTGGGTGACGTGACACCTGAGTCCGTCAATGTGGGTTTTCTGGAGTCTATGCTGGCAGAAGGGTATGTGCCTGTGCTGTGTGCCATCAATCACGACGGCGCCGGCCAGCTGCTCAATACCAATGCGGATACCATAGCTTCAAGTGTGGCGGCTGCCCTGAAGGCTGAGCTTGTCTATTGCTTCGAACTCGACGGTGTCCTTTCAGACCGGAATGACCCCTCAAGTGTCATACCTCAGATAACGGTTGAGGATTTTGCCGCGATGAAGGCGAGCGGGGTCATCGCGGACGGTATGATACCGAAAATAGAAAATTGTCTGGATGCTCTTCGCGGCGGAGCATCTGTGGCAGTGATCAAGAATGCCGCGAGAATTGCTGATGACAGCGGCACAAAAGTGATTTTGGGATGATAAACGGCCTGATTACAGATGCAGTCGCGCTTCTGCGCAAGATGGTGGCGGTTCCTTCGCCCTCCTTTGACGAGGGACGCGTCTGTGATTTGATTGCGTCCGTTCTGGAGGATTGGGGAATCGATTGTTCTGTCATTGGTCACAATATCGTTGCTTTCAATAAGTTTTATGATTCGTCCAAGGCTACGCTGGCCTTGGATGCTCATATTGATACAGTCCCGGCTTCTGACAGTTATTCCGGAGATCCGTTCGACCCGGGGACTGATCCCGCTGTGGTGTATGGCCTCGGTTCAAATGATGACGGCGGCAGCGTTGTCTCAATGATAGCTGCTTTCAGATATTTCTATCAGAGGCAAATGCCTGTCAATCTGCTTCTCACTTTGACTTGCGAGGAGGAGAGAAGCGGCCCCGGAGGAGCGTGCCTGCTGCATTCTGCGGATGGCCCTCTTGCCGGACGTTTACCGCAGTGGACCATAGTGGGCGAACCTACCGGAATGAAGGCCGCCACCAGCGAGAGAGGCTTGCTTGTGCTAGACTGCGTGGCGGAGGGTGTCACCGGACACGCTGCCAGAAATGAAGGTGTCAACGCCCTGTATAAGGCTGTCGAGGATATCGGGCTTCTCCGCTCTCACAGATTCGATAAAGTCTCTGTGCTTATGGGTGAAGTCAAACTGAATGTGACCCAGATAGAAGCCGGACACGCACACAATGTGATACCGGACACTTGTCGCTTCGTTGTGGATATCAGGCCAACTGAAATGTACACCCCTGCTGAAATACTTGCGGAGCTCCAGTCTATCTGCCAGAGCAGACTGACTCCGAGGAATCTCAATAACCATTCATCTGCGACAAAATCCGATTCTCCGCTGCTCAAGACTTTGGACACGCTTGGGGTGGAGACTTTCTCTTCTCCGACCACTTCCAACTGGATACGTATGGACTGCGATGCCGTCAAGATGGGGCCGGGGGACTCTTCGAGATCGCATCGTGCTGATGAATATATATTGACCTCCGAAATTGAGGATGCTGTCAAAAAATATATTACCTTTATTGAAACATTTTATGGCAACACTTTGGAATAAGGGCGTGACAGCCACTCGGAAAGTGGAGGAATTCACTGTAGGAGATGATCGCAGGCTTGATATGAAGCTTGCGAAATATGATGTACAGGGCTCCAAGGCCCATATCAGTATGCTTGAGTCCATCGGCCTGCTGACGAAGGAGGAGCTTGAAGCATTGACTGCTGCTCTTGATGAGATTGCCGCTCAGATTGAAAGCGGTGATTTCGTGCTTGAGGATGATGTCGAAGATATCCATTCTCAGGTTGAGCTTCTGCTGACCCGCAAGCTTGGGGATATGGGCAAGAAAATCCATTCGGGGAGGTCCCGCAATGACCAGGTGCTTGTGGACATTAAATTGTTCCTCAGGGCTGAACTTTTGTCCTTGAGGGATTCAGTTCTGGAGCTTTTCACGATTCTTCAGAATCTCAGCGAGAAGTACAAAGATGTGATTCTTCCGGGCTACACTCACGCTCAGATTGCTATGCCTTCTTCTTTCGGGATGTGGTTCGGAGCATATGCGGAAGCTCTTGTGAATGATATGTATATGATGGGAGGTGCATATAAGGTGGTCAACCGCAACCCGCTCGGCTCAGCCGCCGGTTATGGCAATTCCTTCCCTCTCGACAGGGAGATGACCACCCGACTGCTGGGATTCGATTCTCCTGATTACAACAGCATAGCCGCGCAGATGAGTCGCGGCAAATCAGAGAAGTGCGTCGCTTCCGCCCTGGGCTCGCTGGCCCTCACCCTGAACAAGTTCGCATCGGATTGTTGCCAGTATATGTGTCCCAACTTCGGCTTTATACATTTCCCTGACTCCCTCACCACAGGCTCCAGTATCATGCCTCACAAGAAGAATCCCGATGTATGGGAGATGGTCCGCGGCAAGTGCAACAGGGTGATGTCGGCAGAGAATGAGACGGCTCTTCTGTGCAGCAATATGCCGCACGGATATCATCGTGACAATCAACTTCTTAAAGATATTATCTTCCCTGCTGTCGAGCTGATTTCCGAGTGCGTGGAGATGACTTCATATATGCTCGGATACATAGAGGTCAATGAAACCATCCTTCAGTCCGGTCTGTATGAGCATATGTTCACAGTGGAGGAGGTCAACAGGAGAACCGCCTCCGGAGTGCCTTTCAGGGAGGCTTACAAGCAGGTAGGAATCGAGGTGAACAGTGGAGCGTTCAGCTATGACGGCAAGGATACATCCTCCCTGACAGTCAATGACCTCGCTCATACGCATCTGGGCAGCATAGGCAATTTATGTAATGACAAAATAAAATCTTTGATGCAGGAAGCTGCAAAATGGTGAAATATATGGATCTCAAAAAAGTATTGGTTCTTGGTTCCGGTGCACTCAAGATAGGTCAGGCCGGAGAATTTGATTACAGTGGATCACAAGCTCTCAAAGCTCTCCGCGAGCAGGGCATAGAGACAGTGCTCATAAACCCGAACATCGCAACGGTCCAGACTGGAGAAGGCGTCGCTGACAAGGTGTATTTCCTCCCTGTCACTGTCCATTTTGTCGAAGAAGTGATCAAGAAGGAGAAGCCTCAGGGGATTCTTCTTTCATTTGGAGGTCAGACTGCACTGAATTGCGGTGTCGAGCTTTATCAAAGCAAATTCCTTGAGAACAATGGAGTCCGCGTACTCGGGACTCCTGTCCAGTCTATCATTGATACTGAAGACCGCGAGCTGTTTGTCCGGCGTCTTGATGAAATCGAAATCAAGACTATCCGCTCCCACGCTGCATCCTCTCTCGAAGAGGCCCGCGCCGCCGCCAAGGATGTAGGTTATCCGGTCATCATCAGGGCCGCCTATGCTCTGGGCGGACTGGGGTCCGGATTCTGCGACAATGAGGAAGAACTCAATGCCATCGCCCGCAAGGCCTTTGCCTTCTCGCCTCAGGTCCTCGTCGAGAAATCTCTCAAGGGATGGAAGGAAATCGAGTTCGAGGTGGTCAGGGATAAATATGACAAGTGCCTCACAATCTGTGATATGGAGAATTTCGACCCTCTCGGAATCCATACCGGAGAGAGTATAGTCGTGGCTCCTACCCAGACACTTTCACAGGAGGAGCTGGATTTTCTGCACGCCTTGTCCATCAAGATTGTGCGTCATCTCGGGATAGTGGGTGAGTGCAACATCCAGTTCGCGTTCAGTCCTGACGGCACTATGGATTATCGTGTCATCGAGGTCAACGCACGTCTGAGCCGCTCATCGGCTCTTGCATCCAAGGCTACCGGCTATCCTCTCGCATTCGTAGCCGCCAAGCTGGGACTCGGCTTCGGCCTCCACGAGATACCAAACGCCGACAAGACTCCGGATGTGGATTATGTCGTCTGCAAGATTCCCCGCTGGGACCTTGCCAAATTCCGCAGGGTGTCGAGGGAAATCGACACCAGTATGAAGAGCGTCGGAGAAGTAATGGCCATAGGAAAATGCTTTGAAGAGGCTATCCAGAAGGGCTTGAGAATGATGGGACAGGGAGCTTTCGGCTTCGTTTGCCGCAGGAGCTACAAGTTCGATGATATCGATTATGCTCTCTCCCATCCTACGGATACCAGAATATTTGCGATTGCCGCCGCTTTCGAGGCCGGTTACTCTGTGGAGCGCATATATGAGCTCACGAAGATTAATCCTTGGTTCCTTGAAAAATTGCGCAACATCGACAATACATATCACGAAATCGAATCTTACGACTCATTCGAAAAGATGCCTGGCAACCTGCTTCTGAAAGCCAAGAAACTGGGATTTTCCGACAAACAGGTAGGCCGTATTTTCCGCATCAGCGAGACTGTCGTGCGGGAACGCCGTCAGGAGCTCGGACTCAGACCGTATGTCAAGCAGATTTCAACCCTGCTCTCCGGCAAATCGGGAGAATCCAACTATCTTTATCTCACCTATTCTGCCGATTGTGACGATGTCCGCTTCAGTACGGGCGAGCATACGGCCATAGTTCTCGGCTCTGGAGCGTATCGTATCGGAAGCAGCGTAGAGTTCGACTGGTGTGGCGTCAACTCGATTCAGACTCTCCAGAAGAGCGGTTATCAGGCGATTATGATCAACTGCAATCCTGAGACAGTTTCGACAGACTATGATATGAGCGACCGTCTGTATTTTGATGAACTCAGCCTCGAGATAGTCCTTGAGATATGTGCTCTCGAGAATCCTTACGGTGTCATTGTCAGCGTTGGAGGCCAGATACCCAACAACCTCGCCCTTCCTCTTTCCAAGAACGGAATCCGTCTTCTCGGTACTTCCGCAACGGATATCGACAGGGCTGAGGACAGACGTAAATTCTCATCCGTAGTGGACAAACTCGGTATCGACCAACCGGCCTGGAACGAGCTCACCACACTTGAGGCCGTCGATGAATTCACTGATGAGGTGGGATTCCCTGTTCTGGTCCGTCCTTCATACGTGCTCTCGGGAGCCGCTATGAATGTATGCTATTCACGTGATGAACTGCATAAGTTCCTCGAACTTGCAGTGGAAGTGTCGGAGGAGCATCCGGTAGTGGTAAGCTCATTTTTGCAGAGGAGCAAAGAAATCGAATTCGATGCGGTCGCTGACGGCGGTGAAGTCCTCGCATATGCCATTTCCGAGCATATCGAGTTTGCCGGAGTCCACTCCGGAGATGCCACGATGCAGTTCCCTCCACAGAAGATTTATGGTGTGACAGCGGCCCGTATCCGCAAGATCGCTTCGAAAATTGCGGCCGAGCTCCGTATCACCGGTCCTTTCAATATTCAGTTCCTTGCATCTCACGGCTATGTGAAGGTCATCGAATGCAACCTCAGAGCTTCTCGAAGCTTCCCGTTCGTTTCCAAGATACTTAAGGTCAACTTCATCGAACTTGCCACACGTTGTATGCTCGGCCAGCACCCAAGGAAACCGGAATTTGATGCCTTCGAGCTTGATTTTGTAGGTGTCAAGGCCTCCCAGTTCTCATTTTCCCGTCTCAATCTGGCCGACCCTGTAGCTGGTGTCGATATGTCATCCACCGGCGAGGTAGGCTGTATTGGAGATACTTTCGATGAGGCTTTGCTTAAGGCAATGATTTCAGTCGGACACGTCATCCCTAAGAAAGGGGACGCCATACTCGTTTCTTCGGGAAATCCTATTCAGAAGGCCGATATGCTCCGTGCCTGCGAGATGCTCTTCAATAAGGGCTATCGTATCTATGCTACGTCAGGTACATGTAAGTATTTGATTGACAATGGAATCCCTGCGACAAGAGTTCTCTGGCCTTCAGAATCTGCCGTGCCTGGTCTCGAAGCCGCTCTCGACTTGATCAAGTGGCACGAAGTGAGCCTTGTGGTCAACATCCCTAAGAATTATACTGAGAGGGAGATAACCAACGGCTATGCACTCAGACGGGCATCCATTGACTATAACGTACCGCTCATCACCAACAGCCGCCTTGCCACTGCATATATCCGTGCATTCTGTGAGCTGGGCGAAGATGATCTTGCCATCAAGAGCTGGGATGAGTACAAATTTTCTGACAAAAATTGAGACTGGCATACCTCATACATTCTCTCCATGCTGCCGGTGGGATGGAAAAAGTAGTTTGCACCAAAGCGAACTGGCTTTCCCGGCAGGAGAATGTCGAGGTCTTCATCATAACTTCACATCTCAGGGGACGGAAACCTTTTTTCGAGCTTGACCCTGCTGTGAAATTGGTGGATATAGGAATCAACGAGCGTCATCACGGCATCATATATCGCCGTGAGCTTGATTTGCTCCTGCATCGGATTGGCCCGGATGTGACTGTGTCGCTTTGCGGGGCTGACGCATTCTATCTCTACAAGTGTACGGACGGAAGTGCGAAGATTGCCGAGTATCATTTTATGCACGACAAGTTTTTCAGAAAATACAAGTGCCGTCCATATGCGGCCTTCAGAACACGCAGACTGCACCGGACCTTTCTACATTATGATTGCCTTGCTGTTTTGAGCAAGTATGATTATGCTTATTTCAAGCAATATTTCGAATCCCGGGACGCGGATATTTCCCGGATACGCCAGATATACAATGCGGTGGACCTTGAGAATTCCTCTGTCTCAAATCTTCAGCACAAAAGGTTCCTTGCCGTGGGCCGTCTGTCCGCCGAGAAAAATTTCGAAGATGCCGTCCGGATTTGGAAAAGGGTGTCCTTGCGCCATCCCGATTGGCATCTGGATATTTACGGCGAAGGGGGACAGAGAAAGCATCTTGAAGATTTTATTGCTTCTGAAGGTATGTCCGGCATAGTCACTCTATGCGGCAACAGCCCGAGAATTCTGGAACAGTTCGCCCACAGCAGCGGTATGCTTGTGACCTCGAATTATGAGGGTATGGGGCTGGTCGTGGTGGAAGCCGGGTCTTGCGGAGTGCCCACTGTCGCATATCGTTGTCCCGGCGGTTTGCCGGAAGTCCTTGTGGACGGCGCCGGCTTCCTGATTCCGATGGGTGATATTGATTTGGCGGTTGAGAATGTCTGTAAGCTTATAGAAGACAGCGAATTGCGTAGCCGTATGGGTCGTGTTGCCCTTGATTTTTCAAGAGGATTCGCCCCGGACTTGATTATGAGAAACTGGATATCATTGTTCAAATCTTTGATGAACGGGAAATGCTAGAGCTCTTCGATTCTATTGACAGCTGCCGCTCTTTGGAGCAGGATTGGAATGCCTTGTATTCGGTGAGTCCCGATCCGGTTCCTTTTCAAAGCTTCGCGTTTTGCCTTGCGGCCTGGGAATTCCTGTCTTCCGAAGACACTCGCAGTGAGCTTCATATTCTGGTCTGGACGCGTAAAGGAAGCAGACTTGCAATCTTCCCTTTCTATCTGGACAGCAAACGATGCCTGCGCTTCTTGAATGACAGTCACAGCGATTTCTGTGGCCCGGTGACCAACCCTGCCGCTGTAGGGGATTTTCATATGTGTGAAGAGCTTGCAGATCACATACGGGACTGTCGGAAAATACGACGGGTTCGTCTTGAGAATATGCGCAGTGACGTGTTCCAGTCTTCACTCCAATTGCAGCTCAAAGGCACGGTGCTGTATCCATACAGACGGTGGTCTTTCTTCCTGATGTCCGGGGATCAGAGCGCCCGCTCGGCGATAGACACTCTGGCCCAATTGACCACAAAAGAAAAATATCGTCTCAAAAACATATATTCCAAGATGACCAAAGCCGGTGTGTCTTGGAAGATATATGATATCTCCTCTGAGGAATGGCCTTCACGGCTTGTCGGGGACTTGTGCCGCTGTATGGTCGAAAACGGGATACGCAGGGACAGATACTTCAGCCCTGCCTTTATGGCTTTTCTGCGCTCGACATATGAAAGTGGTGGATTGTCTGTCTGTGCCACCCTTCTGGATGGAGAGCCGCTATCCTGCAATTTCTTCCTTCACGACGCGGGCAGACGTGAGTACATAGACTGGATAGCTATGTACAAGAATCCTTCCTCAAACAGTTGGAATTTGCTTCAATTTATTGATTATCTTCACTCTGAAGGCGGCGGAACTGTGAATTTCGCTCGCAACATATATAAGTACAAGACACACAATTACCGTCCTGTCATACGCTCTCTGGACCGATTGCGCTATTCGAAGAGTGTTTTCTTCAGGGTAGGAGATGTCCTCGAATGCTTTGTCTGCTGTATCAAAAGAATGCACAGGGCCAAATGATTATCTGAAAAGGTGCCGGCATATTCCGGCAAGATTTTCTCTCAAATTGTAGTTGCGCAACTTGGCATCGGTGGCTATTATCCATTTGCCCTTGTAGAAAATTGGGCAGAATTGATGTCCTCCTCTCTTGTAGAAGCCTCCGCTCCTGTCAAGAATATGGCGGCGGCTCATTTCCTCCTTGTAGCCACATTCATTCAATTCATTGACTTCGAGGATGGAAATCTGCTTCCCGTAGCCTTTCGAACAATCCTGGGCCGGCCGGTACATCTTGCCTTCATAATTGAAGAAACGGCCGGCATTTCTTGCCTTCGACGCGTCACATTCCAAAGGAGAATATGGCGGCTCGTGGAATACACCTTCGGGGGAGTCTGCTATAAATATGTGAGGCTCAGGATGTTTGCGGCTGTGGATACTGCTGTATAGATAGCAGTGGCCGTCTTTTTTGACTATGTCCGAATCGGACCACATCCTTCCGTCTCTGATGATAGTTTGCGCCGGCTCCCAATGCTCGAGAGTGTCGTCTTTCGCTTTATACAGGCGGATACTTCCGTCTGCGCCGGTCTCCGGGAGCATATAGACAGAGCCGTTGTCTTCAAACACATTTGGAAATGACAGGTGGAAATCCTCCTTCAAGACCGCTTTGTCCGGGGTCCAGTTTTTCAGATCTGACGTTTTTCTCATATGGAGTTCTCCCTTGCCATAGCGCTTCTTCTGGTATTCGTAGAACAGGAAGAGCTCTCCTTTATGCTCGAAGAGGAAGGGGTCTGCACAGACGCAGACAGGATCTTTGGCGAACAGCCGTGTATCGGGCATTATCCGGAGAATTTCCTCACCGGAGGTCGAGAAAAACTCATCTTGCTCCGTTTTGGCGGCGATGCGGATGCTGAAACTCGAGAAGTAGAGGAAGCCCATATCTTTTTGATGCCTTTAGAAACGAAGAGAGCAGTCCCGCTGCTCCTGTGAAATTGTCGCCATAATCATAAACATAAAACCCGGGATGATACTGTCCCGGATTTGCAGTGAAAAAATGCTGTGGAGCATAGCGGAATCGAACCGCTGACCTTTTGAATGCCATTCAAACGCTCTACCAACTGAGCTAATACCCCTTGTCCGCTGCAAAAGTAAATAATATTTTCTATATCCCAAAATAATTGTAACTTCGCAAGAGAAACTTAAGGTTCTTAAACTCATTTCTGACGTGAAAAATGTTCTGGTGATCGGATCGACCGGGCAGATAGGCTCGGAACTGACAATGAAATTGCGTCGAGAATTCGGCGGCGGAAAGATAGTGGCCGGTTATATTCCCGGCTCAGAGCCCAAGGGACATTTGAAGGACAGCGGACCGTCTGAGATAGCCAACGTATGTGACGGCAGGCAGATAGCCGATATTATTGACAAATATGATATAGACACAATCTACAATCTTGCCGCATTGCTGAGCGCTACGGCGGAGAGGCTCCCTCTCAAGGCCTGGGATATCCAGATGAACGGTCTTCTGAATATACTTGAGATTGCCCGCGAGAAGCACTGTGCTGTGTTTACACCGTCTTCCATAGGGTCTTTCGGACCTACGACTCCTCGCGACAACACACCTCAGGATACCATACAGAGACCGACTTCGATGTATGGCATCACCAAAGTGGCCACCGAGCTACTGAGTGATTACTATTTTCTGAAATACGGGGTGGATACCAGGTCGGTGCGTTTCCCCGGACTTATCTCATATACCACCCTGCCTGGCGGGGGCACCACAGACTATGCAGTGGAGATATATTATGCGGCGGTGAAGGGCGAAGAATATATCTGCCCGATAGCTCCGGGGACATATATGGATATGATGTATATGCCGGACGCCCTCAAGGCGGCGGTGGATATTATGAGGGCGAAGCCCCGCTATCTGAAGCACCGCAATTCCTTCAATATTGCGGCTATGAGCTTTGATCCCGAAGAAGTGGCCGCGTCCATCCGCAAGTATGTCCCTTCATTCAAGATGCGTTATCAGGTGGATCCGGTACGCCAGCACATCGCCGATTCCTGGCCGGACAGGATGGATGATACCTGTGCGCGCAAGGAATGGGGGTGGTCTCCTGCGTTCGATCTGGACACTATGACTGTGGATATGATAAAGCATCTGCGCGAGAAACTTCTGTAATCAATAAATACGACTATATGTACGGCAAATTCAAAAATTATCTTCAGGATGAATTGAAATCCATAGAAGATGCTGGACTCTACAAGAGAGAAAGGGTCATATGCTCTCCCCAGAGCGCCGAAATCACCCTTGCGGACGGAAGCAGGGCACTCAATTTCTGCGCAAACAATTATCTGGGCCTTGCCGACAACCCCAGACTCATAGCTGCCGCAAAGGCTGCGATGGATGACAGAGGCTACGGAATGAGCTCCGTACGCTTCATCTGCGGGCAGCAGGATCTGCACAGACAGCTCGAGAAAGCTGTTGCCGAGTTCTTCCATACTGATGACACCATTCTGTATGCTTCCTGCTTCGATGCCAACGGAGGAGTCTTCGAGCCCCTTTTCGGCCCGCAGGATGCTATCATCTCCGACTCGCTCAACCACGCCTCGATAATCGATGGCGTCAGACTCTGCAAGGCTGTCAGATACAGATATGCCAATGCGGATATGGAGGATCTGGAGAGAAATCTTCAGCTTGCCCAAGCCCAGAATTATCGCATTATCGTGACGGATGGAGTGTTCTCAATGGACGGAAATGTGGCCCCTCTGGACAAGATTTGCGATCTCGCCGAGAAATATGATGCCCTCGTAATGGTGGATGAAAGCCATTCGGCAGGTGTGGTGGGCCCTACCGGCAGGGGTGTGGCTGAGTTGTATGACTGCTATGGCCGGGTGGACATCCATACAGGGACTCTCGGAAAGGCATTCGGCGGGGCTGTAGGCGGCTTCACCACCGGACGCCGGGAGATCATAGATATGCTCCGCCAGCGCTCGCGGCCGTACCTTTTCTCCAATTCGATTCCTCCAATGATAGCGGCGGCCGGTATTGAGACTTTCAAGATTCTTTCCGAATCCGATGCCCTTCACGCTCGATTGGTGGAGAATGTCGAGTACTTCCGCGACAGAATGATTGCGGCGGGATTTGACATAAAGCCTACTCAGAGCGCGATTTGCGCCGTTATGCTGTATGACGCGCCTCTTTCCCAGAAGTTTGCCTCTGAAATAGCCGCCGAAGGGATATTCGTGACCGGTTTCTATTATCCTGTCGTCCCTAAAGGGCAGGCCCGCATCCGTGTCCAGTTGAGTGCGGCTCACGAAAAATCTCATCTCGATAAAGCGATAGCGGCATTTGTGAAAGTCGGCAGAAAGCTCGGAGTGATTTAGTAAGAAAAAACCTCGTTTTTATTCTCAAAAACAAGGTTTTTATTTTTATCTTTGCTTGGATGCAGTTTGAGTCCCGATGAAAGGGGTTGAACGGTTTTCCGGTTAGTTAGTCAAGAATTTTAAATTTCAGAACGATGAAAGTAGCAATTGTCGGCGCAAGCGGGGCTGTGGGACAGGAGTTCCTCAGAGTCCTCGATGAAAGAAATTTCCCTATTGATGAACTTGTCCTGTTTGGCTCTCTCAGAAGTGCGGGCAGAAAATATATGTTCAAGGGCAAGGAATATGAGGTCAAGCTTCTTCAGCATAATGACGATTTCAAGGATGTTGATATAGCTTTCACATCTGCCGGAGCAGGTACGTCAAAAGAGTTTGCTGATACCATCACCAAATACGGCGCTGTGATGATTGATAATTCGAGCGCTTTCCGTATGGATCCGGACGTGCCGCTTGTAGTCCCTGAATGCAATGCCGCCGACGCTCTCGTCCGTCCGCGCGGTATCATAGCCAATCCGAATTGTACTACCATAATGATGGTTGTGGTGCTCAAGCCGATAGAAGAGCTGTCCCACATCACAAGGATACACGTTGCAAGTTATCAGTCCGCTTCCGGAGCCGGTGCTCAGGCTATGGCTGAGCTCCAGCAGCAATATAAAGATATCGTCGAGAATAATCCTGTGACAGTCAATAAGTTTGCATATCAGCTCGCGTATAATGTGATTCCTCAGATTGATGTGTTCACAGACAACGGTTACACCAAGGAGGAGATGAAGATGTTCAATGAGACGCGCAAGATTCTGCATTCCGATGTCAAGTGTTCGGCTATGTGCGTGCGCATCTCTTCTCTCCGCTCGCATTCTGAGGCTGTGTGGATTGAGACGGAAAAGCCTCTCTCCGTGAAGGAAGTGCAGAATGCCATCGCTGCGGCACCGGGACTCACTCTTCAGGATGACCCTTCTACACAGACTTATCCGATGCCTCTGTTCACCGGCGGCAAGGACAATGTCTTCGTAGGCCGTGTCCGCAAGGATCTCGCAAATGACAACGGTATCACGCTCTGGCTGTCCGGAGACCAGATAAGGAAGGGTGCCGCTCTCAATGCTGTCCAGATAGCAGAATATCTAATAAATCAAAAATAATCGCCAGATATGTTACAGATATCCAATAAAGCTCAGACTATGCCTGCATCGGCAATCCGCAGGCTTGTCCCGTTCTCAGATGCTGCGGAGGCGGCGGGAACAAAGGTTTATCATCTCAACGTCGGTGCTCCCGATATCAAGTCTCCGGACTGTGCCGTGAAGGCTGTCGTGGACAAGTGCAACAATATGCATCATTTGTCATATACCAACTCGGCAGGTTTGATGGAGTTGCGTAAAGGTCTTGTAGAGAAGTACTATAAGAAGATAGGCATCGATATCGAGGTCGGTGAACTGCTTGTGAATGTAGCTGGCAGCGAGGCATTTGCGGTGGCTATGCAGATTGCGGCCGACAAGGGCGACGAGATAATAGTAATAGAGCCTTTCTATACCAATTACAACACCTTTGCATTCTTGAACGGAATCACTCTCAAGGCTGTCCATACAGATATCCGCGAGGGCTTCGACATCCCTTCCATCGAGGAGTTCGAGAAGGTCTATACCGAAAGGACCAAGGCAGTCCTTATCAGCAATCCTTGTAATCCGTCCGGAAAACTCTTCAGTAAGGAGGAGATGCTTGCCATCGGAGCATTCTGCAAGAAGCACGATTTGTTCCTCATTTCCGATGAGGTCTATCGTGAGTTCTGCTATACTGACGAGCCGCATTTCAGCGCGATGAATATCCCCGGGTGTGAGCAGAATGTTATACTTGTGGATTCTGTATCAAAGAGATACAATCTTTGTGGCGCGCGTATCGGCTGTATTGTTTCCCACAACAAGGATGTGATGGCCGCCGCGCTCAAATTCGCTCAGTCACGTCTGTGTCCTCCTGTCCTTGGACAATATGCTTCAATAGGCGCGCTGGACACTCCTCAGTCGTATTTCGATGAAGTCAAGGAAGAGTACATACGCCGTCGTGACTGTGCAGTGGAGGAGCTCAACAAGATGGAGGGCGTTTATTGTCCGAAGCCTCTCGGTGCGTTCTATACTGTGGCTGAGCTCCCGGTAGATGATGCTTCCATTTTTGCAAAATGGCTTCTCACTGAGTTCAGAATTGACAACGAGACAGTTATGATAACGCCTGCCGAGTCTTTCTACAGGACTCCGGGAGTGGGCAGGAATCACGCGCGTATCGCGTATGTATTGGAAGTACCTCAGCTTAGGAGAGCGATGAGCATTCTCGCAGAGGCACTCAGGCAATATCCGGGCAGAGTGTAAGTATTTGAGTTGAAATAAATTGCTCCTGAATATGGGATTTATCAGGAATATTGGCGGCTTTGTCTATTTCGGCATATTGAGTATCGCTTGCCTCAGGTATCCGGAGGCAAGCGATTATGTGGATGTCAATGGACAGAGACTGCTTTATGCTGTACGAGGGCCGGAAAACGGCCTCCCTGTAGTGTTGCTTCACGGCAATGGCGGCTCGCACAAGAGTCTCCTGACACAGGCCAAGCAGCTTGCGCGTGCCGGATATAGGGTGTATAGTCCGGATTCACGGGGGCAGGGAGCCAATCCTCAGCTTGATGAGTACCACTATTCGGATATGGCCGAGGACAGTTATTGTTTCATCAATGCGATGGGTCTCGACAAGCCTGCCGTGTATGGATGGAGTGACGGCGGTATCCTGGCGCTTATGATGGAAATGGCTCATCCCGGCACTTGCGGATATATCGCAATAAGCGGAGCCAATCTTTATCCTGATTGCGGCCCTTCTTTCGAAGAATTCAAGCAATGGATACTCGAGCAGGGTACACCTCTTGCTATGATGATGCTTACAGAGCCGGACATCGATCCTGCCGACCTGAATGCCATCAAGTGCCCGGTGCTGGTGACAGCCGGCAGCGAGGACCTGATAAGCGAAGAACATACCAGATTGATTGCGGATAACATTCCCGGTTCGGAGCTGGTCATCGTTCCCGGTGCGACACATAGCAGTTTCATCAAGAAGAATCCTCGGATGGGACGTCTGCTGATAGATTTTCTGAACAGAAATTCATACAAGAACAATATATGACATCAAGAAGAACATTTATCAAATCCGCAGCGGCCGCAACGGCTGCCGCTTGCGCTTCAACGTTGCTGAACAGTTGTGCCGCAGCCGAAGAGTCTCAGGTGATTACGGGTGATCCGCTGATTGTACCTCACGGCGGCGGACTTCAGATTACAGGGACCTTCCTGGATGAGATTTCACACGATATCCCTCATCAGAACTGGGGCGTCAAGGAGTGGGACCAGGATTTCCGCCATATGAAAGCAATCGGAATCGATACCGTGATTATGATTCGTTCCGGTTATCGCAAATTCATTACCTGGCCTAGCGCATATCTTTTGAATAAAGGTTGCTATATGCCTTCCCAGGACTTGCTTGAGCTTTTCCTGAGTCTTGCCGACAAGTATGATATGAAGTTCTATTTCGGCTTGTATGATTCCGGTGTCTATTGGGATACCGGCAATATGCTTCACGAGGCCGATGTCAATATGTTTGTCATTGAGGAGGTCTGGAAAAACTACGGTCATCACAAGTCCTTTCAGGGCTGGTATCTCTCCACGGAAATCAGCCGCGGCAACAAGACAGCCGTTCCTTGCTTCCACCAGATGGGCAAGCAGTGCAAGGATGTGTCCGGTGGCTTGCCTTGCTTCATCTCGCCTTGGATAGACGGAAAGAAGGCAGTTATGGGGATGGATGCAAAATTGAAGGAGGGTGTCTCGGTACGTCAGCACGAGGAAGAGTGGGGTGAGATTTTCGATGGTATTCACGATGTGGTGGATGCTTGCGCATTCCAGGACGGACACATCGATTATGATGAGCTCGATGCTTTCTTTACAGTCAACAAGCGTCTTGCTGACAGATACGGTATGCAGTGCTGGACCAATGCGGAGACTTTTGACCGTGATATGCCTATCAATTTCCTTCCCATCAAGTTTGACAAGCTGCGTATGAAGCTTGAGGCGGCGAAGCGATGCGGTTATGACAAGGCCATCACCTTCGAGTTCTCTCATTTTATGAGTCCTCAATCCTCATACCTTCAGGCCGGTCATCTCTATAACAGGTATAAGGAGTATTTCGATATCAAGGGATAGTACAATGACCCTTCTTGAAATTTCCAAATCCCTCAAGGAGTCAGGGCGGACCATCTCCACTGCAGAATCCTGTACGGGGGGGATGATAGCTCATATGATCACCACCGTTCCCGGTTCATCATCGTATTATGCCGGGTCGGTGGTGAGTTATTTCCCGAGTGTGAAAGTCAAGCTGCTGGGTGTCAGACAAAGTGATATCGACAAATACGGTATCGTGAGCTCGAAAGTGGCTGAAGAAATGGCCGAGGGCGTAAGACTACTGATCGGCACCACCTGGTCCATCGGTATTACAGGTTGGGCGGACAGCACGGGAGATTCCTTTGAGCCCGCCGGAACGGCCTGGGCGGCCGTATCCGGGCCTGACGGTACATATTCCAAGCGTCTGGAAAGTCATCTTTCCAGAGAAAAGAACATTGAGTCTTTTGCCTGCCAGGCCTTGGAATTCTTCGCCTCTATATGTTTCCGATAGACATTATGTCTGCGAACACTCCGGCTGCGGTGACACTCGCGCCGGCTCCATAACCCTGGACCATCAGAGGGTCGGCATTGTATCTCTCAGTGGTGATGAGTACTATGTTGTTGGAACCGTCCAGATTGTAGAAAGGATGGCTTGAGCCGACTTCCTTGAGTGAAACGTTGTATGTCCCTTTCTCCATTGAGGCTACGAAGCGCCAGCGTTTATTGTCGGCTGCGAGCTTGCGACGTCTTGCTTCCCATTCTGCATCGAGAGCCGGGAGTTTTGCCCAGAATTCATCAATACTGCAGTTGAAGAATTCGGACGGCACGAACAGATTTGCCTCGACATCTTCCTGGTTGACCTTGTATCCTGCTTCTCTGGAGAGAATGACCAGCTTCCTGATGACATCCTTGCCGGAAAGGTCGATTCGTGGGTCAGGCTCCGAGAAGCCCAACTCTTTTGCCAGACGGACTGTTTCGCTGAAAGGTGTCTCTGCTGAAATCTTGTTGAAGATGAAGTTCAGAGTGCCGCTGACTACCGCCTCTATCTTCAGAATCTTGTCCCCGCTGTTCTTGAGGTCGTTGATGGTATTGATGATAGGCAGGCCGGCTCCTACATTGGTCTCGAACAGGAACTTGACATTGCGCTCGCGCGCCAGATTCTTGAGCTCAGCATAATTGGAATAATCGGATGAAGCTGCAATCTTGTTGGCGGCGACAACTGAAATGCCGTGCTTGAAGAAATCCTTGTAGAGTGCGGCAACTTCCGCGCTTGCAGTGCAGTCCACGAATACGGAGTTGAAGATGTTCATTCCGATGACCTCATCTCTGAGAATGTCGACATTCATATCCATTCCACCGGAAAGTTGCTCTTTATATGTATCCAGATCTATTCCATCCTTGCAGAAGATTCCCTTTTTGCTGCGTGCTATGCCTACGATATTGAGCTTGAGGTTGTTTTCTTTCATCAACTTCTCCTTCTGGGCGTTGATCTGTCTCAAGAGATCTCCTCCTACTGTCCCGATACCGCAGATGAAGAGGTTGAGCTCCTGATACTCAGACAAGAAGAAGCTGTCGTGTATCACGTTCAGGGATTTGCGAAGGTATTTTTTCTCCACTACAATGGAAATGTTCCTCTCTTCGGTGCCCTGAGCGCAGGCAATGATTCTGATGCCGTTCCTCCCGAGTACGCTGAACAATTTGCCGGCGATGCCTGAATTGCTCTTCATATTTTCGCCGACTATGGCTACGGTGGAGAGGTCCTTGAGCAGAAGGACAGGTGACATAGACCCTTCGGCTATCTCGCGGGCGAACTCCTCGTTGAGGAGCCTGCAGGCGAGATCCGCGCTTTCTTCCTTGACACCCAATGAAATATGGGTCTCGGATGAGGACTGGCTCACAAGGAAGACGCTTATGTCATTGTCCGCAAGTGTCGTGAAGATGCGTGCATTGACTCCGACTATCCCGGCCATCGAAGCCCCGGATACTGTCAGGATACAAGTGTTGCCTATGGATGAAATACCGGTGACGGCCCGCTCGCTGCTCTTTTTCTCCTGCCGGATGACGGTCCCCTTGGCCTCTGGATTGAAGGTGTTCTTGATAAGGATAGGGATATCCTTCTCGCAGACCGGATACAATGCCGGAGGATAGATGACTTTGGCACCAAAATTACAGAGCTCCATAGCTTCGGCGAAGCAGAGCTCGTCGATGACGTATGATGTCTGTATTATTCTCGGGTCTGCGGTCATAAATCCGTCAACATCGGTCCATATCTCAAGGCAATCGGCCTCCAGAGCGGCTGCGATGATACTTGCGGTATAGTCGGAGCCTCCTCTCCCGAGGTTGGTGATCTCTGAGGAGTCGCGGTCCCTGGAAATGAATCCGGGGACAATGGCGATTCTGTTCAGGCTGTTGAAGTCCTTGAACTTTTCCTTGACGAGCTTTTCGGTCAATTCCGAATCAAGCACGACTTTGCCTTTCACCACCGATGTCTTGATGAAGGACATCGAATCGTAAAGTATTGAGTTGTCCACCAGGGCATTCACTATGATTGAAGACATTCTTTCGCCGAAACTGACTATCTCCATCTTGGTCTTGTCGGGCAGGACTCTGAGAGTATAGACACCTTCGTACAGAGCCTGAAGGTTGGAGATGATGTCGGACAGCTGCGATTTGATGGACAGACCTTTGTCAGTCCCGGCGAAAAGGTCTTCCACCATATCGAGATGTCTTTTCTTAATGGTCTCAAGGGAATCCCTGAACCCGCTGTTTCCGATCTCCGCTTGGAGAGAAGTGTTGATAAGGGCATCTGTGATGCCTCCCAAAGCGGATATGACAACAATCAGGGGCTCTTTGCAGGATTCTGCTATTTTCTTGACGTTGAGGATACTGTCGATGGATCCGACAGAAGTGCCTCCGAACTTGAATACTTTCATCTTATAAATAATTGCATACACTACTGTCCATTCGGTCAAAATTAGCGATATTTTGTTATATTTGCAAGAAACGGTCAGTTAGTATGGATTTTTATTCCCTTTACAAGCAAAGGGTCGTCAGGGCACGTGAAGTGCTGGGAAGACCTTTGACATATTCTGAGAAGATACTGTATTCGCATCTGTATGATTTGTCCGGACTTCGTCCTTACAGCAGAGGTGCGGATTATGCCGGTTTCCGGCCGGACAGAGTGGCGATGCAGGACGCGACCGCCCAGATGGCTCTTCTCCAGTTTATGAATTCAGGGAAGGACAAGGTATGCGTCCCATCCACTGTTCATTGCGACCATTTGATAAGCGCTTGCAAGGGTGTGTCGGAGGACTTGCCTGCAGCGTTGAAGACCAATGGAGAGGTCTATGATTTTCTTTCATCCGCAGCGGCGAGGTACGGTATCGGTTTCTGGAAGCCCGGCTCGGGAATCATCCATCAGGAGGTGCTTGAGAATTATGCATTTCCGGGAGGAATGATGGTAGGGACGGACTCCCATACCCCCAATGCCGGCGGTCTTGGGATGGTCGCAATCGGTGTCGGAGGCGCGGATGCTGTGGATGTGATGACGGGGATGGAGTGGGAGCTCCGGATGCCGCAGATTATCGGTGTCAGACTCAGCGGAAGGCTTTCCGGATGGGCTTCTCCGAAAGATGTCATTCTTTATCTGTGCGGACTGCTTTCGGTCAAGGGTGGGACCAATTCGATATTGGAGTATTTCGGTGACGGCGCCGGGACTCTGCCCTGCACGGGAAAGGCTTCCATCTGCAATATGGGCGCTGAGGTCGGTGCCACCGCGTCAGTCTTCCCTTTTGATTCCAAGATGGCTGAGTATCTGTGTGCCACAGGACGGGAGGATGTTGCCCGGGCCGCTTCCGAATGCGCCTCTGAGCTCCGCTGCGATACTCAGGTGCTCTTGCATCCGGAAAATTTCTTTGACAGAATCATTGATGTGAATCTCTCAGAGATAGAGCCGTACGTGAATGGTCCGTTCACTCCTGACGCGGCTTGCGGGTTGAGCGCCATGAAGGAAAGACTGGCTTCGACAGATTATCCTGCGGAGGTGTCGGTGGCACTGGTGGGCTCCTGCACCAATTCTTCATATCAGGATCTGTCATCGGCCGCCGATGTGGCAAGGCAGGCTCTTGAGGCCGGCCTCAGGCCAAAGGCTCAGCTGATAATCAATCCCGGCAGCGAGCAGATCAAGCGTACGGCCGACAGGGACGGACTCATCTCCCTGCTCGAGAAAGCCGGGGCTGTCATTATGTCGAATGCCTGCGGCCCTTGCATAGGCCAATGGAACAGGGTGACGGACAATCCGCTTGCGCGCAACAGCATAGTCACTTCGTTCAACAGGAACTTCGCCCGCAGGGCGGATGGGAATCCAAATACACACGCCTTTATTGTGTCTCCGCAGATTGCTGTGGCTATGGCCTTCGCGGGGAGGCTGGATTTCGACCCCGCGACCGATTCGATTGATGGCTTCACTTTTGCCGTTCCATCTTCGCGGGAGCTTCCTCAGGGCGGCTTTGCGGCTTGTGACAAGGGCTATGCGGCTCCTTTCGAAAATGCTCCTGAGCCTGTGATCAGACAAGGCAGCGAGCGCCTCCAGAAGCTCGAGCCTTTCGAAGCCTGGGACGGCGCTGATTTCGATGGGCTCAGACTGCTCATCAAGACCAGAGGCAAATGTACTACCGACCATATATCAATGGCCGGCAAGTGGTTGAGGTTCAGAGGCCATTTGGAGAATATCTCCCGCAATTTGCTTATGGGCGCTGTCAATTCGTTCAACGGTAAGTCCAATGAGGTGAGAAATGTCTATTCGGATTCCGTTATGGAGGTGTCCGCTTCCGCAAGACTATACAAGGACAAAGGTGTGGGCACGATAGTGGTCGCCGAAGACAATTACGGCGAAGGCTCCAGCCGTGAACATGCTGCGATGGAGCCACGCTTCCTCGGGGTGAAAGTGGTCCTTGCCAAGAGTTTTGCCCGTATCCACGAGACTAATCTCAAGAAACAGGGCATCCTCGCTTTGACATTCCACAATCCTGAGGACTATGACAAGGTGTTGGAGGATGACATAATCGATGTGAAATGCTCCGCCCTGGCGCCCTCAAGCACCGTGAAAGTGCAATTGAGACACAGTGACGGAAGCTCCGAATGCTTTGATGCTGTACATACATATAACGAACTGCAAATTGAATGGCTTAAGGCTGGCTCAGCTCTGAACAGTCTTGTCGGAAAATAGAATTATTAATAATGGAGAAAATCATTGTGCCGTTTGTTTACGGTGATGGTGTCGGCCCGGAAGTGGTCGGCGCCACATTGAAAATCATCGATGCGGCAGTGGAGAAATGCTACTGCGGCACCAGGAAGCTGGATTGGCTTGAAGTCCCTGCAGGCGCTGTCGCCTATGAGAAATATGGCTCATATCTGCCTGATGAGACTGTGGAGGCTTTCAAGAAACATCATCTTGGCTTGAAAGGGCCTCTCACTACTCCCGTAGGCGGGGGCATACGCTCGCTTAATGTGGCTCTGCGCCAAGGACTTGACTTGTATGTGTGCCAGAGACCTGTCAGATGGTTCAAGGGAGTGGAAACTCCTGTGAAGAGACCTGAAGATGTGAATATGGTCGTGTTCAGAGAGAATACCGAAGATATTTATGCCGGCATCGAATGGAATTATGACACGCAGGAGGCTTCCAGATTCTATTCTTTCCTTCACGATGATATGGGTGTCAGGAGCGTCCGTTTTCCCCGGACTTCTTCATTCGGAGTGAAGCCTGTATCAAAGGAAGGCACTCAGCGCCTCGTGAGGGCTGCCTGCCGATACGCCCTTGACCACAATCTTCCTACGGTCACACTCGTGCACAAGGGCAACATAATGAAATATACCGAAGGTGGATTCAAAAAATGGGGCTACGAGCTTGTGCAGGCGGAATTCTCCGATGCGTTGGAGTCCGGAAGGCTCAAGGTGAATGATTGTATTGTGGATGCTTTCCTGCAGAATGCGCTGCTCAGTCCTAAGGATTATTCCGTTGTGGCTACGCTCAACCTCAATGGCGACTATATCTCCGATATGCTGGCCGCCCAGGTCGGCGGTATCGGAATCGCTCCCGGCGCAAACATCAATTATTCGACAGGCGATGCCATATTCGAGGCTACCCACGGCACCGCGCCTGATATAGCCGGAAAAAATATTGTCAACCCTTGCTCCAACCTTCTCTCCGCTGTGATGCTGCTGGATTATATCGGATGGGGAGAAGCCGGGAGGATGGTGGAGAACGCCCTTGAGGAATCGTTTACCTCCGGATGCGCCACCATAGACCTTGCCCGCCTTATGTCGGAAGGGAAGCCTATGGGTACCAAAGAATTTGCAAATCATCTCATTACTCTGCTATGATAGACGAAAACAAAAAGAAATATCTCGTGTACAAGCTTTCTGACGAGATGAAGAACCACACCAAGATGGACGCCGAGCTTTTCAAGAAACTCGACGTCAAGCGCGGTCTCAGAAACGAGGACGGCACCGGTGTGCTCGTCGGACTCACCAACATCGGCAATGTGGTCGGATATGAAAGGAACGGAGACAGACTCTATCCTATAGAGGGAAAGCTGTTCTTCAGAGGCTACGAGATAGCTGATCTGGTGCATGCACTGACTTCGGAGAACCGTTTCGGATTTGAAGAAATCGCTTTTCTGCTCCTTTCAGGGAAACTCCCCGACAAGGAGGAACTGGATGATTTCAAGGAGCTTATCTATGAGAATATGTTCCTTGAGAAAAACACCCTCCTGCATATCATCGAGATGGAAGGACACGATATTATGAACATCCTTGCGAGGAGTGTTCTCGAGTTCTATACCTTCGACGACAATCCTGATGATCTGTCCAAGGACAATCTTATGCGTCAGAGCATTATGCTTATCTCCAAATTCCCTACCATCATTGCATATGCGTTCAATATGCTGAGACGTAAGGAATTCGGACGCAGTCTGCATATCAGGGATGCGAAACGCGACCTTTCAGTCGCTGAGAATTTCCTGTATATGCTGAAGGGTACCAATTATACTCCTCTTGAGGCCAGGACTCTTGATTTGCTGCTGATTCTGCACTCCGAGCACGGAGGAGGAAACAACTCCACCTTCACCGTCAGGGTCACTTCATCCACCGGTACTGACACTTATTCTTCCATTGCAGCAGGCATCGGTTCGCTCAAGGGACCGAAGCACGGAGGCGCAAATCTCAAAGTTTGCGGAATGCTCTCATATCTGAAGGAGAATGTTTCCGATTGGGAGAATGAGGACGAAATCAGGCTCCATATCATCAGAATCCTTAATAAGGAAGCATACAACAGGACAGGGCTTGTCTATGGCATCGGGCACGCTGTCTATACCAAGTCTGATCCGAGAACGGTCCTGCTGAAAGAGATGGCCGAGCGTCTGGCCGTGGAAAAAAACAGGGAACGCGAGTTCGAGTTTTTGTGCCGTGTCGAAAAAGTGGCGGTGGAGACCATCTATGAGCTGAAGGGACGTAACAAGGTATTGTGCGCCAATGTGGATTTCTACTCCGGCTTTGTGTATGAACTGATAGGTATCCCTAAAGAAATCTATACACCTCTGTTCGCTATGGCCAGAATAGTCGGGTGGTGCGCCCACCGTAATGAGGAACTCAATTTCGAAGGCCGCCGGATAATCCGCCCTGCATATCGTTGCATCACGGATGAGGAGAGCTATATCGAGATAAATCGCAGATAAAGGCGGGCTTCTTCTTCACTGAAGTTCCGCTCTCTTGCATAGGCTTCCGCCGATTCTGTAGAAACGCTGTGAATATTGTGATAGGCTGCGTCACTGTGGGCTATCACAAGTCCGCAGATGCTTTCTTCCGGAATCATCGCGCAGGAGTCGGTCAGTTTTATGTCAAGTTCTTCGGGCAGAAGACGGAGAACGTCGCGTTTAAGACTGTGGTCCGGACAGCAGGGGTATCCTATGCCTGGCATTATTATTTTCATACCTTCAGGCATATTTTTCTTGAAAATGCTTTCCAGATACTTGGAGCCGGCCTCCGCAAGAGTGGCTCTCACAGCGTGGCCTATCAGCTCTCCCGAATTGCTGTTATCTGTCCTGATGGCGAATATGCCCATCTGAGCGGAGCCTTCCTGTGGGAAGAAGTCTGCCAGAGAGTGACCGTCCCTGAGCATCGGGAGCCTTATGCCGGAGCCCAGAATGACATCACCCTCCCTGTGGCAGTCGAAGAATCTTGCGCACAGACAGACCTTTGGTTTTGTCTCCATTATGTATGTTGCGGCTTCCTGTTTCAGGTCCGGGCTGTCACCTTTGACACCGCATATGGCATTGAAAAGTTTCCAGTCGAAGAAAGGCTCCAGACTCTCGTAGCCGATGTCCTTAAGTCCGGTGTCGCTGAACGGTGAGCCCGGGCAGAAGCCTCCAGGCCGGGACTCTTGCCCGCAGCGGGGACAGGTGACGGCTTTTGCTGAGGATACTGCGGAATGCCTTTCACGTATCTGCCGGTGCAACTCTTGCTCCGCCGCTCTGAATCCTTCCGGGTCAATGATGTATTTCTTGGCCATTACTGCCGTAGCTGAAGCATCCGCTCCATAATGAACATCAGGATATATGCGCGAAAGCTTGACAGCCGTATGTACCGCCGAAGCCGCCGCTCCTCCGACAAACAGCGGGACAGTCATACCTCTTCTTCTCATCTCGGAGCATATCTCCTCCATCCTGTGAAGAGAAGGAGTGATAAGACCGCTCACGCCGATGAATTCCGCATTTATTTCTTCCGCTTTGTCGAGAAGCGTGCACGACGGTACCATTACGCCCAGATCTGTCACATTGAAGCCGCTGCACTGCAGAACTATCGAAGTTATATTCTTGCCGATGTCGTGTACATCCCCTTGGACAGTTGCAATAAGGAAACGCGGCTTGCCGTCACTTTCGCTTGCGACCCCGAGATAAGGCCCAAGCACGGACACGGCATCCCGCATTATTTTGGCTGATTTGACTACTTGGGGAAGGAACATCCTTCCGTCGGCGAACATTTCTCCGACCTGTTCCATACCCTTCATCAGCGGTCCCTCAATGACTTTGACAGCTTCTTTCATCTCTTCAAGACATTGCAGGACATCTTTTGTCAGGGTACTGCCATCACCTTTTACCAGACTGCGTACAATCCTGCCGGAGGCGTTTTCTTTCAGGCACTCCTTGATGCTCTGTCCGCTTCCGGAGTCCGGGCTGTCCATCATTTCAGCCGCCTTGTCTATGAGTCTGGAAGTCGCTTCGCTATCCTTGTCGAAAATCACATCTTCAACGCATCTGCGCAATCCGTCTTCGATTTCATCATAAATCTGAATCATCTGCGGGTTGATGATGGCCATATCAAGGCCGGCGTTGATTGCGTGATAGAGAAATGCGGAATGCATGGCTTCCCTGACTTTGTTGTTGCCTCTGAATGCGAATGAAAGGTTAGAAACACCTCCGCTGGTCTTCGCTCCCGGCAGATTCTCCTTGATCCATCTGACGGCATTGATGAAATCGACGCCGAAGCGCGAGTGCTCGGCGATTCCGGTGCCGATGGACAATATGTTGCAGTCGAATATGATATTTTGAGGACTGATGCCGGCCTTCTGTGTCAGAAGCCTGTAACTCCTTTCGCAGATGGCTGTCTTTCTTTCGAAAGTGACGGCCTGCCCTTCCTCATCGAAGGCCATCACTACCATCGCGGCTCCCATTGACTTGATTGTTCGGGCTCTGCGCAGAAATTCATCCTCTCCATCCTTGAGAGAAATGGAATTGACTATGGATCTTCCCTGAACATTCTGCAAACCGGCAAGAATGGTGTCCCAGTGGGAAGAATCAATCATTATGGCCGCTTTCGCGACCGCCGGGTCAGCATTGATGCAGCGGATGAAATCTCTCATCCGGGCGGGGGAGTCCAGCATTGCGTCATCCATATTGATGTCTATGACGGAGGCTCCGCCCTCAATCTGGGCCGCGGCGATTTGCAGCGCTTCGTCATAGTTGCCTTCCGAGATGAGCCTTGCAAATTTGCGTGAGCCGGCCACATTCGTCCTTTCCCCTATGTTGGTGAAATTGTTGCTCCTGTCGATGATAAAGCTCTCCAATCCACTGACTACCAATCTGTTGTCTGGCTGTGGACATACGCGCGGCCTCTTTTTGCCGAGAGCGTCTGCTATGGCTCTGATGTGCTCCGGAGTCGTGCCGCAGCATCCTCCGGCTATGTTGAGCATCCCTTTGTCGGCCAGCGAAGCCATCACTTCGGCCATCGCCTGCGGCGTGTCATTGTAGCGCCCGAATTCGTCGGGAATCCCTGCGTTGGGATAGAAAATCAGGGGCAGATCGCTGAATCCGGCGATATCGCTCACGAGTGAGGTCATCGCTGCTGCTCCGAGCGCGCAGTTTATTCCGAACGCGCATAGTGTCGGGGCGTGCCTGACCGAGGTGTAGAAGGCTTCAAGTGTCTGCCCGGTCAGGGTCCTTCCGCTGCGGTCGCTTACTGTTGCGGAAATGATTATGGGACAAGGATTTCCGAGCTGGTCCAAAGCTTGAATCGCGGCTTTGGCGTTCAGAGAGTCAAAGCAGGTCTCGAGCAATATAAGGTCTGCGCCACCCTCAATGAGTCCGCCTATCTGCTCCCGGTATGCCTCCGACATCTGATTGAAATCATATTGGCGAAAACAAGGGTCATCGGCATCTGATGCCAGGGTCAGCGATTTTCCGGTGGGACCGACACTTCCGGCCACATAGACTTTCCGTGAGGCGGAGTCCGCCGCTTTTCTTGCAGTCCTCGCTGCTTGAAAGGCTATCTGTGCGGCTGTGCCGCACTCGCCGCGGCTCTTGAGTGTAATGCTGTTGGCGTTGAAGCTGTCGGTGCTGATGATGTCCGCACCTGCTTCGATATATGCTTTCAGAGTGTCTTCGACACTGAACCCGCGCTGGAGCATAGTCCCCATAGCGCCGTCCAGAATATATATTTTGTCCTTGAAATCCATCAGAATCTTTCTTTGAGTATACTTACGACATTGTCAGGCCGCCCCATAGTGTAGAAATGGATGGCCGGGACTCCGTGCTTGAGCAGGTCGGCGCATTGGGCTGAGCACCAATCGCGTCCGATTTGATAGCAGATGCTCTTGTCTTCTGCGTGTGACCGCATTTCGGTGACCAGCTCCTGGGGAATATCCAGAGAGAAGGACTCCGGGAGGAGCTCCACCTGGCGGAAAGTGGACAGAGGCTTCAGGCCCGGGATGATGGGAACAGTGATTCCTGCATCCCTGCACTTGCCGACAAAAGAGTAGAAGACCTCGTTGTCGAAGAACATCTGGGTGATTATGTAATCCGCTCCGGCTTCGACTTTCGCCTTCAGCCTTTCGATGTCCGAGTCAAGGTTGGGAGCTTCAAAATGCTTCTCGGGGTATGCGGCCACGCCTATGCAGAAATCGGCATTCTGCTCTTTCTCGAATTGTCTGATAGCTCTGACCAGCTCGTTTGCGTGGCTGTATCCGTCCGGCTCGGGTGTGAAGCGTTTCTCGCCGATCAGGCTGTCCCCGCGAAGAGCCAGTATATTGTTGATTCCCAAGAATTTGAAGTCGTTCAACTGATTGTTGATTGCATCGGCGGACGCTCCTCCGCATATCATATGAGGCACTACTTCCACATCGAAAGCCTGCTGGATAGCGGCACAGACGGCCGTCTCACTGACTCTTCGGCGGACAAGATGTCTTTCGAAGCTGCCGTCTGCGTTCGGGAGAAATTCTATCTCGTCCCTGTGGCAGGTCACGTTGATGAAAGGAGGGTGGAACTCCATAAACGGGCGTATGGATGATAGAAGTTCATCTTTGGAGACGCCTTTCAGCGGCGGCACTATTTCGAGCGATGCGAAGGACTTGTTTTGGGAATGAATGATTTCTGAGATTTTCATTTGCTGTCTGATTTCGGGAAACAAATATAAGAATCTGTTTTCAAATAATTCAGATTCTGGGGAAAAGTTTGTTTTTTAGCGATTATACGTGTAAATTGCACGATTAATTGGCGCAGATCGGACAGGTCTGCGTATTGTTAGGTATACTGTATTGATTTACAGTTAGTTATTGTATTTGTATGAAGTTACGTAGTAGTGTGACCTTTGAAGGTCGGAGAATGGCCGGTGCCAGAGCTCTCTGGCTTGCAAATGGAATGAAAAAGGAACAGTTCGGCAAGCCTGTCATAGCCATTGCCAATTCCTTCACCCAATTTGTGCCCGGACACGTCCATCTTCACGAGGCCGGACAGATAGTCAAACAAGAGATCGAGAGACTCGGCTGCTTTGCTGCGGAGTTCGACACAATAGCCATAGATGACGGTATAGCTATGGGTCACGACGGGATGCTCTATTCACTTCCGTCCAGAGATATCATAGCCGACAGCGTGGAGTATATGGTCAATGCGCACAAGGCTGATGCATTGGTATGCATCAGCAACTGCGACAAGATAACTCCGGGTATGCTGATGGCCGCAATGAGGCTGAATATTCCTACGGTCTTCGTCTCCGGAGGCCCGATGGAAGCGGGAGTGCTCGGGACCGCACACCTCGATCTCATCAATGCTATGGTCAGCTCGGCCGACTCTTCCGTTTCGGATGAGGAGGTCAAGGACATCGAGGAATACGCCTGCCCGACCTGCGGAAGTTGCTCGGGAATGTTCACGGCCAATTCTATGAATTGTCTCACAGAAGCCATCGGGCTCTCATTGCCGGGGAACGGCACCATACTCGCCACGCACGTCCTTCGTAGAGAATTGCTTGTCAAGGCTGCACGGCTCATAGTGGAGAATACCCGCAAATATTATTACGACCGGGACAGCTCTGTCCTCCCGTTGAGCATAGCCACAAGGAAAGCCTTTATGAATGCGATGTCTCTCGATATAGCTATGGGAGGATCCACCAACACTGTCCTTCATCTCCTCGCGGTCGCTTCCGAGGCCGGCGTCGATTTCAAAATGGAGGATATCGATGCCCTGTCCCGCAAAGTTCCTTGTATTTGCAAGGTGGCTCCCAACACTCAGAAGTATCATATTCAGGATGTAGGCAGGGCCGGAGGTATAATGGGCATAATGTCCGAGCTGCATAAGGCCGGTCTGGTGGAAGGAGACGCCATACGCGTGGACGGGATGACTCTTGCTCAGGCCGTCAGCTCTTATGATATTACGAGTCAGGATGCTTGTGCGGATGCCTTCAGCATATATTCCGCGGCCCCTGCCGGCAAGAGAACAGTCGAAATGGCTTCTCAGGATAGCCGTTGGGACAGTTTCGACCTTGACAGGACGGCCGGATGCATCCGTGACCTTGAGCACGCATACACAAAAGACGGAGGACTCGGCGTTCTGTTCGGAAATATAGCCCTCGACGGCTGCGTCATCAAGACCGCGGGTGTCGATGAGTCTCTCTGGAAATTCTCAGGACCGGCGAAGGTCTTTGATTCACAGGAAGCTGCGATAGACGGCATTCTCGGCGGTAAAGTCCTCAGCGGGGATGTGGTGGTGATCAATTATGAAGGGCCGAAGGGAGGTCCTGGTATGCAGGAAATGCTATATCCGACCTCATATATCAAATCTATGCATCTCGGAAAAGAGTGCGCTCTGATTACTGACGGACGATTCAGCGGAGGTACTTCCGGACTCAGTATCGGACATATTTCTCCGGAGGCCGCCGCCGGTGGCAACATAGGCCTGCTTCGAGACGGCGATATCATCGAGATTGACATACCTGCCAGGAGCATCAATGTCCGTCTGACGGATGAGCAGCTCCAGGCCAGACGCTCCGAAGAGCTCAAGAGAGGAAGCAAGGCTTTCACTCCTCCTCTGAGGCACAGACCGGTTTCCAAGAGCCTCAAGGCATATGCTTCTATGGTAAGCAGCGCTGATAAGGGCGGAGTCAGGATAATTGAAGATTGAATGAATAAAGACATATGACGGACACAAACCAAAAGATCAAGGGATCGGAGATTCTGATGAAATCACTTCTCGCCCAGGGGGTCGAAGTTATATTCGGCTATCCCGGCGGGCAGATAATGCCGGTCTATGATGCTCTTTATGATTATAGGGACAGCTTGCGACACGTGCTTGTACGCCACGAGCAGGGAGCAATCCACGCGGCCCAGGGCTATTATCGTACCAAAGATTTTCCCGGTACGGTGATGGTCACATCAGGCCCGGGCGCCACCAATGTCATCACGGGACTGGCGGATGCAATGGTGGATTCGACTGCACTTGTGGTCATAGCCGGACAGGTGGATATGGCTCACCTCGGTACCGATGCGTTTCAGGAGACGGATGTCATCGGTATGGCTACGCCTATCACGAAATGGAGCTACCAGATACGCAGGCCGGAGGACATCGCCTGGGCAGTAGCCCGCGCATATTATATTGCGGGGAGCGGAAGACCCGGACCGGTGGTCCTGGATCTGACCAAGGATGCCCAGATAGGGCTGGCGGAATATAAGAAGGAGAGCTGTGACTTCATCAGAAGTTACGTCCCATATCCGGAGCCGGACAGCGAATCTGTCGCGGAGGCTGTCAGAATGATAGACGAGGCGGAACGCCCCTTTGTGGTCTATGGTCAAGGTATCCTGCTCTCCGGAGCTCAGAAGCAGCTGAAGGCTTTTCTCGACAAGGGAGACATTCCTGCCGGCAGCACTCTGCTCGGATTGAGCAGTCTCGACTCGGATGACCCGCACTATATGGGTATGTTGGGAATGCACGGCAATCTCGCCCCGAATATGATGACTCAGGAGTGTGATTTGCTCATTTCGGTGGGAATGCGCTTTGACGACCGCGTCACCGGCCGGACCGAGACATATGCGAGGCAGGCAAAGAAGATACATATTGATATCGATGCCTGTGAAATAGGCAAGAACATTCCTGTCGATCTGGGAGTGCTGGGTGATGCCGCAAAGGTGTTGGAGCTGCTCACGGCAGGGATAAAGCCACGCAGGCACACTGAATGGCTGGCTTCGGCTCAGAAATGCAGGCAAGTGGAAAAAGAGAAGGTGATAGATCCGGAGGTGCATCCCAAGGAAGGCAGAATCAATCCCGGAGAAGTAGTCGCTCTCGTTGCAGATATGTGTGAGGGAAAGGCTGTAATAGTGACCGATGTGGGACAGAATCAGATGCTTGCGGCCAGATATTCACGATTCTTTCAGACAAGGAGCTTCATCTCCTCCGGAGGATTGGGGACTATGGGTTTCGGCCTGCCGGCCGCCATCGGCGCAAAAGTCGCCGATCCTGAGCGTCAGGTTTGTCTTTTCGTCGGCGACGGAGGCTTCCAGATGACGATGCAGGAGCTCGGAACCATAATGCAGGAGCACACCGGAGTGAAGATTATCCTTTTGAACAACAATTGGCTGGGTAATGTCCGCCAGTGGCAGGAGCTCTTCTTCGGGGAGAGATATTCCGAAGTCAGGATGGTCAATCCGGACTTCCGGGCAATCGCGTCTGCATACGGGATAGAATGTGTGAATGTTGAGAATAGAGAGGAGCTCAGACCTGCTCTTCAGAAGATGTTCTCCAACCACGAGCCTTTCATCCTCAATGTTCACGTCAAGGAAATGAATATGGTGTTCCCTATGATTCCTCCGGGGAAAAGCGTGAACGAGATTATGTTGAACGAAAAAGACTGGTTTGAATATGAATAACGAACATCTATATGAAATAACTGCATATACTGAGAATCAGGTAGGACTGCTCAGCTCGATTGCGGGCATATTCACCAGACGCAGCCTGAATATCGAGAAACTGCTTGTATATCCTTCACGTATAGAGGGTATTCACAAGTTCAAGATATTGACAAGGACCACTGATGATACCATCAAGAACGTGGTCTTGCAGATAGAGAAGAAGGTGGACGTTGTCAAGGCCTTCTATTGTATCGACAACGAGAGATCTTGCAACGAAGCGGAGCTTGTTGCGAAGTTTCTCGAAAAAAGAGAACAACATTAAAAATATAAAACAACTATGGCAAAGATTAATTTTGGCGGTGTTGAAGAGACCGTCGTTACACGTGAAGAGTTTACACTTGCAAAAGCGAAGGAAGTTCTCAAGAATGAGACTATCGCGGTCATCGGTTATGGTGTACAGGGCCCCGGTCAGTCACTCAATCTCAAGGATAACGGATTCAAGGTCATCGTAGGCCAGCGTGCAGGCAAGACTTATGACAAGGCTGTCGCTGACGGATGGGTGCCGGGTGAGACACTCTTCGGTATTGAAGAGGCTTGCGCGAAGGCCGACATCATTATGTGCCTTCTTTCAGATGCGGCCGTTATGTCCGTATGGCCTAAGATGAAACCTCATCTTACCGCAGGTAAGGCCCTTTATTTCTCTCACGGATTCGCCATCACCTGGAACGACCGCACAGGTTGCGTTCCTCCGAAGGATGTGGATGTCATTATGGTGGCTCCTAAGGGCTCAGGTACGTCTGTCCGCCGCCTTTTCAAGGAAGGCCGTGGAATCAACGCTTCATTCGCAGTATATCAGGACGCTACGGGCAAGGCTCTCGACCGTACACTTGCCATCGGTATCGGAATAGGCTCAGGCTATCTCTTCGAGACTACATTCCAGCGTGAGGCTGTTTCAGACCTCGCGGGAGAGCGCGGAACGCTTATGGGTGCTATCCAGGGAATTCTTCTCGCGCAGTTCGAGACCCTCCGCGAGCACGGACACACTCCGTCAGAGGCTTTCAACGAGACCGTAGAGGAGCTCACACAGTCTCTCGGACCACTCTTCGGCGAGAGAGGTATGGACTGGATGTATGCCAACTGCTCCACTACAGCTCAGCGTGGCGCTCTTGACTGGATGGGACCTTTCCACGATGCCACCAAGCCTGTATTCGAGAAACTCTATAAGGAGGTCGAGTGCGGAAATGAGGCTCAGATATCAATTGATTCCAACTCCAAGCCTAATTATCGCGAAGGCCTCGAGGCTGAGCTCAAAGCTATGCGCGAGAGCGAGATGTGGAGCACCGGAGCAGTTGTACGCCAACTCCGTCCGGAGAATTGCAAGTAATCGGGAATGAATACTTTATTTGACAAAATATGGGATGCCCACGTGGTCAATCTGATTGAAGATGGTCCTACTCAACTCTATATCGACCGTCTTTATTGCCACGAAGTGACTTCCCCCCAGGCTTTTGAGGGATTGCGCCGCAGAGGAGTGAAATGTTTCCGCCCGGACAAGATCTATTGTATGCCTGACCATAATACTCCCACCCACGATCAGGACAAACCGATTGAGGACCCTGTTTCAAAGGCTCAGGTGGACACTTTAGCCGCCAATGCGGCTGAATTCGGTGTCCATCATTTCCCGATGAACAGCCCTGACAACGGTATCATCCACGTTGTGGGGCCCGAGAAGGCTCTTTCCCTTCCGGGAATGACCATCGTCTGCGGAGACTCGCATACATCGACCCACGGAGCAGTCGGAGCAGTCGCCTTCGGCATAGGAACGTCCGAGGTGGAGATGGTGCTCGCTTCGCAGTGCATACTCCAGCAGAAGCCGAAGAGTATGAGAATCAAAGTTGAAGGCAATCTCGGAAAGGGAGTGACTGCCAAGGATGTCGCTCTTTTCCTTATGATGAAGATCACGACTTCGGGAGCTACCGGTTATTTTGTCGAATATGCCGGTTCCGCCATCCGTTCCCTTTCGATGGAAGGACGCTTCACTCTGTGCAACCTGTCGATTGAGATGGGGGCGCGTGGGGGATTCATAGCGCCTGACGAGGTCACCTTCGAGTATCTCAAGGGACGTGAATATGCTCCGAAGGGTGAGGACTGGGAGCTGGCCGTAGAGAGCTGGCGTAAGCTCAGAAGCGATGACGATGCTGTATTTGACCGCGAACTTGTCTTCGATGCCGCTGAGATTCAACCGATGATTACATACGGGACAAATCCGGGAATGGGTATGCCTGTTGACGGTGTCATCCCGCAGGATGCAAATACCAAGTCGCTCGAATATATGGGGTTGGAAGCCGGCGGCAGGCTTGTCGGACATAAGGTTGATTACGTCTTCCTCGGGGCCTGCACCAACGGCCGCATCGAGGATTTCCGCGCCTTTGCATCGATAGCCGCCGGGCGCAAAAAGGCTGACAATGTGATTGCCTGGCTCGTGCCTGGCTCGTGGGCCGTCAAGAAACAGATTGAGGATGAGGGACTTGACAAAGTTCTTGGTGAGGCCGGATTTGAGATTCGTCAGCCCGGTTGCTCGGCCTGTCTTGCTATGAACGATGACAAGATACCGGCAGGGAAGTATTCTGTCTCTACAAGCAACCGCAATTTTGAAGGTCGTCAGGGACCCGGATCGCGCACTATGCTTGCCAGTCCTCTGACTGCCGCCGCCGCTGCCGTGACGGGAGTTGTAACAGATCCGAGAGAATTCTTATGAAACAGAAATTCGACATAATCGAGAGCACTTGTGTGCCTCTCCCACTTGAGAATGTGGATACGGACCAGATTATTCCGGCCCGTTATATGAAGGTGTCCTCCAAGGATGAGGAATTCTTTGGCGAGCATTTGTTCCACGACTGGCGTTACTCCTCTGATGGCTCTCCGCGTGAAGATTTCGTCCTTAACGACTCCCGTTACGGAGGCTGCATACTTGTGGCGGGCAAGAACTTCGGTTCCGGCTCCAGCCGTGAGCACGCTGCCTGGGCTATAGCGGGATATGGATTCAGAGTTGTCATTTCCAGCTTTTTCGCCGATATCCATAAGAATAACGAACTGAATAATTTTGTTCTTCCGGTTGTGGTCTCCGAATCATTCCTCGCCGAACTGTTTGACAGTATCGCCTCAGATGCCGCAATGAAAGTCCGTGTGGATGTTCCCGGCCAGACCGTCACCAACCTCTCCACAGGCAGGAGCGAGAAGTTTGAGGTCAACGCTTATAAGAAATATTGTCTTGTCAATGCTCTTGACGATATAGATTATCTGCTTGGAACAAAAGAAAAAATCGAGGATTTTGAAAGAAGACAATAGATATATCGAGATTTGTGACACCACTCTGAGGGATGGTGAGCAGACTGCCGGCGTGTCTTTCAATGCCGGGGAGAAATTCACCATCGCCAAGATGCTGCTGGACGAACTGAAGGTCGACCGGCTTGAGGTGGCTTCGGCCCGTGTGTCCGAGGGCGAGCAACAGGCTCTCTCAAAGATATGTTCCTGGGCATCCCGGAACGGCTGCATCAATAAGATAGAGACTTTGGGCTTTGTTGATAATGATTTGAGTATCAATTGGATATATGATTGTGGCGGCAGAGTGGTCAATCTTCTTTCCAAGGGATCGCTGAAGCATCTGACTATGCAGCTCCGCAAGACAAGGGAGCAGCACGTGGAAGATATACTCCGCGTAGTCGATATCGCTACATCCAAGGGAATGTCAGTCAATATCTATCTTGAAGATTGGTCCAACGGGATGAGAGAATCTGAGGATTATGTCTATTATCTGGTCGATTCGCTCAAATCCGCTCCCATCCGCAGATTTATGCTTCCCGATACGCTCGGCGTCCTGAGCCCTGACACGACTTACGAATATATCTCGAGGATGCGGAAATGTTATCCTGATCTGCATTTCGATTTCCACGGGCATAACGACTATGATCTGGCTGTCGCCAACTCAATGGCGGCCATCAGGGCAGGTGTCGATGGTATTCACGTGACAGTCAACGGATTGGGTGAACGCACTGGAAATACTCCCGTGGCATCTGCCGTGGCTGTGCTGAATGACAAGCTCCATATTGCAAATTCTGTCGATGAAGGAAATTTGACCCACGTGTGCAAATATGTCGAGAGTATTTCCGGGGTCAGGATTCCTTCCAACAAGCCGATAGTCGGTGATGTCGTGTTCACTCAGGCCGCCGGGGTGCACGCAGACGGTGATTCGAAGGGCGGCCTGTATCAGAGTGCCCTCACTCCGGAACGCTTCGGACGTGAAAGACAATATGCTCTTGGCAAGACTTCCGGCAAGGCCAATGTGGCCAAGAATCTTGAGCTGCTCGGTATCCAATTGACGCCCGCCCAATTGAAACTTGTCTCGGACAGAGTGGTCGAATTGGGTGACCGTAAGGAGCTTGTCACCAAGGAGGATCTCCCGTTCATCATCTCGGATGTGCTCAAAGGGGAGTTCTCGAGGGGCGAGGAGAAGATAAAGGTCATCAATTATTCCCTTCAGTCCACAAGAAAAATGCGGCCTGTCGCTGTCATCAGAATCAGCATCGACGGTGAGGAATATGAGGAAGTCTCATCCGGTGCCGGTCAGTACGACGCCTTTATGAAGGCTTTGTGGAAAGTCTATGACAAATTGGGCCGCAGACATCCCGTGCTTGTCGATTACACTGTCAGCATCCCTCCGGGAGGCAAGACGGACGCCCTTGTCCAGACGGCCATCACCTGGTCCTGGAATGGAGACAGACTCCGCACCAGAGGACTTGACGCAGACCAGACGGAAGCGGCAATCAAGGCTACCGTCAAGATGCTGAACTTGATTGAAGAATGAGAAGAAACGTATTGCACATAGACGGACGTATGGAGCTTGAAGCCGGAGGACATCTGGATTCCGTGAATCTTGTATATCATACCTCCGACCACGAATACCGCAAGGGCGAGAAGGTCATATGGATTTGTCACGCTCTCACCGGAAACTCCGATCCTACAGACTGGTGGTCTGATATCGTCGGACCGGGCAGATTGTTCGATACCGAAACTATGTTTGTGGTCTGTGTCAGTATGCTCGGCTCACCTTACGGAGAATGCAGTCCCTCTACTGTCAATCCTTCGACCGGAAAACCCTACTTGCTCGATTTTCCTATGATTACTGTCCGGGATATAGTCAATTGCTGCATAGCTGTCCGCAAGGCGCTCGGGATTGACAGGGTGGATATACTCATAGGACCTTCTATCGGAGGTTTCCAGGCCGTTGAGTGGGCCATAATGGAGCCCGAGATGATTGCTAAGGCGGTGTTCCTGGCGACGGCAGTCCGTGTACCTCCGACAGTGACGGCATTCAACGAGTCTCAGAGGTTGGCCTTGCTGGCCGATTCGACTTTCAGAAAGGCTGAGAGTATTGAAGGCGGGCGTGAGGGTCTCAAATGTGCCCGTTCCATAGCCCTGCTGTCATACAGGACAAGCCTGGGGTATAATATGACGCAGTACGAACTCGATGAGAATACCCTGTTTGCGGACAGGGCGGCATCCTATCAGCGCTATCAGGGCGAGAAGCTTGTGAGAAGGCTTTTCGATGCGTACGGGTACTGGTATCTGACCTATTCCCTCGATTCGATGAATGCCGGAAGGGGACGCGGCGGCGTCAGGAAGGCCTTGGCGAAAATCAAGGCTGAATGCTGCCTTATCAGCATAACTAATGACATAGTATTCCCACCTTATCTGATGGAAGAGGCTGCGGGAATGATAAAGAAATCTGAATATCACCAAATAGAATCAATGTTCGGACACGATGGCTTTCTGATTGAGAAGGATGCCTTATCCGACATATTGAGGCCGTTACTCTAAATTACGTAGCAATATGCGCAATATTTCCATATGTGACATATCGGTCAGCCGTTCTTCGGAATATTCCGGAGTGGAGCTCCCGTTCAGAACAAAGATTGAAGTCGCAAAACTCCTTTCCAAACTTGGAGTTTCCGTGATAGAGATGGCTCCGGTCAGAGACGGGAACACTGATTATTTTCTTGTGAAATCCATCGCATCCGTCATCAGTGACAGCACTGTGTCCGTTCCTATAGATATTATGGACAGCGACAGCCTGACTAAGACCTGGGAAGCTTTGAAGGTGGCGGCCCATCCTCGACTTCAAGTTTGTGTGCCTGTCAGCGCGGTGAGAATGGAGTATGTCTGCCATAAAAAAGCGGCGGATATCCTCAATATGGTGGCATCGAATGTATCAGCGTGTGCCGCTGTCTGTCCTGATGTGGAATTTGTGGCTGAAGACTTCGGACGCAGTGACCCCGCTTTTCTTGCCAAGGCTGTTTCGGAGGCCGTACGCGGCGGCGCCACTCAGGTGACTGTGGCCGATATAGCCGGGAATATGCTCCCGGAAGAGTTCTATGATGCTTTGAAGACTGTCCGCGACCAGCTTCCGGAATCTATCAGGCTGGGAGTATATTGTTCCAATGAGCTTTACCTTGCGGATGCCTGTGCCGTCGCGGCTGTCAAGGCCGGAGCGGATGAAGTCAAGACAATGACATTCGGAAATTCAACCGTCTCGCTTAAATGCTTCTCTCAGATTATAGATGCAAAATCGGATGTCTGCGGTGTACGTTGCTCTGTCAACAATACCGGTGTCGGTCATATCATAAGTCAGATCAACAAGCTCTGTGAAGTCAGCAAAAGCAAGTCTCCTACAGCTGTCAGTCAGGTCTCTGAAAATGAAACCTTCTTCTCTTCGGAGTCGGATATCGAGACATTGAAGTCCGCAATAGAGAATATGGGCTATGAACTCACCCGTGATGAGCTTGACAGGGTCTATCTGGCCTTCAGACACCTCGCCGAAGGAAAGTCTCAGATCCGGGAGAAAGAGATTGACGCACTGGTCACCTCCATTGCATTTCAGGTGCCTGCCACCTACCATCTGAACAGATTTATGGTCAACACTGGAAACACCATTTCTCCTACCTGTCAGATCAGTCTTGAGAGGGACGGAAAGTCCATTGAGAGCGTCAGCGGAGGAGACGGCCCGGTGGATGCCGCATTCCTTGCGATAGAGAAGGTCCTGGGACGTCATTTCGAAGTGGATGATTTCCAGATTAGTTCTGTAACTGAGGGACGCGAGGCTATGGGCAAGACAGTGGTGAAGCTCCGCAATGACGGGCGCGTCTATTCGGGTATCGGTGTGTCCAAAGATATATTGGCATCAAGTATTCTGGCATATTTGAGTGCATTGAATAAAATAGTTTACGAGGAGGAGCAGGTTTGAAATTGTCATTTTCTACAAGAGGCTGGTGTGACTTGCCGTGGTCTGAAGTGTTTCAGATTGCGACGGATATGCGTTTCAGCGGCATAGAGTTGTACAATCTGTACAAGACACCGTCGATGACGGAAGCCGGAGGAGCTTTCAATAAGTATTCCATTATGAGTACTTTACGCAAGTTGCGTGACAGCCATCTACAGATTCCCTGTCTGGACAGCTCCATTGATATATCTTCTGACAGTCCTCAGGTTGTCTCTGATGCGGCCTCGCTGATGGAGATTGCGCGTGAAATCAACTCTCCGTATGTGTGCGTTTTCGCAGGGAGTGACAACGCGGCGGCCATAGAGCGCAATCTGTCCGACATTATCGGTGTGGCACACGATTGCTCAGTGAGCGTATTGCTCAAGACAAGCGGTGTGTTTGCCGACACAGTCAGGCTTCGGGCATTGATGGATGAATTCGCAAGTGACTATCTCGCCGTTGTATGGGATGTGCATCATCCTTACCGGGACTTCGGAGAAAATCCGGTGGAGTCCATCAAGAATCTCGGTGCATATGTCAGGCACGTCCATCTGCGCGACAGTTCGGATGATGGCGAATATAAGATAGTAGGCGAAGGGACTTTCCCTCTCGATGATGTGATGAATGCATTGCAATCCATTGATTATGATGGTTTTGTGTCGTTAGAATGGAAGCCTGAATATATGAGCGGAATGGTAGGCAGGGAGGTGGTTTTCCCGTATTTTGTCAACTATATGAAGCGCTACGAGAGGCGGGTTTCCAGAAGTACGGACAAATTGTATCCTAATCACGACAGGACAGGCTGGTATGTGTGGAAGAAAGATGAATTGATAGATCTCACTTTCTCCGAAGTCCTGGACCGTATGGTTGAGGAATTTCCTGACCAGTATTGCTTCAAATACACTACGCTCGACTATACGAGGACGTATTCGGAGTTCAGAGATGATGTCGACAGATTTGCCCGTGCCCTTGTGTCTATGGGTGTGAAGACCGGAAGCAAGGTGTCCGTCTGGTGTACCAATGTGCCGGCCTGGTATATAGCATTCTGGGCTACAGTCAAGATTGGAGCCGTGCTGGTGACCGTCAACACCGCATACAAGATTCACGAAGTGGAGTATCTTCTGCGTCAGTCGGATACCCATACCTTGATAATGATAGAGAAGAGTCTGGACTCGAATTATGCTCAAATCATCAATGAGCTTTGCCCGGAAATCGTCGGAAATGTGGCGGGAGAGCCTCTCCATTGCAAGAGACTGCCTTTCTTGAGAAATGTGATTACTGTAGGTTTTCGGCAGAAGGGATGCCTTACTTTCGAGGAGGCTATGTCCAGATATGAGCTGGTAAGCCCTGTGACAGTCTCCGTGATGGCTTCGCGTGTGCGTCCCGACGACGTATGCAACATGCAGTACACCTCCGGCACCACGGGCTTTCCTAAAGGGGTGATGTTGACCCACTATAATGTAGTTAATAACGGCAAGTGCATCGGCGACCGTATGGGCCTTTCCACTGCGGACAGAATGATGATTCAGGTCCCTATGTTCCATTGTTTCGGTATGGTGCTCTCGATGACATCATCGATGACTCACGGGGCCACCGTTTGTCCTATGCCGTATTTCTCGGCCAAGTCATCGCTCTCGTGCATCAATCAGGAGAAGATAACTTGCTTCAACGGAGTCCCGACGATGTTCATCGCGATGTTCAATCATCCTGATTACCGCAAGACCGATTTCTCACATATGCGTACCGGCATAATGGCCGGTTCCGGTTGTCCTCCCGAGCTGATGCGTAGGGCCGCGCGTCCCGATGAGATGAATATGACCGGAATTGTCAGTGTGTATGGACAGACCGAGACCGCTCCCGGCTGTACGATGTCTTCCTGGACAGACAGCATTGATGTCAGATGTGATACTGTGGGATATCCTTTCCCTCACGTCCAGTGCAAGGTGATAAATCCCGAGACCGGTGAGGAAGTGGCGGAAGGGGAGAATGGAGAGTTCTGTTCCCGCGGCTACAATACTATGAAGGGATATTACAAGATGCCCGACTCCACGGCTCAGGCTGTGGATGCCGACGGCTGGATGCATTCCGGCGACCTCGCCTGCCGGGACAAGGCCGGCAACTACCGCATTACCGGGCGTCTGAAGGATATGATTATCAGGGGCGGAGAGAATCTTTACCCTAAGGAAATAGAAGAATTCATTTATACACATCCTCAAGTGCAGGATGTTCAAGTCATAGGGGTCCCGGACGAGAAGTACGGGGAGGAGGCTATGGCCTGGATTGTGCTCAAGGAAGGCACTTCGGTCACTGAGCCTGAAATGAGAGAATTCATCACCTCCCGTCTGGCCAGGCACAAGGTCCCGAAATATATAACCTTTGTCGACAGTTTCCCTATGAACGCGGCCGGGAAGGTATTGAAATACAAGATGAGAGAGATGGCCGTCGATATGCTCGGCCTCAAGAAAGACTGAAAGTTATGTCAAGGAAAACAGTTACTATGGACGGCAATGAAGCCGCCGCATCGGTTGCATATGAATTTACTGAAGTAGCAGCCATTTATCCGATCACACCGTCTTCGCCTATGGCGGAGCATACGGACAACTGGTCGGCGAAAGGAAGGAAAAACATATTCGGACAGCAGGTGTCTCTTGTCGAGATGCAATCGGAGGCCGGAGCTGTCGCAGCCGTTCACGGAGCGGCTCAGACGGGTACTCTTGCTACGACATTCACATCCAGCCAGGGACTTATGCTGATGATTCCTGTCCTTCATCGAATCGCCGGAGAACGTCTCCCTGTGGTGCTGCACGTTGCGGCCCGTACGGTGGGAACTCACGCGATGAGCATTTTCGGAGACCACTCCGATGTGATGTGCTGCCGCAATACCGGTTTTGCGCAGCTCTGCTCGGGAAGCGTCCAGGAAGTCATAGATTTGGCCGGCGTAGCTCATCTTGCGGCCATCAAGGGGAGGACTCCGTTTATGCATTTCTTTGACGGCTTCCGCACCTCGCACGAGGTGAACACTGCGGAGATGATTGACTTTGAGAAATTGGCCGCTCTGCTTGACCGTGATGCCCTTGCCGCTTTCCGCGCCCACGCACTCAATCCGGAGCATCCGCAGATGCGCAGCACAGTCCAGAATCCGGACATATTCTTCCAGGTCCGTGAGGCCTGCAATCCATATTATGATGCTCTTCCCGGCATAGTCGAAGCTTATCTCGGAGAAATCAACACAATCACCGGACGTGATTATCATCTGTTCAATTATTACGGCGCTGAGGATGCTCAGAGAGTCATAGTCGCTATGGGAAGTGTGAGCGGTGCCGTGATGGAGGCTGTTGACAGCCTTATGGCCGCAGGTGAGAAGGTCGGGTTCGTACAGGTGCACCTATACAGACCGTTCAGTGCGGAACATTTGTTCAGTGTCATTCCTGACAGCGTCAGGAAGGTGGCTGTGCTTGACCGTTGCAAGGAGCCCGGCAGTGCGGGTGAACCTTTATTTGAAGATTTCTGCAGTGCGGCGTATTCGCACGGAAAGAATTTCAAGGTAGTCGGAGGACGTTACGGCCTTTCTTCCAAGGATACGGACCCGGGACAGATGCTGGCAGTGTTTGCCAACCTTTCTCTCGATGAGCCTCGCAACGGATTTACGGTCGGGATAAATGATGATGTGACCCACCTGTCACTCTCGTCACTCCCGTTCGTCCCGGCAGCCGGCGACACTGTCAGCTGCAAGTTCTGGGGCCTCGGTGGAGACGGCACTGTGGGGGCCAACAAGAATACTGTCCACATAGTCAGTGACCTGACAGGCAAATACGGGCAGGCATATTTTGAGTATGACGCCAAGAAATCATTCGGAGTCACAAAGTCTCATCTCCGTTTTTCTTCCAAACCGATAAACAGCTCCTATTATGTCAAGAATGCCGATTTCGTGGCTTGCCACAATCAGAGTTATATAGGTGAATACGATATGGTCGGCGAGGTCAGGGACGGAGGCTCTTTCCTTCTCAATTGCAGCAAGGCGGACAGTGAGCTTGATGCCTTCCTCCCGTCTGACGTCAAGAGAGCGCTTGCCTTGAAGCATATCCGCCTTTACGTGATAGATGCCACCGCTGTGGCACAGCGTCTGGGACTGGGGAATCATACCAATACGGTGCTTCAGGCCGCTTTTTTCGCATCAAGCGGCATCATCGATGTCTCCAGCGCGCTTCAGGCGATGAAGGATGCCGCCCAAAAGACCTATTTCGCCAAGGGCGACGAAGTCATCGAAAAGAATATGAAGGCCATCGAATGTGGAGCGGCGGAAGTCCGCCGGATCGAAGTGCCGTCATACTGGGCTTCATTGGAAGACAGCCCTGTGGATGAAACGGCGGCTGATTTGCCTGCTGTTGTCAGAGACATCCTGATTCCGGTCAATCGCCAGATGGGCGATTCGCTGCCGGTCAGCACTTTCATCGGCAAGGAGGATGGCTGCATCGACCTTGGTCTGACAGCATACGAAAAGCGTGGCATAGCGGTGAGAGTCCCCGTCTGGGACAGCGGGAAATGTGCCCAATGCAACAGATGTTCATTGGTGTGCCCGCACGCGGCCATTCGCCCATATCTACTTGATAATGCCGAGCTTGCATCCGCACCGGAGGGCTTTGCCTCGGTCCCTGCCATCGGTAGGACAGCCTCCGGATACCATTATGCTCTGTCGGTTTCCGAATATGACTGTACCGGATGTGGAAGTTGCGCGAATGTCTGCCCGGCGGATGCGCTCCAAATGATGCCGGCTGCCCTGAAGGAAGAAAACAAGAAACTCTTCGAATTCGGGCTGAGTCTTTCCGACAAGGGCGATCTTTTCGAGCCTTATACAGTCAAGGGCAGCCAGTTCCGCAGACCTCTCCTTGAGTTTTCTGCCGCTTGTGCCGGCTGCGGTGAGACTCCATATGCCAAATTACTTACCCAATTGTTCGGTGACCGCGTGTATTGGGCGAATGCCACCGGGTGCTCCCAGGCTTGGGGCGCTGCTATGCCGGGTATCCCATATACCACTGACAGAAGGGGCTTCGGACCGGCTTGGACTAACAGCCTGTTCGAGAACAATGCTGAGTTGTGTCTGGGTATGTATCTGTCTGTCAAACAGCGTCGTCAGCTGATACGTGACAAGGTGGAGGCCTTGCTGGACAATCCCGCCCTCAAGGATGCCGCAGGGGCATATCTGTCCGCCTTCGATGATTTCGATGCCTCACGCAAGGCTTCTGATGACCTTATTGAGGCTCTCGGCTCAGAGGGCAGTCCTGCCGCTCTGGAGCTCCTTAAACAGAAGGATATGTTCTCCTGCAAGACCTTCTGGATGTACGGAGGCGATGGATGGGCATATGATATCGGTTTCGGTGGTCTGGACCACGTGATTTCCACTGGCGCCAATGTGAATGTATTCATCGTTGACACCGAAGTGTATTCCAATACGGGTGGACAGAGCAGCAAGGCGACTCCTATCGGCGCCGTGGCCAAATTCGCTTCTTCCGGCAAGAAGACTCTCAAGAAAGACCTCGGCTCCATTATGATGACATATGGCAATGTGTATGTCGCCCAGGTGGCTATGGGAGCCGATCCGGCCCAACTCATCAAGGCTGTCCGCGAGGCTCAGGAGTATGACGGACCTTCTGTCGTCATTGCATACACACCGTGTCAGGAACACGGTATCTGCATAGGAATGCAGCGTGTCCAGGAAGAGATGAAGAGGGCGGTCGCCAGCGGTTATTGGACACTCTACCGCTACGACCCTCGCAAGGAGCATCCGTTCCAGCTCGATTCCAAGGCACCTTCTATGCCATACACCGAATTCCTTGACGGAGAGGTCCGCTATGCGTCCCTCCGCAGGAGCTTTCCTGACAATGCGAAAGCGCTTTTCGAGAAGGGAAGTGAAGAGGCGCATAGACGCTGGCTTAAATATGTAGAATCCGAATAAATCATTTACATTATGAAATTCAAGATAGCTGAATTGCCGGGTGACGGTATAGGCCCGGAAGTGGTCGAGCAGGCCGTCAAGGCAGTCAATGCGATATGCAGGCGCTTTGGACACGAAGTGGAATATACTTTTGCGAAGGTCGGAGCCGTCGCGATAGATGAATTCGGGGATGCATATCCTCCGGGCACCCACGAAGTCTGTATGAACAGTGATGCCGTCCTCTTCGGTGCTGTGGGAGACCCCAAATATGACAATGACCCGACTGCTCCGGTGCGTCCTGAGCAGGGCCTTCTCGCAATGAGAAAAAAGCTCGGACTGTATGCCAACCTGCGTCCTGTGGAGACATTCAAGTCCTTGGTGCACAAGAGCCCTCTCAAGGAGGATTTGGTTGACGGAGCTGATTTCCTCTGTGTCCGTGAGCTTACCGGAGGAATGTATTTCGGCCGGAAGGGACGTCTTGACAACGGGGACACCGCCTTCGACACAAATATCTACCACCGATTCGAGGTCGAGAGGATACTGAAGCTCGCTTATGAGTATGCCTCCCGCCGCGGCAGGCATCTGACCATAGTTGACAAGGCCAATGTTCTGGAGTCATCGCGCCTGTGGAGGCAGATAGGTCAGGAAATGGCCCCGCAGTATCCTGAAGTCACCACTGACTATATGTACGTGGACAATGCGGCTATGAAGCTCATCACGGGGCCTAAGTTCTTTGATGTCCTTGTGACAGAAAATACGTTTGGGGATATTCTCACTGACGAAGCCAGCTGTGTGTCAGGCTCTATGGGCCTGCTTGCTTCCGCGTCTGTGGGTGAATTCACTTCCGTCTACGAGCCTATCCACGGCTCATATCCTCAGGCTGCCGGCAAGAATATAGCGAATCCTCTGGCCACCATATTGTCTGCCGCGATGATGTTCGAATATTCATTTGGACTTATGGAGGAAGGCAGGGCCATCCGCGAAGCTGTGGCAGCATCTGTTGACAGCGGCTTCGTTACGGAGGATCTTGCTTCGGACGGAGTGTCTCGCAGCACTTCCGAAGTGGGAGACTGGGTTGCCGATTATATTTTGAATCATTGATATGAGAGTCGCACTTGTTCAGCAGAATATTGTCTGGGCTTGTCCGGAAGACAACCGCACACATCTGGAAGAGCTTCTGAAGGGAGCTGAGGGCTGTGACCTCTGCGTTCTTCCTGAAATGTTCTCCACCGGATTTGCCACAAACCCGGTGGGAATCGCGGAGCCCGCTCCGACAGCCAGTCTGCGATGGATGAAAACACAGTCCGCCCGGATGAACTGCGCCATTGCCGGCAGCATCTCCACATTCGAGAACGGCGCGTTCTACAACCGTTTCCACTTTGTAAAGCCGGACGGGAGCGTCACGACTTATGACAAACATCATCTGTTTACATATAGCGGGGAGGACAAGACCTTTGAGGCAGGAAAGGAACGCCGTATTGTGGAGTGGAAGGGGGTACGCTTCCTTATGATAGTATGTTATGACCTCCGTTTCCCTGTATGGATCAGAAACAGAAAAGACTACGATGCTATTCTGTGCGTTGCCAGCTGGCCGGATACCCGCCGTAAGGCCTGGGATACCCTGATCAGGGCCAGAGCCATTGAGAACCAGTGTTTTCTTGGCGCGGTCAACCGTGTAGGAGCTGACCCTTCCTGCCATTATAGCGGTGGTACTGCATTCATTGACCCGTACGGTGATACTCAGAGCTTCGTGGAGGACGGCGTGGAGGGCGTTTGCTGTGCGGATCTGGATATGTCCGTGCTGAATGCGTTCAGGACCAAATTCCCTGTCCTGAATGATGCTGATGATTTTGAAATGAAATAATATTGAGCGATTATGAAAATTTTCAGTGAGCAATTGGTCGCCGAGGCTTGTGAGAACCGTCACGTTTCGGATCTCAGTACGGCCACTATAGGTGAGATTCTGCTCGTATCACAATATCTGGAGCAGAAAACGGGAATCCCGATAATCAGAATGGATCAGGGCTCTCCCGGACTTCCCAACAACAAATATGGAATAGAGGCCGAGAAAAAGGCTCTCGACAGCGGAGTATGCTCGCAGTATCCTGCCGCGGCCGGCATCAAGGAGTTGAAGGATGCGGCTTCACGTTTCATCAAGGCGTTCATCAACCTTGACATCAAGCCGGAAGGATGCGTACCCACTACGGGCTCGGTCGTGGCTTCCTTCGGCTCTTTCATAGCCACTACCCAGAGAATACCTGGCAAAAACAAGGTCCTCTTCATCGATCCGGGCTTTCCCATCCAGAAATCCCAGCTCAGAATACTCGGCGTCGAGTGGGAGTGCTTCGACATATATTCATACCGTGGAGCCGCAAAGCTCCGTCCGAAGCTCGAGGAGTATTTTGCGACCGGAGAGATTGCGTCCATCATCTATTCCAATCCCAACAATCCGGCATGGATATGTCTGGAAGAAGAGGAATTGAAGGTCATCGGAGAGCTTGCCACCCAATATGATGTAGTTGTGATGGAGGATCTGGCCTATTTCTGTATGGATTATCGGGATGACTTGTCCCGTCCTTTCGAGCCTCCGTTTCTTCCTACCGCGGCCAGATACACTGACAATTATATCCTGATGCTTTCTTCTTCGAAGATATTCAGTTATGCCGGTCAGCGCATCGCATTGTGCTGTATCGGTGACAAATTGTTTGACAGACAGTACCCGGCTCTTGCGGAGCGCTATCACGATTCGGGGATTTTCGGCGTGACACTTACAGCATCCATACTCTATATGATAACCAGCGGCTGCGCCACTTCCACTCAGTACGGCTATGCACAGATGCTCAATCTGTCCTGCGACGGAGTCATTGATTTTGTCGAGGATACCCGTGAGTACGCAGTCAGGGCGGAGAAAATGAAGGAAATATTCTGCCGGCACGGATTCCATATCGTATATGACAAGGATGTGACCAGAAAAGTCGGGGACGGATTCTTCTTCACTCTCGGCTACAAGAATATGACAGGAGCTGAATTGCTTAAGGAACTCCTCTATTATGGCGTGAGCTGCATCAACCTCTCCACGACGGGAAGCACTCACGAAGGCATACGCGCCTGCACGAGCCGTATGCGCGCGGACCTCTATCCGGTCCTTGATGAACGTATGAAAGCATTTGATAAAGACCACAGCAATGAATAAGAAACTCAATCCTTCGACCTTATGCGTCCAGGCCGGATATAATCCTGCAAACGGTGCTCCGCGGCAGATGCCCATCATCCAGAGCACGACATTCAAGTATTCCACGACTGAACAGATGGGCAAGCTGTTCGATCTCGAGGAGGACGGATATTTCTATACTCGTCTGCAAAATCCGACCAATGATATGGTTGCATCGAGAATCGCGGCCCTCGAAGGGGGAATGGCCGCTATGCTCACATCTTCCGGACAGGCGGCCAATTTCTTCGCCTGTTTCAATATCTGCGAAGCAGGGGACCATATGATCAGTGCGGCAAGTATCTACGGAGGTACATACAATCTTTTCGGAGCCACATTCAAGAAGATGGGAATAGATGTGACATTCATCGACCAGGATGCTGACGAAGAGGAGATCAACGCCGCTTTCAGGCCCAACACCAAGCTCCTTTTCGGAGAGACTCTCTCCAATCCGGGTGTAAGGGTGCTGGACATCGAGAAATTTGCTGGAATCGCCCACAGCCACGGAGTCCCGCTCATCGTGGACAATACGTTCCCGACACCAATCAATTGCCGTCCTTTCGAATGGGGAGCGGATATTGTGACTCATTCGACCACAAAATATATGGATGGGCAGGGTACGGCAGTCGGAGGAGCCATTGTTGACAGCGGCAATTTCGATTGGACACAATATGCCGACAAATATCCCGGATTGTGTACTCCGGACCCGACATATCACGGAATAGTCTATACCGAACGGTTCGGTAAGGCTGCCTTTATCACCAAGGCCACATCTCAACTGATGCGCGATTTGGGAGCTATCCAGAGCCCTCAGAATGCGTTTTATCTCGGTCTGGGACTCCAGACACTTGCTGTGAGAGTCAGGAGACACAACCGGAGCGCTCTCAAAATTGCACGTTTCCTCCAGTCTTGTCCGGATGTGAAGTGGGTGAGTTTCCCTGAATTGGAGGGGGACCCCGAGCACGAGCGTCAGTTGAAGTATTTGCCTGACGGCACTTGCGGAGTGATGTCATTCGCCCTCAAGGGAGACAAGGATTTTGTAAGCCGCTTTATGAACAGTCTGAAGTTGGCGACCATTGAGACTCACGTTGCGGATTGCTATACCTGCATTCTGCATCCTGCGGCTCATACACACCGGCAACTTTCTGACGAGCAGCTCAAAGAGGCTGGAATTGACCCGTCGCAACTCCGTTTCAGCGTGGGGCTTGAGGACCCGGACGACATAATAGCCGACCTTCAGCAGGCCATTGCCGCCGCGAAACAGGCCTGACCGTAATCGTCCGATTTGCCTTTCCGGAGAGAGGTGTCAGTCGTTTGGTCTTTTGGTAAATTATGATTAATTTAGCGAAAATGTTTAATTCGACCGACTATGTCTGATTTTATCCTTTCTCTAGATCAAGGCACCAGCAGTTCAAGAGCTATCGTCTTCAATCACGATGGTTTGCCTTGCGCTGAAAGTCAACAGGAGTTTACCCAGTTGTTCCCTCATCCGGGTATGGTGGAGCACGATGCCGAAGAGATTTGGATGAGCGAGTCGTCAGTGATGAAGGAAGCCGCCTCCAAGGTTGACGGGCGCATAGCCGCCATCGGCATCACCAACCAGCGGGAGACCACAATCGTGTGGGATGCAGCCACCGGCGAGCCTGTCTGCAAGGCGATAGTCTGGCAGGACAGACGCACCTCCGAATATTGTGATAAGCTCAAGAAAGAAGGCCTCACGGAGATGATCCGTTCGAAGACAGGGCTTATCATTGACGCGTATTTCAGCGGCACCAAGCTGCGCTGGATACTCGAGAATGTCCCCGGGGTACGTCAGAGGGCCGAAAGGGGCGAGCTGCGTTTCGGCACCGTGGACAGCTGGCTTGTCTGGAAGCTGACCGGCGGGAAAGTCCACGTGACTGATGTCACCAACGCATCGCGCACTCTGCTCTTCAATATCCATACTCTGGAGTGGGACAAGGAAATGCTTGAGCTGCTCGATATTCCGGCATCAATGCTCCCGGAAGTCCGTTCGAGCAGCGAGATTTACGGCTATACGGATATCCTCGGCTATGAGGTCCCTATCGCCGGAATCGCCGGCGACCAGCAGGCCGCGCTCTTCGGACAGATGTGCACCGAGCCTGGAGCCGTGAAGAATACATACGGAACGGGCTGCTTCCTGCTGATGAACAGCGGCACCACCCCCATCGAATCCAAGAATCAACTTTTGACGACCATCGCCTGGAAAATAGGCGATACGGTCAATTATGCCCTGGAGGGCTCCATATTTGTTGCCGGAAGTGTTGTACAGTGGCTCAGGGACGGCTTGGGCATAATCAAGTCCTCATCACAGATAGAGTCTCTCGCCGAGACTGTCCCTGACAATGGGGGAGTCTATTTCGTGCCTGCGCTGACCGGACTCGGGGCGCCATATTGGGACCAGTATGCCAAGGGAAGTATCACCGGTATCACTCGCGGCACCAAGGTCGGCCATATAGCCCGCGCGGCCCTTGAGGGTATCGCATTCCAGACTGTTGACATAGTCAACGCGATGGAGAAGGATGCCGGCATCAGACTCTGTGAGCTCAAGGTTGACGGAGGGGCTTCAAGGAACAATCTTTTGATGCAGTTCCAGTCCGATGCCCTCGGGACATCTGTGATACGTCCTGTGGTCACGGAGACGACGGCTCTCGGTGCCGCATATCTCGCGGGTATCGCCACGGGTTTCTGGTCCGGCATAGAGGAGGTGAAGAATCAGTGGAAGGCAGAAAGGATTTTCACGCCTCAGTCAGACGCGGACAGGGCCGGGGAGCTCAAGCGCGGATGGCGGGAGGCGATGGCAAGGACATTGACTAATACTTAAATCTATATTTTATGACTTCCTTGTTTACCAAATGTCTTTTTGAGTTCATCGGTACACTTGTCCTCGTACTTTTGGGCGATGGTGTAGTGGCCGGCACAACTCTCAACAAGACCAAAGGATACGGTTCCGGATGGGTCGTAATCACTCTTGCCTGGGGTTTCGCCGTGATGTGCGGTGTTTTCATTTCCGGTCCGATCTCCGGAGCTCATCTCAATCCTGCTCTTACGCTCGGTCTGGCTGTTGCGGGGAGTTTCCCTTGGAGCGATGTGGCCGGCTATGTCATCGCCCAGCTTCTGGGAGGATTCTGCGGCGCGCTTGTCGTATATGTATTCTATAAGGATCATTTTGATGCCACGGAAGACCCTGACACCAAGCTGGGGACATTCTGCACCATACCTGCGATCCGCAACACCCGGCGCAATTTCTTCTGTGAATTTCTGGCCACCTGGCTTCTTGTGTTCGTCGTTCTCGCTTTTGCCACTGAAGGCAACACCGCTCAGGTGGGACTCGGCTCTCTGGGAGCCTTCCCTGTGACCTGTCTCATTATGTCGATAGGTATGTCTCTTGGAAGCGCTACAGGCTATGCCATCAACCCTGCCAGAGACCTTGCTCCCCGTTTTGCCCATTTCCTTCTTCCAATCAAGGGCAAGAGGGACAGCGACTGGAAATATTCCTGGGTGCCCGTTCTCGGGCCAGTGTGCGGAGCGATATTCGCAGCCCTCGTGTATATACTTGTGTTCTAATTATCTAACCTGATGGAAAAAACTATTCTAGAGGAGGTAAAATCACGAAAACAGCTCAGAAAGTTCATTACTTTCCCCGAGAAACTGTTCAAGGATTGTCCGCAATGGGTACCTCCCCTCATCACCGACGAGTTTGATACTCTCGGGGGAAACAATGCCGCAATGGACTTTTGCGAGCATATTATGTACCTCGCCTATCGTGGTGGAGAAATCGTAGGCCGTGTGGCCGGAATCATCAATTACAACGCCAACAGGGATTGGGGCGAAAACACCGTCCGTTTCGGTTGGATTGATTTCATCGATGACTTGGATGTCGCTTCCGCATTGGTTGACGCAGTCATCCGGTGGGGCAAGTCCAAGGGTATGACCCGCATCAAAGGGCCTCTGGGCTTTACAGATATGGACAAGGAGGGCCTTCTGGTCGAAGGCTTTGACAAACTCTCTCCATTCACCTGTATTTACAATTATCCTTATTACAACGAATTGTTGGAGAAGCTCGGTTTCGTCAAGGATACAGACTGGACCCAGCAGATTGTATATCTCCCCGATGAGTTGCCTCAGGTGTTGGGTTATGCGTCTCTTGTCGAGCAGCGTTTCGGCTTGAAGGTCGCCCAATGCAAGAATACGAGAGAGTTCGGCCGCCGGTACGGGATGTCCATCTTCCATATGTACAACGAGTGCTTCGCTCCTTTGTATGAGTTCTCCAAATTGACGGACAAGCAGATTAAACGTTATCTTCAGACCTATGTCCCTATTCTTGACCCGGATTTCATATGTGTGCTGGTCGATGGGGATGACAACGTTGTGGCCTTCTGCTTCTGTGTGCCTTCTTTGTCCAAGGCCGTCAAGAAGAGCGGTGGCCGCCTGTTCCCGTTCGGATTGGTGAGGATACTCAAGTCGCTGAAGAATAACGATACCTTGGAGGCTCTGCTGATAGGTATCCACCCCGATTATCAGGGGAAGGGTGCCAGTGCTTTGATATTCAAGCATATTCAGGAGAGCTGCAACAGACGGGGCATCAAATACCTGCTTGCCAATCCTATGCTTGAGACCAATTTCAAGGTCCAGACACTGTGGGGCGTGTATGAGCACGAACAGTATATGCGCCGCCGCAGTTATGTTAAAGATATTTGATTTAAAATTTGTAAATTATGAGCAATTATTTTTATGATATGATTCCTGCTTCCGAAATGGAGCAGTTGCATTATATACCCACTATTTCCGAGTTCCTCGGCTGGCTGGAAGAAAAGTATGCGGATTTGCCTGCCCTGAATGACTCCGTCAATCAATATACCTACAGGCAGATGTGTGAACGTGTTGCCTTCAGGCGCACCTCAATCGCGGCCCTTGGACTTGAGAAAGGGTCCAAGATTGCCATTTTCGACCGCAACAGTCTGGATGCGATAGAGCTGTTTCTTGCCGTCACTTCTTCCGGGATGGTTGCTGTCAATCTCCCTTCACAACTTCCGGAGCCGGCAGTTGTGGGCAGTTGCCGCAAATTTGAAGTCAAGGCAATATTTGTCCGTGATGAGTTCAGACCTCTTTGCGGCCAGCTCGAAGGATTAGGCGTGAAGGTGCTCCCTGCATCCACAATGGCAGATGCTCCGACTCCTTCTGCAAATGTTGACAAGGAGGATACTGCCGCCATATTCTTCACGGGCGGCACCACCGGCGCCCCTAAGGGAGCTGTCCTGCCGCACAGAGCTCTGATGCGCGGCTCTTTCAACGGGTGCTTTATGCCGGGCAAAGTCATAGGCTGGCAGAGAACCGTCTGCATGCTCCCTCTCAGCCATATCTTCGGCCTAGTGCGCGGTATGCTTTCCTGCCTTTATACAGGCAGCGAGCTTTATTCCTGTGAGGATATGAAGGCTACCATCGGCAAGCTTCCGATGATACGTCCTACCACCCTCGTGCTTGTTCCCGGCATATGCGACATCCTCAACGGACTCGCCAAACTCTATGGCCCTCAGTTTCTCGGAGGAGAGCTCAAGGTCATCATCGCAGGAGCCGCCAATGTCCCTCCGAGACTCATCACGGAGTTCGACAAGTTGGGCATTCAGCTTCTGGGCGGCTATGGCCTGACTGAAGGAGGCAATCTGACAAGTGGCAACATTGATGTCAAGACGCGTCCTACATCAGTGGGCAAGATTTATCCTGAGCAGGAGACCAAGGTCGTCGACGGGGAGCTCTGGATACGCGGAGACAACGTGTTTACAGGTTATTACAAGGACGAGGCTAACACGAAGGCGGCCCTCACCGAGGACGGATGGCTCCGTACCGGGGACCTTGTCCGCTTCGACGCTGAAGGCTATCTCTACATAGTCGGCCGAATCAAGAATCTCATCATACTTTCAAACGGTGAGAATGTCAGCCCTGAAGCCATAGAGGAGCCTTTCTATACCTATGATTTCATTAAGGATGCACTTGTGTCCGAGTCAGAAATCAATGGCCAGAGTTGCATTGCGATTGAGATTCTCCCTCAGCTCCAGGCTTTTGCCGATACTCCTTGGGAGCAGGTTGAGGCTCTTATGAACAAGACGGTGGACGAAGTCAACAAGACCCTTCCAAGCACACACAGAATCAGCAAGGTGACTGTGCGCAAAGAAGATTTCAAGCGTACAGGAAGTATGAAAGTATCAAGGATTTAATAGCAATTGAGTATGACCAAGAATGAAATATTGGCGAAGATGAAAGGAGTGCTCTCCGTCGTCCGCCCTTCCGTCAATATGGACAATGTCGATTTTGACACGCTTCTGGTGCGGGATCTGGCGCTGGACTCCCTGTCAATGCTGCTTATGGGCCTTGCCCTGGAGAAAGAGTTCGATGTCCGTTTCAGTGACAATGTCCACTTTGAGACTATCAATGATGTCTGCGGCACTTTGGCCGGTCTGCTGGAGGCAAAAAATTGACAGACAGAGAGGTGACGCTCAGGATTGAGCCCCACGGAACAGATGTTTATCAACCATAAGGAACAACAAGATGGATTCACGCATTAATTACGGCTATTTCGATGACCGCAGACGCGAGTATGTGATAACTGATTACAATACTCCCTGGCCTTGGATCAATTACCTCGGGAATGAGGATTTCTTCTCGCTGATTTCCAATACGGCCGGAGGCTATTCATTCTTTCGGGACGCCAAATTCCGCAGATTGACAAGGTATCGTTACAACAATGTCCCTATGGACAACGGGGGACGGTATTTCTATATCAAGGACGGGGATACGGTATGGTCTCCGGGATGGAAGCCTTGTAAGACTCCGCTTGATTCGTACGAATGCCGCCACGGGATGAGCTACACCCGCATCACGGGTGAGAAGGATGGCATCGAGGCATCGGTATTGTTCTTTGTGCCTCTCAAGACCTGGGGGGAAGTACAGCGGCTCACGCTGCGCAACAATACAGGCTCTACCAAGAAATTGAAGGTCTTCTCTTTTGCTGAGTGGTGCCTGTGGAATGCCGCCACCGATATGGAGAATTTCCAGAGGAATTTCTCTACCGGAGAGGTGGAAATCGACGGACCTATACTTTTCCATAAGACGGAATATAGGGAGAGACGGGATCATTATGCTTTCTACAGCCTCAATAATGCGCATATCGACGGCTATGACACTGACAGGGAGTCTTTCATCGGTCTCTACAATGATTTTTCCAACCCTCAGTGCGTTACGGAAGGTGCCGCTTCCAACAGCATAGCCCACGGCTGGAGCCCGGTGGCATCGCATTACATCGAGCTCACATTGTGGCCGGGAGAATCAAGGGATTTGATCTTCCTGCTCGGTTATGTCGAGAACAAGCAGAAGGACAAATTCGAGAAGGACGGTTCCCTCAATAAAAAGAAGGCTTGGGATATGGTATCCAGCCTCGACACAGTCCCGAAGGTGGAGAAAGCGTTCGCCGAATTGAAATCATATTGGGACAATCTGCTTGATATCTTCACTGTCAAATCGCCGGACGAGAAGACCGACAGAATGGTCAATATATGGAATCAGTATCAATGTATGGTCACATTCAATATGTCCCGGAGCGCATCTTTCTTTGAGAGCGGCATAGGAAGGGGGATGGGATTCAGAGATTCCAATCAGGACCTTGTCGGATTCGTCCATCAGATTCCGCAGCGTGCCAGGGAAAGAATCATAGACATAGCTTCCACACAGTTCCCTGACGGTGGATGCTACCACCAATATCAGCCTCTCAACAAGCGGGGCAACAATGACATCGGAGGAGGTTTCAACGATGATCCGCTGTGGCTGATTTTTGGCACTGTGGCATATCTGAAAGAGACAGGAGACTTCTCCATCCTCAAGGAGAAGGTCCCGTTCGACAACAAGCCGGGGTCCGAAGTCCCCCTGATGGAGCATTTGAAGATTTCCTTCGACCACGTCATCAACAATCTGGGACCTCACGCGCTTCCGCTGATAGGTCGCGCGGATTGGAATGACTGCCTCAATCTGAACTGTTTCAGCTGGGACCCGAATGAGTCATTCCAGACCACTGAGAACAAGACGGAAGGCTCTAAGGCCGAGTCGCTTATGATAGCCGGCCTGTTCGTAGTCTGTGGACGTGACTATGTGGAGTTGTGCCGTCATCAGCATATGGAAGACGAGGCCCTCAGAGCTCAGGCCTGTGTCGATGCGATGATCTCTGCCATCAAGAAATACGGATGGGACGGCGAATGGTTCCTCAGGGCATATGATTACTTTGGGAAGCCTGTAGGCTCTCACAAGAACGAGGAAGGCAAGATATTCATCGAATCTCAGGGGTGGTGTACTATGGCCGGTATCGGCCGCGGGGAGGGGATGGTGGACAAGGCTCTCGATAGTGTGAAAAAGTATCTTGACTGCGAGCACGGCATAGTGCTGAACCATCCTGCATTCACCAAGTACATAGTGGATTACGGTGAGATTTCCTCATATCCGCAGGGCTACAAGGAAAATGCCGGCGTATTCTGCCACAACAATCCTTGGATTATCATCGGAGAGGCTCTGGCCGGACGTGGAGAGGATGCCTGGAGCCATTATCGCAAGATTTGTCCTTCATATATCAAGGACCAGAGATTGCATAAGGTGGAGCCTTATGTATATTCCCAGATGATTGCCGGAAAGGATGCAGCCCGTCCGGGCGAGGCCAAGAACAGTTGGCTGTCCGGCACTGCCGCCTGGACCTGGTACACTGTCAGCCAGTATCTTCTCGGCATAAAAACAGGTTTTGACGGCATCCGGATCGACCCTTGCATCCCGGCGGACTGGAGCGAACTCGAAATCAGAAGAAAATTCCGCAAGGCAGTATATAATATCACAATCAAGAATCCCGATGCCGTCAATACCGGCGTCAAATCATTGACTGTGGACAAGAAACTGATAGACGGCAATTTCATTCCATATTCTTCGGGAGAACATACCGTGGAAGTCGTTATGGGCTGATGGAAGAAAAGGAGAATATCATAATCAGGGGAGCGCGGGTCAATAATCTCAAGAACATCACTGTAGAGATTCCCCGTGGCAAATTTGTAGTGATTACCGGGGTCTCAGGCTCCGGTAAATCGTCGCTTGCCTTTGATACCCTCTTCGCCGAGGGGCAGCGCCGCTTCGCGGAGAGTCTGTCCTCATATGCCAGACAATTCCTCGGCCGTATGTCCAAGCCCGATGTGGACTTGATTGAAGGCATACCGCCGGCTATTGCCATAGAACAGAAGGTCAATACGAGAAACCCTCGCTCGACAGTCGCCACCACAACCGAGATTTATGATTACCTGCGCATCCTGTATGCGCGTGCAGGCCATACTTTTTCTCCCATCAGCGGGCGCGAGGTGCGCAGGGACTCGACAGCGGATGTGGTCGGATATGTTTCCGCTCTCGCCTCGTCGTCCGGAGGCCCCATATATATACTCGCCGAATTGTCCTGGGATAAAAGAGAAGACAAGACCGAGCTTTTGCTTGCATTGAAGGAGGACGGATATAACCGCCTCTATGCCGATGGCGCGCCTGTCAGGATAGAAGATGTGCTCAAGACGGCGCCTGATTATCCGCGGGAAGCAAGACTTCTTGTCGATAGAGTATCCGGTCTGGCCGACAGGGACCGCATGATTTCCAGCGTCAATGCCGCATTCTCGGCGGGGCGTGGAGATGTGTGTATCGTCTGGGATGGAGGGGAGAAGCGCTTCTGCAACCGATTCGAGCTTGACGGCATCACGTTCAAGGAGCCTGATGAGTATTTGTTCAGTTTCAACAGCCCTCTCGGAGCCTGTCCTACCTGCGGAGGCCTTGGAAAGATAATTGGCATCAGCGAGGATCTAGTGATTCCTGACAAGTCCAAGAGTATATACGATGGAGCGGTGGCCTGCTGGAGAGGGGAGAAGATGGGGTGGTTCAGAGACCAGGTGCTCAGACTGGCGGACAGATACCATATACCCATATTCGAGCCTTATTGCAAGCTGGATGAGAAGGCTAAAGATACATTGTGGAATGCTCCTTATGATGAGAGCCTCGGAGATGACGGCTTCGTCAGCATAAACGAATTCTTCAGGTGGGTCGAGACCCAGAGATACAAGATTCAATTCAAGTATATGCTGAGCCGCTTCAGCGGGCGCACTGTCTGCCACGACTGTCAGGGCAGCCGTCTCAGGAAAGAAGCCCTGTATGTCCGGGTGGGGGGCAGGACCATCCACGAGCTGCTGTCTATGAATGTGGATGAGCTGCTCGGGTTCCTGGAGACGGTCGAATTGTCCGAAACAGACCGTCAGATTGCCCGCGGGCCGATAGATGAGATAATATCCCGTCTGAAGTATATCAAGGATGTCGGCTTGTCATACCTTACGCTGAATCGTCCCTGCAATACCTTGTCCGGAGGCGAGAGCCAGCGCATCAATCTGGTGACCGCGCTTGGAAGCTCTCTTGTGGGCTCGATGTATATTCTCGACGAACCGTCCATAGGACTGCATCCCCGTGATACGGAAAGGCTGATAGCCGTGCTCCGCAAGCTCAGAGACCTTGGCAATACGGTCGTAGTGGTCGAGCATGACGAGGAGATAATCAAAGCTGCTGACGAACTTATCGATATGGGGCCTATGGCCGGCCTCAGCGGAGGTGAAGTGGTATTCCAGGGGGTGCCTTCTCCGGAAAAAGTAACTTCTTCCTCCTCTTCCCGTTCGCTGACGCTCCAGTATATCACCGGGGCCCGGAAGCAGTTTCTCAGAAAGAAACTCTCCTGGCATTACTCCATAAAGATACTGGGAGCTATGGAGCACAATCTGAAGAATATCGATGTGTCATTCCCTCTCAATGTCCTTACCGTGGTCACCGGAGTCAGCGGCTCCGGGAAATCTTCCCTTGTGGGAGACATATTGTATCCGGCGCTGTTCCGTCGTCTGAATGACTCGGGAGACCTGCCCGGCACATTTAGAGGACTGGGAGGCAATCTGGACCGCATCGGAAGGGTCGAATATGTGGATCAGAATCCTATCGGCAAGAGCTCTCGCTCAAATGCCGTGACCTATCTCAAGGCCTATGACGATATACGCAAGCTGCTCGCTGAGCAGCAATTCGCCAAAATCAACGGTTTCGGGCCGTCATATTTCTCATTCAATCAGGACGGTGGCCGCTGCCCGGAGTGTCAGGGCGATGGCGTGGTCAAGATTGAAATGCAGTTTATGGCGGATGTCACTATGGTGTGCGAGTCCTGCGGCGGAAAGAGGTTCAAGAATGATGTCCTGGAGGTACGCTATCGCGGCAAGAATGTGGATGATATTCTCAATATGAGTGTGGACGAGGCCATAGCCTTTTTCTCCGAAGGCGGAGAGGATCTCGCCCGCAGTATAGTCCGCAAGCTGCGCCCTCTCTCTGAAGTGGGGCTCGGATATATCAAATTGGGGCAGAGCAGCAGCACTCTTTCTGGTGGCGAGAGCCAGCGGATCAAGCTCGCATATTTCCTTTCATTGAGTGAAGAAGGCTCTGTGCGCGTCAACGAAAAGATTCTGTTCATTTTTGATGAGCCGACCACGGGCCTGCATTTTTATGATGTGGAGAAGTTGCTCAAGGCCTTTGATGTGCTGCTCTCGAAGGGACACAGTCTTGTGGTGGTCGAGCACAATCTCGATGTCATCAGAAATGCCGATTGGGTGATCGATCTCGGCCCCGATGCCGGTGACGCCGGAGGCGAAGTCGTATTCGAGGGTACTCCGGAGGCTCTGGCCTCAGAGGGCAAAACATTTACATCTTTATTTTTATGAGTTATATGAAAAAGCTGCTCGTTATCTCAACGCTCCTGATTACCAGCTTGTTGTCGGGACAGAATGTATTATGGTCCGATAAGCCCGCACCGGATTGGAATTCCGCTTATCCGGTCGGGAACGGCCGTATCGGGGCTATGGTGTTCGGAAGGCCCTGGACTGAGACTATCCAATTGAATGAGGAGAGCCTGTGGGCCGGATGCCCTCAGGACGGGAATGCTGATGCTGCCGAATATCTTCCTGAGATTCAGCGACTTCTGCTGGATGACAAGGTTGCTGAAGCTATGGCGTTGTCGGAAGCGCATCTCGCTGGAGACCCTCTGAGAATCAGGTCATATCAGACATTCGGAGAGATTTCGATTCGCTTCTTCGAGTCGGAGCCGGCTTCGGCTGCTGAGCTGGGCAGCTATCGCAGAGAGCTTGATTTGGAGACTGGAATAGCCTCATCTTCCTTCATTTGGGGTGGGGTGAACTATCGCAGGGAGGTGTTCGCATCCGCTGTGGATGACATTCTTGTCATCAGACTTTCGGCGGATAAGCCTGGAGCTCTCACTTTCAGCCTGTCCTACAACCGTCCCAAAGATGCCTATGCCAGGCCGGTTTCGAAGGATGAACTGGAGATTTGCGGGCAGATAGTAGATCTTCCCTTGGAGGGCGCAGGTGAAGCCGGGGCTCATATGAAATTCAGCGGACTTGTCAAAGGTGTCCCGAAGGGCGGACGCCTTGTTGCCGTGGGCAATTCAATCTTTGTCGAAAATGCCGACCAGGTGACATTCTATGTGGCGATGAATACCGATTATTCCCTTGAGAAACTGGATTTTGACAGAAGCATTGACCCTTACGCCATCTGCCGCCGTCAGATAGAGCGGCTGGAGACCGGCTCATTTGATGAACTCCGTGCCCGCCATATCGAGGACCATTCGTCAATATTCAACCGTGTCTCGCTGACTCTGGGCGACCCGCTGCGCAACTCCATCCCTACGGACAGAAGATTGCAGGCTCTGAAAGAAGACGGTGCCTCAGACCCTGCTCTGGCCGCATTGTTTTTCCAGTTCGGCAGATATCTGCTTATGGACTCATCCCGCCGTCCGGGCCGTCTGCCGGCAAACCTTCAGGGTATCTGGTGCGCGGATTTGAATGCGCCCTGGAACTCGGACTTCCATACCAATATCAATATCCAGATGAATTACTGGCCGTCTGAAGTGTGCAACCTTTCCGAGACAGTCACCCCTTTCTCCGACTGGATATCCAGAATGAGAGAACCGGGACGCGTCACTGCCGCAAAGACATTCAATGCGTCAGGGTGGACTATCAATCACGTGTCCAATCCGTTCGGCCATACCTCTATCAGCGATGGTGTCGGCTGGGGAACTTTCCCTATCGCGGCAGCCTGGCTCGTGCTGCACCAGTGGGAGCATTTCCGCTTTATGGGCGATGCCGAATATCTGCGCGACGTTGCATACCCGTCGATGAAGGAAGCCGCAGAATTCCTCTTGAGCTTTATGATCGAGGACAAGAACGGCTACCTCGTGACTGCCCCGTCCAATTCTCCGGAGAACAAATACAAACATCCTGATGGCGGCACTTTCAATCTGACTTACGGGGCTACTATGGATGTGGAAATAACTATGGAGCTTTTCAATGCCTGTCTGGAGGCATCCTCTCTGCTGGGCATCGACCGGGACTTCCGCGGGGAGCTCCGAAAGGCTTTGAAGAAACTCCCTCCAATAAGGATAGGGGAACGTTATGGTACAATACAAGAATGGATAAAGGATTATGAGGAAGTCGAGCCGGGCCACAGGCACACCTCTCATCTGTTCGGACTTTATCCCGGGACAGTCATCAATCCTGACACTCCGGAGCTGTTCGAAGCCGCAAAGCGCACCATTGAGCGCAGACGCAAGTATAACGAAGACCCGGTGACCCGTCAGGGCTCATATACGGGATGGAGCCGTGCCTGGATGATAAACTTCTATGCCAGACTTCAGAATGGGGAGGAAGCCGGAGCCAATGTCAATGCTCTGCTCTCCAAATCGACTCTGCCCAATTTGTTCGACACCCATCCTCCTTTCCAGATTGACGGCAATTTCGGAGGCACTGCCGGAATAGCCGAAATGCTCCTCCAATCTCACACCGGAGCTCTTCAGATACTTCCCGCTCTCCCTTCTGAATGGGAGGATGGCGAAGTCAGAGGACTGAGGGCCAGAGGCGGCTATACCGTAGATATCAAATGGACCGGCGGAAACCTCGAATATGTCAGAGTCGTGCCGGACAATGACGGCTCTTGCACTTTGCTCTATGGCGGCAAAACGAAGAAGATAAAGATGTCGAAGGGGAAAGTTTACTTCCTGACATCATTCTGATGCCTGTCAATGACTATTTCTCGTAGATTGATTTCTCCGGGAGGAGTCGTTCGAAAGACTCGAGAATAGCATCCTTGAACAGTCGGTATTTCTTGTCTGACATCTGTACATCATTGATACAGACAAATTTGCGATTCGGGTTGGACAAGAAGGACGATATCTTGGACGCAGAAGCGGCGGCCATCGAGAGATGTGCTTTGGATATCTTTTGATGTATGGTCTTCCCCCGGAAGAAAAGATAATCAGTGAAAAGGTATTGGTTGAAGTTGACAATGCTCCTGATGCGTGTCAAGCTTTTCAATATGTCTTCCTGCGCCGAATTGAAGACAAATTCGTTCAGGCTTTTCAGCATAGGCGAGCAGGAGTGCTGGGGCCTGATGAAGCTTATGCCTGGCGCGACACCGGCAATTCTGCGCGCGAGCCTGTCCGAATTCAGACAATGACGCTTGTAAATATTGCCTGTGAACCAGTGCTTCTTGCAGCTGGCCTTTATCTTGTCCCCGACAAAAAAGTCTTCGCTGTCGCTTGGCATCACCGGGAAGAAATCATCGTTGAAATATATGAACTGCTCATCAAGACCGGGAATACGGTGCAGGAACATCTCTATGGCGGTTGAATTGAAGACAGGCAGCACTTGCCCGGGGATTATGTCTTTGTGATACACGATGTGCAGTCTGTCGGATACCCAGTCAGGGACCTGGCTTGGTCCGGACACGACCAGAAAGACTTTGTCTATGAACGGCATATTGCGCTCTATACCCCGCAACAGATATTTGAGTGTGCCCCAGTCCCTGAAATGCTTGTCCAGAATGGAGCTCCCCACATACTTTGCATATTGCTCACGCCATACCGGATCGAGTCCGTCCACATAGGTAATCACGATATCCATATATTTCGAGTGTATTATTATCCAAAATTACATTTTTTTGCCTAACTTGTGAACAAATTTCGGGTAATCATATGAAAAAACTGTTCATTCTTTCAATATGTGCTGTCTGCACATTGTTGTCTTGCACAAGCAAACCGGTCAAGACAGTGATAATTACCGGTCAGAACAATCACAACTGGCCTGTCAGCCACGTTGCCTTGCAGCAAATCCTGTCCAATTCCGGCTTGTTTGAAGTCGATCTGGCCATATCCCCGTCAGCCGGAGGGGATATGGATTCGTTTGATGTGGATTTCAGCAAGTATGAGCTTGTCGTCCTTGATTACAACGGTGACAGGTGGTCTTCAAAAATGAACGATTCGTTCCTTGCCTTTGTCAGAGATGGGGGAGGAGTGGTCGTATATCACGCCGCGGACAACGCTTTCAGCGACTGGCCCGAGTTCAACGAAATCATTGCTTTGGGAGGATGGGAGAACCGTAATGAGAGTTCCGGACCGTATGTATATTGGCAGGATGGCCAGCTCGTCAGGGATATGACTCCCGGACCGGGCGGTTCGCACGGCCTTCAACACGAATATGTCCTGACCTGCAGATGTGATTCGCATCCTATCCTCAAGGACCTTCCCGCCAGGTGGAAACACGCCAAAGATGAGCTGTATGACAGTATGAGAGGTCCCGGCAATATCAAGGATCTGCTCTATACCGCCTTTGCTCCTTCGGAGCTGAGAGGCTCCGGCAAGGAAGAGCCTTTGATATTCACTGTCGATTATGGTAAGTCACGTATTTTCCATATTATGCTCGGACACGCCGGCGACAATCTTGAGAACAATCCGGCTATGCAGTGCGCTGGATTCCAGACTTTGTTGCTGAGAGGCTCCGAGTGGGCCGCGACGGGCAAAGTCACACAGCCTGTTCCTGAGGATTTCCCTACAGCCGACAAGGTGAGCCTGCGCCCCGAATACAAGTGAGTCATCCTGCCGACACGCAATCACGGGTTGCAGACTATTATGACCAGACAGCCGTCATTGACCGGCGGCCCGACATCAATGCAGAACAGACCTGTCCCTCCTCGCAGGAGATGCAGGGTCACTCCCTTGCCGTCCGGGTCCAGCTCATAATCATATATGCCCCGTTCCTTGTCGAATTCCAGATCTTCGCGGTCGATGACAACCTCCGCCGATGACGGATCGACTTCCACCCATACCCTTACATCCTCTCCGTCCATTCCTGTGACGATATTGCCCGGATACAGGGTCATGGAGCCTGTCTCGACCATTTCCTCATTTTCTTTGTCGTCAGTGATTGTGATGCTCAAATAATACTTTACATTCCTTTCCAATCCCTTGCCTTCGTTTATCTTGACTCTGTATCCGCACGGTTTTCCTCCCTTGCTGCCTTCGATGACGAGCTCGGTGATGTATGAGCCTATGCTCTCGCTGGAGACTCCGTTGGGGTAGCACAGAAGTTGCAGGCCCGGATAGTAGTCGTATGTGCTTCCCGTCTCCACATACTCTGACGGCCTTGTGTCCTTTTGTGGAAACAGCTTGCAGGTGGCGTTTATGTTCTCGAGGTGGACTTTGATGTCTGACAGACCGTCCGGTACCACTATCTCAGAGATGACTATCCCGCAGCATAAAGGTTCGAGACTGATATCATAAATATCACCGCTTCCGGCCGAAAATGCGATTTCTCCGCTCATAACGGGAAATACATCGTTCTCGTCCTCAAATCGGACAATCAGGCCCCGTATATCCTCCATACAGGATACCGAGGCTGTCTTGAGCGCTTGCTCCGGAAGGTTGGCCACGGCGACGAGACGTTTCTGTCCGACGGTGGACAAGGCTCTGAATCTTCCGTCCGGGCAGGACTCCATCCTCTCATAAGAATCAAGCCGCCCCAGTCTGTCATCATTGAATACAAACAGATCCAGGGTGTTGATGCCGATGCCTCCGGCCAATGCCGCCTTTGTCGCGTTGAATCCTTCTATTTCCATATCTGTAAGGACATACCCGATATCCTCGGACATATCTCTTCCGCACTCAGACAAAAAGGCTGGTACAAAGAGAAGCAAGCAGGGCAGAATCGCCCTTGGCGAACGCCGGAGAAGATTTGGAGAGTGCCAGCCTTTGTGTTTCATAGTTCAAGTTTTTGTCGGATGCAAAGCTACAACTGACTCTCCCAACTTTTGCACACCCATAAAAAACAATACAAAACTTTTTACTTCCTCCCTGATTCGAAAGAAATATTCATTTCAGCGCAGATGTTTTTTTGAATGATAAAAAATAATTTGATGGAGACAGATTTTATTTTTGTATTTCTGTTTCCTTAAAAAAGTTTGGACAATCTCGTTTGATGAGATGGATGGAAATGGATTTTGAGAAAATGATGCTGTTATCAAAATATTGCTATATATTTGCAGGGAAAATCCGAGTTTTATGAAAAATCTCCCAATATTGTTAGTCTTGACGACATTTCTGCTGTACTCACCGGGCTCTCACGCCAAAGAGAGAGCGGACTCTCTGAATCTGAAGGTCTATTTCAGACAGGATTCCACAGCCATAGACCTCGGGTACAACAACAACGCATTGCTCATTGCCAGATTTATCACGGGAGTAAAAAAAATAATGGCGGACCCAACCTGCCGGTTGCAGAATATCTATATCCGCTCCGGAGCATCTCCTGAAGGCCCCTTCGACCACAACAAAGAGCTCAGTCGCAGACGAGGCGCAAATATCAAAAAATATCTTCAGGATGCACTCTCGCTCCCGGCGGACAAGTTTGTCGTGGATGCTGTCGGAGAGGACTGGGTGGCTCTGAGGGATATGGTCGAGAGCTACGATGTCCCTGACAGAGAGGCTATTCTGCGAATCCTGAACAGATACGACCGATACATCAACGGCCGTCCGACTTCGGTTATGGGAGGTCCGAAGAAGGAGCTTATGGACCTGAAGGGAGGCGTCACCTGGAAATGGCTTCTGCATAATGTGTTTCCCGATTTGAGGAGCGCAGGCAATAATATCACTTGCAGATACACATACAAGATGGATCCTGCCCCTGCTCCGAAGCCTGCTGTCGCCCCGGTTCCTGTCCCGACTCCGGCACCGGCTCCGGCACCGGCTCCGGAGCCGCAACGCCGCAACGACACACTGGTGGTCATCCATAAGTACATTTTCCAGGTGGATACCGTGGGATTGCCGCAAAACCTTCCATTCTCGATTGAAATCCCTGTCGCCGGCTCTATCGCGACCGAAACCGATTCGAGCTTCGTCAAATTGGGCAATTCCGTCATCGATGCATCATTCTCCCCGAAGATGGACATCAAAGTGCCGGAAGGAAAGAATGCCAGCGTTTCGGTTGACAACAAAGTGATTATTCCACAGAAGAAATAGCCGTCTCCTCCCCCTGGCTCTCTTCTTCCCGACTTCTCGTCTTTAAGAAGCTGTTTAAATTTCAAAACAGGTTCTCAAATTTAAAGAATGACAGAACCGAGGCGAAGGATTTTCTGTAGTCTCGGAGCAAGCTGGAATGTTGATTTTAGCAACGTAAAATTGGGTTTTTATTTTTTTATTGCTTAATTTTGCATAATTTATGGCAGAATTTCGCAATAATGTTGGACGCCTGATGCCTTCCTCAGCTTGCGGGGGGGGGTGTAAGTTGTTTATTATCAGAGAATTATCTCTGGTAGTCCTTCTGTTTGCGCTGCTTGTCCCAAGTATCTCTCTCAGCGCTCAATCTATTACAGGTCAGAGCAATGCAAATGATACTATTTTTATCTACAATTCAGTCAAGGTGCTGGTCTATGGCGATGCTCCTGCCGCGGCCGCAGCCGCTCCGGTAGTTGCGCCTGCTGTTGCAGCTCCGGACACAGTGGAGTTCGACATAAAGCCGGTATTCGCCCTGCGCAGCAATCTGCTGCTTCCACTGATGAATGTCGGTATCCAGATACCTCTCGGAAACAGATTCTCAATCGGTGCAGACTGGTATTATCCCTTCATTCGCAGGGAATGGTCCCCGTTCCTCGACCAGACCAACTGCTTCCAGGCCCTTGGGCCGGGCGTGGATTTCAGAGTATATCTCGGCCGCAAGCACAGGAAAGGCCGGGAAAACTGGCAGTATCGTCTTTCCGGCCATTCCCTCGGTCTATACGGAGTGTGTGGCAGATATGATGTCGAGTGGCAGTTCCACGGCGAGCAGGCCGGATTCTGGTGTGCCGGGCTTGACTATATGTGGTCGGCAAGGATAGGGAAGAGGAAGCGTATGCGTCTGGACTTGAGCATAGGGGCCGGCTATTTTAAGTCCCGTGCCATCGAGTATCAGGTCTTCCGCCCGGGAGGTCTTGCCTACAAGACAGGAAGGATACTGGATCATACCTGGATAGGACCTACCAAGGCCACTGTCTCGCTGGTGATACCTATTCACGCGAAAGTCGAAAAAAAGGAGGGGAAGCAATGAGGAGATTTCTTTGCATAGCGGCTTTTGTGATTTGTCTCTCCGGATGCGAATTCATCCCTCTGTATGACCTTGAGGGCAATGTGATTGTAAATATCGATTATAATCTGGAGCAGCAGGTCACCGTGCGTGAGGGTTTCGACCCTTTGGAGGTGTCTGCATTCAACGGGAAGATACACGGATTGCTTCCCGAGCACATTCAGGTCCAATTCTACCGGACAGGGACGCGCGAGCTTGTCAATGACGAGTTTCTGGACACTTACGGAGGAATGATGAATGTGGATCCGGGATTATATGACGTACTGATATACAGCCTCGGGACTAAGGCGACGCAGGTGGAAGGTACAACGCTCAGCGGGAAATATGCGGCCACGGAAGTGAGTTACAGGGCCTATGACCTAGGGTCTTACCGCAACGTGATATCTGAGCCGGACCATCTGTACCTTGCCAGACTGGAGAATGTGGAGATTCTTCCCGTAAAGGATGACATACACACGATTACCACCATCGACACCACCGCCGTCAGCATTCTGGAGACCTGGACCTTCGAATGGCTTGACGTGGACGGCCTGGAGTACATATCCGAATGCGAGCTGTTCATCACCAGTCAGGAAGGGCGCTCCTTCCTCTGGGGGGACAGACAAGGCAATCAGCCGGGCGCTCTGAAGATTGGCGTCTATCCCGACTTCACGGGCAAGAGGCTGTATTCCGTCTTCAACACTTTCGGCAGATACAAGGATTTCAGGGAGAAAGTGAAAGCCGTGATCAGGGTGAAGAATACGGCGGGTAGAGAATATCTTTTCGACTTTGATGTCACAGATCAGTTTGATGATATAGAAAACGCCGGTCACAACATAGTGGTCAGCCAGCACATCACCATACCCGATGACGGTGGCGGAGGAGGAGGTTTCGAACCCGTTGTCGACCCGTGGTGGGACCCGATAATAATAACTAATTGATGATAAATAATTTAGATAAGATATAAACTCAAAATCATTATGAAGAAAGCACTTATTTTCATCGCGTCTTTGGCACTCCTCGTGTCTTGTGCGAAGACCGTTGAGTTGGACGAAGGCAGAAAGGCTGGCTCCTCTACTGAGCTCACCCTTCGCACAATCGCCAATCCGACAAAATCGATTGTGGAAGGTACGATAGTCCCGGAAAACAACATCATCGGGCTGCTCCCGAACTTCAAAAAGGACGGCGGAGCTCCTTATGATGATAAAGAACTCGATGTATTACCTTTCGGATACGATCCCAACACGCGTAGTTGGCATGGCGTCACTATACAGAAAATCCGGACGAAGGGGATTCTGGACGAGCTGGTGGACAATAGCCTTACGCCTTGTCCTTACTACTGGCCGGTCGGAGACCGTATCAGTATGGACTACACTGCCTTCTCTTGCAGCTACCTGTCTTCCTCAACGGTTACGGCATTGAAATACTACATAGCCAAGAAGATGAGTGAACTGCAAAGCGCGAACGGCCCTTCTGTAATGGACTATATTGAGGATCTCGATGAGCTTGAAGGTCTTGTCAAGAATTATCTGAGAGTCCGGACCTTCCCCTTCAATCGCAACCGTTTGGACGTAGATTATGAATTCCAGCTCCTCAACCTTCTCGGGATGGCCCTTCTTGAGGGTCTCGACAGCCCTATTCTGTATTCAGAGATGGTAGGTATCGTTCTCGCTCTTTGCGCCGTGGCCGATGTTCCGACGGGTCTGGATGACCTCGACAATAGACCTATATCTTTGCAGGACGCAGAAGATATCATCAATGCGCTTGCCACAGGTTCAGACCCTGACGCATTGCTGGAGCGATACGCCAATCTCTATCCGAACACGTACGCGTTTGTCAGTGATTATGTTAAGGCAGAGAAAATTTTGAATAGAGAAGAGCCGGGCATAAAGATCGACCCCGGTCATACGGACCCCGTTCATTATTCAAAGAAGAATTCCAAGGAAAATCTTACACAAGCCAGACTTGAGGAGGTCGTGAACCACGCATACTGGCTCTTCTTCAGACAGCTGCCGAAGGTCAGCAAATATGTTCAGGACGACCTTATGTTTGCGTCCGGCTCAAATATCAAGAGTGGCTCCGGCGGAAGCATTCAGGCCACATTCAATCACGCCAAGGCTTGGGTCAAGGTTGTGGTGAACAACCAGTCCAGCAGTGATATCCTGGTTTCCGAGATAGCATTCAAGGATGTGAACACCGGCGGAACACTTATCATCGACAACAGTAAATCCGAGTTCGAAGCATATTGGGATTTCTCAAATATGTATCCGTACAAGTATGAGCCACAGGAGCCCGAATCGGACGAAATCGGAATAAGTTTTGAACCTTACAACACTACAACGCTCGATGGTGTCGCACCCGCTTCTCCTGCTTTATATTCTGCGCCAAAGGCAGGTAAATTGCAGAAAAGCAAGTCAAAGCCCGGGGCATTGTCTGTAGGTTTGATTCCGGATGTGTATATGGCACCGTCCGGATGCTACGGCCCGGCGCTGGATATAACGAGAAAAATGAACGAGGTTGAGGTGGTGGATTCGATTCCCGGATTGACCACGCAAGAACATTATCTGGAGTTCAAGTATCTTAGCGGGGACCAGCCTTTCAACACGCAGGTTGCCGCAAATCTGGGCGGAGCGATGTTCCCTGCACAGGAGCCCGGCATAATCGGTCTCGCTTACTATTCCTGGGATGGAACCGAGACGGAATCGGAAGGGACGAATAAGATTCAGAAGATGGAGATGGCAAGTGCTGTTAAGGATTTGGATAATGCTTTCTCCAAGAACAGTCTGCATCAGGTTACCCTCAACCTGCCTCGTCTATATTGGGAAATGGGCAAGGTCTATATCTACGTAATCAACATTTCCGACAACGAGATTACCATCAATCCTGTAGTAAGCCCTTGGGAGAACTATGAGAACAATCCCATTGTCGCCCCGGAAGAAACCGGTATTGTAAGCAAGGACCCTACAGAGGACTTTGGCAGTGGTGATACCAGTGGATGGTTTGCAAACTAATTAATGGAGGACACAAAAAATGAAAAAGAATATTATCATAGTGGCTATGGCTGCCGCAACAGCACTTTTCTTTGCTGCCTCTTGTGCCAAGCAGGAAACGGAAGGCACTCAGATTCCAAGTGAAGGGAGGACATTCTCTGCCGTAATCGAGCAGAATCTTACCAAGACTACCCTCACCTCGGAGCTCAAGGTACATTGGCAGAACGGTGACCGGATAAGCATAAACGGTTTCGAATATGTCGCAACTGCAAAGATTCCGGCTACAAAGGCACTGTTCTCTCCTGTAGGGGAGGAAGTTCCGGAGAATGAAAAATATTTGGCCTTCTTCCCGTCATCCATTAGTAACAGCTGGCTGCCTCAGACCCAGACCTATGTGCCCGGGGCTTTCAATTCTCCAATGTATGCTCAGAGCGAAACGACAGAGCTCTCTTTCAGAAATTTGTGCGGAGTGCTCCACTTTGCCGTCAAGGGCGACGACAAGGTGCGGGCCATTACGATAAAGGCCAATGAGAATTTGTGGGGCAGTTTCGTCATCTCTGAAGATGGTAGCGCCGAGCTGTGCGGTGGCGGTGACAGTACCATCACCCTCGATTGCGGTGAAAACGGAGTCCAGCTCAACCCCGACTATGCCACAGATTTCTACATATCCCTCCCTGCCAGGACATATTCCGCTGGAATGAAGATTAACGTCATCGGCACCGACTCTAAGGAACTCAGTGTCACAAAAACTACGGTAAAAAATATCACCATAGCCAGGAATACCGTTTATGACCTGGAATGGAATTTTGAGCCGACAGTCAACGAGACTCTTGCAAAATTCTTCAAAGGGCTTTCGGAAGACCAGGCAAAACTTGCCGCCGCCACCGACGAAGCTACGCGGGAGATGACAGACGAGCAGAAAAAGTATACACAAGAACATCCGGAAGAGTTCTTTCTCCCCGAGATTCATACATGGGAAAATGCATTAGCTGCCATCAAGGCTATAGACAAAGACCTGAACCGGTTACCGAATGAAAAACTCAGTGAAGATCAGAGACGCCAGAAGGAAGGCGAACTCCATTTCTTCAGGGCATTGCTCTATTTCGAACTTTTCAGGACTTATGGAATTGCTCCGACTTTAGCGGACGGATATCAAACCCCACGACCTCTCAAGGAAGTTTTCGATGAAATCGAAAAAGGTGCCAAGGTGTCAGCGGATCTCTTGTCATCATCCTATGAAGAAACATACAGGATAATCGCTTTGGATGAAGGTGTCGAAGTAACCAGACCGAGCAAATGGGCGGCAAAGGCACTTATGGCCCGCGCCTCCCTCTATGCAGCTTCGCCCCTGTTCAGTGGTATTGATGGTACGATAAACACGTGTATTAATTACTGTTTGGAAATATATAATAGTGGTGAATACGAACTGCTGACAGAGTATTTAAATTTGTGGGGAGAAAATGCTTTTAACAACAAAGAATTGATATTCGGCGTACGCCTTGCTCCAAACGATGCCTACAGCGGGATTTATTCTACCGAGCACCTATATAAGAACTTTACATCCGCTGATACTCGTTTAGGGTCTACAATCGAAAAATCGGATAAATATTATATTAAGAAACCTGTCAACCTGATTATGCCTATTTTCCGGTTGGCGGACATACTTATCACTCTTGCAGAAGCACATTTTAATAGTACCGATTATCAGTCAGCATTGGAGATGATTAATAGGTTGCGTAGTCGCGCAGGATTGCAAAATATTGAGATTACTCAGCTGAAAACAGAAGACATTGAGACTGAAATAAGGAACGAACGCATGAAGGAACTCGCCTTCGAAGGCCACCGTTTCTGGGATGTGCGCCGCTGGGGTAAAGCCGGCGAATACTTCGGGACTATCGAAGGCGTTCAGCGCACATGGGATAAAAGTTATAATTTCTACCCGGAACCTCAGGAGTAACATAAATGACAATATTAATTAAGTTAACGACATAATCATTATGAAAAACATATATAGAATAGCAGCGCTCGTTGCGGCAGTAGCTCTGACTTCCTGCACGATAGACATTATCGGGCCCGACGGGCCTGATACCAGGATAGACGGTGCACGTACCATCGCGGTATCGTTCGCCCCTTCCACCAAGAGCAAGCTTAACGGTGTCCAGCCGGAATT
>JAZRYB010000054.1:0-9579 GCA_045600565.1 Candidatus Cryptobacteroides sp. | reverse complement strand
AGGGTTCGAACTCTCTATGTCATTTCAATTCTGGACGGCTTCATCAAGGTGAAAGGGGAGGATCGCCCTGTCAGGGACAAGCTACTTCGCGAGGCTCACGTCACGATGGACGGAGGCAAAAATATTTTGTCGGACAAACTTCATTTTATATTTTTGCAATTGCCTGCGGTGAAGTCAATTACGGAGAAATCTTCTTTTTTGGAGCAGTTGGCGTGGTATGTGAGAAACATTTACAGGTTTGAGGAGAAGCTCGCGAAGAAGCTCACGCAGAAGGCCGATATGTGCTTTTTAAAACTCAGCGAAAATGGGCATTTTCTTTCAATTCCGCTGAGTTTTCAAGAGAATTTTTCACTTTGAATGAGGGCCAAAAACAGCAAATACAAAGAATTTTGGCCCGCATTCTCTTTCGAGTTGAATTAATTTTGCATATCTTTGCCTGTGTTAATACAGGAAGTCAAAATGGAAATCATCGGACGAAAAGAGGAGATCACCAAACTGAAGTCATACTATGGTTCTGGGAAGCCTGAGTTTATCGCTCTTTATGGCAGAAGGCGTGTCGGCAAAACATATCTGGTCGAACAGATGTTTTCGGAAAAATTCGCCTTTAACGTTACCGGGGTGATTGACGGAACGAAGAAGGATGAGATGACCGTATTCTTCAATGCGCTGAAGCGTATAGGATATTCAGGAGACATTCCCAAGTCCTGGTACGATGCGTTTGAGGCCTTGAAGGCACAACTTGAGAAAAACCTGAGAAAGAATCGCCGCCTCCTTCTGTTCATTGATGAACTACCTTGCTTCGACACCAAGAATTCACGTTTTCTGAAAGCCTTCGGTGATTTTTGGAATGACTGGTGCAACAAGCGTGAGCAGGTAATGCTGATTGTCTGTGGAAGTGCAACTACCTGGATGATCAAGAATATCGTTGACAGCCACGGAGGACTTCATAACAGAATGACACACGAACTACCTTTGCATCCTTTCACCTTGGCGGAGACAGAGGAGTATTTCAAGTCAAATGGCATATTGTGGGATAGATTGGCAATCATCGGGATGTATTCTGTTCTTGGTGGCATCCCGTATTATCTTAGTCTGATTCAGAATGACGAGAGCGTAAGTCAGGCCATTGACAGGCTGTTCTTCGGCAGCAGTTCTGAAATGCGCGGTGAGTATGAGAGACTTTTCAAGTCATTGTATAAGAGTCCGGACCCGTACATGAAGATTATAGATCTTTTATGCAAAACGAAGTCAGGGCTTACAAGAAATGAGATTGCAAAATTTCTGGATGACAAGAGCAACGGACACCTGAGTGAGTATCTGGACAATCTGGAAAAATGTGATTTCATCAGGCTGTATCATGTCAAGGACAAGTCAGGAAAGTATCTCAAAAAGAGTGGCGGCATATATCAGATTATTGACTTCTTCACCCTGTTCAATTACACCTTTCTAAGAAGGCCGACGACCGACCCGAATTTCTGGAGCCATCAGTTGAACACGCCGACAATCAACAACTGGCAGGGCCTGTCATTTGAAAGAATATGTATGTGCCACATTGAGAATATCAAGAAGGCGTTGGGTATCAGCGCCATTGCCGCAGAATATTTCAGTTGGCGTTCTGAAGAGTCAAAGCCGGCAGCCCAGATAGACCTTCTCATTGAAAGGGCCGACAGAGTGGTTAACGTCTGCGAGATGAAGTATTGTTCAGGCGAATATGCTCTGAAAAAAGAAGAAGACCTCAAAATACGTAACAGAATCGAGGCATACAGGTCGGAATCAAAGACCAAGTGTGCCGTAATGCCCGTACTGGTAACCACCTATGGCTTGCAGAAGAACACCTATTCAGGGAACATCAGGAATGTAATCGTGATGGATGATTTGTTTGCGAAATAATCTGACATCAAGGACTTATTAAGGCCGGGGCATGTGATGATGTCTCGGCCTTTTCAAAATCATCACCGATATGGGAAGTCTGAAAATTCATTGTGTTTCAGTGCGTTACATTTAGTAGCGTGTCTGACTTAATGGTGCAGACGGATGAACCAGGAACTTCTACATTCCAATCATTTACTGCTACTTTTAGCCCTTGACTCCGCGTATGAGTTCCTCTAGATGAATTTTTCATCCTGCGGCTCAGGAAGCCCCCTATGAAGGGATGATGCTATTGAGAACAGTGCTGTTGACATAGTGGACAATCCGGAGGATTTATAAGTTTTAGATGCTCATTTTGAATATCTGGAGCTGATGATTCTGGCAATTTCGCTCTTGCGGCGGGAGAGATAATCGTCGATGGCCGTGCCGTCCAGGCGGCATACGTTTTCGAGAGTTGGAATCATCAGGAACGGGGATGCGGTCAGCATCAGGATGTTCTCGAGGATCTCAGTCATCGTGGATTCAACGACCCTTCCGGCCTCAATCTCCCTTTTCAATCTTACTGAGTGACGGCCTATGGTATCTGCGGCAAAGGTCTCCACCGAGGCTCTGTAGCGGTCCAGCATCTCAGGTGCCGTTCTGATAACATCAAGAATCAGAGACGGGAACATCCTGTCGGCATTGAGGGTATCGAAGACGTATCCTGCAACGTCAATGAGAGTCTGGATGAAATCGCCGTCCTCCTTCATCACGGGACGAAGATTCTCCATAAACGAATATGTATGGCTGTCGAGTATCTTGAGAAACAACTGCTCCTTTGAACGGTAGTAGTAGTTGACCATCGCATGCGTCACTCCTGCACGTCTTGCCACCGTCACCATAGAGGTAGCCAGATAACCGTTATGGTAGAACTCGTCCTCTGCGACTGTCAATATTTCCTGTTCCTTTGTCATCCCTGTAAATACGCTTGAATTACAAATTTATTCCAATTTTCTTTGAAAACAAATTAATTAAAAGTAGCTTTGCACTCCATTAACAGCAGTGTTAAACGTATAAGTTAAACCACAGTGTGAACGATATGAAAAGGTACAAATCGGTTATTATCACGGTGATGGCAAGCCTGATTGTTCTGCCGGCCCTTGGGCAGACAGACATCGAAAGCTGCATACGGTTTGCCTATGACAATTATCCGCAGATTCAGGAATACGACCTGATAGAGGCATCGCGGAAATTCGACCTGGAAAATGCCGCCACCGCCTGGGCACCGCAGGTAAACATTTCGGGCAAGGCCTCCTGGCAGTCGGCAGTTGTCGAGATGCCTTTTGACATTACAGGTATGAAGTTCAACATACCGCACGACCAGTACGGCATTTCAGCAGACATCAATCAGCAGATATGGGACGGAGGCGCGACTTCAGTCAAACGCAAACTTGCCGATGCCGGTGCAGATGTTAAAAGCAGGCAGCTTGACGTGAATCTCTATTCCATCCGTTCAAGAGTCCAGAACCTTTATCTTGGAATCAACTTGATAGACAGGCAACTGGCACTTAATGACATTTTGTATGCCAGCCTGAAACGAACGCTGCAGGAGATCGAATCCATGGTGGAGAACGGCGTCGCATATCCTTCGGACAGCGACCAGATCAAGGTTTCCCTCCTTTCCTGTGACCAGCAGAAAATCGCGCTGCAGACCGATCGTAAAGCATACGTACAGATGCTCAGTCTGATTACCGGACAGGATTTGAGCAATGCTACCTTCCCGGAACCCGAGCCTGACCTGTTCAAGACTTCCGTCCTTGGGATTTCAAGACCTGAGCTTGCCCTCTATGATGCGCAAGCCAAGCAGGTTGACCTGCAGAAGCGCCAGCTGAACGCAAACCTGTTTCCGCGGTTCAACCTCAATCTGCAAGCCGGTTACGGCAGACCGGGACTTAATATGCTGTCCGGCAAATTCGATCCATATTTCGTCGCCGGACTCAAGATGCAATGGAATATCGGCGCCTTCTACACTCTTAAGAATGACCGGCGCAAATCAGACGCAGAGGCCGGGAGAGTGGAACTTGCACGGAAGAGCTTCCTCCTGAACACCTCCGTGGAGGCCCTGCAGAAGCAGAGCGAAATCGACAAGGCTGCCGACATAATGCGTCGAGACGAAGAGATCATCCGCCTCAGAGAGAACATCCGCAGGACTGCCGAAAGCCAGTACAAGGAAGGCATCATAAAGATGAACGAATATCTCAATCTGCTTGATGACGAGTTCACTGCACGGCTCAATTCAGACATTCATTCAATACAATACATTATGGCCGTTTTCGACCTTCAGAACACAACAGGAACCGAATTATAAATCATTATGAAAACCAGACATACGTTATTTGCGCTGATAGCGCTTTCATCCCTGACAGTATCCTGCGGCAATGATATCAAATTTGACGCATGCGGACAAATCGAAGCAATTGAGGTAACCGTTTCTGCCGAATGCAACGGGAAAATCCTTGAATTCAATCTGGAAGAAGGAGACAAGATTGAAGCGGGCCAGGTTGTCGGTGGATTGGATTCCTTGCAGACCCTGCTGCAGATTCGGGAGCTCAAGGAAAGAATGGCCGGAGCCGGATCCCGTATGGTTGATATCAAACGCCAGTCCGAGCCGAACTTGAGCCAGCTTGCAAGTCTTGAAAAAGACCTGGCAAGATACACCACCCTGCTGCAAAGCAACGCTGCCACCCACAAGCAGGTTGACGACATAAAAGATAAGATTGCAATCCTCAAAGCCCAGATTGCCGCCCAGACCCAAAGCTGGGAAAGAGGTAACGCCAGCGTCAATTCCGAATTGGCCACATACGGGATACAACTCGCGCAGAAAGAGGACCAGCTCGCAAAGAGCCGCATCATTGCTCCCGTATCGGGAACTGTTCTTACCAAATATGTTGAAAAGGGCGAGAGCGTTACTTCGGGCAAGCCTCTCTTCAAAATTGCAGACCTTGACAACGTGTTCGTACGCGCCTATTTCACCACCTCTCAGCTGGCCGGAGTGAAAATCGGTGACACAGTGACAGTAATTCCCGATGACGGGACCGCTTCGCCTAAAGAATATGAAGGGCGCATAGTATCCATCTCATCTCAAGCTGAATTCACACCGAAAAACATCCAGACACGCGACGAACGCGCCGATATGGTCTATGCTGTCAAGGTTGCAGTAAACAACGACGGCGGCATTCGCCTTGGAATGTACGCGTACGTTAGAAAGTAAATGATATGGAAGAGGGGATTGCTATAAAAGTCGAAGGCATCTGCAAGTCCTACAAGGCAACCAAAGCCCTGCAGGATATCGACCTTGAGATAAAACGCGGCGAAATATTCGGTCTGATAGGGCCGGATGGAGCAGGGAAAACCTCCCTGTTCAGGATTCTGACCACATTGTCTCTACCCGATGGAGGCAAGGCCTCGGTTGAGGGGAAAGACATCATCGCGGATTATGCTCAAATACGCAGGACTATCGGTTATATGCCGGGGCATTTTGCCCTGTATCAAGACCTTAGCGTTGAAGAAAACTTGAAGTTCTATGCAACCGTCTTCGGCACGTCCATCGGGGAGAATTACGAAACAATCAAGGAAATCTACTCCCAGATAGAGATGTTCAAGGACCGCCGCGCACGCGATCTTTCCGGAGGTATGAAGCAGAAACTTGCGCTGTGCTGCGCCCTCGTCCACAAACCGGAAGTGCTGTTTCTCGATGAACCTACCACGGGAGTGGATGCCGTGAGCCGTAAGGAGTTCTGGGCTATGCTGGCTCGAATCAAAGCCTCAGGTGTCACCATTTTCGTATCCACCCCTTATATGGACGAGGCAGGCTTGTGTGACCGGATTGCGCTGATTCTGGACGGCCGAATAATAGGGCAGGGTACTCCTGAAGAGATTCGCTCGCGCTATCCGCACAGGATATTTGCCGCGAGGGGAGAGAAAATGTTCGATATTCTCAAGGTCCTCCGCCCTTTGGACGGAGTAGTCCGGTGCAGTTCCTTCGGCTGCGAATGTCACGTGTCCGTCGCAGAAAACGGTCCGGACGCAAAGGCCCTTATGGATGCGCTCGAAGCCAACGGATTGAGAGGATGCACTGTTGAGCCTATCCGGGCTGGAATTGAAGATTGTTTCATCGGATTGTCATAACTATGGATGCAAACGAAAAAACAGTAGTAATAAAAGACCTTGTCAAGCGCTTCGGGGATTTCACTGCAGTTGACCGCATTTCGTTTGAGGTGAGCAAGGGCGAGATTTTCGGTTTTCTTGGCGCAAACGGAGCAGGAAAGACCACAGCAATCCGCATTCTCTGCGGATTGAGCATTCCGACTTCGGGGGAAGGGACAGTTGCGGGATTCAGCATAAGGAACCGGCAGGAACAGATAAAGAAGCACATCGGGTATATGAGCCAGAAGTTTTCTCTGTATTCCGATTTGAAAGTCTGGGAGAACATCGAATTGTTTGGAGGTATATATGGCCTGAATGACAAGCAGATAAGGGAGAAGACCGACAAGATGCTCAAGGCACTCTCGATGGAGGCAGCACGGGATATGTTCGTAAGGGATATGCCTTTGGGCTGGAAACAGAAGCTGGCGTTCAGCATCGCTATGGTCCACGACCCGCAGATTGTTTTCCTCGATGAGCCGACTGGGGGCGTAGATCCCGTTACGCGACGCAACTTCTGGGAAATGATATATGAAGCCGCATCCAAAGGAGTGACCGTATTCGTCACCACCCACTATATGGATGAGGCTGAATATTGCGACCGCGTCTCAATTATGGTCGATGGAAGAATCGAGGCTCTCGGTTCGCCCTCTCTCCTGAAAGAGCAATACGGCGCAAAGGATATGGACGAAGTTTTCACAAAAATCGCCGGAAGGTCCGAGACTAAGCTATGAAAGAGATTATAGCATTCATACAGAAGGAGTTCTGGCATATTTTCAGAGACAGGCGCACCACTCTGATTGTGCTGGTGATGCCTGTAGTGCAGATTGTGTTGTTCGGATTCGCAATCACCACCGAAGTCCACAATGCCGCAGTTGACGTGGTCGGCGATGTCGGCGACCCTGTAGTGCAGCGCATCGTGGATCGCATCCGGGCTAACGAATATCTCGAACTCGGCAAGATTCTGAACTCTACCTCCGAGGTGGAGGATCGAATCCGTAAAGGTAAGTCCATGGCAGCCGTCTGCTTCGAAGATGGTTTCGACAAGGCTTTGGAAGCGGAGGGCGAGGCTTGCGTCGCGATTGTCAGTGACGGGGCAGACCCCAATTCCGCCCAGATTGTCACAAGTTATGTAAACGGAGTGATAGCTTCGGAGCAGCTGTCGATATCGACTCGGACGGCAGGCGGCAGCGGAGCGTCAATGCGGCCTAACGTGCAACTTATGTACAATCCGGCAATGAACTCTTCCTACAATTTCGTACCCGGAGTAATGGGACTTGTCCTGATGCTGATATGCTCGATGATGACAGCGGTGTCCATCGTACGCGAAAAGGAATTGGGCACGCTCGAACTGGTGCTGGTGTCTCCGGTCAAGCCATTTTGGATCATCCTCAGCAAACTTACCCCATATCTTGTACTGTCCGCCATCAACTTCATCAGCGTGCTGCTGCTCGCGGTGTTCGTTATGGACGTGCCTGTAAACGGCAGCATTGCGCTGCTGTCACTTGTCGCGCTCATTTTCGTAGGCTCCTCACTCGGACTGGGATTGCTGGTATCTGTGATTTCATCCACTCAGCAGACGGCGATGCTGCTTTGCGGAATGGGACTGACAATGCCTACAATGATGCTTTCCGGCTTGATTTTCCCTTGCGAGAGTATGCCGGTGGCACTGCAGATTTTCTCCGATATCATCCCGGCAAAATGGTTCATAATAATGGTCAAGAAGATTATGATTCAAGGCGCCGGCATTTCGGCAATTATCAAGGAACTGTCCATACTTACGGGAATGATGGTATTCCTGTTGTGGTTCAGTATCAAAAAATTCAGGACCAGACTATGATTGCTACGTGGAAATACCTTCTGAAGAAAGAATTCAAGCAGTTCCTCAGGGACCCCGGTATGCCCCGGATGACCCTTATGTTCCCATTTCTGATCATATTGGTTTTCCCTTTTGCGGCCAGTATGGAGGTGCGCAACATAAAACTTGCAATAGTTGACAATGACCATACCGAGCAGGCAGGGAAACTGATTGAGAAATGCGCCTGTTCGGGATATTTCGAGATTACTGACGTTTCCGCAACTCCGCTCAGGGCGCAGAAGATGATGGATGACGGGCGCATCGATGCGATTCTGACCATCAGTGCAGGGTTTGCCCGTATGCTCGAGGGTTTCTCTCCTGCCGAAGATGCTCTGCCTCTGGGTATCAAAGTCAACACCGTGAACGGCACCAGAGGCAGCATCGGCTCCCAATACCTCAACGCTTGCGTTTCCTCTTATGTAATGGCAGAAAAAGGAGGAATGGCGCCACGCTCTGCACAAATAGAGGTGCGTGAGACCTACCTTTACAACAGTTTCCAGGATTACAAACTGTTTATGATTCCGGCGCTGATTGTGATTGCCATCACAATGATGTGTGGATTTCTCCCGGCGCTCAACATAGTTTCCGAAAAGGAAAAAGGCACCATAGAGCAGATGAACGTGACCCCGGTAAATAAATTCGCATTCATAGGATGCAAGATGATTCCGTACGTCGCTGTCGCATTCTTTATGGTATTTTCCTGTATGCTTCTGGCTAGAATCGCCTTCGGATACGGCTGCGCGGGCAGCCTGCTGGATATCAGCATTTTCACCCTGGCCCATATCATCGTTATGGCCTCGTTCGGACTTCTTGTCTCGAATTACAGCGAAAATGCGCAGCAGGCAATGTTCATCATCTGGTTCTTCAGTATGGTGTTTATGCTGATGAGCGGAATCTTCACGCCGGTTGCGTCAATGCCTGCCTGGGCCAAGGCTGTTTCCTATGCCAATCCGCTTACCTACTATGCCGATGCGATGCGTGGAATTGTACTCAAGGGAAGCACTCTTGCCGATACCTGGCTCGACCTTGTCTGTCTTCTCGGTATCGGCGGCCTGACTACAACATGGGCAGTGCTGAGCTACCATAAGACCAACTGATTCTCGCACTCAAAGTCTCTTCGTAAATATCCTTGTCAACTATGTCTTTAAGCTCGGCATAAATCTCCAAGCCCTTGACAAGAATCTTGGAAAAGCGAAGGCCCATATCTCCGCATTGACATCCCTGCCGTTCATCAAAAGAGTTGAGTCCCAAGTTGTCCGCAAGGCATTCAATGATTATGAGGAATTGAAAACCAATGTATATGCATCCCTGGTAAGATTCCTTGAGGATAACGGAGGGAAAGTGCCAGACGATTAGCGAGCGCCATCCCGACCGGGACTGATGTCATTTTCGATAGGAATGATATTCTACGATGTGGCAGTCTTTTCTTTCAGGAAGCGTTTATGCAGGAATGCAAGGAAATACGGGAAGGTGTAGAACTTGCCGCTCCAGCCGATATTCTTATATCCGAATTTGATTCCGTATTTGATGTCTGGGTATGACGGCCAATCAATCAGATTGTTCAGCGATGCCGTGGCGCCGTCATTTGCCTTGACTTCTACAGGGATTAGCGAATCCGCATCCCTTACAAAGAAGTCCATCTCCAGTGACGGACTGTCGTGCTTGTAGAA
>JAZRYB010000053.1:0-2666 GCA_045600565.1 Candidatus Cryptobacteroides sp. | reverse complement strand
CGCATCGAAAAGTGCAAGACCCCCATCACCCTGTCCATCTGCGACGGCCAATGTCGTCAAAACCAACCCATCTCCCACTGGCTATGAAAAAAGAGTTTACACTGAGCACAGTTCATCCTGAGCCTGTCGAAGGAAAGCGTTACCCGTTACCCGTTCTTTTCCTTGTTTTTGTTTCCGCACTCCTCGCAGGGTGCGGAACGATGAAGCAGGTGCAAGTAGTGGAAAGAGTTTCGAGAGACACTCTCTACCTCAACCACATCCAGTACGACAGCATCTATGTGGACAACTGGCAGTTGACCGACCGTACCAAGGATACCATCTACCTTGAGAAGTCCCATATCGAGTACCGCTATAAACTATTGCGAGATACGGTACGGGTCGTCCAAATTGACACCATTCCCGTCATCCGAGAAGTCGAGGTCGTCAAGACAGAGCGCTACATCCCCACCATCTACAAATGGTCGCTCGGTATCTGCATCGCCCTGATTATCCTTATCGTATTATCAATCCTTAAAAAATTCTTCTTATGAGACAAATCACCGAAATCATCATCCACTGTTCTGCCACCCCCGAGGGCAAGGACTTCACTGCTGCCGACATCGACCGCTGGCACAAAGCCCGGGGCTTCAAGATGATTGGCTACCACTACGTCATCCGGCTTGACGGGACCATCGAGCAAGGCCGCCCTCCCGAGATGGTTGGAGCCCACTGCACCGGCCACAACGCCCACTCCATCGGCATCTGCTACATCGGGGGCCTCGCCCCCAACGGCCGTCCGAAAGACACCCGCACCCCGGAGCAGAAAGACTCCCTCTGGGCACTCGTTCAGGCCCTCAGACGGCAATACCCAAACGCTACCGTCCACGGACACCGGGAATTTGCCAATAAGGACTGCCCGTGTTTCGATGTGAAAGAGGATCTGTAAGGTTTTCGTACAGACGCGAATCATTTGCGTCTGTACGAAAACTTAGCTGGCAAACAGCAAAGATTTCAACGTGCCCAGGGAATTTTGCTCGTCAGTTGTCTTTAATGACTTTACGGCATTATTGTATGCATCCGACAGTTCAGAGACCATAGGCGCACGTTGAATACTCTTTTCTGCAGCCAGCAGTCCTTTTACCATTTCAATGTAATGGAAAAGCACATCGCGAAGCGGCACATCATCCAGCTGTGACGACAACTGGCAGGAAAGGAAGAAGAACCTATAGAGATATGCATAGAACTCTTTCAAAGTCCCTATCCTCATCTCCTTCAGACTCTCATTCTGAACCAACGGGTACTCCATCGACACAGAATCTTCTGCATATTTTCCATTTGTCAGAATATCCTGATATGCCTGTAGAGTACAGACAATCTGCCCTAACGAGAAGATATCCCAGAAGTTTTTTTCGGTTGGCTTACGGATGTCTATGCAGCAGTCAAGAACCCCCTCCGGATTGTATATGTAGTCCTCTCCTTTTGACATCAGCCGGATGCACTGCACCGGATGCTGCTCAAAGGTCATATACTTATTGCTTATGAGCTCATTGGCAACAGCAGTGAACAAGTCCCGTTCTCTCGGATTCAGCCTGCTGACGGCATTCATCACCCCTCGGAACATCACTATCTCATTAGTTCTGCAATTATTCCTGCGGAAGAAATCAAGAATCCATTCCGCCATCTCCGACTTACTGCTTATCATCGTTCAAATCATTTTTTGTCTCTTTCCATTCATTAACCGTCTGCTGTGCAACGCTAATAAAACCATCGGCACTGAGAATTTGCAGAAGCTCATCGTCCGAGTAGTCCTTGTATGAGTCCAGATTCAGATTGAGTATCAACCTCCTGCGTTCCTTCAGGCTTGAATGATTAAGGTTGAATTTCTCTATCGTAAAACGGGCGCGCTCCTTATCTCTGTCATTCAGTCCAGGTGCCGGAATCATCTTTCCTGTCGCCTCATAATAGAAGAACCTCTCAGCATCTTCTTCTACCGGATTAATCAACTTGAGATTGTCGTCCCTGGTACTAATCTGCCTGTCCTTATACTTGGCACCATAATCCTCATCCAAAGAATCGACAATATAATTTTCCCACCTGAAGATATAGTCCTGAAACAGAACCTGCTTGCGGAAATGATCTATGTGAGAGCTGTCAAGACTGACCGGAGTCTCCGTATATCCGCTCATTCCCGCCTGCTCATTCTTCAGGATATGCTCCCGCCAGATGCGGGAACGTCCCTCAGTCTCACTCCAATTCGTGTGTGGTTTCTTATTGAATTCCTCAAAGTCCTCACACGGAACACCTTTATTCACCTTGCGCATACTTCTCCTTTCGCTTCAAATCGAGATTCAACTTATATGCTTCATCATATCGCACACCATGTTGTTCCAGCCATTCAAGCTGCTCCTTCACTTTGCCCAAATCGGGCTTATCCTTGGCAAGTTCGTCAGCGGCTGCATCAATCTTCTCCTGCACCTCGGCATTACGAATCTCATTCAGCCCGAAATATCTCTGAAGGATATAATTGGACGTATCGCCATACGGCAGGGTCGAGACCTCTTTTTTTGACCCCTTGTCCAAGACAACAAGAGTATCTCCATCCTCAGGATTGAGATCTGAGAGGATAAGTGACGAATGTGAAGTCAGGATGAACTGACACTTCGGGAACAAGCGTTTCAGGCTCCCAA
>JAZRYB010000052.1:0-10869 GCA_045600565.1 Candidatus Cryptobacteroides sp. | reverse complement strand
TCCGCGACCGGCGCAGGACTGTATCCAGGACTGCAGTATATATGACCTGGTTATCTTTTCTCCGGTATCTCCGTCAGGTGTCTCCACATAGATGTAGCTCTTCTTCCAATGACGGTTCCAGTACCCCACAGTTCTGCGGAGCGATTTCCCGCTGCCAGGGGCTGAGGATGCGACTTCGTCCACCTTCGCCGTCCACTCCTCTGGATCGGAGTAGATGCCGCTGTCCGTGGCGATGCGAATGTCAATATCTTTGACTGTACCGTCACTTGTCAACTCGAGCGGAGAGGACTTCTTCAGCCCCTTGCCCTCCATCCTGAAGCCGAAGCACCTGTCCTTGAACGGGTCGTATGCCGCCCTGTTCTCAATTTCGATGCCCTGCAGATCCAGTGTAATGTCATATGAAGAGCAGGCATTGTGGTGACGTACCGTGACTGCACCCTTGCTGTCAAGAATCTCGTCTGGATAGCGGTAAAATTCGACACCCTCCGGATATCTGGCAATCGAACGGCCGTATCCTTGCTCCATATATTCCGGTGTGATCCGCTCCTGACGGTCCCTCCACACCTCCGCCTTAGCCGTGACACTCACTCCTTCCTTCGAGCTTCCGGCGATACGGATCACAGGCTGCTCGCTGTCAATCCAGAACGAGAGGTCCGTCCCGGCACCGTGCAGTCTGATACAGCCGTCGGCGAGGTCCAGTATCTGGCTGAAATCGTCCACGGAAACGATCGACGGTGTGAAGCTCACCCTAATGCGCCCGAGCTTGAGCAGCTCGCCGGTCTCGCTCCAGCTGTCGGTCCTTGAAATGTAGAAAACCAGGACTCCATTCGGTTCTACCCATACATTTGCGCCGACTTCTCCGTTGCCTATAGGCATGCTGCCGGACGCATCCGCGGACGGACTGTCCCATACCAGATCATATTTGCTGACAGGTAAGTCCTTACACCCACATATGGATATAACAAGCACCAGCAGGAGAAGAATATGTTTTGATACTGTATTTCTCATCATAATTTCATACAAGTCTACATTAGTGTCAAAATTATCAAAAATATTTTTGAAAATATTGAAGTGTGAGATAATTATAGATGTTATACGTGTTAAGCAATTTGAATTAATCTAGGCCATACTAACGTAGAATGGCACGTGCATAATGAAAAAAACGTGTTAACTTAACTTATAGATATATTTTATCGAAATCATTTCAACTATCTCCATATATCATAAGGACGTCAGCATCGTAAACCACATCGCCTCCTTTCGCGTCAATTTTTATACGTAGGTCGATAAATATGCAATTGCCGTCGCCACAATCGCCATATAAGGTGAGTTGTCAGTCTTGCGAGTTGAAAAGGTTAGTTATGTCTGGATTAGAGGCAACCAGAGCGATGCACACTGCCATAAAAAAGGATTGACGCCTTAAAATTAATCGGTTGAAAATTAAAAAAGGAACGGAATTCCGGATTGAGATTCCGTTCCTTTACCAAAAAAACAAATCTATTAATTGGTGTAACCCGGGTTCTGCTCGAGTTTAGCCTCGGTGTTACGCTCAATCTCAAAATAAGGGATAGGCCACAGGTTGTGAAAATCCTCAATCGTCGTACCGGAAGACTCCCACTGAGTCCTGTCGTTGCCAAGATAGGTCTTGTTATACTTCCTGGTACGTTCGGCAAGTTTGCCGAGACGGCAGAGGGTGGCCAAACGAATTTCCTCGTAGGTTAACTCACGGAGGCGCTCGTCAAGGATATAGTCAATGTCAACGTCAGCGGCTGCTACAAGAGGAGCCTCAGAACGGGCGCGAACGACATTGATGGCATCGGCTGCGCTGGCCTTGTCACCCTTGTCGAGATAAGCCTCGGCAAGAAGGAGATAGGTCTCAGCAAGGCGGGCAGAGTATACATCAGTGAATGATGAACTTGAACTATTGTTGCAGAGGTGATGGCCTTCTACCGTAAGCTGAGGATTGCCGTTTGCGTCTCTCAGGTAGTAATCCTCAGGAATCCAGCCGCTCCAAAGCTTCAAAAATATTGGGAACCACTTCTGCACAACAGGGACATTGCACTTGTTGAGGATGTCATCTGCTATCAGCCACTTACCGAATGCAGGTGAAGCCTCATTGTCGCACTTGATGTCACGGACAATCAGATAAGGAGCGTTGCGGAGGTCACCTTCGTCATTCTCCCAAATATCATTGGCGACATGCTCGGTTATCTGCATCCAGCCAGTACCACGTCCTCCGTCCTCTAACTCGACACCCTTCTTGAAAGTAGTGGTCACGCCTTCATAATTGATGGTGATGCCGGTGGTATGAGGACCGTGTGTCGCTATACGGTAGTCAAGTGCGATACCAGATATATTAAATTCATACTGGTTGACGAATAGGCCTTCGGTGTTGCCGGATGACCTGTTCTGGTTATGGAGCTTGAAAAGGTCTGAAAAGGCGCTTCCTTCCTTATCCTTGAATGAACCGAAACGTTCGGTCATGAGGCCTGTAGCAGGATGGTCGATGACAGCCTTGGCAGCATTGATAGCGCCATCATAGTCACCGAGGCAGATGTCAATCTCAGCGAGGACATGCTGGCAAAGCTGCTTGCTGACAGCACCGTCAGGGACTTCGTTGATATCCTTAAGCAGGGTGATGGCCTCGTCAAGGTCAGACTTGATAAACTTATAGGTATCTTCACGGGAAGCACGGACAAAGTCCTTTCTTGGAGAGGTGATTTCCTCCTTGAGGAGGGGAACGCCTCCGTAGATTTGGCCGAGAAACTTATATGCATATGCTCTCCAGAAGAGAGCCTGGCCACGTATCTCATTGCGCTCGGCCACGCTGAGTTTCTCACTATTCTCAAGACGAGAGAGGATTACGTTCGCATGTGATATAATGTTCCATAGGGGGGTCCACACATCGGACGTTTGTTGTGAGGCAGGAGTAAGGGTAGCCTTATACTTGTTGAGACGTTCAGTGTCACATGAACAGAAAGCCAAATCGGTACCATAGAACAATTCTGCAGTTCTAGAATAGGTTCTCCATGTATTATGCAAATAGTTGACAGCATTATGGAAGTCACTATAAGAAACAAGAGCGTTGTCTACAGTGTTGATTGACAAAGGGTGCTCTTTAAGGAATTCTTTCTCATTACATGCTGTAAGAGAAACAGTCAAGGCCATGCCTGCAAATAGAATTCTGAATATCTTTTTCATATTGTTTTTCCTTTAGAATGAAAAGTTGACACCAAGGGAGTAGCTCTTGAGAAGAGGATATGCTCCAACAAGACCGTCGCCGGTTTCAGGATCCCATCCGTCCCAATTGGTGATGGTGAGGAGGTTCTTGCCGGTGAGATAGACTCTAAGGCCCTGGATCTTTGCCTTTTGAAGGGCCTTGGCAGGAAGTGTATATCCGATGGTGAGATCCTGAAGCCTTACGAAACTGCGTGAAGTGTATGGATGCCAGGATTCGCCGTAGGCAGATGGAGAGTAACCGGGACGACGATACTTACCATCGGGATTCTCAGGAGTCCAGTAATCATATTTGAAATTGTTCTGCTGCCTGATGTTGCCCGGATTCATAAGCTTTTCTCCAGCGTTTGCAAGATAGTAGTCCTTGCCGCCCTGGATGGAGTTGATGAATACCTTAAGGTCCCAGTTGCGGAACCGGAGAGTGTTCTGAATGCTGAAACGGTAACTAGGGCTGCTGTATCCTATGATCTTGCGGTCGCCTTCTTCGGTGATCATATTGTCTCCGTTAAGGTCTACGAGACGGTATGAACCATAGCTGAAATCAGCTGGGATATCGTCACCAATCTGCCACATTGGATTCTCAGGATCCTGGACAAAGGTATAAATAGCACCATACGGCTTGCCGATGAAGATGCTGGAGTTGATGATGTCATCCTCCTTGCCATCGCCGTTCTGGTCATTGTCAGGTCCGAGTATGGAGACGATATTGTTGCGGTTGCGTGAGAAATTGAAGGTTATATCCCAGCTCCAGTCCTTGTTCTTGATCGGAACGCCGGTAAGGGTGAGTTCGACACCGTGGTTGTCCATCTGGCCGATATTGGTGGCGACTGATGTCAGACCGTTGTTCAAACTTGGGATGTTGATGTTGTAGAGCATATCATAGGTATGTGATTTATATGCATCAATAGCACCGTAGAGACGTCCCTTGAGGAAGTTGAAGTCAATACCAAAGTTGAATGTAGAGGTGGTTTCCCACTTGAGGTCTTCGTTTCCGAGCGATGATATATATATGCCTTTCTCTGGACCGGAAGCATCGTCTCCGTAAATGGTGGCATCAATGTAACCGACGGCCGCGAGAGTCGAGTAACGGCCTACGGTACGGTTACCGTTCTTACCCCATGAGAGGCGGAGTTTTAACTCATCAACCCAATCGGCATCCTTCATGAAATTCTCCTCTGTGATGCGCCATGCAGCCGCGAATGAAGGGAAGGTAGCTATCTTGTTATTTGCTCCGAATCCTGAGAAACCGTCGCGGCGGACAGTGGCTGTGAAGATATAGCGATTCTTGAAGGTATAGTTCAGACGGGCCATGGAGTAAAGGCTCTGCTCTTCCCATGCTGACGATGAGGCCCTCTGCATGTCGACCTTGGCTGCCTGGAGAAAGTTGTAACCAAGGCTCATGTTGTCGAAGTATGAACCGGAAGCTTGGGTGTCGTCAAAATGACGCTTCTCAACACCGTAAACGAGGGTGGCATCGATGAAGTGCTCGCCGAAGCCACGCTTATATGAAAGGATATTATCGAGTGTCCAGTCATGCTGTACAGAGTGGTACTTGTAAGAGTCTCCGTTCTCTGAAGCTCCGTAAGAGTTGAAGTTCGCCCTACGGCTGGTGGTGTAGGTCTCGGAAAGGTTGAGACGATAGTTGAGGCCCTTGATATAAGGGATGTTGGCATCTACATAGAAGTTGGCCACGAGCGGTGTACGGGTGTTCCTGTTATCCGCCTCTAAATTGTGGATTGGGTTGAGAGCATTCTTCCAAACATATTTCACTAAGCTACCGTCAGCCTCGAAAGGATTACATACTGGAGGTAACATGAATATGTAGTCTGGGCTAACCAATGCGCCGGAATTGTCGCTGAAAGCAAAGAATGTCTGGGTGCCGACCTTGAGCCAATCTGTTATCCTAGTCTCTAAGTTGACACGGAAATTGTATCTTTTGTAGTTATCGCCCTTGATAAGGTTCTCCTGGTCGGTGTAACCGAAGGACATGAAGTAACTGCTCCTCTCACTGCGCCCCCTGACACTCAGATTATGGTTCTGGACAAAGGGGTGGTCATTGGAGAAAAGACCCCACCAATCGGCATCGGTGCCATTGAGGGCACCAGCCGTAGAATGCGTGCATGGCATGTAATTGGCGACATTAAAGTTAGGGTTTTTCTCATAGAGATTGTTAGGCATGCGGCTTTCCTCCATCAGGGTGTTGCTGACGAAGTCAAGCCACTCCTCTCTGTTCATGAGGTTCATGTCCTTGTTGGCAATGCTCTGGAAAGCGAATGAACCGTTGTATTCAATGATAGGTTTGCTCTCTCCCTTGACCTGCTTGGAAGTGATAATCATAACTCCATTAGCTGCCTGAGAACCGTAGATTGCACAGGCACTTGCATCCTTGAGGACATCGATTGATTCAATATCGGCGGGGTTGATATCAACGAGGGAACCGCGATAAATGATACCGTCGAGGACGATAAGAGGGCTCTGGCTGCCTGAAATGGAGGTGGTACCACGGACGGAGATTGAAGGGTCACTGCCTGCCCGGGTAGTTGCGCCTACGTTGAGGCCTGGGACGACACCCTGGAGGCCTGACATGACATTCACGTTAGGTGAATCCTTGAGCACCGAAAGGTCAGCGTGGGTGACAGAACCTGAAACGTCCTTCTTGCGTGCGGTACCGTAACCTATTACGATGGTCTCCTCGAGCATGAGAACATCCTCTGTAAGCTTGATGTTGAGTACGGGTTGGGCTGTGACTTCAACGGTCTGATAACCAATCGATGAAACCTCGAGAGTCGACCCGTCGGGGACGGAAATGGAGAAATTACCGTCGATGTCAGTGATGACACCGTTGGTAGTCCCTTTTTGGACAATGCTCGCACCAATTACGGCTTCACCGGTGTTGGCGTCTGTAATCTGTCCCTTGACAACCTTTTGGGCCTGTTGCTCAAAAGATTCTTCAGGCGTCGCATATGCCGTCATTCCGAGCGCAGCGGCACCCGATACGGCAATAAGCAATGCCAGAACATAAGAATTTGTTTTACGCATAAATAAAAAAGGTTAAGAAGTTTTTATTAAAAACTATGCTTAATGGTTTTTGCTAGGAAACAAGTTGTAGCATCGCAAAAAAACAAACAGTCATTTACATTACACAGGCTTGCAACCATACATATAAAATATCATCTTTCAACTCCACCCACCTCAATCGGTAGTTATATAATTTTTAATTACTCACATATGCGATGGCTCTTTTTTTGGGGGCTTTACAGATCCCGCAGACGGCATAGAACCAAGCCGAAAAAAGTGTTAAAATCGTATGATAAGGATGCTTGAAAATTGGGATAAGAGCTTGATTTCAGCAACGTGGAGTCATTCACAACAACTTACTAGACGTGAAAATCAAGCCCCTTACCCAGCTCATAGAGAGTTGATTGCGGCAGCCCTCAAGAGCCAAGCAAATTCGAGCAAATCTTTTCAATCCTTCTTCATCGAGACCATGGAGCTTATACTCAGACATGCCGGACGACTCAACTTCACCCAGATGACGAGGTGCGGTCGCTCGTGCGTGAGCAGGTTCCGTCAGAACTTCAAGAAGTCATTCGACCGGTCGTTCCTGGAATCGGCAAGGGGACACCGCATTGTAATAGCCATCGAGCCGTGCCACATCTTCAAGTCCGGCAAGAAGGCCCCAGGTATTGACTGGTTCTGGTACTGCTGTGCTGCCGCCATGAAGAAAGTCCTTGAGATGCCGAGCAGATCGCTGGCCTCACACACTGTCAGGCAAGAAACAAGGAGGCGCTGTCGTTTGCCTTCAACGCTTCGCCCCCATCCGTCAACCCTGCCAGGGCCTTCTCCCGTCAGCAAGGGATGGGTCTCTCAGTCGGATCAACCAAAACCTTGTGGCATAACGCTGCAATGGTGGATCGATTTATTGCAATGTCAGGAAACCCCGAACATGCGATTATATAACACTGATTTCAAGGAACTATATTCTATGGCGTTCGAGCCTTGTAACAAAGGTAGGTGAAACATTTCTTAATGTTTTACAAAAATTGATATTTGGATTGCACTTTTTGATATGATTTTTTTTTATATATTTGTGCTATCATATTTAAATTCAGCGAGATTATGAGATTGGTGAAATACCTTTTTGCAAATCATCGGAATTACAACTGGGGAATAACGACAACCGCGGTCGGCTTACAACTCGTTCCTCCGGGTGCCCCGTACCCGTTTGGGGAGCATCCGAAAAAATACATGTTCTCTACAGATAAAGGGCGCGTCTTGTCGGATGATATAGCTATCCTGTACATATTTAAAGGACGAGGGTGGTTTGTCTCAGAAAAATCTCCCAGGACCAGCGTCGGGGCTGGTGATGTGATATTCCTCTTCCCTGGCATATGGCACAACTATGCGCCGGATGAGGACACCGGATGGGATGAGGCGTGGATATGTCTCTCGGGAGACAATGCGAAAAAGATAGTCAACGAAATGGGCCCGGATATATCCCAACCTATAGTAAAGATTGGGATCAAGCCAGACTTGTACTATGCGATCGAACGGGCTTACAAGATTGCATACGAAGAGAAGACAGCATACCAGCAGCACCTCTCAGGCTATGCAGCGCTCATCCTAAGTTCCATATACGCCTATGGCAAGCAGGGCTCTTACAAAGACAGTCCTGACACTGACCGCCTCAGCATAGCAATGAAATACATGAGAGAACACTCAGCCGAACAACTCAGCATGGAAGAGGTGGCAATACAGGCCGGGATGGGATACGCCAAGTTCCGGAAAATGTTCCGGGACTATACGGGGTTTTCACCACAGCAGTATTTTCTGAACCTCAAATTGGAGGAATCTAAGGACCTCCTCCTCAACTCAAATCTCTCGTCCAAGGAAATCGCCTACAGTCTGGGGTCCACTTCCGCATCACACTTCAGCCGAATCTTCAGCAAACATCAAAAAATGACGCCGATAGAATTCCGGAATTCAATGTTGCATCCCCTCTGATTCGAGGTTTCATCTGCTGAATTTTACTTCACCTGAGCCCGGTCTGGTCATCAGTGCTAGATAGGCGACAAACTGCTCATCTTTTTTTCGAAATCTATATTCCTGAAATTGATGGTCACGACCATCTACAAGTGAATATGGGCGGAGAAGGGCAAGGGGCATCCTGAGATGCTCCAGAGCCTCAGATGCTACGGCAGACGTAAGAGAAAGCGTGGCTGTGAGTATAGTTAAGGGGCCAGATAGTTGACAGGGTTGACATCTCGCTGAGGCCTCCTGAAGTGGATGAGAAGCTGCGCTTCGGTGACTTTGAGATAGACAGGATCATCGGCAAGAACCGCAAGGGTGCCGTGATGACAATTAACGACAAGTGCACGAAGAACGTGTTCATCCGCAAGCTGACAGGGAAAGAAGCCGACGCGCTGGCCAGGATGACGATATATACTCTGCAATCTTACAAGGGCATGATACGCACGATAACGGCTGACAACGGAAAAGGGTTTCTAGACACAAGGAGATTGCAAAGGGGCTGGATATCCGGTTCTTCTTTGCCAGACCATACCACTTCCGGGAAAGAGGCGCCAATGAGAATACCAATGGGCTCGCAAGGCAGTATATCCCCAATGGTGCGAACTTCGAGGATTTGACGGACGAGTACATTGCAGGGGGCGAATGAAAGCTGAATCATAGGCCCGGAAAATCACTCGGTTACCTCACACCTTTGGAGTATTTCAAAAAGATTTATAAATTTGACTTCGGAAGTCGTTGCGCTTCTAATTAGAATTCAGCGAAAGATACTTTCTAATATGAAAAAATCATTGCTAATTGCAGCTGCGATGCTGGTCTGCGCCATCGCAGTTGCTGGAAATCCGAAGGATTCCAAGACCCATTATGCCCAGGATGTGCTGAAGCCATATGTCGATAAGGGTCAACTCCCGGGTGCTATTAGTGTTTTCTACAAGGACGGTGTCCAGGAGACCTGCTGCATAGGATATGCCGATGTCGCCACGAAGCGGCCGATAAAGATGAGCAGCGCATATATGCAGTGCTCCCAGACCAAGGGATTCTGCGGTGTCACTATTGCTAAGTTGGTCGAAGAAGGGAAGATCTCGCTTGACGACCCGGTGTCGAAATATCTCCCGGAATTCGCTGAATTGTGGGTGCTTGATGGCGAGGAGGACGGAGTGAAGACATTGCATAAAGCCAAGAATGTCCTTACTGTCCGCATGTGTCTCAACCATACCGGTGGATTTCCTTTCGAGACCAGCGCAAAGCGCAATGATGTACGTGGTGGAGGATGGTCGGGGGGCGCTCCGCTAAGGCAGAATGCATCCGTCGCGGCTGCCTCTCCGATCATGTTCGAGCCCGGCACCAAGGAAAGTTATTCCAACACCGGAATCGGTATCGGTGCCACTGTTGTGGAGGTCGTGACCGGCATGAAATGGGAGGACTACCTTAAGCAGGAAGTGCTCGACCCTCTGGGCATGAAGGCGACATGGTATAAACCTACCGACAGGCAGATACGCAATAAGATCGAATTGTATTCCTACAAGGAAAACTCTCCCGCTGAATGGGTTGAGGAAATGGGCTATTCGCAGCGCCCTTACAATGATTCTCATGTATTCCCGTCAGCAGGTGCTGGTCTTTGGACCACGGCGGAAGATCAGCTGAAGTTCTACAAGATGCTGATGAACCTCGGTGTAGGCGAAAATGGTGTGCGCATCCTCAAGGAGGAGACAGTCAAGTCTCTCCTTGCAGTTTCCTCACGTCCGGATGAGAATGGTGCATTTTCACTAGGCCTTAAAGCTCCGGTAGAGGACGGCGAGGACAAATGGTTCGGACATGGCGGCGCCTGGGGCACCAAATGCTTTGTCAACTGGCATACCAAGGAGTTGAAAATGTGGGTCGTGCAGAGTCCTGGCGGTTATTGTCCATGGTTGGGAGATATCGAACAGGCTGCGGAGAAATTCTTCAAGTCAGAATTTGATGCCAAGGACCGTGACGCATATTCCGGTCGCATCAAATAACCGTGACTGCTGAAACATAAATGGGGTCGACTCTTACCTTTGCTCAAAAAATCTATAGTCGTTTGCAAAGTAAGAGTCGACCCCATTTATGCATTTATCATCCCATTTTGTTCTTTTCTTAATTTGAACGGCCAACTGAATCGTTCGTCTTTCCATCCCGTTGTTTTACAAAGTCACATCTTGCATATTTTGTTTTACCTAGTAAATCAAGGTATCTTATGTCTGCTTTTTTTAAAGGTAGAAATAATACAATAAATGGCAAATTAATCTACAAAAACAAAAAAAGGATATGTTATTTTGGCGTCACGGAAAAGAATATGACAGACTACATAACCGGAAATTGTTGCAGTATAATTTGCTTATTTACAGAAAATACCATACATTAGAAAAATTTATTTTACAATTAGTAAGTGCATAACTAAGAATACACAATATGAAAAGAATACTTTTCCTGCTATTATTTGCCACCATATCGGTTCCCGGCTTCACAAAGAAACCGGCTTACGACGTCTATCTTCTGATCGGTCAGTCCAACATGGCCGGGAGAGGTGAAATGCTGGAGTCGGACAGGGGTACGATTGAAGGGGTCTGGATGCTGGGCGCC
>JAZRYB010000051.1:0-2118 GCA_045600565.1 Candidatus Cryptobacteroides sp. | reverse complement strand
TTATCTCTGTTGTTGGCATCTGATAACTCTGTCGGCAAGGGCCGGCAGGGCAGTACCCGTGATTCTGCTGGCTCTGGCCATATGCCTTTTTGTGTTCCTCTGCCTTGTGGGGATCCTCGCCAACCTGAAGGATGCCAAGGTTCACGGGGTGATTGAGATATCCAATGTCGTCTGCCAGCTTTCCGTAGCCATTGCGGCAATATTGCTGTTCCAATAATCTGCGCTTCGGTTGGGACAGTCCTGTCAAGTGCTCTCTGCCAGTCGGCAGCGCGGGGGGACAGCGGGCGGCTTCCGGTCACTGCGTCGTCGGGCGGGCTCACTTCCTCTTCGTTCGCTTTTTCCGCCCGCCTTGATGGTGCCCTCATTCCGCTCGCGCCTCCTTGACGCGCTGCCGCTGCAACAGGCTATGACTCTGACATTTTGTTGTGACATAATCATATTTGCAAACTTACTGCTGTTTTTATAATAGCTCAAGCGGAGCTTGAATTATTTTCATTAACTTTAACCATTCAATCGTATTGATATGCAACGTAATCAGCAATATAAGGAAGCAAAATCGTTTGCTGACAGGTGGAAAGGTAAAGGCTACGAGAAAGGTGAAAGCCAGACCTTCTGGCTGGAACTGCTACAAACAGTGTTGGGCGTAGAACGACCATACGACATAATATCTTTCGAAAATCAGGTCAAACTCAGCAGCACCAGTTTCATTGATGCCTATATCGAACCGACACATGTTCTGATTGAGCAGAAATCTATCGACAAGGACCTACGCAAAGCAATTCCTCAGAGCGACGGCACTCTTTTGACACCCTTCCAGCAGGCAAAGCGATACGCAGCAGAATTGCCATATTCAAAGCGTCCGCGCTGGATGGTGATATGCAATTTCAAGGAATTCCACGTTTATGATATGGAAAATCCTCAGGGTGAGCCTGAGGTGATGCTGCTCGAGAATCTGGAAACTGACTTCGAAAGGATGCGTTTCCTGGTGGAGCAAGGTAACGAACATCTCAAGAAAGAGATGGAGGTCTCTTTGAAAGCGGGAGAAATCATTGGTGAGATTTATGATGAACTGTTGAAGCAGTATATCAACCCTAATGACCCTCAAACCCTCAAGAGTCTGAATGTACTCTGTGTCCGTTTGGTATTCTGCCTCTATGCCGAGGATGCAGGACTATTCGGAGAAAAACGCTGTATGTTCCACGACTACCTGGCGCAGTTCAAGCCGGGCGAAGGTGATATGCGGGATGGTCTCATCAAACTCTTTGAGACTCTCAACACTCCGGTTGGCCAGCGTAGTCCTTACCTGAAACCGAGCCTCAAAGCATTCCCATACTGCAACGGTGGTCTTTTCTCCGACAGGGACATTGAAATACCGTTCTTCAACGATAAGATTGCACACCTTATTCTGAAAAAAGCCAGCGATGACTTCGACTGGAGTCAGATAAGCCCGACCATCTTCGGGGCCGTCTTCGAGAGCACCTTGAATCCCGAGACCCGCCGCAGCGGAGGAATGCACTACACCAGTATCGAGAACATCCACAAGGTGATAGATCCTCTCTTCCTCGATGACCTCAAGAAAGAGCTGGAGGTAATCATTGCCGAGCCTATCGAGAAGAAGCGCATCCAGAAGGCCCGTGAATATCAGGACAAACTCGCAACGCTCAAATTCCTCGACCCCGCCTGCGGCAGCGGCAACTTCCTCACGGAAACTTATCTTTCGCTCAGGCGTCTGGAAAACGAGGCGATGTCCATAATCGGCGACCTGTTCAACCCCATTAAGGTCGATATACGCCAGTTCTACGGTATCGAGATAAACGACTTCGCTGTGGCCACTGCAACGACTGCCCTATGGATAGCCGAGGCGCAAATGATGGCCGAGACCGAAAGGATGCTGCATATCAACCTCGATTTCCTGCCGCTGAAGTCATACAACAACATCCGGGAAGGCAATGCCTTGAGGATTGATTGGAACGAGGTAGTGCCGGCATCAGAACTGAACTATATAATGGGGAATCCACCTTTCTCCGGTGCTCGATGGATGGGGAAGGAACAAAAAGATGACGTTCTTGAAATTTTCGGAGTCAAGTGGCCCGGTGTTGGAGATTTGGACTATGTATG
>JAZRYB010000050.1:0-4546 GCA_045600565.1 Candidatus Cryptobacteroides sp. | reverse complement strand
AGGATAAAGGGTTTGTTTGTAATGCTTTCCGAGAACTTCTCGAACTCGGCTCGGTCCATCTCAAGGTATTTCTTCACTGTCCGGAAGTTCAACCCCAGATGGTCGGCAATCCATTGGATTGACTTGTGCTCCACACTCCGGAGCATCTGGATTCTGTCGTACGTAATCATTCGACATGCAGTTTTGTAGTCCTTCTCTGTCATAATGCCTTTGCTTTATCATTATGGCTCGAAGGTCGGGTTATTAATCAAAAGTCACTGCACTCTTGATTCCATTTTTACTGCATTCTTGATTCCGATACTACTGTATTCTTGTTTCCAATTTTACTGTACTCCTGTTACCGATTTCACTGCATTTTCTGATTCCGGTTACATAAGCCGCCAAATGAAGTAAATTTTGTGGCCTCGGAGAGTGGGAAGTGGTGGAATAGTGCCACAAATACGCATGACCAGCCCATCTATATTTTTTTGCTCTTTTCGAGAGGGATGATAACTGCCGGTCGGTTTGCCTGATAGCGGTGATAAGTTGGCAGCCCTATTTTCAGTGACGTTACAGCATAATCATGCTCTGATAACCATTGGAAAAGGGCTATGAGGTTTTTTTGCTTATCGTGGCGATTGCATCTTTCGATTGAATTGTTCTATGTCACACGATGACGCTTTTTGCTGGTATAGAAACAATCCGTTGCCGATACTGTTGCAGATGTGATATGCGGCCTACCTTTGCACTGTCAAACAAAGACAGGAACAAACTATTAATAATTATGAAAGCACTTATCATCATTGCAGCATGCATCTTATTCCCTTTGGCTCTCAAGGCAGTACTTTACTTCACGAAGAGCAGACCAATCAAAAGTGTGGGAGGCAGGGCAAACACCTATTCAACTCAAATGGCAAAATTTGACCTCAATGACCCGGAGGATGTCAAGAAGGCAATGGAGGTATACAAGGACATCGCAGACTGACACCGCCTCATGAAAGCGTTCGGCTTTTAATAATAAATATATTGTACTTGCCCCGTTCGCTGTGAAAGAGAGTCGGGGCTATTAATGGGAACGATTGTCATAATCGAAAACAATCGTTTCAGACCATAGTAAATTCCCGAAATAAGCCTTAGCTTTGCAGTCACAAAACAACGAACCCTTATGGAACTCAGACAGTTGAAATATTTTGTCAGGATAGCAGAAACCCTGAATTTCTCTGAAGCCTCGCGAACCCTCTATGTCACACAGAGTACTCTGTCACAACAGATCAAGTCTCTGGAAGATGAACTTGGCTCCCTCCTCTTCCAGCGTGATTCCCATAGTGTGACCCTTACAGAAAGCGGCCAGATGTTACTTCCTCTTGCAAGGCAGACGCTTATGGACGCATCTTCGTGCAAGGAGCAGATAAAGGACCTTCAGGAAATGCTCACGGGAGAGTTGAATATCGGTGTGACATATTCCTTCAGCCCTATTCTCACCGAAACTGTCAAGAACTTCATGAAGGAGTATCCCGGAGTCAAGGTTAACATCCAGTATAAGAACATGGAAGAGCTGATGGGACTGCTAAGGCGCAGGGAAGTTGACTTCGTCCTTTCCTTCAAGTCTAACAGGCCATATGATGAGATCGAGTCTCACAATCTCTTCGAAGACAAGCTTTCGGTAATCATGCGTAAAGACCATGCTCTTGCATCTAAGAGTTCCATCAGCATCGGTGACCTGACGAAACACAGGCTCGCTTTTCCTGCAAAGGGACTTCAGGCTCGAAATGCCATTGAAAAATACATCGACTTAGAGGCATCAAGGCTCAACGTCTGTCTGGAGATCAACGAGGCCAATATTCTTCTGGACATAGTCCAGCATAACAATGTTTTCACCATTCTGTCAGAGGCAACAATCAGGGGCCGCGAGATGCTTAAAGCCATCCCTCTGGACATTCCCGACAACCAGATGCAGGGATGCATCCATACTCTCAAACGTGTATATCGCAAACGCAGCGCAGAAGCATTCGTAAAGATGCTGCGCGAAACAAACACCGTTCAGGAATTATCCGAAAAGTGGCTGTAAATAGCTGATCAGCATGGAATTTTGGAATAATCTTTTTGAAGGCGTTTCTGACGCCTGGAGCGGAGGCATTGCCCACTCCATAATAATTCTCGCCCTTGTAATCGCACTTGGAAAGATGCTCGGCAAGAGCAAGGTCGGCGGAATATCCCTGGGTGTGACGTGGGTTCTTTTCGTCGGAATCCTTTTCAGCCACTTCGGGATGACTCTCGATTCGAATCTTCTTCACTTCATGAAGGAATTCGGACTCATACTTTTCGTATACAGCATCGGTCTCCAGGTGGGTCCAGGTTTCTTCTCAATCTTCCGATCAGGAGGATTGAAGCTTAACCTCCTGGCCATCTTCATCTGTCTGTGCGGTGCAGCTACTGCAATAGCCATTCACTTTCTTGCAGACATCCCGATGACAACCATTACGGGTATCATGTCTGGAGCTGTGACAAATACCCCTGGACTCGGAGCCGCACAGACTGCATATGCCGACAGTTTCGGCTCAAACGCACCCGACATCGCTCTCGGATATGCCGTGGCATATCCTTTGGGCGTGATAGGCGCGATTGCAAGCTTCCTTATCATAAAGCAATGCTTCTACCGCAAGGGGAATGTTATCGTCACATCGGAAAAGAAAAGTGAGGACATCGATATCAGAGCGGAAGAAAAGGAAGCTCAGAAAGTAATCATAAGCAAACATGTCGAGGCTGCCGATACCAGGTTCATCTCACGCCGCTTCATCATAAGCAAACGCAGTCTCAATGGTGTGACCCTTGGCAGACTCAATTTCGAGGAGGTATTAGGAGCATCGGTCACGAGAATCAGACGCGCCGGACTCGACTTCAAAGCCAGCCCCGATTTCAAGCTGCAGTACGGCGACCTTGTAACTGTAGTGGGAAGCAAGGAATCTGTAGTAGGCGTGGAGAAAATCCTCGGCAATTCCCTCAAAAGGCTTGACGAACCGAATCTCATCCCTATCTTTATCGGAATCGCCCTTGGTGTGCTTTTGGGAAGCATCCCCGTGACTTTCCCAGGTATCCCGCAGCCTGTGAAACTTGGCCTTGCCGGCGGCCCTCTTATTGTGAGCATACTTCTCAGCCACTTCGGTCCGAGGATGAATGTGATAACCTATACCACCGCGAGTGCGAACCTCATGCTTCGTGAGATAGGAATATGTATCTTCCTAGCTTGCGTCGGACTTGAGGCTGGCAACGGATTCGTCGACACTGTCGTGAATAATGGCGGACTGATCTGGATTGCATACGGTGCTCTTATCACAGTGATTCCACTCATGGCCGCCGGAATCATAGGAAGATATGTCATGAAGTTGGATTACCTTACGCTCATCGGCGTACTTTCAGGAGCCAGCACAAATCCTCCTGCACTCGCATTTGCGTCGGAACAGGACAAGAGCACAGACACTGCGTCTGTCAGCTACGCGGCTGTCTACCCTCTTACTATGTTCATGAGAGTGCTCATCGCCCAGCTCATGATTCTCTCGCTTGCATAGAACCTGCGAGATAGTCCATAAAGTTTGAAGCACTGAGGGTGACAACCTTGCCGGCCTTCAAACGTATATGTTTAACGGCCCTAACCATATCGGAAGTTCAGACAGTCTTATAGCGACTTTGAGTGCAAATGTCGGTGGAACCCCTTATTGGACTATTTTGAGGGGCGAAACTTGATTTTCAGGGCTTATTGGTTTTGTGCAAAATGGCAGCGCTACCCCTACTGTCGGCCTTTGGCCTCTAAAGTTAGCCCGAGGAAACGGAGTTCCACGTTACCCACCTCCTAAAGAGGTCGACTAAAAAGGGTCGGCCTCTTGTTTTATATGGGCGGAGCTCCGCAGCGGCAGCAGTTTGCCTCTGAGAGGACTCCGCTCACTTCGTTCGCTCCGGCCCCTTCCACCGTTTCCTACGTCCCGCTGGCGCGGAACTTGTCTCCGGCGGACCCTTCCCCCTGCCCCTGTCCGGGGGTGGACAGGCCTCTCAGAGGCAACTGCTGTCCGCTTTGCTGCGCATCCGCTCTATCGGGCGGTTGCTCCTGTGATGGAGGCCACGCTCGCTCGTGAGAAGGCGTTTAGCTTCAGCCCTGTATGCATTCGCCTGATGGTTCACCTCGATTGTCCTCCTGTCAAACGTCCCTTTGTAGCACATGCCGCGCAGAGGACATCCGGTGCAGTCCTTGCCCTGTATCGGCTGCCGCAAGGACTAACCTGACATTGGCTTCAAGCTTCGCCTTGTTCTTCTCCGTACTGCCTTTCCAAACGAACGTGTACTTGTTCGCAACTCTAATATACGAAAAATGTATCACAAAAGCAATAGCTATTCCTTTGGTAATCAAAAGGATAGCCATTTTATTCTGCCCTGTTCTGACGGCGGAGAAGCTGAGCAGGCAGCAGCCTTCGGAGGACGTGTCCACCCCCGGACACGGGCAGGGGGAGGGGCCCGTTGGATACAAGTTCTGCGGAGCAGAACGAAGGAGACAATGGGAGGGGCCGAAGTGAGCGAA
>JAZRYB010000049.1:0-15503 GCA_045600565.1 Candidatus Cryptobacteroides sp. | reverse complement strand
CTTCTGTCATTCGGTTACGTAGCTACGGCTACGCTCCCTCATTCCATAACCAAAATACAATAAAAATCTTGAATAATAAAATTCATCAATCATTTCAAAACAGGTTCTAAATCTTTTTCAGATAGAGAATTGAGCCTGGCCCTTCGTTGAAGAGAAGGTCCATTATGGATAGATTTGATATGAAACCGTGCTTTCGGGCGAAAACCTGAAAGTACGGTTTTTCGAGCCCGAGATCCCGGAGTATGGTGTTTGTGATTTTCGGATGGATTTCAGTCCTGCCGTTTCTGACGTAATCTTCAGTAAAGATAATCTCTGCTGCAATCCCGGTTTTTTTGAGAAAATATTTGATGAGTTTCAGATTAAGGTCCCAAAGCATTTCCGGCTTGGATTCGAGAATGGCAAAAATGTCATCCTTGTAATATTCGAAATAAGCGGACGAGTCATAAGCTGAGGAAATGGCCCTTTCTGTATGCAATACCCAGGGTGTGGAGTAATCCACCTTGATTTCCCTAATAGGTCTTTCGTATGTCCCGCCTTCGTGGATGATGGGTACCAGAAGGGTCTGAACCCCTTCGGAGCCATAAAATTTGCACCTGTTTCTGTATGATTGTTTCTGGTAATTCTCGTGCGCTTCCAGATGGACAACAGACGGAATGACCTTGTCCGCAGACAAGGTCATTCCGTTAGCAATCGCCGCGAAGAATTCTACAGGCGGAAAATATGCGGTGCTTAGCAGAATCATCAATCTATTGCACCTTTTTCATTCTGGTCATTGGCTTTCACGATACCTCTCTTGGAGTTCTTGATGAAATTGAGAATGACTTCTTTTTCTTCTGAGGCAGGGAAACCGGCCTGAACTTTGGAACAACCGTCCGTGGTGTTGTATCCCTGGAAATAGATTGTGTCATAGATGTCTCGGATGTTCCTGATAACATCGGAATCGAAACCTCTGCGACGGAGCCCGACGATATTCACACCGGCATAGCAGAGAGGCTCTCTTCCGCAGAGAGAATATGGCGGAACGTCCTTGTTGACCTTGCAGGCGCCTCCTACCATTGCGTGTGCACCGATGTGGCTGAATTGATGCACTTTTGTGCCACCGCCGATGATGGCCCAGTCCTCGACATCAGTCTCTCCGGCAATGCCTACGTAGCTTACAAGTATGCAATGCTTGCCTACTTTGCAATCGTGGGCCACGTGGACATAGGACATTATAAGAGTATCGTCACCGATACTTGTCACGCCTTTTCCGCTGGCTTTGGTGCCTCTGTTGATAGTGGCGCATTCGCGTATCGTCACGCGGTCTCCGATCTCGACATAAGTTACTTCACCATCATATTTGAGATCTTGGGGAATCGCCCCGACGACTGCTCCTGGAAATACTTCACAATTGTTACCCATCTTGACATATCGATATATTACTGCGTGTGGATGGATTTTGCAGTTGTCTCCGATTTCGACATCGTCATCTATAAAGACGAAAGGCCCGATTTCAACATTGTTGCCCAATTTTGCATTCGGGCTTACAGTTGCAAGGGGATGGATGGTTGTACTCATATTTTTATGATTTATTTTCTTTGGAAGCGGAGACCAATTTTCTGGCAGCTTCGGTGTTTATGGTGTGCCCCGGCTTGAAGGCTGTTATCTTGGCATTAATGAAACCTCCGGCAAGTCTCAAATCTCCGATCAAGTCCAGAAGTTTATGCCTGCCGCATTCGTTGTCAAATCTGAGTGAGAGGTTGTTGAGATATCCTCCCTGAGTTATTTCAAGTCTCTCCTTGTCAAACAGAAGGCTTAAATCTTTCAACTGCTTTTCGGTGACAGGATGCTCCACGATGACTATGGCATTATCGACATCTCCACCCTTGATGAGATTGTTCTTGAACAGATATTCGATTTCGTGGAAAAAGACGAAGGTCCTGCATTGACCTATTTGTGAGACATAGTCAACCGTCGGGTCCCACAGGCTGGTCTGGACACCGAGGACTTTGGAATTGAAATCCACAGTGACCTCATACGAGAACGATTCCGCAGGCTCAATCTTTATCCAAGAGTCTGAATGGTTGTCTTTGATTTCTATGGTTTCAGTGAGTTCTATGCTTTTCCTGGGGACGTTCTGCTCCTCGAGGCCATCCTTGGCTATCAGCAGAGAATATCTTCGTGCGCTTCCGTCTAGAATTGGGATTTCGATGTTGTCGACTTCAACGATGGCATTGTCAACTCCTAGACCTGTCAATGCGGAGAGAATGTGCTCGACCGTTCTGACAGTGATGCCGTCCTCAGTCAGCGAGGTGCTTCTTGATGTGTCGGAAACATTTTCGACAACTGCGTGGACAAGAGCATGCCGCCCGATATCGGTTCTCTTGAATACTATTCCTGTATTCACTGGTGCCGGTTTGACAGTCATTGACGCATATTTGCCTGTGTGAAGGCCTTTGCCCTCAAAGGAGTAGCATTTCTTGAGAGTCTGTTGTGTCATATATCCAATAAACCACGGAGGCTATCAACTCTGCCATCCGAAAGGTTGGCAAAGATACAAAAATAATTATTAGAAATCAACTGCTTATTCCTGCCCTGACTGACGGAATTTCACGTAGCTCCGCATATATTTCTTGATATCGAATGCCGGTGAGCCCAGAATGGTCTGCCCCGGCTTTCTGATACTGCTTGTCACTCCCGATTGGGCTCCGATGGTCGTATGGTCAGCTATGTTTATGTGCCCGACTATTCCGACTTGGCCTGCCAGAATGCAGTTTTTCCCAATCTTGGCGGAACCGGCTATGCCGCATTGGGCAGCCATCACGGTATTGTCTCCAACCTGAACGTTGTGCGCTATTTGACAGAGGTTGTCTATCTTGACCCCGTTGCCAATGATAGTGGACTCCATTTCGGCTCTGTCAACCGTAGTGTTTGCCCCGATTTCCACATTGTCTCCGATTATTACATTTCCGAGATGTTCGATTTTCTCCCAACTGCCATCAGACTGCGGTACATTGCCGAATCCGTCGCTGCCAATCACGCAGTTGGCATGGAGTATGACATTGTTCCCAATCTTCATTCCCGGATAAATGCGTACCCCCGGATACAAGATACAATTCCTGCCGATTTCGGTGCCTTCACCGACGGTCACATTTTCGAATATTTTCGTGCGGTCTCCGATTATGCATTTCTTCCCGATATATGCGAAATCTCCGATATAAACCTGACGGCCTATTTTGGCAGACAATGCAATATGGCTTCTGAAACCGCGATGCGCGTGAAATGACTTTTTCTGACCGGATACATATTTCAACAGAGTTGCCACAGCAGTATATGCATCCTCTACACGAATCATAGTGGGCAAAACGTCTTCCTTGGGCTCAAAATTGTTGTTTACAAGCAAAATGCTTGCCTTGCAACTATATACATATGATTCGTATTTGGGATTTGCAAAGAAACATAATTTACCTGTTTTGCCGTTTTCAATCTTGGCGAACCCTGTCACTTTGGCGTCGGGATCCCCGACGATAGTACCATTGAGAACTGTGGCAAGCTGTTTTGCAGTAAATTCCATGTGATTATGAACCGGTTTTGAAACATTTACTATATTTATAACCAAATTTTGTGAACCATTTCAAAACAGGTTCCAAACATAGTTTTTGCAAAAATAAAAAAAAATAATAAATTTGCATCCGTGTTTGAGATAGGGGCCGTCCGGTTCCTATCTTTTTATTTCAGACCAACTGATTATGAAACAAGAAGAATTGATGAATGTTGTAGAAAAAGCGGCTCGGGAACGCGGCTGCTTCGTTTGTGAACTCAAGTTCGACGATGATGACAATGTGTTCGAGGTTACTGTCGATAAGCAGAATGCTGATGTGGAACTCGCTGATTGTGAGTATGTCCATCGTGCCGTTCTGTCAGCTTTCGACAGAAATATCGAGGATTATGCTTTGACGGTCACCTCTCTGGGGATAAGCGGCGAAGAAGCGGATGAAATGTTGAAAACAATAGAAAATTAATATACCAAAATGGAAAAAGAACAAGTGATTACTCTGATTGAGGCATTCAAGGACTTCAAAGAAGAGAAGAACATCGACAGGCCCGTGATGATGGGCGTTCTCAAGGATGTATTTATGACTCAGATTACCAAGACTTTCGGGTCTTCAGACAATTTTGATGTCATTGTTAACGTCGATAAAGGTACGTGCGAGATTTATCAGAACTACGAGATAGTAGAGGAGGTGGAAAATCCCAATGCCCAGATGACTCCGGCCCAGGTAGCGGCAGAAACAGGTGACGATGATTATGACATCGGTGACACATATACCAAGAAAGTGTCTTTGGCATCTTTCGGACGCAGAGGTATCCTCAATATCCGTCAGAACCTGCAGGGCCGCATTATGGATATAGAGAAGGCTAATGTATTCAAGAAATACTCGGCCAGAATCGGTGAGATTTTTACCGGAGAGATTTATCAGACCTGGTCAAAGGAAGCCCTTATACTCGATGAAGACGGCAATGAACTCCATATTCCGAAGAGTGAGCAGATCCCGGGCGAACATTTCAAGAAGAATGATACTGTGCGGGCCATTATCAAGAGTGTCGAGATGAAGAACAATACAACTCCGTACATTATTCTGTCCCGTACATCTCCGGAATTCCTCGAAAGACTTTTCGAACAGGAGGTGCCTGAAATCATAGACGGTCTCATCACCATCAAGAAAGTTGTCAGAGTGCCTGGCGAACGTGCAAAAGTGGCCGTGGAGTCTTATGACGAGCGTATTGATCCTATCGGAGCTTGTATCGGTGTCAAGGGCGGCCGTATTCTTGGCATCGTCCGCGAGCTCAGGAATGAGAACATTGATGTCCTTCAGTGGACAGCCAACCAGTCACTTCTTATCCAGAGAGCTCTCAATCCGGCGAGAGTCTCATCAATCGATCTGGGTAACAGTCCGGAGGACAAGGTCAAGGTATATATGCAACCGGACGAGGTGAAGAAGGGAATAGGTCGTGGCGGCTGCAACATTCAGTTGGCGGGAATGCTTGTCGGAAGGGAAATTGAGGTCTGGAGAGAGCTTCCGAAAGACAGTCTTGATGTCGAGGAAGAGGATGTCCTTCTGAGCGAGTTTACCAATGAGATTGACGCCTGGGTAATCGAGCGTCTCGAATCAATCGGATGCGACACGGCCAAGAGCGTTCTCGCCCTGACGGCAGAAGATATTGCCAAGAGGGCCGATCTCGAGGACGAGACAGTTGAAGAGGTTCTTGACATTTTGAGAGCCGAATTTGAGGATTAATTGAAAACAGGGGGGTTATATATGGCAGAAATTCGAATAAATAAAATAATCAGACAATACAACATAGGCCTGCAGGATCTTGTGAATTTTCTCAAGAAACAGGGTGCTGACATTGATGAGAATCCGAATGCAAAAATATCGGAGGATTATCTGCCGGCCATTGCCAAGCAATTCGGAAAAGATCTTGCGATGAAGGAAGCATCGGAGAAAGTCGATATCAAGCTCACGGAGATTCTGGAAAAGACCGGACGCAGACAGGAAAGGGCCGAGAACGAGGAGGATGAAGAAGAAGAGCTGGAGAGAGAAACTATCATAAAGAGCTCTATTTTCAACATAGAAAGCAAACCGAAGGCACAGCCTGCCCCGGTACCTGCACCACAGCCTGCTGAGCCTGAGCCCGAACCGGAATTGGAGGCTGAGCCTGCCACGAATCCTGAGCCGGTAGTGGAGCTTGAGCCTGAGCCGACCGTTCAGCCTGAGCCTGTGGCTGAAACTGTCTCGAAGCCGGAGCCGGACTTGCAGTCTGAGACTGCCGCCGAACCTGTCGCCGCCGTTGATAATGACGAATTGACCCCATCGTCATCTGAGCAGGCTAAACAGAAGACGGGAGGACTCAAGATTGTCGGCAAGATTGATATGTCCAAGTTTGAGAAAAAACCTGCCAAGAAAAGAGAAAGAATTGCAAAGGGAAGTCAGAAAGTGGATGTCGGCAAAGTGGAAGCGGACAACAATCCTCGCAAAAACGACAACAACAAGAACAAGAATCAGCATAATACCTCCAACCAGCAGGGCAAAAATGGTCGCAAGCGCGACCGCAATGACCGTTTTAAACCGGAATTGACTGAGGCTGAGCAGGAAGAAATCCAGAAACAGATTCAGAAGCAGGTCAAAGAGACATATGCCCGGATGAATGAAGGCAAGAAGAACAATTTCGGAGCCAAATACCGCAAGGAAAAGAGAGAGGCTGTGGCCCAGAAGGCCTTTGAGGAAATGCAATCCGAGGAGGCGGGGCAGAGAGTGCTCAAGGTGACCGAATTTGTAACGGTCAACGATCTCGCCACCCTTATGAACAACACTCCTGTCGTGAAAGTTATCGGAGCCTGTATGAGCCTGGGACTTATGGTGTCCATCAACCAACGTCTCGATGCGGAGACACTCGTGCTTGTCGCGGAGGAATTCGGCTACAAGGTTGAATTTGTGACTGCCGAGATTTCAGAGGAAATCAGCAATGCCGGGCAAGAGGACAATCCTGAGGATCTCGTCGCAAGACCTCCTATCATCACGGTGATGGGTCACGTTGACCACGGCAAGACATCACTTCTCGACCATATCCGCAAGTCCAATGTGATTGCAGGAGAGGCTGGAGGTATCACGCAGCATATCGGTGCATACAATGTCACCTTGCCTGACGGCAGACATATCACCTTCCTCGATACACCGGGACACGAGGCCTTCACTGCGATGCGTGCGCGTGGAGCTCAGTTGACTGACCTCGCCATCATCATAGTCGCCGCGGATGACGCCGTTATGCCTCAGACGGTGGAGGCTATAAGTCATGCTCAGGCCGCAAATGTGCCTATGGTATTTGCAATCAACAAGATAGATAAGCCTGGAGCGAATCCTGAGACTATCCGTCGTCAGCTTTCTGAAATGAATATTCTGGTTGAGGATTGGGGTGGAAAATATCAGTGTCAGGAAATATCTGCCAAGAAGGGTATCAATGTGGACAAACTTCTTGACAAGGTCCTTCTGGAGACTGACCTTCTCGAGCTCAAGGCCAATCCGAATAAACTTGCCGTAGGTGCAGTCATTGAGTCGTCTTTGGACAAGGGCCGCGGATATCTTGCGACGGTTCTCGTGCAGGAGGGTACTCTCCATCAGGGAGATGTGGTTCTGTGCGGAAGCTATTTCGGACGCGTCAAATCGATGTTCAACGAAAGAGGACAGAAGGTGACATCTGCAGGACCGTCAACTCCTGTCTCAGTCCTCGGATTGAACGGCGCTCCGGCGGCCGGAGAGAAGTTCAATGTGCTTTCCGACGAGAGGGAAGCCAAGTCCATAGCCAACAAGCGTGAACAGCTTATTCGTATTCAAGGCATCAAGACTCAGAAGCATATGACTCTTGAAGAAATAGGCCGCCGTATTGCCATCGGCAACTTCAAGGAGCTCAACGTTATTGTCAAGGGCGATGTGGATGGCTCCGTCGAAGCTTTGTCTGACTCTCTCATCAAGCTTTCCACCGAGGAAGTCAAGGTCAATGTGATACACAAAGCCGTAGGCGCAATTTCTGAATCGGATATCCTGCTCGCGGAGGCATCTGATGCCGTTGTCGTAGGCTTCCAGGTCCGTCCTTCGGTGGAGGCCCGCAAGGCTGCCGAGAAAGAAGGCATCGAGATCAGGCTTTATTCCGTCATCTATGACTGTATAAACGAGGTTAAGGATGGTATTGAGGGAATGCTTGAGCCAGAGAAGAAAGAAGAAGTTACAGCTACTGCCGAGGTCAAACAGACATTCCGCATCAGCAAGGTCGGAACCATTGCAGGTTGTCTTGTCCGTGATGGTAAGATGACGGCGAAGAGTCAGGCCCGTCTCATCCGGGATGGTATTGTGATTTATACTGGCGAGCTTTCTTCACTCCAGAGGGGCAAGGATGCAGTCAAGGAAGTTCCTTCGGGGATGGAATGCGGTATAGGCATTGCCAATTTCAATGATATAAAGGACGGGGATGTGATCGAAGCATTCCATATCGTGGAGATTAAGAGGACGCTGTAGTGAAGGAAAAACATATTATATTGAGGGCCGACTCTCTGGGACAATTGTACTTGAGGGAGGAGGCCTTCTTCAAGTTGTACGCAGGTTGGAAATATGTATTCAAAAGATATTTTCTGCCTGAACGTGACAGCGAGGGTATGATTCCTTGTACAGGTGCCGTATCGTATATCGTCCAGCCCCCGCTGGACGGATGTGGCGTTGCGGTTTGGATTTATATGGTCAGCGGGGCTGATGTTGAATATTCTCAAGACGAGACAGTGGTGTCTTGCGATGGGCTGGCTTTCATATGGACAGCGGGATCAAATGCGGAAGGTGTGGATTCCGCTGAGCAGACAGCGGAAATATTGGAGAATTATGAGGATAGACTTGCATCCGACGGGCTTTCGATAACTGATAATTGTGTGCGCACCTGGTTTTTCGTCCACGAAATAGATGATAATTATGCCGGTCTGGTCAAGGCGCGGCGTGAGAACTTCACACGATGCGGCCTGACCCCGGATACTCATTATATAGCCAGCACAGGGATAGGCGGCTCTTCTGTTGACAGGCGTTTTATGGTCCAGATGGATGCGCTGGCCATCAAAGGTCTGCGCAAAGGCCAACAACGCTATCTGTACGCACCTACTCATCTCAATCCTACATATGAATATGGTGTCACATTCGAGAGAGGGGTTCGGATCGGGTTTGATGACAGAGTATATAGTATCATCTCCGGCACAGCATCCATTGACAACAAGGGCGAAGTGCTTCACGAAGGAGATGTCGTGAAGCAGACATACAGGATGTGGGAGAATGTTTCAGAGCTCTTAAAGGAATCGGGGGCCGGTCTGGGCGATATCCTTCAAATGCTTGTATATCTGCGCAATCCCGAAGATTATGAGAAAGTCGCACCTCTGTTCGCCGACAAGTTTCCTGATGTCCCCTATATTATTCTTCTGGCTCCTGTCTGTCGCCCGACCTGGCTCATTGAGATGGAGTGTATCGCCGTCCACCAGCCCAAGTGAGACCGCTGCTTGTCAGTATTCGATTTTATACACCCAAGCGTAGTCGCAAGGGATGTCGTAAGGAGATGAAATGGACACAGGCTTGATGGTCACGCTGTTGGTTGAGCGGGAGTAGGAGACTCTTCCGTTGTAGCCGAGCATACTGACATTCTTTACGTTCTTTACTCCTTTAACCGTAATCGGTCTCTCCTGCCACTTCGTCATAATCACGTACAAGGCATTGTCCTTGGATGTGTAGAATATCTCGCTGTCATTGGTCACGGCTGGGGCTTCTGCCCATTTCCCGGACCCATATATGGCCTCACCGTTGACTTTGAGCCAGTCTCCCATATCTTTGAGTCTCTGCTGCATGATGAGAGGGATACGTCCGTCGGCTGTAGGCCCGACATTCAAGAGAAGATTGCCGCCGCGGGACACTTTGTTGATGAGAAGGTGGACAAGCTCCTCGGAAGTCGAATATTCGTTGAGGTATTCATTCCTGTTGAAACCGAAAGAGCCTGCGATGCCACGGCATTCTTCAAACGGACGGGTAAACACTATGCCGTCGGAATTGCCGTCATTGATCAAATCATACTCTGTGGTATAGAAACCGCCGTGGCGGCTGCGTGTCTCCTTGCCCCATCTGTCATTGACCACGACAGACTCGCGCACCGAAGACTCGTTGTAAAGCCACTGGAGAAACTCTGTACTTCTGAGTTTGTCGGAAGTATAGTCCCATTCCCCGTCAGTCCAGACAATGTCCGGACGGTATTTCTCCACAAGCTCTTTCATCTGAGGAAACATATGCTGGTCAATATATTGGTCGAGAGTCTCAGCCTTGTAGAGCGGGTGGAACCATTCGAGAAGCGAGTAATAATAACCCATCTTGAGACCTTTTGCCTTGACTGCTTCGGTCAAGTCGCCGAGTACATCACGGTGTGGACCTATATCCATCGCATTCCAGTTCCAAGAATACTGTGAAGGCCAGAGACAATATCCTTCGTGGTGCTTGGATGTCAGGACCACATATTTTGCGCCTGACTCTTCGAAGATTCTCGCCCATTCATCCGGCTGGAACATCTCGGCCTTGAAGTCATTGGCGAAGTCCTGATATTTGACATTCTCACCATATACGCGGTTGTGGAACTCCTGAAAATAGTGTTGACTGTCACTGGGGTTGACCCAGCGTCTCCAATAGTGCTCGGCGTACCTGTCATATATGCCGACTCCGTCGCGTTCGGCAGGGCTGAATGCGGGAACGGAATAGACACCCCAGTGAATGAATATTCCGAATTTTGCTTCTCCGAACCATTCCGGAATGGGACGGCTGTCTATGGATTCCCAATTGTTGTCGTAATTCTGTGAAAAGCCTGTTGCAGATAGGGCAAGCAATAGTGCCGAGAGAAAAAATTTATGCATAACAAACAATATGAATGATTAATGGCCGGGCCTTTCCGGAAGCCGGCAGCACGGCATTGAAACAATCAGTTCCAAACGATGGTAAAGATAATCAAAAAAAAGTCATATGCTGAGACACTGTGCAAAAAGCGATGGGAGTTTAGAACCTGTTTTGAAATGATTAATTTCTTTTCTTATGAACCTTTTTCAGTCTTTTGCTTCTGTCATTTGGTCACGTAGCTATGGCTACGCTCCCTCATTTCAGAACCAAAATACAATAAAAATCTTGTATAATAAAATTCATCAACCATTTCAAAACAGGTTCTTAGTGTTAATTGAGATAATTTAGTTAAATTTGATATTTGAAGCGAAGAATGGAGCGAGTGAGCTACAATAGAAATGTGAGTGGCGAAGGAAACGTAGTTAAGCCAATAATGTAGAAATAGCTGAATGTAATGAAGAATATTATCATCACCGGAGGAGCCGGATTCATCGGAAGCCACGTTGTAAGGCTCTTCGTGAACAAGTATCCCGAAAATAAGATTATCAATCTGGACAAGCTGACATACGCCGGCAACCTCGCCAACCTGAGGGACATAGAGGACAAACCCAACTACAAGTTCGTCAGGATGGACATCTGCGATTTTGAGGGCGTTCTCCATCTGATGCAGGACGAGAAGGTGGATGGCATCATCCATCTGGCAGCCGAATCCCACGTGGACCGCAGCATCAAAGACCCCTTCACCTTTGCCCAAACGAATGTAATGGGAACTTTGAGCCTGCTCCAAGCGGCAAAGGCATATTGGGAGTCGCTTCCGGAAAAATACGAGGGCAAGAGGTTCTACCACATTTCTACTGATGAAGTCTATGGTGCCCTTCAGTTTGACGGCACACTCTTTACAGAGACTACGAAGTACAGCCCCCATTCGCCGTACAGCGCGTCGAAAGCATCATCTGACCACTTCGTACGCGCATTCCACGACACCTTCGGAATGCCGACAATCGTGACGAACTGCTCCAATAATTACGGCCCTTACCAGTTCCCCGAGAAGCTCATACCTCTCTTTATCAACAACATCCGTCACCGCAAACCGCTCCCTGTCTATGGCAAGGGCGAGAATGTCCGTGACTGGCTGTATGTGGTGGACCATGCCCGGGCAATAGATGTGATATTCCACAACGGAAAGATTGCCGAGACCTACAACATTGGCGGTTTCAACGAGTGGAAGAACATAGACATCATCAAGGTTCTCATCAATACCGTTGACCGTCTGTTAGGACGTCCTGAGGGGACCGATATGGACCTGATCACCTACGTTACAGACCGTGCGGGTCACGACCTGCGATACGCGATTGACTCCACCAAACTGCAAAAGGAACTCGGTTGGGAGCCAAGTCTCCAGTTCGAGGAGGGTATAGAGAAGACCGTGAAATGGTATCTGGACAACCAGGAGTGGATGGACAATGTGACCAGTGGAGACTACCTCAAGTACTACGAGGATATGTACGACAAACGATGAATTGACAGTTAACAAATCAACAATATGAAGGGAATAGTTCTCGCCGGAGGCTCAGGCACAAGACTTTATCCGATAACAAAGGGTGTCAGCAAGCAGTTGTTGCCCATTTACGACAAGCCGATGGTTTATTACCCTATATCGGTTTTGATGCTGGCCGGAATCAGAGATATTCTCATTATCTCAACACCATACGACCTTCCAGGGTTCAAGCGCCTTCTGGGTGATGGCAGCGACTACGGAATCAGACTCCAGTATGCCGAGCAACCATCTCCTGACGGGCTTGCACAAGCTTTTACCATAGGAAAGGAATTTATCGGTGACGATTGTGCCTGCCTTGTGCTTGGCGACAATATCTTCTTCGGCTCAGGCTTTACCGGAATGCTCAAGGAGGCAGTGCGCTCAGCAGAGGAGGACAAGAAAGCTACTGTTTTCGGCTACTGGGTTTCTGACCCCGAGAGATATGGCGTTGCGGAATTCGACAGGGACGGCAACTGCCTCTCCATTGAAGAGAAGCCTGCAAATCCTAAATCAAACTATGCGGTCGTAGGCCTCTATTTCTATCCCAACAAAGTGGTAGACGTTGCCTCCAGGATTCAACCGTCTGCAAGAGGGGAGTATGAGATTACTACCGTCAACCAGTGGTTCCTGAACGACAGAGAACTCAAGGTACAGACTTTGGGCAGAGGTTTTGCCTGGCTCGATACCGGTACTCACGATTCCCTCTCGGAGGCATCGACCTTCGTTGAGGTAATAGAGAAGAGACAGGGCCTTAAGATAGCTTGCCTGGAAGGAATCGCTTATCGCAACGGTTGGATTACGGAAGAAAAAATGCGTGAACTGGCACAGCCGATGATTAAGAATCAATACGGGCAGTATCTGCTCAAGGTTATAGACGAAAAGAAGGCGGATTTTTGATTTTTCTCCTCAATGGCATTAGATTCATATATGATGACAGAACGTAATAACAGATTAATTGTCAAGATAATTGTCGCAGCCGTGGCTGTGTTTGCCCTTTACGGATGTTCCGGCGGGCAGGAATCACCTAAGGTCAGCATCTTCTCCGACCATATCAGAACGATTTCAAGGCAGGAGAAGATAAGCTTCGCTGAGGCCGCTCGTATTGTCCGTGGTATCGGTTATACCGGTGCTGATGTCAGGGTTACGCAGGATCCCGCCGAGTTGGGGATACTGGACAGCCTCGGATTTGAGCATTCCTGCTGCATAGCCAATATCGATTATTGCTCGGGGGAGGATGTTTCGGCAAAGGAGGACGCGGCTCTGGAATTTATGCGTAAGTATTCTTATGACAGGGTTCTCATCGTCCCTGAGCTTTATACCGGGGAGGCTCGTCCTGACGTTTCTGCAAGATTGGAAGCATTCGCCGCAAGGGCCGCTCAGGAAGGTCTGACCGTTATGGTCGAGGATTATGACAATGCGGATTCTCCCTGCTTCAATACTGAAATGCTGAATAACCTGTTTTCAAAAGCTCCCGCACTTATGCATAACTTTGATTCCGGCAATTACATCATTGCCGGAGAGGATTGTCTGGGAGCCCTGAAGCTTTTCAGGGATCGGATTGCTCACGTACATCTGAAAGACAGGGTGTCTGCGACTGACTTCAGTTGCCCTGCTATAGGCAGCGGTTGCATACCCGAAGCGGAAGTCATTCGGGCCCTTATTGACAGCGGCTATGACGGATGGCTCACTGTCGAGCATTTCGGTGCAAAGGATATGCTCACGGCAGCCCGCGAGTCATATTCTTTCATCATATCCGTCCGGACGGATGAACATAGTTTCCCGTAGAATGGATGAATCCGGTTTTTTTAAGTATTTTCACTCAACAATTGTAGAGCAATGAACTTTCTCGGCAACATCATCTGGCTCATCCTCGGAGGATTTCTTACCGCAATGATGTACTTCATCTGCGGACTTATTATGTGTATCACCATTATCGGCATCCCGTTCGGAGTGCAGATTATGAAGCTTGGCGTTCTGGCTCTCTGGCCATTTGGAAAGGATGTGAGCCCCAACCCGACATCAGGATGCCTGACAACCGTATTCAATGTGCTCTGGATAGTCCTCGGATGGTGGGAAATTGCACTGATTCATCTGGTGTTCGGAGCCATACTCTGCATCACAATCATAGGCATCCCACTCGGAACACAGCATTTCAAGCTGGCGAAATACTCGTTGTTCCCGTTCGGATGTAGTATCCGATAGGCCGGGACGGCAAAACCTTAGGGTGGCCGGTCAAGAGAATTTCATTGACTGGCTTTTATTCATTTACTCTCTTGCGGCAGCTTTCAGTGTAGGGATAAAAAACGAAACGACAATGGCGCCTATCAGGCCGGCAATACTAACGATGATTTTCAGCAGGACGGACTTGATGAAGAATGTTATCGAGATGCCGCACATTGCTGTCATCAAAATAATGATATATACTTTTGTCTTCCGGTGAAGCCCGGGATTTTCCTCATATTTTCTGATGTAATCTCCGAACCTCGAATCAAGCAGCCATTTATGCAGTCGCGGATTGCTCTTGATGAAAGAATATGATGCAAGAAGAAAAAAAGGTGTTGTCGGCAGGCCTGGAAGGAAGATTCCAAGAATTCCCAGCGCCAGCGACATAAGGCCAAGTATTAAGAATAGAATTATCAGCATATTTTACGGTGAAAATCCCGCAATAGTCGTACCATATATAATTGTAAAAATATAACATTCTGTTATTGCCAGTCAATTATTATTGAGAATACAACTTGATTATTTTACGATGGCCTGAATTCAACTTCTAAACGCAATTTTTGAGAAAGAATCTGTGAGATAAAGGTTTATATTAAGTATAAATCTTAATATCTGGGCGGTCTGCCCACAAAACAGGTTCAAAAATGATGCATTTAAGAGAGTGGCAGCGGTATCAGATCGCTGCAAAACTGGAGGCCGGGTGCACGAAGAAGGAGATAGCAGAGTATCTGCACGTCCATCCGTCAACCATTACGAGGGAGATTCAGAGAAACGGCTACAGCAGATACAGGTGTTATAAGCCAAGTATAGCACAGGAACGTGCCGCCTACCGATGGCGTTGCCGCCATCTGCCACGCGGGTTCAAGGAAGATGTCAGGAAGAAGGTAGATGAGATGATTCTTATGGATTACAGCCCCGAGCAGATAGTAGGAGTAGCGCAATACGCCAGTCACTCGCGTCCGCACAACTTTTGAAGCTGCATCGGGGGAATTAAAGGCTCAAACTCCCCCGAAATGTCTGAAATGATGCCAAACGGGGTAAAAAATCAGGAAAATTCCCCCGCAAATAAAGTCAACGGCTTCGAAAGAACATAGTCGGGTATGGAAATGTTATAGAGTACGTCTTCCGATTTTGTATTTATTAAGAAATATTCTTACATTTGTCCAAAATCATAGAATATGGCACGAACAATGACGGTGGCTCTCGGACCACATTACGAGAATTTCATTCAATCAACAATCACGTCCGGCAGATATAACAATGCGAGTGAGGTTGTCAGGGCAGCCCTTCGCCGCCTTGAGGATGATGAA
>JAZRYB010000048.1:0-2047 GCA_045600565.1 Candidatus Cryptobacteroides sp. | reverse complement strand
CCTTCTATCTTCTCATAATGGGACGTATCGCAACCTTTCTCCCAATAAGGTCAGATGTCATTTATTGACAAAATCGGATTTCCGCCGGCCGAATTCAGAAAAAATGTTTACCTTTATATGTTGAAATAAATACAAAATCTATGACCATAGACGATATAAAACGACTCATCGTCCCGGACGAACATCGGGAATTGGAGTTAAAGAAAACCACCGGTGAATTGAAGGATGGTATGCATTCAGCCTGTGCTTTCCTCAATACGGCTGGCGGTTGGCTGATATTCGGTGTCACGCCAAAGTCTTTGAAAATTGTCGGCGAACAGGTAACGGACAATACTCAACGTGAGATATCAAATGCGTTAAGCGGTCTCGAACCAGCTTTGGATATGCGTGTTGAATATATAGATGTACCTGACCATCCTGGCAACAAAGTCATTATTATGCAATTTGACGGATGGGTATGGGGCAAGAATCCTTATACTTACAATGGATGTCCCTATTATCGCAGGGAAAGCACAACGAAGCGAATGCCTCGCGAGATGTTTGAGGAGAGACTGAAAGCGGCAAAGCCGCATATGTTCGGCTGGGAGAAGCAAATTGCGGAAGAATACACGATTGACGATTTGGATGAGAACCGAATAAGGGCTGCCGTAAAGCTTGGTGTTGACCACGGGCGTATCTTGCCGACAGCAAATGGCGAGTCGATAGAGTCTCTGTTGAGCAAATTCAAATTCTTCAAGAATGGGAAACTCACCAATGCTGCTGTTATGCTTTTTGCCAAGGACACCAGTGATTATTCGCAGTTGCTACTCAGGATGGCCCGTTTCGTTGGTACCGACAAAAATGAATTCATTGACAACCAGAGGGTGAAAGGCAATTTCTTCGACCTTCTGGATGCTGGTATGGAGTTCGCCTACAAGCATCTGAATCTGGGAGGCAAGATTGTCGGCCTCCGGAGGGCAGACAAACTGGAGATTCCGATAGAGGCCTTGCGAGAAGCACTTATAAACTCCTTCTGTCACAGGTTATATGATTCCCCTGGGGCATCAGTAAGTCTGGCCATCTATGATGACCGGCTGGAGATTGTGAATCCGGGACGCTTGCCAAGCGAACTGACAGTAGAGAGCCTTATGCAACCACACGATTCGTTCCCGAGGAATCCTGAGATTGCGGATTTTATGTTCAAGACCACCTATCTTGATAACTGGGGAAGTGGTGTGAAGCGTATGGTGGACGCCTGCACGGAAGCAAAAGTGCCACTACCGAGGTATGAGCTTAGACCGGGTTGTGTGGCCATCATCTTTGACAGGCCGAAGAGGTCGGTTTCGGAAGCCGGTGTCCTAGAAAATGTCACTGGAAATGTCACCGAAAAAATTCCATCTAATTTACCTGAGAGACAAAGGCTTATCGTTGAGAGACTGATAAAGACAGGGGTCGTGGATGTCACTGGAAATGTCACTGAAAATGTCACCGAAAACGCATCTTCCCTTGCTGAACTTTTCAATGTTACTGAAAGGACGATTAAAAGGGATTTATCAAAGCTTCAATCTCTTGGTCTTCTCAAGCACGAAGGACCAGGCAAAGGTGGTAAATGGGTTGTTTTGATACAACTCAAAGAAGTAAGATAAGGACGAAATCCAGAGGTTTTAGATTGTTATGGATCAACCGAAAACAGAACGAATGCTTCGCCTGATGAAGATGATGTCAGGCAACATCAATTATACAGTTGACCAACTGTCGGAACACCTTGATATGTCACTGCGTACCATATACAGGTACATTGACACTTTCAAGCAGGCAGGTTTCGTTGTTGAAAGAGTGCTGGCCAATACCTATAAATTGGAAGGGATGCCTCGTAGTGCTCCGGATTTTGACAAACTGATGTACTTCAGCGAGGAAGAATCCTACTTGATAAACAGCCTTCTGGATGGATTGGCACCAACCAATTCCTTGAAGAAAGGCATCAAGAAGAAGTTGGCTGTAATCTACGACAAAACCTCCATTGCCGATTTCGTTGACCGCAGGAGTAATGCCGCTCACGTTCAGTCTC
>JAZRYB010000047.1:0-4681 GCA_045600565.1 Candidatus Cryptobacteroides sp. | reverse complement strand
GAGCGGCTACTCCATCACCAACAGCTTTAATCACAGTATCCTTAAAAATCGTATTACTATGATGTCAAAACCAAAAGTATCAGCGATGACAGGGCTTAGAGCCCTCTACATCCTGCCGCTTCTCTGCGGAGCCTTGGCGTTGAATGCCAAGACAGTCTTCGACTACGAAATTAGCGAAAATCTTTCAGTTCAGCAAAATCCTATCAAGATTGAGGTAAAGCTTGAGAACGACAAACCTGTTTACTACATCAATGGTGATAAAACTAACATTGATGAGCTGGGAGAAAAGGGCGCAAATCTTGTAAAGAACAATGAATTTGGAGTGGTTCAGCTTGTTGTGGATAGATACGTCAAAATGGGAACTCTTTCAGACCTCAAGGAAGAACTCAGAAAAATTGGCGCACTAAACATTGAATACTGTACAGTTGCCCCGAATGAGAATACAGAGTCGGTTCCATTCCAGTCAATCGAAGTTAAGCCAACATTCAATGGTGGTGATGCGAATGAATTCTCTAAATGGGTGATTGCGCACCTCGAATATCCTGCAGAAGCCAGGGCTGCTGGGAAACAAGGAAGAGTAATGGTTAAGTTCACCGTTAATGAAGACGGAAAGGTATCAGACGTATCTGTACTCAGAGGCATTGACCCTGCATTAGATGCAGAGGCTGTCAGAGTCGTAAACTCGTCTCCAAATTGGAAGCCCGGAGAGAAAGACGGAAACAAAGTACCAGTCACATATACTTTCCCTGTAATTTTCCGACTCTCCAGTCCAAATATGGAAAAGACTGGGATGTAGATGAATCTTTCCATAAGCCTTGGCTGTGAAACTAAAGCTCTATGTGGAAGGAAAATAACAGCAATCTCAATAATTCTGCAGCCGTATGTCGTCATAAGATATGCGGCTTATTTTGTTATCTGAAACTTGGTGATTTTGTCGCCGATAATACAATAAGTCTTGAGTGACAGGCAAAGTATGGTCATCCGTCAGCCCGACCGTCTGGCGGAGTTCTTCCACACCCTCACCAGAGCGAAAAATCAAGGATTTCTCGCTGAAAGTCAAAATTTTTCTGGAAATAAGCGAAAAAACGTCCGGAAATCGCTCAAAACACACGACAACGGAGAATGCCCTGAAAGATTGGTCGAGGCGTAATTCTATATGAATTCGTATTTGTATCCGAGTCTGTACAGCTCCATGGCGGCACCGATCTGGTACATGACCTTGACGCACCGTATCAGCGCATAGTATGCTTCAATGCTCTGTGACTCAAATCCTTCGTGCCTTATGAGAGTCAGTGTGAGAGCGGCGCACCTGCTGAGGGCGCCGTTAATCCTTATCGCTTCTGCGGAGTCGAGTGCATAGCCGAGTATGTCTCTTGTGATATGCTCGTCCATGTCATCATATCCTCTCGCCCCGTAATAGTCTTCATATCCGAAATGCTTGTACTCTATCCAGTTGATGTCCCAGTGCCGTGCTACCGCCATGCCGAGATACCCGGCCCATGCCAGTGTGACTTCTGGATATTCGTTGAACTCGTGGACCGCATCAATCATATAACTGCGGGCGAACTCATCCCATTTTCCGTCAATGTCATCTGACCTCAGAAGCACCTTGTCCATCATACCGAACTCTGTGCAGAGCTTTATCAGTTCTGACCTGAGCTTCTCTTCGAATGCGTCGTATATCTCTTTTCTTTTGTCGTCCATCTCAAGCAAGTGTTTATCCCTGAACATCTACATTGTCATCAGAGCCAGGGTTGAATTTTTCTATGATGATATCAGATTCGTCATAGTCTCCGAACCAGTCATGAAGCTTGGCTTCTGCCTGTGCCTTGATCTCAGGGGTCACATTCTTCGCTACGGACCAGAACGCCCAGAGGAGTGCCGCCAGATCGTCGGTGTATCCAGCCATGGGAACGAAATCCGGGATAAGGTCTATGGGAAGAATGAAGTATCCGAGTGCACCCCATATCTTTCCTTTGTCGGCTTTTGTCACTGACGGGCTCTTGAGAACATAATACAGCAGCAGCGCGAGGTATATGACTTTAATGCCTGCCTTCCTGGCCGCTTTTTTGAGCTTGCGGGCCAGATCCTGCTCGTTATAATGCTTCTGGTATTTCTCTACGTCCTTTGGCGCTAACATTGTCCTGATTAATTGATTCAAACAAAGGTACTGATAATATCTTATCAAAAGTCATGATAATTTGCTAAATTGCAGGACTCAAATCCAATAATATGAAGAAATATCTCGTGACTGTACTGGCAAGCGTCCTTGCCATATCCGTTCAGACCATATGGGCACAGGCTGACGGACCATACATCATCTACGACGGGTCTTCCGCAAGAGTGGTATCCGTCGACACGGAAGGGAACATCAATGACCACCGTATGGACAGTGTCGGCCCGGGAAGCACCTTTACGGTCACTTCCGACAATGGAACCTTCTCTTTTGATGTCACGCTCCACGAAATATCAAGGCCGGCATGGAAATATGATTCTCCTGAAAAGACATTCATAATGTCCGACCCTCACGGAAACCTTGACTGCGTGATAAGCCTGCTCCGTGGCAACGGTGTCATCGATGATGAACTTAAGTGGAGCTACGGAAGCAACCATCTTGTCATAATAGGCGACATATTTGACAGGGGCAACGATGTGACTCAGATATTCTGGCTGGTCTACAAGCTGGAGGAGGAGGCCCGTCAGGCAGGCGGGAATGTCTCTTTCCAGTTAGGCAACCACGAGCCGATGGTTCTGTCCGGGGACATGCGCTATACCAAGGACAAATACAAGGGGCTTGCCGACAGTCTGGGCTTCACCTTTCCTTTCATGATGGGGCCTGATACCGAACTCGGGCGCTGGCTGGGCACCAGGAACACGATGCAGATCATAGGGGACGACATATATGTCCACGCAGGTCTCTCGGGAGAATTCCTGGAAAAGCAGCTCAGCATCCCTGAAGTGAATGAAAGGATTTCCAGCGGTCTGTTCCTTACCAGCGACCAGCGCAAGAAAGATCCGGAGCTGTACTTTCTCTTCAAGACTTATGGTCCTATCTGGTACAGGGGGCTGGTTCACAAACAGAAGAAATACTACCCGGCATCGGAGAGCACCCTCGACGCCGTGCTTGACTGGTACGGTGTCAGGCGGGTCTTTGTCGGCCACACCATCTTCAGGAAGGTCAGGACTTTTTATGGCAGGAAGGTGATAGATGTCAATGTGAGCAATCAGGAGAACAAGGACAAGGGCCTCAGCCGGGCCGTGCTGCTGGAGGGAGGCAGAACCTATGCGGCAGGCGACAACGGCATTATCAAGGAACTCTGAAAAATGCAGGAGACCGGTCAGTGGCCGGTCTCCTGCATTTTATACCAGTGAGAATCCATTAATAACCAGGGTTCTGCACCATGTTCTCGTTGGTGTCCATCTCATCCTTAGGGATAGGGAGGATGATCTTGTGGAAATCCCAGTTGAACTCCATGTCGGAAGCGAAGTGCTTTGTCTTGGCGAGCTTCTTGTCTCCTCCATCATCGGAACGCTTGATGGAAAGGCCGTTGCGGATGGCATCGAACATTCTGTGACCTTCGTCGACAAGTTCCTTGCGGCGCTCGGTGAGGATTCTGTCAAGAGTGACGGTCGTTCCCTCAACTGTATTGGCAGGATTCGCTCTCTTAACGATAGCATCGAGGTACTTGACAGCGTTGTCATTGTCGCCAAGCTTGAAAGCGGCCTCAGCGGCATTCAGATAAGTCTCTGAAAGACGGATGAGAGGAATGTTGGCATCCTGGATGAGCTTGCCGTTCTGTGGCTGGTACTTGTAGATGAAACCGTAATTGGTCTTGTCGAAGATGATGAGCTTGAGTCTGACATCATCAGGGTCTTCCATAAGCAGATGGTAGAATGACACGGTGATCTGGACATCATCGTAGCCGTCCTTTGAGCTGAGGTATCCCATGGTCTCCTTTCCGAGTCCTTCTTCTGTAGGGATGACGAGCTCGAAGAGAACTTCACCCTTCTGAGAACTTGAGAAGTCGTTGCTCCATGCGGTAGGATACTCGGCATTAGTCCAGAGCTTGTAACCGGCTTTCTCCGCTCCGTTGATGGCGGCTACAGCGGTGTCGTAAGCCTTCTGGTTGTCGTTGTGGTAGAGATAAACACGGCTGAGAAGTGCCTGTGCCGCATATTTGTTTATCTTGCCCTTCTTGTAGGAAGTGCTCAGAAGGTCAACAGCCTTCGTGAGGTCATCGATGATCTGGTTGTAAACCTCGGCGACGGTGTTGCGCTTCGGCTTGTCGGTAATGGCTGAAGTAGCGAGAACGAGCGGGACTCCGAGAGATGCTCCGTTGTCCTTCGTGTAAGGGACTCCGTAGATCTTGACGAGATCGAAGTATGCCATGCCTCTGATGGCGAGAAGCTCTCCGCGGTAGTCATCGGCGGTATCCTTGTCATCTCCTGAGACCGTCATTCCGTCGAGGGCATTCAGGGTTACATTGCAGTTCTGGATGATGTTGTAAAGATACTGCCAGTGTGAGTTCGGCGCATTGTCCTTGGTGTTGCTGAAGCGGTAGTATGAGCCGCAGCGCTTTGATGAACTCTGTGCCATCATGTCGTCGCCGGTGACATCTCCGTAGTAAACGAGACGTCCTGAATAGGCATACGGGTCACGCATTACGTCATAGATGCCGTT
>JAZRYB010000046.1:0-4894 GCA_045600565.1 Candidatus Cryptobacteroides sp. | reverse complement strand
ATAGCAATAACACTAATAGTAAGAAGACAACGCCTGCACCGGTACCGCGATTGGTCTCACCAACGAATACCACTACCATCAGCAATAGCATCAACATCCACAACGGCAGCGCGATGACCGGCGGCAGCCGGTAGTCGGCTTGCCTATGTGGTGGGCGGGCTGGGGCCGCAGGCTGCGAAGCAGCCGAGGCAGTGCGGAAGGCGGAAAGCAAGTCTGTTGATCTCAGACGCGCAGCGGCTGATGTCAACAGTCTTGCCCGCCTGGAGCGAATTGAAAGGGTCGGTGGTAAGGACGCCACTTGTGGCGGACTTTCGACCGACACCTATTTGTCTTTGGCCAACGTAGCCGAAGGCGGATTGGCAGTGGAGCCCGAAGCAGTCTTTCACGGCTGGCGTCCAGCCAGACGGGAATGTCTGCCGGGCGGAACTCAATGAAGTGGAAGTCACGGAGGCGCGAAGTGCCGGAGCGGCTGGAACCAAGCCTTTCTGTCAGAGCGTCAGCGGAGGAAGAAGGGCTTGACCGCTTTCATTAAGAGAGTATCGCAGCTGCTATGAGAATGATGAAGATGGCTATGGCAAGGATCGCATCTAATGACAGTCTTTTCTTCTTTTTAAGATTAGGATCGTGGTTGCTTGGAACATAAGATGCCACTCTATCCATGATGTTTTGTATCGTTTGGTCGGATGACTTTCCTCCGAATATCTCAAGCGAATTGCCCTTATATGGCTCATTCAGATATTTGATGCTGATTTTCTTGAGCAGCGCTACTGTTACATTTATTGCTCTTTCACAGACTACAACTTCGTCCTCCAGCTCACCATCTTCCATAGTGTCATCAGGCATTTCTCCTCGTTCATCGTGAAGATTGCCAAGCACATCATACGGCATTTGGTTGTATAGACTGACTACATCATTGTCAATCTCCATCATCTTGGCTCTCAAATCCTCCTTGTTGAATGTCGGATCATTACTATAATCTTTCTCGTCAAGGTTATTCAGAAAATCAAAGCCCAATAGGACGGCTTGCAATTCGTTCTCGTACATAGTATTATCTTGTTCTTTGAGAAGTCAGCCATTGACGGAATTCCGCATTGACCGCATTGTGGTTTTTTGATAAGTTCAGAGGTGGGTTCAACTCTTTGATGAGAATATCTTCGTTATTCTCGAAGTTGTCATTTGCGCAGAATAGTAACAACAGGTTCTCTTTCATCCAATCGGACAAAGCGGCTTCATCTGATGCGGAATACATAACCTTTCCATTGTCAGGATGATGTTTGTCACGAGGGATGAACTTGTATCCCCAAAAGCAACCGAGACTCTTTCTGAGTGTGGACCTGCCGGCTGTTCCTTTGAAATGAGCACGGAAATCACGCTGGCGAAGGTTGAGAGATGCAACGCCAGTATAGATGATACGCAGGCCCAAATACTCTGGAATGACATAATCAACGGGACAATCGGGCAGTCTGCAACCAGGCTTCAGTGCTAATAGATAATTGCCCGGGGCTTCAGGAATGATGTGATAGTCATCAATCGTAGGGTCGTATTTATTGAAAGTAAGATTCATGATTCAATCGTCCTCCGGTCTGATTCTCAATGTCTGAAAAATGGTATTTACCGCCTGATGATATATTTGTTCATCGGTGGCATCGTTGAGATATGATGTGAAATAGGCTTTCGGCTTGTCGGCGAGGAATGCCTGTACCGTCTCGTCGTAATTCGGGAGGACCAGAATCAAATCCCAATAGTCGGTTTCGTTGGCGTGAATATGATAGCCGTCAATGAAGAACAGGCGATAAGCGCCGCAGCTTTCAGCGTTGATGCGATTCAGTTTACCGCCGGTGTATTCTTGGAACCAAGTTGTGCCGTAGGTCCCACACAGACGCTGAATCAAATCCCGTTGTCTCTGGTAGTCGCCGACAAGAAGCACTCTCTTTGGCCGGTGGTTGTGTTCACGAAGGACTTCGGGAATGTTCCGGCTCTTTGCGAAGTATTCTCTCCGGTACCAGGCTTTGAACGATTCCGGCGAGCCTTCGGCCCAATGCTCATATCGATTGAAGAGAAGGGCTTTCAGAGACATAGGAACGCCATCATCGGCGCGGAACAACTCAAGTCCTGCGTCTATGTATTCAGCGATCAAACTCATAAGCAAATGCTTATCCTGATGCAGGTTTGTGCACCAATGGAATTCATATTCCTTGGAGAGCGGCACCATCTGGCCCGAGGAGCCCTTGTCAAACTCGTCGAATGGTTCACCGTGGTAATACCGGCAATATCTTATCAGCTGCTCCGGTGTGTAGGCTGTTTGCTCCGTGTCTCTTTCCCTTTCCATAAAGCTATTTTTTCCAGAACTGTTGTTCACACTCACAGCAGGCCCACTGCGGATCTCCTTCCATATGGATGCAGCAGCCTCCGAGGACTACTTCTTTGCGGTCTGCCATCTCGAACAGTTCTGGCCCGGGCTCGCCATAGACGAGCTTTACGACTTTGCCACCGCATTTGGGGCATTTGCAGGGTTTCCTGTTTACGATTATCGGTTTCATACTTGCTTACTGATTGCTAATTTACTTATTTTAGGTCTCACTGGTACAATGTAATCCCTTTCATCGGTACCAGCCGTCGTACGACAATGGCCACCACTATTTTGGTCTACCTATCTTTGTTTTCCGTGATGCTTAAACTATAATCGATATTCCGGCCTCGCTGTTGTATATTTCTCTCTTAAGGACGTCGTTTGACCATGAAAAGTGCCATTTGAATGTTCCACTGACGAATTCTGTCAGTTGCTTCCCTTCTGGGTCGAACACTGCTGAAAGTCCGTCTTTGAATACCACAATCTCCGGACCGTTCAAGTCACAGGTTGCTTTGTCGAAAGGAAAGTCCAGCAGTGGTTTCAGTGAGTCTATGGTTACGAGTACGACATTCCCATTCCTCAAGCACCTGTATGCATTGCCGATTCTTGATACCCCCAGAAGTTTAGCATCATCCCCAAGCTTCTGTTGAATGTCTTTGAACAGTTTCCTGCACTCCTTAAAGGAGTCGTGGTATATAACCTCGTAGTCAGGTATGTGTACATCTCCCTGCTGCATGATTGTATCCACATCAAATTCTGGAATATGCCCATTGAAACGACTGTTTGCAAAAGAAAGCCATTCCTCGAAACTCCCAGTTTCGATATCGAAGTGAGGGCAATTCCAGGTGAAGAATTCTTCCGCGTACCATGCTTCGTCTTGTCCGAGGGCTCTCGCCAGGTCGAATGTCAATTCCCTTAACCAGAAATGGGTTCCTTCGTGCATCACTATCTGGCAGTAGTGAAAGAAGGAGTTTATCTCCCAAAAACCATCCCGTAAGATGAACTCTACATCGTAGATTGGAAGACGAAATGCATAGTAGAAGCTGTCATCGTATTCTTCTGTATACAACTCAATGCTGTAATTATCCATTCGAAACTCTGACTTAAGCTTTTCAATCGTCCTACGGGCGAAAGCTTCAGACGCCTTCCTGTTTTTTACATCATGGAAATCGTGCCTGATTATGTGGGTAATGTCTACTCCCATTCTACCTGTTGTTTTTCTTCACATACACAATTACCTCCACCTGCTCCTCCGGATGGGCGTCCGGTGTAATTCTCTGGACGCGGACATCGTACATATCATTCCAGCCCATATCGAGGAACTTGCTGATGTCGTGGTTCTCTCCGCGGGGGATGAATCCGAGTTTCAGGTCATTGTAATAAATGGCCACGGCATACGGGTCGAATTTGTTGTCTTCTTCTCTTTCGAGCTGGAGCTTTGTGCCGATCTTGAGGTTCTCGAATGCCTCGCATCCATCCCAGTAGCTGAATCCGGCAATGTGAAAATTCATCAGATGTACTTTCTTCATTTCTCTTTCCATAATCGTAATTTTTAGATTGTTAAACTTGTTTCCTTTTCATTACGATACAAAAATGAAATGAGATTGTCTCAAAGTGTGGGACAGTCTTGAAAAAAGTGAAATTATTTGTAAAAAATTATTCATATAGTCCGGCAGCTTCCAAATGTTGCCGCTTGATCTCATCGGCCAGCCACTGCGGTTCCATCACCTGAATGAGAGGACCTCTGGAGAGAAGAGGGCTGAAAAAATCGGCCGTCGGGCGTATCTGTATCTCGAAATCTGACCAGAATTCCGTAGTCTCAACCTCTTTCTGGGTGAAATGAAGCGGCAGGTCGCGCATATAGAAGACTTCCTGGTCGAATGCTCTGATGCGGATTGTCTGGAGCTCTTCCTCATCGTCACGGACTATGCCGTAGCATTCCTTGAACCAAGATGCTGCATCAAAGTCTGAATCAAGCGTGAATTTGTCCGTGGTGAGACTTATGGACTTGATGCGGTCGAATGCCAGGGTGATGTAGTGGCCGTGCTTGATTGACTTCACAAGGGCGTACCAGCGGCGTTTGAAGAGCTTGACACAGTAGGGTTCCACTGTCATCTTTGAATCTTCTTCGGCTGCGTATTTATGATAGACAACATCAATCCTGACGCTGCGTTTCATTGCCTCGATGAATTTGTGAAGATCTTCTCCGTCTGATGGTATCGGTTCAAGCAGGATTCTGTCAGCAACTGCCTTGCTTTCGGCCAGCACCGAATTGACCGACAATGTTGAGAGCATCCAGTTCTGGATGGTTTCTTCCTGCAGGGCTTCCGGATTGCCTATGTAGTATTTGAAGCCACAGCGTTTGTCGCACTCGATGTCGACGCCGAACATATCCTGAATGGCGTCCTTGTGGCGGTTGAATGTGCTGCGGACCATCGGCAGGCCTTCCGACATATCGGTCTCAACCCATTTGCGGTTGATTTCTTCAAGGCTGATTTTCCCGGCGCGGAAGATTGTGTTCACCAGCCAGATGTATTCCTGAAA
>JAZRYB010000045.1:0-13858 GCA_045600565.1 Candidatus Cryptobacteroides sp. | reverse complement strand
AATTTCTTTTCTTATGAACCTTTTTCAGTCTTTTGCTTCTGTCATTCGGTCACGTAGCTACGGCTACGCTCCCTCATTCCAGAACCAAAATACAATAAAAATCTTGTATAATAAAATTCATCAATCATTTCAAAACAGGTTCTAAAATTCGAATGTATCCCCGTCACGGGCAGCAACAGTCTGAGGGAAGATAGCAACAGCCTCCTTGCGAAAAATCTCGATATCCCTGATACGGGACGAATAATGCCCGATGACCAGCTTGCCGACTTCAGCATCTCTGGCGCAAGTGGCCGCCTGGGAAGCAGTTGAGTGGAAGCGCTGTGTCGCCTTGTCGGAAAATTCCTCAATATATGTCGCCTCGTGATAAAGCAAATCGACACCTTTGACCCACTCAGCCAATTGAGGGAAATATTTGGTGTCGCTGCAATAAGCGAAACTGTGAGGAACAAAAGGCGTGTTACCCGGTCTTCGTGTGGGCACAATCTCATCGAAGCGGAAGCCGAAACACTCTATCTTATGGTCAAGCGGAAAAGCGGACACCGACACCCGCTTCGAAACATACACCTCCTCGGGGCTTTTCATTTTCAAAGGATGATGGATGATTTCGAAACCGACTCCTTCACCGAAATATGATTTGAAGAAAGTCAGGATACCGGCAAAAGAAACGGGGGCAAAGATATGGATCTCCTGTGTCCTTCCATACATTGCCATAGTCGAGAGCATCCCGAAGATACCGAAGACGTGATCGCCGTGGATGTGAGAAATGAAGATGGCTTCAACTTTCACGAACGAAAGCTTCGCCTTGCGGAATTGCTTCTGAGTCCCTTCGGCACAATCAATCAGAAACAAGCGCCCGTGTACTGACAGCACCTGGGCGCTTGGATTTCTATCAGAAATGGGCATAGCCGAAGCTGTGCCCAATATCTTCAACGAGAAATTCATTTATTATGAATTATTCGCCTTTCTCAAGCTTGTCCTTGAGTGCTGCAAGAGCATCAATGTCTCCGAGAGTTGTCTTCTCAAGGTTGGAGTTGATCTTCTTGACAGCCTTCTTGGTTGTATCAGCCTCTGCAGCGAATGCTTTCTCCTTGGTCTCTGCATATGTTCTTGAATGAGAGAGGAGGATGCGGCGAGTGCTGCGACGGAGCTCGAGAACCTTGAATGGAAGGACATCACCGACAACTGCGGCCTTGCCGTCTTCCTTGACGATGTCGCGAGTATATGCAAATCCGTCAGCCTCTGCATCAAGAGTGATTGTGGCGCCCTTGTCTGTAATGGTGGCAATCTTACCCTCCACAACTGCATCAACCGGATACTTGGCTTCGATTTCATCCCAAGGGTTAGGAAGGAGCTGCTTGTGGCCAAGACTGAGTTTGTGATTGGTCTCATCAAAGTCAAGAATCTGTACATCAATGGTATCGCCTACTGCAACCATCTCTGAAGGATGCTTGATTTTGTTCCAGGAAAGATCGCTGATATGAACGAGTCCCTCGACACCGTCCTCAAGCTCTGCGAATACACCGAAATTAGTAACGTTGCGGACAACTGCCTTCTGCTGGCTGCCTACCGGATATTTCTCGCGTATGCTTTCCCAAGGATTATTTGTGAGCTGCTTGAGTCCAAGGGACATCTTGCGGGCCTCACGGTCGAGTGTAAGGATCTGAGCCTCAACCTCATCGCCAATCTTAAGGAACTCCTGTGCAGAGTGAAGCCTTGGAGACCAGGACATTTCTGAAACGTGGATGAGACCCTCTACGCCAGGCTCAATTTCCACGAATGCGCCGTAATCTGCAATGAGAACGACTTTACCCTTGACCTTGTCACCGACATTGAGATTTTCATCAAGGCTGTCCCAAGGATGTGAAGAAAGCTGCTTGAGTCCGAGAGCGATTCGCTTCTGCTGCTCGTTGAAGTCAAGAACAACGACTTTAATCCTCTCATCAAGAGCCACAACCTCTTCCGGATGGTTGATACGTCCCCAGGAGAGATCTGTGATATGTATGAGACCGTCAACTCCACCGAGATCGACGAATACTCCGTAGTTGGTGATATTCTTGACTGTACCCTCGAGAACCTGACCTTTCTCAAGTTTGCCGATGAGCTCGGCTCTCTTCTGCTCCTGCTCTGCTTCGAGAAGAGCCTTGTGGGAAACAACAACATTGCGGAACTCCTGATTGATCTTGACAATCTTGAAGTCTATTGTCTGGTTGACATAAACATCATAGTCCCTGATAGGTTTGATATCGATTTGTGAACCTGGAAGGAAAGCCTCTATTCCGAATACATCGACAATCATTCCGCCCTTTGTGCGTGTCTTCACGAAACCCTTTACAATCTCGCCTGAGTTGTATGCTTCATTGACTCTGTCCCAAGACTTGAGGGCGCGTGCCTTCTTGTGAGAAATGACGAGCTGACCTTTCTTGTCCTCTGCTGATTCTACGAATACCTCGACTTTGTCACCTACCTTGAGGTCCGGATTATAGCGGAACTCCGGAGCTGAGATTACGCCCTCGCTCTTGCCGCCGATAGTAACGATTACTTCGCGCTTGTTGACAGCTGTTACCTCGCCCTCTACAACTTCGTTTTCAACGACCTTTGAGAGAGTCATGTCATAAGCTTCCTCGATAGCTGCCTTGTCTGCGCCACCGTAGATGTCACCGCCTTCAAATGCCGCCCAATCGAAATCCTCAGGTGCAATTGAAGCGTTGAGAACTGTGTTCTTGATTTCTTCTGCCATAATTGTTTAATAATTAACAAACTAGGGGTTAAACTTTATACTTTGTGCCAAAAGGCCCGCAAATATAACACTTTTTCGTTTAGAAAACCCTATTTTCAATAAAATTAAACAATAAAATAATGATTTTGAGAAAATTGGCACTTCGAACGTACGGATTGAGAACTTGTTCTGATGTCCGTCAGGCCTGATCACAACATTTTTTTACGCCGAAAAATAAGCCACAGGCCTGCAACCAGCAGCACCATAACGGCAATGATGACTGCCCAAGCCCAAGGTCTGTCATCTAAAGGCAAGTCCACGTTCATACCATAGATACTGGCGACGAGTGTGGCAGGCATCAGCATCAGGGAAATGAATGTGAATATTTTCATTATCCGGTTCTGGTCCAGATTGATGATACCGACAACCGTATCCTGGAGATACTCCAGACGTTCAAAATTGAAATTCGTATGATTGATCAAGGACGCGATATCCTGGAGCAGGGTGCTGAGCTTCCTGTCCATCGAGTCAGGGCAATGGTCACTCTTCAGAATATTGGAAATCATCCTTTGCTTATCGACTATATTCTCCCTGACCATCATCAAGTTCTCCTGCAACTGATTGATATCCAATAGAAACTCCTCATTGATATCCTCCTGATTGTTGATGCGCTTACTGAACTGTGCGGTATCCTGACTCATAAGCTCGATGATATCGGCATCCAGATCGATTCTCTTATCCATTATTTCGACGAACACAGTGAACCCGTTGTTGTACAATGCGGGACGAGCCTGCATCTTGCGCTGCAACAGATTGAAGGAACGCAGAGGAATCTCTCTCAGAGTCGCAAGGCAAGTCCCTGTAATGATGAAAGATACAGGATCCATCAACATTTCGTCTCCCGCCGGGGATAGAAAGTTGGTATTGGCAAAAATGGCTTTGTCATTCTCTGAGAAACGGGAAGAGCTCTCAATTTCCTCAGCTTGTGCGCGGCTCTGAATCTCAGTCCCGAGAAACATCTCGACAGCCCTCTTTTCATCTCCTGTCGGGGAAATGAGATCTATCCAAAGGACATTTTCTTTGCCGATAGAAGCAAACTCCGTTAAAGACTGGCTGAGCATAATCTCAGTTCCGTGTCTGTAGAAAATGTTGGTCATTTTTCCTTCCTGATTATTCCCGGCACTTTCGTCGGAAGGGTTAAACTTACGGGGTAGCCGACATTACGGAGAAGTCAGCGCCGCAAAGGTAGGAAATTATATCAAAATTCCAATACCGATTCCAATAAGAACACAACCGCCAAGTATCTCAGCCATAGGGCCGACCCTGCGTCCAAGGATTTTCCCTCCGGTGATGCCCAGCGCGACAGTCATCACCGTCACGACAAACAATGCAAGAGCATCCCACTTGATTTCACTCCAGGTAATGCCGGCCATAGAGAAGGATATCCCGACAGCCAATGCATCCACACTTGTCGCCAGGCCCCCGATGATTATGTTCCTCAACCCGTTGAGATTCTTGACCTCGCATTCTCCCCTGACACCGACCAGGAGCATAGACCCTCCGACATAGAGCAGCAATAGGAAGCCTATCCAGTGCGCAATCCTCTCAAAAAGGCCATAGAACAAGTATCCGAAACCCCATCCGAGCAGCAGCAGACTCGTATGAATAAACGCAAATATCGAGCTCACTGCCGACAGGCTCCATTTGTCAACGGACTTGAGTGTCACACTGGAACAAAGGCTGACGGCAAAGCAGTCTGCGCACAAAGACAGAGCAAAAAGGATTATCGATATGAAATTCAAGGTTTAAAAATTTGTCTGTTGACCAGGGAGCGTCCCAAAGTCAACGAATCAGCATATTCAAGGTCATCACCAAAAGCGAGTCCGCGGGCTAGAGTTGAGACCCTGATTCCGTATTTTTCTATCTGACGATATATATAGAAGGAGGTAGTCTCCCCTTCCACGTCTCCGCTCAAAGCAAGAATCAACTCCGACCTCGCCTCTTGGGACTTTTCCGCAAGTCTTGCAACCCTGTCAACAAGCGATGTGATATTCAGGTCGGACGGAGCGACGCCGTTGATAGGAGAGATGATGCCGCCCAACACGTGATAAACTCCCCTGTATTGGCCGGTTGCCTCTATGCTCATCACATCCCGGACATTCTCCACCACACAGATTGTCGAGTGATCGCGGGAGCGGTCAGCGCAGATGGAGCATATCTCATCATCTGAGAGCATCATACACTCACGACAATACACCGCATCGTCCACCAGATGGTTGATAGCAGAAGTAAAGAGATGGACATTCTCTTTAGGCTGACGGAGCAGATGCAACGCAAGACGCATAGCACTTCTGGACCCGACACCCGGGAGTGAGCCTATCGCTTCAACTGCATTTTCAAGCAATTTCGATGGGATCCGATCACCATTCATTGCCATTCTCCGTCTCTGTGTGATACTTCAAAAGGCCCTCAACCGGTGTCTCCAGCACCTTGATTATACGTATCCCGCGCCTTGAGGCCAACTCCGTCAATATATCTCTTGCCACATATGCAAACCCACCCACAAGTCCGACAGGATAACGTTCCGTATCATATCGGCTGATGGACCTGTCAAAGAAAGACTCGAAATTCGACAAAATCAGATTGTGCACATACTCATCTCTGTCAAATCTCTGCCAAAGCCAGGGTGCAAACGAGCCGAGATATTTCGACGGCTCACCTCCCTTATATACTTGCTTGACTATTGAGGCATAATCAGAATCGAACTCCGAGGCGAATTCATCCGCCACCGCCTGAGGCACCATTCCCTTCAGAAAATCCGAAATGAACAATTTGCCCAGACAAGAAGCGCTACCCTCATCTCCGAGAATAAATCCGCCTGAACGTACCTTGTTCACGATGTTCGCGCCATCATAGAAGCAGCAGTTTGAGCCGGTGCCGAGAATTGCGGCAATCCCGGGTGTGCGTCCGCATACGGCACGTGCCGCACCGAGAAGATCGGAAGAATACTCCACATTGCCAATTGTCCTCGGCTCCAGCAATCCTGCAGCATAGACGTGAATCTCCGTGATATTCTCCGAATCGGGATTGAGAGCCACAATGGCTTTCTGCATCAGCGTTGAGAAACTGTTGTCGGACGCAATAGCCAGATTGACCCCGTCAGTCTTGATGCTGCGCGTGGTCCCATCCTTGAAGATGGCGCACCAGACTGTCTTGGTCGCACCGCTTTCGACTATTACCTTCATACTACCGGTTATTTAAGGACCTCGATAAGTTCGACCTTGAATTTGAGAGCTGAGCAAGGAGGGATATTGTCCCCGGCTCCTCTTTCGCCATATGCGAGCTTGTATGGAATGTACAACTCCCACACAGAGCCCTCGTTCATAAGCTGGAGAGCCTCTGTCCAGCCGGCTATCACCTGATTGACGCCGAACACTGCAGGTGCTTTGCGATCATATGAACTGTCAAACTTGCCTCCGTCAGGGAACGTTCCCTCATAGTGGCATTTCACGCTGTCTTGAGGACCCGGCTTGCGTCCGGTCCCTGCCTTGATGACTTTATACTGAAGTCCGCTTGGGAGAACCGTCACATCCCTCTTCTGTGCATTTGCCTTGAGCCAGGCTTCTCCTTCAGCCTTCTTCCTGGCCACAATCTCTTCATTCTTTTTAGCCTGCTCTTTTTCGATTTTATCAAAGAATTCATTCAGAAGATTTCCGGCTTCCTCAAACGAAAGGGCGGTCTGTTCCCCGAGGAAGGTTGTCCTCAGTCCATCGATGAAATCCACAAATGACAAAGCCTTGACTCCCGAGCGGAGCAGATTGTGAGCGATGCTCATTCCCAATGCATAACTGTTCTTATCCATATTTCAATCTTTAAAACGAACAAATTTAATAAAAATATCCCGTATTTTTCTATATTTGTATCTGCGGATTAATTAACACTGTAATGAAAAAGATTTTTGTTTTCCTTCTCTGTATTGCCACAGTCTGCTGTACAAGGCAGAGTTTTGAACCTTATGGAGCCTTGCCGACTGCATCGCAGCTGGAATGGCAGGATCTTGAAATGTATATGTTCTGCCATTTCGGGCCAAACACCTTCACGAACGTGGAGTGGGGCAACGGGCAGGAGAGTCCGGACGTATTCAATCCCGAGGCTCTTGACTGCGACCAATGGGCCCGAATAGCCGGAGAAGCCGGGATGAAAGGCATAGTCATTACCGCAAAACATCACGACGGGTTCTGCCTCTGGCCAAGCGAATTCAGCACTCATACCGTAGCCCAGAGTTCTTGGCGTGACGGTAAAGGCGATGTACTGGAGGAGTTGTCGCAAGCCTGCAGAAAGTACGGCATTCTGTTCGGTGTCTATATCTCACCTTGGGACCGCAATCACCCGGCATACGGGACAGAAGAATATAATCAAGTCTTCGCCAACACCATACGCGAAGTCCACAGTAAATACGGGCCAATATTCGAGCAATGGTTTGACGGTGCAAACGGAGGGGCCAAAATCCCGGATTATGATTGGGCCTTGTTCAATGGCACTGTCGCCGAGCTGAGTCCGAATGCCATCATTTTCAGCGATGTAGGTCCGGGATGCCGTTGGGTTGGCAATGAAAGCGGACGCACAAAGGAGACCAACTGGTCCAGACTCGACACGGAAGGCTTCACACCAGGAGCCGGTTCCCCAAAGATTGATACCCTGAGCATGGGCAATGTTCACGGAGCCCATTGGATTCCTACCGAAGTCGATGTGAGCATACGCCCGGGATGGTTCTACAGCCCTGACACTGACGACAAAGTCAAAACCGCCGAGCAATTGATGGAGATTTATTTCTCGTCAGTCGGCAACAATGCCAACCTCATTCTTAATGTTCCGCCTGATCGCACAGGAAAGATCAATCCGGCAGATTCCGCGAGATTGATGGATTTCAAGGCTGCACGGGAAGAGTATTTCAAAGAGAAACTCGGGACTGCAGACAAGAAACTGACGGTAAAGCTTGCATCCGGAAAGTCAGCCAAATGCGTCATCCTCAAGGAGAATATTGCAAATGGGCAGAAAGTCAAATCCTTCGTAGTCGAAGCAAAGGTCGGGAAAGAATGGAGCAAGATAGCGGAAGGCACCACCATCGGCCACAAGAAGATTGTCCGTTTCGAGCCGGTGGCGGCAAAGGCCATTCGAGTCAGAATCACCGACACATTCGCTCCTGAAGAGATTTCGTTGATGGAAGTATATTAAGAACCTGTTCCGTTGATATAGAAATATCAATTCTGCATTTTATCGATAAAGAGTACACCCTCAAGGTGATCCACCTCATGTTGGAAGATGACGGCCGCAAAGCCGTTGACCTCTTCCCGGATTTCTCTCGGCTGGTCCATCCTGTCGCTGTTGACATCTGTATAGACTATGGTTATGTCATTATAACGCAGTACATTACCCCTTTGGTCAGGGACTGAAAGACATCCTTCAGGGCCTTCTTTCTTTTCTCCCCTGAACTCTTCGATGCGTATGTTGGGATAGACTTCCAAAGGTTCGCCTTCCTTATCGACACGCTTTACTACCACAATACGGCGGTTGAGACCGACTTGGGGTGCAGCGAGACCGACTCCGCCTTCGGTGCTCTTCAGTGTGCTCACCATCTTGTCCGCCAGGGAACGATACTCGGCCGTATTCAAATCCGGCACGTTGAAGTTTGTCGAGCTGCGCCGCAGCATAAAGAGATCTGCTTCATTATCAATGGAGAGGATTCTCATAACATCCGGAGATTCATTGATGAGCCCGGCTTCCTCACGGGTCATTGTCAGACTGACTGTATTGCTGCACGAAGTCAACGCAAGCATCGACACTGCTATAAGAATTAATCGCTTCATATTACCCTATTTTTTCCGCATTTTGAAGTATCGATTCTATTTCACCGAGTTCTTCCTCACATAACGGAGCACGGTCGATGACAGAGAGGCTGTCTTCCAGCTGCGCCAGGCTGCTTGCTCCCAAAATGACTGAAGCTATACGTTCATCTCTGAGAACCCAACAGAGAGCGAGCTGCGCCAAAGTCTGACCCCTCCTCTTGGCAATCATATCAAGCTTGCCGAGACGTGACAACAGGCTTGCGGTGACATCTTCTCTTTTGAGGGAGCCTTTCCCCTTGAGAATTCTGGAATCCTCCGGAATGCCGTTCAGATATCTGCCGGACAGAAGTCCTTGACCTAGACATTGGAATGCCACCATTCCGACACCCTTCTCTCCGAGGACATTCAGAAGCCCGTTCTCCGGATCTCTGTGAAGCATCGAATATCTCGCCTGATGCACCAGGCATTTCACTCCCATCCCCGAAAGGATATCGACAGCCTTATCGGCAATATCCGCAGGATAATTTGATATGCCGACATAAAGAGCCTTGCCTGCGCGCACCACAGACGCAAGAGCATCCATAGTCTCTTCCAAAGGAGTGTCATAATCAGGTCGGTGAGAATAAAACACATCCACATAATCCAGTCCCATCTTCTTGAGACTCATATCAAGACTGGCAATCAAATGCTTCCTGGAGCCCCAGTTGCCGTAGGGACCGCTCCACATATCATATCCCGCCTTGGTCGAGATGAACATTTCATCACGATATCTCTCAAGGTCATTATGAAGGATTCTCCCGAACACCTCCTGACTTGTACCCCCGCCATAATTGTCGGCCAGATCGAAATGGGTGATACCCTTGTCAAAGGCTTCCAATACTATAGAACGGCTATTCTCATAATCATCCTTGTCACTGAAATGCTGCCAGAATCCAAGAGAAACTTCGGGAAGAAGGACCCCGCTGTGTCCGCAACGCCTATATTTCATAGCGTCATATCTTTTGTCATTTGCTGAATGCATAATACAGAAATTAAAGTGTAAATTTAATAACTTTATTTTAACTTAGTTTTCTTACCTTTGTGAAACAATGAAAATCACATAACTATGACACCATCAAAAGTATTTTTCACAGACTTCCGCACAAAGATTTACGGCGAATCCCTTCCGGACAAGCTCAAGAGACTCGCAAAGGCTGCCGGCATCGCCGAAATTGATTTTGACGGCAAATTCGTGGCCATCAAGATGCACTTCGGGGAGCACGGAAACATCAGTTTTCTGCGTCCTAATTATGCACGGGCCATCGTGGATCTTGTCAAGGAACTCGGAGGCAAACCATATCTGACAGACTGCAACACTATGTATCCGGGATACAGGAAGAATGCGCTGGAGCATTTGTATTGTGCCTGGGAGAACGGCTTCACGCCTTTGGCTGCCGGATGTCCTATTATTATCGGCGATGGCCTCAAAGGTACGGATGATGTGGATATTCCTGTCAATGGAGGAGAATATATCAAGAACGCTCATATCGGAAGAGCCATTATGGATGCCGACATTTTCATAAGCCTGTCTCATTTCAAGGGCCACGAGGCTACCGGGTTCGGAGGGACCATCAAAAATATAGGTATGGGCTGCGGTTCAAGGGCCGGCAAGACGGATCAGCACAGCGGAGGCAAAGCCACAATAGTTGAAGACAAATGCCGTGGTTGCCGCAAGTGTCAGAAAGAATGTGCCAACGGCGGGCTTGTATTTGACGAACATAGCAGAAAAATGCACGTTGACAACAACCACTGCGTGGGCTGCGGACGCTGTCTGGGAGCCTGCAATTTCGATGCAATCGAATTCAGGGAGAACAACGCTAACGAGATGCTCGGAAGGAGGATGGCGGAATACGCCAAAGCAGTGGTGGACGGCCGTCCTAATTTCCACATCTCACTGATAGTAGATGTATCTCCTTTCTGCGACTGCCATTCAGAGAACGATGCTCCCATCATTCCTGATATCGGTATGCTTGCATCATTTGACCCGCTTGCCCTTGATCAGGCTTGCGTAGATCTCTGTCAGGCCGCGACGCCTATGCCAAACAGCAATTTGAGCGACAACATCAACAGTTCCGATTTCATCGATTACCACGACCATTTCAAGAACAACCGCCCGGATTCTGATTGGAAGGCCTGTCTGGAGCAATGTGAGAAAATCGGACTCGGCACCAGAAAGTACGAGCTGATCAGGATAAAATAACGGAAGAAGCCTTATTCAGTCCTGTCATTCGCCTATCTCATCCCACAAGGCATCCAACTCGCGACGTTCTTTCTTTGTCGGCCTGCCGCTGCCCCTGTCACGTTTGACAAAGAATGTCTCAACCGGAGCCTTCAATTTGTCGATTTCACTCTGAGGGGTCAGATTCTCTGCATAATCAGGGACTGACTTGGCGCCCATTCTGTTCTCGGCAAGTTGAAGAATTTTATAAGTGAACTGAGCTGAACCCTTACGGACAGCTATCACATCTCCTATCTTCACTTCCTTGGACGGTTTCACCGGAGAGCCGTTCAATTGCACTTTATTACCCTTGCAAGCCTCCGTGGCTTCTGACCTGGTCTTGTAACATCTGATAGACCAGATATATTTATCAATTCTGACTGAATCTGCCATAATTTCGGGAATCAGGAATAGTATTCATTATCATCAGGCTCATCATCCATATACTCCTCACCTCCATCGTCCTCATCACAATGATGATGGTGGTCGTGGCAGCTACAATCGTGTCCGTGATGCTTCCCGCATCCACACTTGTCTCCAATATAGGAATCAATCTCTGCTCTGGGCCCGACTATGGTTTCAAGGAGCACTGTTTTTTTTGACATCGGCAACAGAAAGAAATCCGTGACCTCAGCGGGTATCAGAATACTTTGATATTCACCAATCCGGTAATTCTGATTCCCCTTGTCGTCAGTCCGTATCTGGACAAGAGCCTCTCCCAAGACAGATGTATAGACAACAAAGCTGTCGAACTGCTCCGCATATATGTGAAGAGGGTCTGACAAATCTATCTTCGAGACAGCAAACTCCTCACAATCAGTCAGTTTGTCCGCAACTCCATTGTGCTCACAACCACACCTTTCACAACTGTATTTCTTATAGTCAATGAAATCAAAAGCTTCCTCAAGATTAAGGGAAGTGTCGAATTCATCTCCTTCGAATTCGCGTCCCCAGTTGAAAAGGCGGAAATCAAGTGGAGAAGACTCAGCTATTTCCACAATTCTCACACCTTCACTTGCAGCGTGCACAAGGCCCGGGCGAATGAAAAAGCTGCTGCCCGGCTCGGGAACGACTTCATTCAGCAAGTCCTCCACATTTCCGTGACGACAGGCCATATAGAATTCTTCAGTGCTGACATCTCTTTTGAATCCTATGTACAGACGGCTGCCCGGCTTGGCATCAATGACATACCAGAGCTTGGCCTTGCCGAGGAAATCATAGCGCTGAGCGGCCGTTTCATCATCAGGGTGGACAAGCAAAGGTGTTTTCTCCATTCCGGTCAGCATCTTGACCAGCACAGGGAACTGCCTCCCGTAATATTCATACACATGCTCCCCTACCACCCTGTCCATATACATATCCATTATCTCGGATATAGTATTGGAAGCGAGCCACCCGTCCAGTGACAGAGAATCCTGATATCCGAGATCCGCTATATGAATACATTCGGACGTATTATCCTCTATTGGAGCAAACCTCAGAGGGTACAACTTTTTTTCCTCCGCCATATTCATCAATCTCTGGAACGGGCAATTCCGATATAATAGAATAAAGTGGCAAGAGATCCTATTGCCGCTATGACATATGTATATGCAGCCCATTTGAGGGCATCTTTTGCCATAGTTTCCGTCTCCCAATCAGTAATTCCGGCTCTTTCCAACCAGGAAACGGCCCTGACGCTGGCGTTGATCTCCACAGGTAGAGTCACAAGGCTGAAAAGGGTGGTCATAGCGAACAGGGCGATACCAAGCCACAGCAAAGAAGGAAGCACAGTAGCCATCAGCACTCCTGCCAGGAGCACCCACTGAACGGTCCGATTGGCAAAAGATACTACCGGGACGAGTGCAGAGCGAAGTCTCAACGGAGCATATCCTGTCGAATGCTGTACAGCGTGTCCGCATTCGTGGGCCGCAACCGCGGCCGCCGCAATGCTGTTGGTCGAAAAAACCGACTCGCTCAGATTGACTGTCTTGGTCTCGGGGTTGTAATGATCTGTCAGGGTGCCGGAAACAGATGTGACCTTCACATCATAAATGCCATTGTCTCTCAACATTTTTTCGGCGACCTGAGCTCCGGTCATACCTCCGTACGTGCGGACTGACCCGTACTTGTCAAACTTGCTCTGAAGAACCTGCTGGACGATGAAACTCAGCACCATCACAAGCAGAACGATAATCCATATACTCATAATAACATTAATTGTTCTTTATTGTCCTATTTCATACTGCAAATACCAAACCTTTGACAAAATGGCATACATTTTCACAAATATGCAGAAAAAAGAGTAATTTTGCATTTGTTATTAGGGTGTTAAGTTAGTTGTTTGAAAAATGGTCAGAAAAAAGTGCTGAAAACTGCCGATTCTGACCTTCCGGCAGAGGCCTCTGAGAGGCATTGGAATTTAGTTGAAAAAGTTGCATAATTTATTGAATATTAATTGGTTAAATCTTGCATAAGTCATTGATTTTTTGTAACTTTAATGCTATATATTCACGTTTATATGGCAAAGAAAAATCAAGTCACAGAAGCAAAAATCGCTTCGCTAAAAGAGGAGATCGAAAAGTTACGTAACGAGAACCACAACCTCAAACGCAAGGTTAAGAGGATGGAGGAACGGAAGGCGGCCGAAAAGGCCGAAAGGCTGGAAGCACAGGCGCAGCGTATGCGGCGCACCGAAGAGGTTACAAAGGAAAGTATGGATGACATCAAAAAAAAACTAATGGATGCGGGCCTGGACAGCAAGTCATCGGAAGTGATGGCTTGGGTAATGTCGAAGGATACCGGTTCAAAGAAGAAATAATCAAAGCGGCGATGCTTTTGTACATATACAGTGGTAACAGTCTCAGGGCGGTGGAAAAGAGCATGGAGGTGTTCAACTTCGTGTTCCCTTTCCTCGGCCTGAACGTGCCGTCTTACGTCACGGTTCGCGATTGGGTCCTGAAGGCAGGGCTCGACACCTATGCGCACAGGTGCAAGAGCCTTCCCGTGGACGAGGCATACGCCATTGTCATGGATGAAAGCATCACCATTGCCGAACAC
>JAZRYB010000044.1:0-4498 GCA_045600565.1 Candidatus Cryptobacteroides sp. | reverse complement strand
CATACCTCGGTATTCAAATACATGCCCGGTATCGATTTCAAATGAGCAATGATGCACTGTCAGGGGGATTATAGTCTCCTGATTTACGTTATTCCTTGGTTTCCGGAGATTCGCTTCTACCGCATATTATCTCTTTGATGTATAGATTCAATGCGGTCGGATATCTGTCACACTCAGCCAAAAAATATTCCATTTTATCGGCATACTTTTCTTTGCTGTGCAAATAGCAAACAAAATACATCTGGTTGGTGTACAGAAGGTAGTGCTCATATTTCTCAATGATAGACAGCCATTCATCTTCCGAGTGTGCCTTCCAGTTCCCAGATACCCTATAGAATTCCGCCCAGAATTCCACATCGCTGCAGCCGGCATACTCTTCTGAACATCGTCTGAATATGCTCGCCATCTTGTCGTGGGCATCAAAATCAAGATTTACCGGAAGTCTAGTTGTCGGGCAGATCAAAGGGGTGTCCAGGGTGCAGCGCCATAACAGATGTGCGAGATTCATGTATTCCTCCAACTCAATCTGACCTTCAGACATCGCTTTAATATACAGTTGGATGGCTTTCAAATAATCACCGTCGACATCTGACTATTTCGGCGATTGCCACCCAGGCATTTCGGCGATAACCACCCACTTTGATTAGCGGTACTGCCTGGTTCGACAAAGATATATTATTTTCTCAGACTTTCACCTTTCAGCTCGAAGCGATGTGATGTTTTTGCCATTCTGTCGAGCACAGCGTCCGCGATTGTCGCGTTTTTCGCGAGAACGTCGTACCAGCTGCCGACAGGCAGTTGGCTTGAGATGATAGTTGATTTTCTAGCATGTCGGTCTTCGATGAGTTCCATAAAGTCGAGCAACTGCTGTCCGTCAAGGATCTTCATCCCGAAGTCATCGATTATGAGGAGATCAACATCCGCCATCTTGTCGAAGAACTTTGCAATCTTGCTCTCCAGACGTGTCAGCTGCATCCTTTCAAGCAATTTGTTCATATTGAAGTACGCGACCTTGTATCCGGCAAGGCATGCCTGGTATCCGAGAGCAGTTGACATGAAGCTCTTTCCGACGCCGGAAGGCCCTGTTATCAGTACGGACTGCCCTTTCTTGATGAACTCGCAGGTAGCCAACTGCGTGATTCTGTCCCTGTCTTTTCCGCGGGCCGAGTCGAAGATTATTTCTTCGAGAGTGGCGGTATAGCGGAACTTTGCCCCCTTGATGAGCCTGGCCGTCTTGCTTGACGCGCGGTGCTCCTTTTCGGACTGGATGAGCATCTGGATGCCGTCATTCAACGACACATCCTGATTCTTTCTTGTTTCCTGTATGGCTTCCCAGCACTCGGCCATCCCGCCGAGATGCAGGTCCATCAGGTCCTGATAGATTTTGTTTTGCATTGTATATGGTATTAGTGGGTTGATTCATAGTAGGACTTGCCTCTGATGTTGCTGTGTCGGTCATCCGGGAAAAGAACCGGCTCGTCCTCCATTGACTGGAAGCCGGAGCACTTGCTCTCAACGAGGTTCTTGATGAAGCTGTAGCTGCAGTTGTTGTATTCCAGGGCTATCTGGCAGGCTTTCTCGAAGATGTCCACGGATGTCTTCTTCTGAAGATGGAAGAGGCCGTCGCATGACTTGTAATGAACTTCCGGCGGCACGCTGCTTTTCTTGGTGAAGATATTGATCATCACATTGGCAAGGTTCTCAGAGATGGCAAGAGCCCGGTCGATGTACTTCTCCGGGGAGAGGTTGACATAGTCGCTGTAGTATGATGGCAGGTGCGACTCTATCGTGTTGTATTTCCCAACGGTGTAGCATCTGGCATGAAGGGCGACCTTTTCACCTTCATGGTATATGGCTACGAGTGTAGGGGTGTATTCGACTTTCACTTCACGCCCTATAAGTCTGTATGGAACGGAGTAATAAGCCTTGTCCCGGCCAAGATAGACATAACTGTTTGACTGCACCTTAAGGACTGTCCGCATGCGTATCTCGAACGGTTCCGGGCGCAGAGGTTTCAGGTTGGGCTTGTCTATCGCGATGAAGCGTTCCTCCCGGGTGAAGGGGATCTGCTGCATGCGTTTTTGAACGAACTGCTTTGTCTGTCCGGAGATGGCCTCATTCAGTTCCTCAAGGGAGAAGAACTGCCGGTGGCGCAATGGCGCATATATCCTTCGATATGCCCTGCATACTGACCCTTCGGCATTTGACTTGTCCTTCGGCTTTGCTGACCGCGCCGGGATTACTATGCAGCCGTAGTGGTTCGCGAAGTCTTCCATTATCTGGTTAAGTTCCGGCTGATACCTGTCGGACTTGATTACGGCAGCCTTCAGATTATCCGGAACAAGTATCTTCGGGACGCCCCCGAACGCCCTCAGGCTGCATTCCAGACCGTGAAGGAAGTCCTCTATCTTCTGGGATCTGACAGCCATGATGAACGGATAGTCCGATGCCGGAAGAACTGCGATGAACACCTGACACTTTATTACCTCACCGGTTTCGGGGTCTATATATTCCATAGTGTCTCCAGCATAGTCGATATGAAGATATTCGCCTCCGGGGCGGTCCTGCTTCATCACAAAGGATGGTTTCTGGGCATCCACATATTGATTACAATGGAAGCAGAACTGAGTGTATTCATAACCATCCGGGTGATCCCGCTTGTATTCCTCCCACAGAAGGTATCTTGTGACGTGCGTCTTGTCTCGGTTCTCAAGTTCTTCTGCGATGTACGGGAGGATGTCCTGCAACTCATCGAAGCGCTTGTCCGAGTAGGCCGGATTGCCCCCGCATAGTCGCTTCTCAAGGATAGGATCGTCCAACTTGACGAGTTCCTCAAGCTTCAGCGGATCCGCTTCCGCCAGTTTTACATACTTGTTTACAGTGCCCTTGTATAGACCGAGTTCACGGCCGATGGCTCTGTTTGGCATCCCCTCCATATGGAGTTTGATTACCTGTTTGATTTTGCTCATCTCTTTACTTTTACCTGCCATGGCATACCTCATTTTTATTATGAGGTGCAAAGATACCGAACAAAGTGGGTGGCGATACTCCGAAAAGGTCTGGAGGTCAACCTGTTGGCTTCTGAACTTGGGTGGCAATGCTCCGAAAAGGAGAATCGCGTGCGCCTGCGCTGCTTGACTGGGTGGTGATACTCCGAAAAGCTGACGGCCAGCGGCCAATTTCAGGCCATTTTTACTTCATTTTGGGCGGTGATGCTCCGAAAAACGGAGTGGATTTTCGAGTGAAACGCTGGGTGCCTATGCTCCGAAATTTTCAAATGTCGTCCCATGTCAGTTTACCGATGATATCGCCCCATAGTACTACATTCAATTTCGTGTTTCCTTTCATGCTCTTCTGGTTTTACTGGATATTCGCATATTCCTCGTTACATTTTCTCGGGAGAGGAAAGGCGATTCTGGGACTTCTGGTATAAGTTGATTAATACCCTCCATCTGTGTCATTGTCCTGAGTAGGCGTATAATGACAGTAATGCTCATATCCTTGTCCCTCTGCGATTCAATGCGCTTGATTGTTGCTATGGACACTCCGGATAATTCGGATAACTTCTGCTGGGAGAAGCAGCAGGAACGACGCATCCTAATTAGTCTGTCATGAAGCTCACAGAGGATTTGCTCATCAGTTGCCTGGTAAATTATCAGTTCATCAAGTGTATTCATAAATAAAGTATCAAATTTGATACGCAAATATATTGATTGCAAATTTATCGAGCAAATTATCGTCACAAAATCTCTATCTTAACTCGAAAGAATCCGCAAGCCTCAGAAAGGAGTTGTTCTTCAGGACAGAAATTTTGTCCCTGAATTTCTTCATTTGTTCTGGCATAGTCAGATTTACCATCCTTTCCTTTTAAGACCGGGTAAATCTTTCCAGTCTCTGGATTGACGTACCACTCGTCTTTTATCCACCAGGAGAAAGTAGGTTTCTCGGGATTTTTCTCTTTTACGAGATTGATGCAGCGTGTGATAGTCCTCAATGTTTCTTTTGACTTCTCCTTGGCTATTTGTCTTGCCTCAAACTCTTTTTTTATTTCGGGGTCAAAGCGGCCAACGTTGTCCATCCATCTCCTGAGAATCTGCTCGTATGATATCCTTACAGGTATAGGATTCCCGCTCTCATCCTTTTTGGGAGAAAACTTGATTCCGTAGATATCACGGTACATCTTGAGATCCTCAATCACATCTTCAGGAAGGTTGATCGACTTGAAAATGGTAGCCCTTCCCTTCCCCTTCTCTCCACGTTTCTTCTTGATGAGTTTATTCAGTTTCATAAATAGTGTATTATACTTTTAAGTAAATATAAGAAACAATCCTAAATATAGTGTATAATACTTTCACTATTTTTCTAACAGATTGAAAGATGCCGTCAGAACCGAAATACATGCCATATAAGATACACGTCAGAGGAAAGAAATAACAGGCACAGAAGAAGACAGGAAGTTGTCCTTCACCTTTCTCGCCTGGTCACTGCGTGAGTCTCC
>JAZRYB010000043.1:0-3594 GCA_045600565.1 Candidatus Cryptobacteroides sp. | reverse complement strand
GGCTTCAAGCTTCTGCATTTCAGCGAGCCATGCACGTTCCTCATCATTCTGGGGAATCCTGCTGCCAGACAGAAGCTTGCGGAACTTATCGTCTATATCAAGGTCGTCCGAATTGCAGTAATCCTGATAGTCTTTGTAACTCTTTCCGTCAACTGAAATATACGCCATAATATAATTCCTTTTACGAACACGTCCCGATGCACGCTGCGACAAATATGATTACCGCCAGCATTTCCAGGACATCGAAGAATTGTTCAAATCCCACCCTTGAAAACGTATTTCTCACGTGAGGTTTATTCCCGGTCTGCCTGCTGTATTGCTGCCATTCTCCGGGCGTGATCTCATCGCTGATGATTTCCTCATCAGCTTCTTCGAGCTCGCCACAGGTAGGATCTTCTCCAGTGCTCAAGTATTCATCCCAGGCGGGATCTGTTCTGTCTGACATAAGCGTTACAAAATTTTGAGTGCGATAACTGCGCAGGCTTCGGCATCGGCCAGTGCGTGATGGTGATTGGTAAGGTCGTATCCACAGGCTTCGGCCACGGTCTGCAACTGATGATTCGGCAGATCATAACCGAAATAGTCCCTCGATGCCTTCAACGTGTCATAGAAGACATAATCCGGATAATCCATCTGATATGTCCGGAATGCCTCCTTCAAGCATCTTTCGTCAAACCTGGCATTGTGAGCAACAAGCGGCAGTCCCTCGATGTGTGGTGCAATCTTCTCCCAGACATACGGGAATACCGGTGCATCGTCAGTGTCTCTCTCGGAAAGGCCGTGGACTCTCTGGCAACACCAGTCGTAATAGTTCGGCTCTGGCTGAATCAGGGAGTAGAATCTTTCGACAAACTCTCCATTGCACACGATTACAACTCCCACCGAACAAACGCTGGATGGGTAAGAATTAGCAGTTTCAAAGTCTATGGCGGCGAAGGTTTGCATAGAGTATCTATTGTACACTGATTCTCAAACACTGCTCGATGGTATTGATTGCGTGCTGGCAGCATCCGCCTTCAATACTGTTGTCGAGATAGGATATCCAGAGAGCTTTGGGCTTCTCATCGAGAAATCTTTTGGTGGCATCATCGCAATCCGGCCAGACCAGAATCAAATCCCACTGGTCACAGTCACAGCAGGCCATATGATATCCGTCGACAAGGAGAAGTCTACGGGCATTCTTCTCAACCATCTCCAGACGATTGGGCTTTCCTCCGGAATATTCCTCGAAACTGGTGGTGCAATAGTAGTTGCACAGCCTGAGAATGACTTCCCGCTGCTCTTGGAATCCTCCGACAAAGAGGACTCTCTGGATCTTGTTCTGAGTCTCGTTTTCCATCTTGATCACAATGATTTCAGTGCAGACAATATCCTTTCCTGCAATTCTTCCGGAAGGGCCTTGATTTGGGGCTCTTGCTCAGACTTATCGATAACACCGAGCAGAATGCCCAGGGCCCACATATGGCAACGGTCAAGACTGTTGAATATGGCTTCATCTGTCCTGTGATTCCAGGTTGGAGCATTGTTGATGTGCATATACCGGCAGAGATTGATGATATTTTGTACCGCAGCAGCGACTTCTGCAGGGCAATCAATCATATCAACAAGGACCTTCCAAAAACTCAATGGGAGATATACATTCTTCAGAGTTGTTGCCTGCATAAACATCGGGGCAATCTCTTTCGGTTTGTATCCGGCAATGCCGCAACCAATAGCAGTGACGAAGAATTTCAAGTCCGGATGATTACAAGCATACGAGGTAAATCTTCTCACGGCTCTGTCGGTGCTATTCAGGCCCTCCATTGTGGGGATTGCATAACTTTTCCCTTGAAGACCCTCTCCGCGACCCCAGACTGCACCGAATTTCTCCATCGCCACACGCGCCGCTCCTCCGATGTGGGCTCCGTCTTCATTGCTGCCAAAAACGAACACCTCGTTCGGCTCAAGCACATTGACTCCTGAAGGCGTTATTCTGGAAGGGAGAGTGCCGGTATTGCCGCCCTCGCTCCAGTATTTTTCTTCATCAGTATAGAAATTCTTCTCCATGGTGTGACTAGTCGATTATTTTTTCCAATAACGCTGCTTACATTCGCTGCAGGCCCATTGAGGGTTGCCGTCAATATTGAACAAACATCCTCCGAGAACAACTTCCTTGCGCTCCGCTTTCTCGTACATTTCCGGTCCCGGCATACCATAGACCAGACGAACAACCTTTCCGCCGCATTTCTGACATTTGAATGGGCGATTGGTTACTATGATGGGTTCACTGCTCAATTCGCCGTCTGCACTCGTATCATCTCCATCTTCGATTTTACAATAAATGTCCAAGGCAGCCATTCCTGAAACAGCAGAGGCCTTTTTGTTCTCCCAGATAAACACATCCGGAAGCCCAATAGGGGCTGGGTCAGTACCATCATTTTCTGACTTTGGCTCGAATACTTTGGTGTTTCCGAATTTGCCGAAATACACAGCACCTGGATATCCGTATTCACGTGCCAATTCAATGATTGCTTTAGGGGTTCTCATAATAATGCTTGCTTGCTGATTGCTAAGTTAATAATATTTTTTCGGCGGTCTAGTAACAGATGCCGCAGTTGTAGGGTACAATCCTCTTGATCTTCTCTTTGATGAACTTGATGCCTCTTGTATTTCGTATGACTCTGACGGTGACATCGAGCAGCCCGTTCCAGTCATTCCAGCCGGTGAAGTTGATGACGGCTTCATTTTCTGACACGAGCGTAACCTTGGGGAGCAGACTGGCATCCTGATTGAGTTTCTGGAGCTTTGAATAGCCGTTCTTGTGCAGGAATCCGAGTCTGGTATCTTCGAATTGCTCACGATAGACTGTCTCCAGGACCTTGTTCAAATCCCCGGTATGCAGGAAGTAGAGGATGGACTCGTAGCCTCCGTGCCAGAACTTCGGCAGGTGGTAAGGCAGCTCTGTGAGCAGGAAGAGTTCCCAGATGCATTCCGCAGTGAATTCATAGCCGAATTTTTTCCAGATCTCGTAGTATCCTTTCGGCATCATCCTGAAGAATGCCGGGGTGTGTTCAAAAGCGTCTATAGACTCAAGGTCGGGAACGGATTCTTTCCGGGCATACGGAGTACACAGGTCGCCATAGCCTGCCATCAAAGGAAGGACGGTCTCATACACATATCCTTTCCGCGGCCGAAGGTGTTTCAGCGATTCGATGACAGGACCCAAGGATGCAATTCTGCGCTCGTCCTTGTGGCTCCATTTGACTTTCTTGCAGGCTCTGACGAAGGATGCTCCTGCCCGGCCAAGATTATTCGTTTTCATAGTGGCAAAATGTCTTTGATGGCTTCTCGTTTGAATTCATCGCCTATTCTTTATTGTTGTCTGCCTTCTCCGGCATCCAGATGTATAAATCAGAATTAAAGAATCTCTGTTTGAGCTGAAGGAATCTTCCGTCAATCGTCTCAAAAGAGTCGCATTCTTTCCCATAATTATGTTCGCATATATGCTTAACGGCCGTTGTCGTGAGTTTCTTGCAGTATATAGTTTTGGGCTCTCCTTCCTCAGCCTCCCGATTTCGTCTGCTATGCTTGCACATATAGCAGTCCTTGACATCA
>JAZRYB010000042.1:0-8268 GCA_045600565.1 Candidatus Cryptobacteroides sp. | reverse complement strand
TACTAAAGGCAAGCCTACCGACATCATGCCACTGTTCGACTGTTTCATCGAAGACTACAAGGCTCTTATGAAGCAGGAGGGCTACCGCAGGGAGGCCATGCTCCGGTACCAGATTTTGCAAGACCAGCTGCGGCTCTTCCTCAAAGAAGAATACCATGTGGCCGACCTTCCCCTCACCTGCATCGACAGACAGATCCTTGGTAGGCTATACCTCTGGTTCCGCACCAAGCACAACAAAGTCAACAACAACACTGCTGTGAAGAACATCCAAAGATTCTCGACCGTATTCAAGAAGGCCCGCGACAATGGCTGGGTTTCCGGCAACCCTTTCGGGCTCCAGAAACGCCACCTGGATAAAGTGGACAGGGGCTATCTGACGCAAGAAGAGATTGATATTATGTATCACAAAGAACTTGCGACCGAGCGACTGGAGCATATCCGGGACTTCTTCATCTTCAGCTGCTACACAGGACTATGCTACGCAGACGTAAAGAGTCTCACCTTTGACGAGATTGAGGAAAAACCCGATGGCAGTCTCTGGATCTGTACCCACCGCACCAAGACAGACACCCCGGTCAATGTCCGTCTTCTGGAAATCCCGCTCGCTATCATAAACAAATATCGCGGTCAGGGAACAGGCAACCATGTCTTCCCCATACCCAGTAATCAGAAAACCAATGCCTACCTCAAGGAGATATCCGACATTTGCGGATTCAAGAAAACGGTAACATTCCACATGGCCCGACACACCTTCGCCACTACCGTCACCCTCAGCAATGGTGTCCCCATTGAAAGTGTCTCAAAGATGCTCGGCCATACAAACATCCAGACGACACAGATTTATGCAAGGATTACCGACCAGAAGGTAGACGGGGACATGAAGATGCTATCCGGCAAACTCGACGGCAAACATCCGGAGCCGACGGCCACCTGCACGAAAACTAAAGAACGCGGCAAAGTCGACGAAGAACTCGTCATCTGGGCACAGCAGCATGGATTGAACTTCGGTCGCATTTAACGGCCCGGAAATAGCCACAGAAACGAAGAACGGTCACCTCGGTGGCCGCTCTGCTGTATTATTAGAACCCTACTCCTATGTATCGGACGGGGTTTCTGCTGCCCTTATCTCGTTCTGGCAGTAGTCGTGTATTTAAGTATGGAGAATTGAGGACTTCATCTCCTTCGAATTGATATCTCACGATTTGTCCATTCTTGCCAGATCTAATTCCAGAATCTTGCCACTCCCCACGAACCTTAAATACTCCTCGAACTATTCCGCGATATTCTGCAACGACAAAATCACATGAATCAGCGATCGCTTTTGACAAATACCATCTCTTTCTCACTGCCTCATAGACATCGTGTTTTTCTGGATAAGTTTTGTTGATATTGATACAAATCAGTTTGTGCCCATTTTCTTTAACTATATCAGCTGTACACTCCGGGCAATTATAAAAGGTTTCAATTTCGTCGACAGTCATAATCCCTTCTTCAAACTGATGATGACCAGACTGGATATTTGTCAGATTAGCAATCCCCTTATTTAACTTACTGCATGATAAAAAATTAATAAATGCAGATTCGACCGTAAGTGCTACATCTTCACCATCTTTCATTTCTGCTTTTTGAAGCCCATGCCTTAATATATAATATTCGATATTTTGGCCAGCCATTTTTATTGCGCGAATAGTATCCAGTTTTGCCGACTTTTTTTGGGGGTCTCTGGCATCCATTTCATGATCAAATACGCGATTCTCATACCCTTCTCCCACATAAAAAATCTGACCATTTCGGGGATCAACAAGAGCATAGACATAGTGTCCAATTGACTCAATGGTCTTCTGAGAGAATTTCAAATCTTTGCTTGGTATCATGTTCTATTTGCATTGATGACATTCCACTATTAATAAAATTTGGAAGTATCCACATTATTCAAATATGGTCGTTTTATTTTTTCCGGGTAATCATAGTCTTTTGATATCTTCCCACTCAAATATTCACACATAAACTTTTTGGGATCTGATGAGAACATGTTAATGCTTTTCAAAGCATCGCTGCCCCTATCTTTACAAAGATATAGGAAGGCCTCCAATGCAAGGTGACTGTTCTTAACGACATCTTCGATTGAATTAACAGTAACTTGGTTTTTTACTATTGCTGACGCATTATTTACCCTATCGATATCAGATAATATGTTTTTTTTATGGGCTACTGAATAGTCCTTTTCCCAATTTTTAATGTCACCACTAACCATTAATTCTATAAGCACGCCATCGTTGATGACTCCTTTATAAATTACATCATATGTATGTCCTATAAAATTATCTCCGGTATGTTCGTAGTTTTGATACTTCTTTGTATGAATTAAGAAATTCCCTTCCGGAACGAATATCCCATCTTTGTAAGCGTAGTCAATTTTATAATGATCTATGCTGTTAACTCCAGCTATGCTATTTTCCCACTCTTCAGTATGGTTGTCCGTTCTCGTTTCTCTATCTCTAATAACAGACAAAAGATCGGTAAACCTATTATAAATGGTAACGCTGCTGCTGAGTTTAAAGAGTCGGTAATAATCAGTTTCTGTAAAGACTTCATACCCAGCGACAACTTTTGCCAAATCATTCTCTAAAAAGGATTTAATGAACTCGCAAAAAGAGTTAACATTGTCAAACTGAAAGTCTGTTGATGATTTCAATGTTTCAACTTGAGGATTTCTTTTCTTAAAATCAGTTGAATATATTTCGATTGAAGATTCGGTACTATTGTATACATCCCAATCTTTATAGAGATAAATCTGATTGGGGTCAAGCTCCCATTCGCGAAGAGTGTTAAAAATTTGAATAGTCCAGTCTACGCGAGAGTTGGCCTCCAATGTTTTAATAAAATTCAAAAAATAGTCAGTAAGACATTTATCATTTTTAGCAGCATACATCGCATCTATTGCTTCCTGCTTCTTTCGTTGTTCTTCATCTTTGAGCCACCTTTGATAATCTTGTTCTCTCTTTTGACTCTCTGCAAGCGCAATCTCACGAGCATGATTTCTGATTACAGCTAAATAGCCAGCTTGTTCCTTCTGTGAAAATTTATTCTTTCCGTTTATGTACTTCTTGAGAAATGATTTAAAACCCTGTAGCTCACTTGAAGTGCAATTATCCACAGGAAATAACCTCTTAACATACGAGTCCTCGGTTGGATACCCGATATTTGATTTATATATAGATTCTGAGAAATATTTGGATTTTAGAAACTTTGATATCTGTTCTTGAGAGAAAATATCGGGTGCATTACAAATCGCATCAATTCTGGCATTTAGCTCTTCTTCGGTATAGGCTTGTGCGAAGGCTAAAGTGCAGGAAGTAATAAGAGATAAAGAAAACAATAGAAAACGCTTCATATAAACAAAAACTAGTAAGTACTACCAAAGGTACGAATTATTTTAGAAGTAACCGCAAAGGCCACTACAAATTATCCCAATATCCACCCCTTATCGGTGGCGATTGCGAGCTGTGCAGCAGTGAGTTTCGCGGTGTTCCGGGAGCCGAGGGTGATCTTTCTGGAGAGTCCGGTACCCGTCAAATCTGCCAGCGCATTGAGCACCGACAGCAGGCTGGCCACCGTCAATTTCGTGCAGCCGTTGATCCAGATATCAACCCTTATCTCCCCGGTGAAGGTGAGATTCTCCAGAGCCGAGCAGGTGGTGAAGGTCGTGTCGCATTGTGAGGCCACATTGCTGAAATCCAGCGGAGAGTCTATCGTCACGAGGCTTTTGCATCCATGAAACATCTCCCCGACCGAGGTGGCTGCGCTGGTGTCGATATGCTCGATGTAAGTCAGATTCGTGCAACCATAGAAGGCATAGATGAAGTCCGTCACATTGTGAGTATTGAGCCAAGGCACAGTCTCAAGGCAATTGCAGCCGTAGCACATCTTGTAGCAAGATGTAAATGAACTGCAATCGAGGAGCTCCGGGAATTTCTCAAGGTGTATGTTGTTCAGAAACAGCTCGCGCCCGTTCCGGACATGTATGATGTCGTTGGGAACCTCACAGATGAGATTGACATAGTCCAGCATCGTATGGGCATTGCTGCAGTCCACTCCCTTTTCAGAAAGATACTCATCGGCCCGGCCCAGAATCCATTGCAGCCGATGTACTACACTATAAAAGTCTGCCATAATTCACCTCCTTATCCAAGCGCATCAAGGAGTTCCTCGACAAACTCGTCAAGGCCGAGGGCACTGCCCAGCTCACCCAATGTCACCTTATAACTCTGACCGCCTCTCTCAATCTCAATGAGGTCGGTCTCCAATGCAGTTGCAGATTGCGGCAGCTGCGATATGGTTACTCCTTCTGCCATTTTTCTATCCTCCCATTACGGAGCTCTTGAATGACTCCTTGTTCAACACATATACTAAGTCTCGGCCCTTGGCCACCAGCTCACCTCCGAGGGTGATGTTCATGTTCTGAGTGGCCGCTGCCGGAAGCAGCTGCTGGAGCCGGGACAACGGAGCGATGACCTCCGGATCAACGGAGGCATTGGCGTTGTCGCCCACCAGCGCATAGGTCTTACCGAATGCCAGACCTCCAGACGCGAGGGCCGGGACACTGTTCTGCGCACTCTTATTGATGAGTGCCGTCATGATCGCTGCCGCTGCCACCATCGCTGCACCCACACCGATCGCTGCCCATGGATTGGCCAGCACCGAATGCAGCGTGCTCTTGAACGCGATAATCATGACACCGAACTCAATGAGCTGCGCACCGATGTTCTTGAGGAACTGTGCCATCTGCTGCAGGATCGCATTCATGAACCCTTCAAAACCGAGGTCGCCCACGATCATCTTGCCAAGCGCATCTGCAGCTTCCGTAATGGCATCTGCAAGGAACTGCGACACCGTCTGATCGAAGCGATCCATCGTCGATTTCATCGTAGTGGCCACCTCGTCCAGAGCATCCGAGAACTTCCATCCCATGTCCGTTAGGGCCTTGGTATAAGTCTCGACGGCCTGCACAGTCTCGCTCATATTCTCCTGCAACCCAGCAGAGGTATCGTCGGCCCAGCCATAGATGCCCTCCCGGACGGTCTTGAAGATCTCCTGCGCCTGCTGCTGGTATTGCGATGTGACGGGTTTGAGGTCTGGCATCTCGTACTCCAATTTCGGCATCGGAATCTTTATGTCCGGCAACTTCAAATCGTCGCTTCCCCGGTTCTTCATCCTTGCAGCCTGCTCCGGAGTGATGTTCTGCAGGAATTCCAGCTGCTCCTTGAGGTCAGTAATTTCAGCATTGGCCGCTGCGATGTCATCGACCGTAGACTCCGGCAGGAGTTTCTTTTTCTCCAGATCCGCGATCTTCGCCTGCAGTTCACCGATAAGTCCGGTCGTTTCCTCTGTCGCGGTGTTGACGGTGTCAAGGCCCCCGGCCATAGCGTTGGCCATTGCATCTGACATCTGCTGAGCGATCGCTGCGGACTCCGCCTCGGCCTTCTCCTGCTCTGCGATTGCAGCCTTGCGCCTGCGAATCGCTTCTTCAAGTGCGGCCTCCTCTGTCTTGAGATCTTCGCTTCTCTTGTTCTTGCCCAGCGCGTAGTTCACCTTCGAATAAAGGCTCTGGCCTTGGAACGGAGACTCGTTCTCGTTCACCGCTTGTAAGCGACGATTCTCTTTAAGATTCCGCTCAAGCGTCGAGATCGAGAGGTTCTCGTACTTGGTGGCCATGTCGTCGATGAGTTCTTTCTTTTTCTGCTTCGCGTACACGAACGCAGCAGCCAGCGCAAGTACCGCTGCCACCAGAGCACCCACCGGACTTTCCACTCCGGGACACAAGTCGTCAAAATCACACTCAGGCAGCGGTACAGATGCTGATTTAATTTTGAAAAAGTCAACAGCTCTGGTATATAATTTCGAGAAAAAGTCATAAATTTGCGGTAAGAAAATTGAGAAAAAGTCAAATTATGCTAAAAAGGAAGATTCAAACGGCTATCCACGAGTACCTGACCTCGGACTCCAACAAGATTCTTGTGATTGAAGGGGCGAGACAGATTGGGAAGTCCTACATCATACAATATGAGGGCAGAAGCCTCTTCCCGAACTATATCGAACTCAATATGGTCGAAGACAAGAAGGGATCGCATGTTTTTGAAGATGTCAAGGATGTCCAGGACTTCTATTTCAGGGTAAGCCTGGTAGCCGGTGACAGGATGCACCGGAAGGAGGACACTCTGATATTCATTGATGAGATTCAGGCATATCCCGAGCTGCTGACACTTCTCAAGTTCCTCAAGGATGATGATCGATATACCTATATCGTCAGCGGGTCCCAGTTGGGCATAGCTCTCAATGAGACTCTGTCCAAGCCGGGAGGAAGGATTCGCAAGCTCAGAATGTATCCTCTGGATTTCGAGGAGTTCCTTTGGGCGAACGGGGTCGGAGAAGAGGCCATAGACACTATCAGTCGTCACTTTGAGATGAAGGAGTCCCTTGATGAGTCAAGTCATGGTTTCATTATGGACCTGTTCCGCAAGTACCTCCTTGTTGGTGGCCTGCCGGATGCCGTAAACACCTACCTTGCTAGCAGAAACCTTGTTGAAGTCCGCAGCGTCCACGAGGAGATTCACGCTCTTTATCAGGAAGACTGCTCCCAATACGACAAAGAGCGCAAACTTGTAATCCGCAGGGTTTACGATCTGATTCCATCCAATCTGGAGAACAAGAAGAAGCGCGTGCAGATAAATGACATATCAGGGAAGCGGGGCAAGTGTACCGCCGACTACAAGGAGGAGTTCGAATACGTGATCAGCTCGGGGATAGGGCTTGAGGTCAAGGCAATCTCCAACCCTCGTTTCCCTTTGGCTGACTCCGAGAAGAAGAGCCTTCTGAAACTCTATATGAATGATGTCGGGCTCCTTACCAACATACTGTTCAGATATAACGCGAAAGCCGTCCTTGACGATATGCCAAGCATCAATCTGGGTTCCGTGTATGAGAATGTCGTCGCATCGGAACTTGCCGCGCACGGCTACACCCCGTGTTACTATGACAGCAAGAAGAACGGCGAGGTTGATTTTCTGGTGGACAACTATGACACCCTGTCCACGATGCCCGTGGAGGTCAAGTCCGGTAAGGATTCGAGTGAGCACAGCTCGTTGGACAAGTTCCTTGCCACGCCGGACTACCACATTCAGAATGCCCTGGTGCTTGACAACATAAGGGATGTGAGGGTGGAGGGAAAAACGACATACATGCCTGTTTACTATGTGATGTTCTTGAAGCCGTCCACTCCCGTTGCCGTTGAGATTTGATACGTAAAGAATAGACTTTATGCTGCAGGACGATTCTCTGAATCCCATACTCCTTTACGAGCCGGTTAAAGTGGCGTACGGTGCATCCGGCAAAGTCCGCTGACTGCTGGATTATCAGCAACTCGTTGACGGGTGATTCGGGGATACCGGTTTCTAGTTCGATCAATTTGTTGAGACGATACTCAAGGGCAATGTATTGCCGCTGGAGAGCTCTGAGTTTTTCCAGATAAGTACTTTGCTTCAGGTCTTTCATGCTGGCAAACATAAATACACTATTCGGATAGTTCAAGTCTGACTTGCACATTCCGGAAAGATATGCCATATTTGTCGGTGAAAGAGACGAAGTTCATTGACATACAGACAATTACACTGGGTACATGTAGTTACTTCGAGTGAGAGAGACAATTCAGGACATCAGGTAGACATATTCCCGTTACCGGTGTATGACCTGGGCTGTAACTCTTTGATACTTGGGACATGTCCCCGGAACGGTTCTGAACCCCTATGCTCCACAGAAAAAAGCAGGCTGCGGCCTGCTTTTTTCGTGGAGCTACGCTTCCATGCCGAGGGGCTCTGCCCCTCTCATACCCCGCGGCCTTTGTGCTTATGTATTTGCTGGCGCAAATACCGCAGTCGGCCGGCGCGCTGAATTCTTAATGTTGCTTTTTCTTTGCTTCGAACTCTTCTTCACTGCAATCGACAGTGTGAGCAAAATAACTGAATGTTCCAAATAGGATACCGCCTATTAAACACGCAGACAGCCAAATAAAAAAATCTTTTATATCATCTGTACTGGTTGACAGCAGAAAATTGCAGAAACTTAGGGTTGTTCTCCCACCAAAATCGGAATCCCTTGGGTGTCTCTGCAGTCGATTTAGTTTGGTAATCATATAATTTCTGCAAAAACATCAACACACCAAAGATGATAAGGTATGATGCTCTAAAAGGGTTCATACCAGCCAAAATAAGA
>JAZRYB010000041.1:0-4722 GCA_045600565.1 Candidatus Cryptobacteroides sp. | reverse complement strand
CAGTTTGTGCTTTACCGGGTATGGCTCTATACTGAGAGCACAGGAACGCAGCTGCTCGATGTTTGAGGACATATATCCCAGAGACGTATTCGGGCTGATATGTCCCAGAGTCTTTGTGACCATAGTCACGTCACTGCCTTCATTGACCATCTCGTCAGCAAGGCTGTGGCGCAGCAGGTGCGGCCCCTTTCGGATGCCGTTCTGGCGGATTCCGCAAAGGTCATAGGCCCTGTTTACGACTGAGGAGATGTTGGGACCGGTATATTCTCCGCTATGGCGCAGCAATGACACAAAGCATTCTTCACGCGCACACTTGGGACGTTCCTCCGTCAGATACCTGTATATGAGATTGCCCACAACCGGGCGCAATGGCAGCATCACGTCACCAAGCGTCTTCCCCTGACGGAACTTGATGGTATTTTTCACCCAGTCGATATCCGTCAGCTTTAAGTCGTGGACATCGCAACCGCGCATTCCCGTATACAAAAGCAGGGCGACAATGGCTCTGTCTCGTATGGACAATGGGCAATCGTCCGACAATATGAAGTCCTCCAACTTCTGTCGATCAGTATGAGTGAAAGCCTCATATATCTTGCGATCAAGTCGCTCTTTCGGAAAGAAGTGCAGTACGGACAGGATATCCTCATCTTGATTTCTCTCCGCATACCTCCTCAGAAACAGGGACATCCTGTACAAAGCCATCGGCTTGCACCGTCCGGATTTTGTGAAGTCACGGACAGCCTTTTCCGTCAAACACCGTAGTCTGCCAACGCCCATATCCTGCAGATATTCAAAGAAAGGGGCCGTCATTGATGCCTCCACACTGACCGTAACGTTTCTAAGGTGGTTTTCGACTCCGGCTTTCATACCGCCATCTATGATATTGCGATAATACGGAGAAAGACGGTAGTATGCGGAGTTCGAGTTGATTCTGCGTCCGTCAGGAAGCATGTCATAAAAGTCAAACAAGAGCCACCAGGACAGGAACTTTTGTTCAGATGACATACGGCTAAGGATTTCGCTGTATTTATTCACATTGCGGTATGCCGATACTTCACATATAGCACTGTATGCCTTATGCATACGTAACTTGGAACCCTCTTCGAAGTTTTTGCCCTCAAGATGCTTGAACATTGTCTGAGCCTTCTTGGAAAGAGGCACGCTTGAGATTGGAATGGATTGGTCTTTCAGATGAAAGGCTCCGTTGGAGATTAGCAATCTGCCTTCCGGATGGTCCGGATTGATTTTGTCTGTGTACATAATATTATGAGTTTAGAAAGCGGCACATGCCGCCTCGATTGCTCATAAGATAGAACTTTCACAGAAAAAGAAATAGGAACCTCGATGTGTTGTGCAGTGTTGTAGAAGATTGATATTTTAGTATAGTTCCGATTTCTTTCAGGTTCCTGTTTTAATCTAAATCGGAACGTTCCGATTTTAATTATGTTAAGGAACTCCGTGGGCTCTTCGAAAGACCTTTACCCCTTGTGCCTGGCCGAAGAGTCCGCCGCGTGAGAAAAGCAGCCCGCCTATAGCCCCACCCGGGACCCGGGGCATCTGCGGGCTGCGGACCGCTGAAGCGGTCCAGGAACAGCATCTCACGCTGTGGCCGTCAGTGCGAATATCAACATTGTCTCTCCGCTCGATGGCGGCGGACTCTATGCGCGTTGCGCGGGTCAGCATTGGCTGTGACTCCTTATCCGCCGGCAAGCGTCGGATAAAGAGTCAAGAGCCAAGCCTCCAAGGTATTTTTTATATACACCCCCGTAGCCCCCTCATAGGGGGCAAAGAGGTATTTAATATTGCTGTCTGCTATTCCGCAAAAGGCGGGCAGGACAGCCAGCGGAAGAGTTGTGTCCGGCTACGCTATTCCCGTCAGGCTCGTGCTCCCACCCACAGGCATCGCGATTTCCGGCGAGTCATCGGAGCCCAGGGTCTCCGCTGCCTTTCCGCCTACAATCACGCTGCACCCACCCACAGCACCAGCCTGCCGGGGCGGCCGGACTCACACGCTCCAGCCTCGTTACCATTGTACTGCTACTCGTGGCTTGGTGCAAGCGGCGGAGTGACCTTTCTACCCCGCTCGAACCTCATCCCGTCCGCCGCCGGCCGCGCCGTACCGGCTTGGCTCCTATGTCATTTGTGTCAGGCTGCCGCCTCGGCTGAAGCCGAAGCGACATCCTGCCCCAAACAACATAGGCCAATCTTACTGACGCGCGCCCCGGCGTCGTGCCGAATATCACCGACATCACACGCCCGGCCGGGAGTTGATAGATAAACAAACAACCAAGGGTATGCAGCGGCCACGGCCGCTGCCTTCGTGGGTAACGACAGTGATCTGATGGTCTGGTTTGATAGCTCAGTCAGTCATAAAATTCCGTACTGAAAAACATTCAAAAATCTTCATAACTGATTGATTATCATTTGTTATTGTCAATAATTATTTGTAACTTGAAGCATTAATAGTTATGGATTATGGCTATAAGGAAACTTAAAAAGAGGTATGATTTCGACCTGGTCGAACATCTTACGCGCAGCATTGGAGAAATGCTGAGTACTATGGGACTGATTAATTACAAGACGCTTGAGGTGGAGAGTCCGAAGGTGGCCAAAGAGTTCCATATCAAGGGGGTTACGAGCATCAGGGCGAGAAACGATGTGGCGGAAGTGCACGGTATGATGCCGTATATGGTATCAGTCGAATATGAGAATTATTCCGGTTCTCGGGTTACAGATTGGAGTCCCAAGATGCTCATCAACGTCCACAACTATGTTGTGTATGCATACAACAAGTATGTGGACCATTATAACAGGATTCATTACCTGGGGCGATAGAGCAGCGGATGACGTTGCCTTTGTCGGGGATTTCCCGTATTTTTGTCTCAGTGGAATGACAGTCAAGACCGAGGGCATTCTCTTGCTTGCTTATACGCCCCTCTTTGCTCCCTTGGAGCTACCTCTGAGCTAACTCTTTGTGGAAGACTTGTACTGTGAACCCCACCCTGTGGGAGATATGCTATATCTACATTCCCTTAGCCTCCCTGATAGCGATATCCGAGGAGGCTTCTTCTTTGCTCCTGGCGGTGGTTATTCAGCGCATTATCAGTAAATTTGCATCACTGATATACGCCTATACTTTCAGCTATGCCTCGATATGAACCCAACCCAAGATTTTCCGACTGCTGGTCTTCAGTGGGAGACGTTACGTTCTACCATCGGAACGGAGTGTGCTTCTGGAAGAAGAAGCCGGTCTGTGAGTATCCGGGGACTCCGGGACAGTTGGAACATCTTGAACTTCACCGTCGGGCTCTTGCTGCGTGGAAGTCTCTTGACCACGATGTGCTGCTACAGTGGAATGCTTATGCTGTGTCGGCTCCGAGCCATAAACCTCCGTTTGACGGTTCAACACACATTACCGGCCACAATCTTTTCGTTTCGGCATATCACGGATTCGCGCAGCTGGGCGATGAGCACGTTCCGGTTCCGGCGCCCTGGGAGGACTTTCCTGTGGTGCATATGGCGTTCCGGGAGGGAGAAGTCATCGATGGAAAGGATCTGCAGATGACTTTCCGTTGCCGGCTGCCGGAATGCCAGCAGCCAACGAGATATCGTGTGGTACTGAAGCTGCAACTCACAGAACCCGGAAGAGGTCGCAATGACGGATATCTGAGAACTTTTCTGGCCCTTTCAAATTGCCCTTCTGATGACGCAGAAGTGGTTTTCCTGATTCCGGACTATGCAGATATCTGGTCAATAGTTGGTCCTTCGTACCAGGCCCATTGCAGGTATCTTCTCATCGATACTCAGACCGGGTATCGGAACATCTTCAAGAAGGCATCTTTTCTGATGGAAGTAAGATAACTTGTGTGTCACAAGATTTATTTCAAATCATATTTTTCAATAATATACTTGAAAAACGTTTCCAACTCATATTTAGGCCTATCTGGAATATGCCCGGAGAGGAGCACATCAGGAATATTTACAGCTTTGTATTTTTCACCAACTCTATAGAAAGAAATGGATTGCTTTTTTAGGTCAAGTTTCCGTATTGCGTAACCTTCTTCAAGCCAGCACTGGCTAATCCGACCAAATCCTGTCCTCGTCCAGAATGGCTCCCTCCCAGCAGATTCCGGAAGAGGCATGCCAATAAGTTCCTCAATTTTATTGAAGTCTAATCTTACTAGCGAGGTTCTTATGGAATGAAAGTAATCTGCAAGTGGATGATATTTTTCAAATCTTATTTTTCTGTTAAAAATACCCTGTAGGATTTCCATAACGTCTCTTTCACTATCTGGAAGCACATCCACATCAATGTAGGATACTGACCTTTCCGTACATTTACTATGAACATATACTTCTTTAGGTTTCCATTCCCCATCAAGGCATATTTCTCGAATGCACTTCTCCTGATCTGGGAGCAGCTGTTTCCCACAGAACCAACACCGTCCATCCTGTCTGTTCCAGATACTTCTGTATCGCCCTGTGATAGTTCTTATTTCTCTGTCGTTCATCCTCTCATCAAAGTATTTTCTGTCTATATAAGGGTTAAGCCAAGTTTTCACAAGCTTATGTTTGTAACTCGGATAGTCTTCAAGTAGATTCACTCTTATCGCCTTATTGTTGGGCAGTGCGAACACGCGTATCCCTTCATCTCCTCTCGGTGCATAAAAGTAATGGTCTTTTATTTTTTCCATGTTCCATCCCGAATGCGTATGTATGCAC
>JAZRYB010000040.1:0-2198 GCA_045600565.1 Candidatus Cryptobacteroides sp. | reverse complement strand
ATTCAACAATACTTCTGCACACATCTGAAATCTGCTTCGATGCATCATTCCTGAAATCATAAATCAAATCCAATGCTGCTTTGTGTTTACGATATATCTCTTTGCAAATTGCTGATAGTTCCTGATCCATAATAACTTCGTTTTTTACAATGCTGATATAATTCTCTATGAGTATCCGTTGTGCTTCTTCAATAGCTCCCTTGTTGTCATCAAACACAGGTGCTAATACATCAATGATGTTTTGGTAAGTTAAAACAATCCAATTGTTTTGAGTTGCTTCCGTCCCACCTGGAGTAAGAAATACCTCAACTAATTGATAATCCGGGAATTTTTCTTGAAGTTTATTGTGATATTTCTCTGCTGTGAGATATTTGAATTCCCCGCATTATGCTCTTGTGAACCAATTTTATTTTCAATTGCAATAGCAACCTTCAGCTCCTGTGAGGTCAAAAGAAGATCTATATGGTTCCACTCGCGGAACACAACAAATGAACTTAAATCGGAAGATAAAAGCCTTAAAAACAGGTCGGGATTTGTGCCAGATACTCCTGAAAGTTTAGCCAGTACCCCATATAGGAATTTGCCTCCAAGGCTATGGTTCTCATTTGGATCCAAAAGCCAAGCAAGCACATTGCTATGGCGTATCTCTGTCCTTGAAATCTTAAGTACATCAAAGATATTGAATCTACTGGTCCACTTCCTGAGCTTCTCAAAAGATTCAGAGTCTTGAAGTAGCGCCAAAAGAGCTTGTTTCTTTTCTTCTTCTGTCATAAATATTTTTTATGAGTATATCGTGAAATAATAATAATTCATGCGGCCTATGATATTGATTTGTTTTAGCCCAACTTTCCATCTTCGGTAATGCATCTCTCCTGATGTCAAGTCATTAGCTTTTTGAGCCGTCAGGTTTGAGCACTACAGATTTTCATTTTTCGGAAGGGATAGTGTCTGAAGCCCAGCTTGTCATAGATGGCGGCGACAGCCTGAGTGGGCTGCGTGCAGATGTCCATTTCCACGATTTCTCCGAGGGCGTTGGTCGCATTTGAGCGGACCAGCTTCTGCGTGCTCATTGTCCGCACTATCTCAGTCCAGTAGCTCTTTTCGCCCTTCGCCTTGAGTTGATGACGGATGGTGTTCACAATCCAGTATGACAACAGTCCCAGATACAGATGAGCGTCGCTGGTGCCGTCCTTCTGGTGATAGATGGGCCGGAGACTCAGGTCTGTCTTCAACTGCCTGTTGGTCGACTCGATCTCCCGTATGATATTGTAGTAGGACCATGTGGTCTTCTCGTCCATTTCCGGCCTGTCGGTGCGCAGGAAATAGATTCCGACGTTGGCATCCATCTTCTCGGGGGTCTTGATGGTCCAGCTGATATCCGTGACAGTCGTGCCCTTTCGGTCAAGGACATAGCTGATGTCATAGAAGCGTTGGATGGAGGGGTATTTGCCGCGGGCTCTGCCCACCCTCTCGCATACCTTCTCGTATCTCTTCGTGCCGCCTTTGGTGGACAGGCCTTTCCTGATGGCCTCCAGCATATCTTCAAACCGCTGACGGTATTGACGGTTCATCGATTCCTCCGTGAGGGCCTTGGAGGGGGAGTTCACGAGAAGATAGTGGTCTCCGTTTGCCGTGCTCTTGACTTCCGTGAGCCTGATGGGCTGCTTCCTGCTGTCCAGTACGGTCACCGTCCTTGCATCGTCGGCGAGTTCATATTCCGTGAGATTCTTTCGGGAGACGCACAGGTAATGGAACCCTTTTTCCTTGATGAGGGCGAGGTTGTCCTCCGAAGATATGCCGGCATCTATCACGACAAGCGCCTTGTCGCTGTCAATCCCCGTGGTCGGGTTCTTCCTTGAGAGTTCCTCTATCATGTCCGGCAGGGTCTGCGGATCGGAGGCATTCCCTTCGAGGACGGCACTGTAGCGTATGAACCCCGCCGTATTCACGCACAAGGCGAGAACAAGCAGCTTGCAGTCATAACGCTTTTCCTTGCTGCGCCCGAACTTCGCCTTCTTGCTGTCGCGCTTGGGCGATTCGAAGTAAAAGTTTGTCAGGTCGAAGAGGAATATCCTGTTGGTCAAGCCGAAAAGGCTGTCCGTCCTGTCGGTAAGGTAACTGTCCAGTTTGTCCTTCAATGCATACAGTGCCGGAGCCACCGCGTATATGTCATGCTTCTTGATTTTGTCACGGTCCAG
>JAZRYB010000039.1:0-4134 GCA_045600565.1 Candidatus Cryptobacteroides sp. | reverse complement strand
TTTTTTTATATTTGCGAAAATTGACGGTTATGACTCAATTAGTATTGCATATTGATAACAATTCCGTAGCGGCAAGTTTGAAAAAGGTACTTGCCACTATGGACGGCGTTACCATCGCTTCCGCAAAGAACCTTTCCGCTTATGAGAAATCAAAGTTGGAAGCAAGGTCAGGCAAAGTCAATACCTATTCCTCTGTCGACGAACTCTTTGCCAAGGTTGGTCAGTGATGTACACGCTCAGCACTACCAGACAGTTTGAGAAGGATCTCAAACGTTGCATCAAACACGGATTCCCGATGGAAGAACTCCGCGCCGTTCTTTCTGCCCTCGTTGCCGATGGTAAGGTGGCGGCGAAATACAAGCCCCATAAACTTTCTGGAAATCACGCCGGCGAATGGGAATGTCATATCAAACCTGATTGGCTATTGATATGGGAGCAGAATGATACACAGTTGACTCTATTGATGCTCAATACTGGAACCCATTCCGACATCTTCGGCAAATAACAGCTAACACAACCATCATAACCCGTAACAAGCCGTCACGGGTTAGCCTGGAATTGTCTGTTTTCAAGAATTTGCAAGATTGGTCTGAGCCAATTGGAGTTCTTGTCAATGAACTCCACCACCTTTCGAAAGTCCCTCCACAGGTTCAATATTTCGAACATAAGGGGAGAAAAGCTCATTTTCAACCAATATCAATCTTGGTCATCAAGCATAAAAATCGCATCAGTCGGCTTCTGAAAATACTTTGCGATTTTCAATGCCAGAACTGTGGATGGGACATACTTGCCTGATTCAATTGAATTAATTGTCTGGCGGCTAACCCCAACCGCCAAAGCAAGATCCTGTTGGGTAATATCAAGGATAGCCCTTTCTACGCGGACCGTGTTTTTCATTTGCCTTCCCTCCTGACTTTACACATTTCAATATTGAACTTCACGATGAACAGCAGGAATACCAGGAAAATCGCAACAAATGAAAAGCACAGGAAACTGGTATCATATAAAAAAACGACACCTAACGCAAAGATAATCGCTGTCATCCAGAAACTCCATACAAAAGATTTCATACGTATCAAGCCTGTCATTTCATCCTCATCCTTCTCCCGTGAGAGAGCAATAAAACACAGGGAGACCAACAGGCCAAGCATCCCAATCTCATTAATAGGGTCTGTCGTACCGATTGCAAACAAGGACACTTTATCAGAGGCAAATCCTGAATTGAACAAAGAGATACACGGCCAATTCATGTAATCAAACTCGAGTTCGCCGCTCACAAGAGCCCAGAGGCAGATGAAGCAGAACGGAACAAACATTACAAGTCCTATTATTTTGAACTTATTAGGCAGTAAAAAAGAACAAGATTCCATAAGAGATATTATTTGTTTCCAGACAAAGGTAAGTAAACTTTTCATAATATCAAGCATATTTTACATTATATACCACATTCTTGACATTATTCAAGTTTCTACACTGTTATCGTGAATAAATATTTGGATACCAAATTGGTAACCATTATATTTGCAGAAACAATAATCAATATGACAGTAGTTAGTGTAAGAGATTTCAGGGCGAACCAAGGGAAGTACCTTGGGCTCGCTGCCAGTGGGGAAAGTGTCATACTGACCTCACGCAAGGGGCATTTCAAGATTGTCCCGATATCTGAAGATGACAGTGTCATCAGCAAAGCTGAGTTCCTGACCAAACTGGAAGAGGCAAGAAAGAGTATTGAAGATGGTGGAGGCACGAAAGTGTCAAGTGAGAAAGAGCTCGCCTCATTCCTTGGGTCATTATGATGACAAATAGGCCTTTATTAAATCCGGCGACTCTCTATCATCATCAATGAATTTGACAACTTCCCTGAACCCTGTCCAGAGGTTCAATATTTCGAAAAACAGGGGAACTCCTGCCCGACTGTCAACCTGCGGCGGTTTTGTCTGATAGACATAAAATGAGTAAATTTGTAACTTTGTGCAGCTGTAATAACAACTATAGATATGGATTCGAATCGTCGGCTTCCGAAAAAAGGTATTCCTTCCTGGTGGGCATCGCTTATCCCTGTCATAATCCTGGTGGCTCTGATGGCTCTTGTCATCAAGTTCTTCGGCGCGGACGCCCTGACCGGAGGCAGCCAGGTCGCTCTCCTTGCGTCTATGGGCATCGCCATAGCGATAGCTATGATTGGCTACGGCTGCCCGTGGGAAAAGCTTGGGGAGGCCATAAACAACAATATCAAAAGCATCGGTACGGCAATCCTGATACTGCTTATGATAGGCACGATAAGCGGAAGCTGGATGATCAGCGGCATCGTGCCGACCTTCATCTGTTACGGATTGAAGATTATCTCTCCGCCGATATTCCTTTTTGCCGTATGTCTGATCTGTGCCCTCGTGTCGCTGGTCACAGGCAGTTCCTGGACCACAGTTGCCACAATAGGCGTCGCATTGATTGCTATCGGCAATGCGCTGGGTTATTCTCCAGCCTGGACGGCCGGGGCCATCATTTCGGGATCGTATTTCGGAGACAAGATATCACCTCTTTCGGATACGACCGTGCTCGCTTCCTCGTGCTCGGAAGTCCCGCTCTTCACACACATACGCCATATGATGATAACCACGGTGCCGTCGTTTGTGATTGCCCTCATCATTTTCCTGGTGGTGAGCCTCTGCCATCCACCTCAGGCTGCCTGTGATGCGGACAGAGTGGTCGATGCCCTTTCCAGGAGTTTCAATATCACTCCGTGGGTGTTCGTCGTTCCGGCCCTGACCGGCATACTGATAGCACGGAAGGTACCGGCGCTCCTGACTCTGCTTCTGGCATCCCTTATGGCAGGGATACTAGCCCTGATAATCCAGCCAGAGATCGTTGCCGGGGTAGGAGGCGACACCGTACTTACCTTCGAGTCGGCGTTCAAGGGAACTGTGACTGCGTATTTCGGCGAAACCGGTATTGACTGCGGCAGCGCCGACATGAATGAACTCATAGCCACGCATGGCATGAACGGTATGCTGCCAACGATCTTCCTCATCATCTGTGCTGCGTCATTCGGAGGAGTCCTCAAAGGCAGCGGGATGATACAGAGCATCACGGAAAGGCTCACTCGCGGCGTAAAGTCACGTACAGGGCTTGTAGCTTCCACGGTAGGAACGGGTATTTTTTGTAATATGGCTACGGGGGACCAGTATCTTTCCATCATCCTGACTTCAAGTTTGTTCAAGAAGTTGTACGGAGACCTCGGCTATGAGAGCCGACTGCTGAGCCGCAGCACGGAGGACTCCGCTACTGTCACGTCAGTGCTTATTCCTTGGAATTCCTGCGGAATGACCCAGTCCACGGTGCTGCATGTGCCGACGATGGAATATCTGCCGTACTGTTTCTTCAACATTCTTTCCCCTTTCATGTCGATATTTGTCGCCGCTCTGGGATACAAGATATATCGCCTTGGGGACAAAAAACCGTTTTCAACCCCGCTCAGCAGCAATAAAAACGGGTGATGAATGGGAATTTGACTAATTGGATAACCGCCTTTTCTTAAACAGCAATGTTCCAAAGGATATAGAAAGGATAGCCAGTATTCCAAGAATTAACCATCCCACCTTAATACTTGGCTTGTGAAGCGGCTCCTCTGTCGGGAAAGGATTGTCCCCGAGATACTCGCCGTCCCTGATAAGCTCCAATGCTTTGTTCAGGATAAAATCATCCGGTGAAGTATAGATCTCCTCATAGGTCAGCGGCACTTCATAATCCGGCATAAGGCCTCTTCCCGCAGGCGTCCGCTCTGTCACAAGCTCCTCGAAGACTTCCTTTATCAGCGGAATCCTGACCTGAATCCTGGAATTCGGTAGAATGATGTCAACAAATTTATCCGCAGTTATGAAATGATATGCTGAACCAGTTTCCCGACCAACCGTTACACCCCGGTGATTACGCACTATCTTCGCAGGGAAATCTGTCGCCGCCGAGACAGATGTTTCATCTGTAAGCAAATACAGCCTGCCGGGATAATTCACAAGAGAATCAGGCATTATGATGGCCGGACTTTCCGGGAACAGATAATAGCCGGCCTTGTCCTTCATCGGGACATAGTCGCCGAACATTATTTCATCTTTCGAGTGGTTGTTGGAATACTTGAAA
>JAZRYB010000038.1:0-2078 GCA_045600565.1 Candidatus Cryptobacteroides sp. | reverse complement strand
CGACCATACAATGCAATGAACTCTGCCTTACCTGATTTCAAGTAATGATTCAAGTCGGCAATCTCTTTTGCCCGTCCTACAATTGAAGCCATACCATTTTATTTTTAGTCACAGCAAATATATGAAAAGAATCCGTCAAATAAGCAAAAAGCGGGCGAAAAGTAATAAATTTTCCATATTTTCGCCCACTTTATAAAGAGAAATCTAATATTTACAAGGGTTCAATTTGTTCCCGATTCTTTGGGGATAGGTGTTCCCAACCATATTGTCAAGGGTGAATTTGGGAACAAATATTATTTCAGATAATATCCTCCAGTTTTGCTGCTGCCTCTATGTTCAATGTCATCGGAAAGACCGGCAAGCTCCCTTTGTGTGGTACGAAGAGGAATGTCCAGTTCTCTGGAGATAAGGACAGCAGAGCATCCGGGATTCTTCTCTATGAAATCAAGAATAGTGCGCTTCCTACCCGAACCGCTCCCCTTCTTCTCCAACGGATGGCTGTCGTGCATTGAGCGGTTGGAAAGGATATTGTTGCCACCATATAGCAAATTGTCGAAGAATGCCTCGAGAAAACTTGAATCTGCGGCTATCCCCTTTTTGAGATTATTGTAGTTTGCACGGACAAGCGCATTTCGGAAATACCAGGAATTATTCTCGAACAAATCATTGTCAACATCAAACCCGAGAGACCTCAGGTATAAGATAGTGAAAACGGCAGTGGTTCTCGTGTTGCCTTCCCCGAAAGGATGAATCTGCCAGAGATAAGCCACAAAATGGCTGATATGCTCGACGATGTCCCATTTGTCCAGACCCTTGTACTTGAAAGCCCTTTCGACGCCGAAATCATAGTCCAAGGTAGCGGAGATGTCCGGCGCATTGCAATATATGACCGTATCGCCGGAAAGCACCCATTCCTTCTTTGTGATATTGTAATCGCGTATCTGTCCGGCAAACTTGAAGATTCCTTCAAACAGTTTCCGATGAATGCCACAATAAAAAGCAGGCGTCAACGAATATCCACCTTCAGACAGGACCTTTGTGATCCTCTGTGATACGATATCGGCCTCTTCCTGGCGCTCATCCGGCTCCAGTCTGGCATCGCGCGCCTTGTAGTATTCTCTCAAGTACTGTCCGGCTTCATCAATGGTGATATCGCCCTCGATATGCTGCCTTGCAACATCAAGGAGATAGTCGGAAGTCTGCAAGCCGTCAACGGCCTGCAGACCTATCGCAGTCTTCCATATCTGAGCTTTTCTGGCCTTTTGGGGTTCGGCGACCTTGTCGTATTTTAGCATTTCTTCCATAACTCAAATTTACGAAAAATAATTTACACCGCCAAATACACCGCCAGTTAGGCCGCCAAATAAGAAAGCTATTTCAAAAATTTCATTGCCCTGTCGATGCATTTCTTCTTTTGTTCCAGATTCGGATGCACATACAGATTGAGCGTAGTACCGATATTCGAGTGCCCGAGCAACACACTGACGGTCTTGTAATCGCAGTTGCTCTCGATGCAGCGCGTCGCAAAACTATGGCGCAGGCCGTGGAATTTCATCGCAGGGATGCCGATTTCTGCCATCAACGCCTTGTAATAATTCCGGTAAGTCCTGGGCTCAATAGGAACGGCATCATTGCTCAGCACGAAATAGTCGGCATTGACAACTTTCCTGAATGGCTTCAGTATCTTCAACAGCTCTCTTGAGATAGGAATGTCCCGGATTGAATTTTGAGTTTTTGGAGCGCCAATCATAAGTTCGGTGTGGCGCTCATCCTCATCCATCACATACACTCTCTCAATGGTCTTCCGGATTCGGATGACACCTTCATCAATGTCGATGTCAGACCAGGTAAGCGCACACACTTCACCGATGCGGAGTCCGCAGGAAAGGCAAATGTAGACACCAAGGTTCCGGAACGTGAAATTCTCCCGGACATACTGCATCACTTTTCTGTGGCTCTCGATACTGAGAACTTCCAGTTCCGGCTTCTGCTGTACCGATGGGAACTTGATATCCCAATCCGTTTTCCAGTCGCATCCCAGCTTTATGCCGAATCGGACAATCATCTTCAGGACGATG
>JAZRYB010000037.1:0-3856 GCA_045600565.1 Candidatus Cryptobacteroides sp. | reverse complement strand
CGTGTTCGATGCCGGGAAGAGGGCAAGGCAGATTACGCCAGCGGATTATGACCGCTTTGACAGGATTATATGTATGGACTCCAGCAACCTGCGCTGGCTGCGCCGCATCATTCTGGATGACCCGCAGAAGAAGGTGCACCTGCTGATGTCATACACCGGACGGAGCCGTGATGTGGCGGATCCGTGGTACACGGGTGATTTTGAAACCACTTTTCAGGACATCCTTGAAGGTTGCGAAGCAATGTTAAGACTACCGCAATGAGACTTGTAATACAGAGAGTAAAAGAAGCGTCCGTCTCGATTGACGGCAAAGTCGTATCCGCCATCGGTCAGGGACTATTCATACTTGTGGGCGTGGAGAATGGCGACACAGAGGCAGATATGGAATGGCTTGCCGCGAAGGTTGCGGGGCTTCGTATCTTCAAAGACGAGGAGGGCGTAATGAACCGCAGCGTGATGGATATTGACGGGCAGTTACTGGCCGTGTCCCAGTTCACGCTCACCGCTTCCACGAAGAAGGGCAACCGTCCGTCCTACATCCGGGCAGCGGGCCACGAATTGGCCGTTCCCCTGTATGACAAGTTTTGTGTACTTCTCTCGGAAATAGTGGGCAGGCCAGTGCAGAAAGGCGTTTTCGGTGCAGATATGCAGTGCGCACTCGTCAATGACGGCCCCGTAACAATAATAATCGACTCACGAATAAAAGAATAACACTATGGCTTACGAAATTAATCTCAAACTTAACGACGACTGGAAAACTAATCTTGATATTAATAACGAAGAATTCGGAGGAGAGACTACCCATCTGGAGGCACACTTACCCGGAGCTCCCGGAGAGGTTGACCAGATTCTGATTGACGTCTATGTCGGTGATTTGCCTGATGGAGAGACGGCAGAAGACCAGGCTTTCGCGAACTATGCCGAGGCTATTGGCTTCGATGAAGAAGATGAGAATGAAGAAAGCCCGATAGTGAAGTTCAAGTTCAACGGCAAGAATGCCTACGGCTTTGAAGCCGAAACGGAAGACAACTATCCTATGCGTTTCTTCGCTCAGGAAGTCCGCAAGGGTGTCCTGCTCGTTGTCGCATACTATGTCAAGAGTGAGGATTTGCTCCTCTCGACCTTTGAATTGCTTGAAAGGAATCTGAGAATCAAATAAATTTAGAGCTGTCAGATATTGACAAAAACGCCTCGTACCTTTGTCGAAAAGTTTAAGCAATGAAATATCTTACAAACGGGGCAATCCAAAATGAGATCCTTGACGGAATGCAGTCACAGGATATTAATGAGACTGAATTGGCAGAAAGGATAGGCATATCTGTCGAGGAACTTCGCACAATGCTGTCAAAGGGTTATGACTTTTCCGTATTTGAAATACAATCGGTATTTGAAGCGTTGGACCTCAGCCTAAGGTTTGATGTAGCTACATTCTAAAAGTAATATTAAAATTATCGCTACGATGAAAAAAATTGAAGATCTGGACAGGGAACTCCAGAAATTATATGAGACGGAAGTCGACGATGATTTCATCAGCTTCGCAAATGACATCGTATCTCGATATCCAGTGTCAGTAGACCTTGCATCTGTTGTAAATGAATGTGAGGACAGAATGGATGATGCTCTGATGATATTCTCGGGAAGCCACGAGAAGGAACTTGGAGGCTTTGGAGTCGCTATCAGAAAAATGAAGGAGCAGGAGATACGTTCCGGCAAGTGGGACGGGATGTATCCGGAGGTGGGAGCGGCGGCAACGGTTGTAGCCATTAAAACCGATGAAGGACTTATAGAATCGGGCTTCGAGCAGGACGATACGCAAAGCATAATGACCTGCATCGGATTGTACACATATTCGGCAATTGCTTGCAATGACTGCTTCAACCCGAGTGATTTCAGGAAGATATTCGTTATCGCGTGGAGCATTTATTTTGGCAAAATCTTAAGCATACCGGCAGAGGATGGCAAGTCTGACGTAAATTTTTCATAGGAACACGTCAAAAATTTTAGAGCTGTCAGAAGCTGACAAAACCGCGCCGTACCTTTGCATCAGTTAATTCAACGATGTATGGAGTACTGGGAATTTTACAATGGTGGCAACACCGACAATGATGACTGACGCCTATGGATACCTACAAAATCTTCCGCAAGTTCCTTCGGGACAACGATTGCGAGCGGCAATTTGATGCTGCCTTCTATGAGCAGTGCGGAGCCAATGTGCTCGATAAGACCTTAGCGGATATCCTCGTGATTGATGAGGGATTCTTCGGGAGAGTTTTCCGGTGGGATTTCACTCCAGAAGGCCGTGAATACTGGAAAGAAATCGATATGAAGTGGTTCAAACTAATGGTTAAGCGAAAGTAGGTATTATGCGAACGGGCAGGCTCAATAGGGCCTGCCCGCCGCCATTATAGTTGCCTATAATAGTAATCCTGCTTTCTAGGACTCGCAGTTACCAACGCTACCACACGTTAACACCAACGAGCATCTGTACTCACAGGATATGAGTGGACGCTCGCTGGGCCTTGGTGTTTTTTAGAGTGGTAGTCCGGTAACTGAGCCCAACGACGATATATTAATCGAATATACTTGCTATTTGCGAAAGCAAATTTAATGAATTTTTTTTGGATGCTGAAAAAAGGAGTGGCAATGACCGACGTTCGTCAACATATTACGCCCTGTGCACGGGCAATTTATAAACCTTTCCATCGGTGGATGCAATTATCATTTATAATGAAAAAGACAAACAATCCGCAGACGCTTTCCAAAGGGAAAGACTTATGCTACCGTATGGACCAGATCCGCAAGGAAGTCGATTCAATGCAATCTTCAGATGATGACTTTCTTCTCTCTGATACCAGTAAGCACCTTTTTACCGGAATTCTCAACCTAGCTGACTATTGTTGCGGCGATGTTGATTGGGAACAGATTCGGCAGTTCCTCGTTGAAGCAAATGTGCAGATTCCGGAGGAGTTTGACCTCCGGATGAGAGCAATGGAAAGGTAAGTCCTCAGCAAAACATTTTTTCGCTCAAAGCCAGGGCCCGGCTTTGAGTTTCGGCAAAAAATCGCTAAATTTGTGTGTCACATGATAGGAAGGGCATCCTTCTGATTCCGGCTAATTGGCGAAATTCTTTCGCTTGTCCCTAATACCAAACAACATTGCCGCAAGGCAAATAGTTTAGTGCTATGTTCAAATTGATGAAAGCGATTGTCCGCCTTATGTTTTTCTTCGTACTCCAGGAGTGCGATATCTAGTGGAGTATTACATACAATGAAAATAGCGGAGACCTTCCCAGGCGTCCGCTACCGTTGTTTAACCTAAACTTTTTAACCTTTATGAAAAAACCTTTAGAATGCCGATACACGGCTATATTTTTACATCCAGAAGAATCGTGTCGCGCCATCCGCTGATATGAATCTGCACCTGCGACTCCCTGAACCTAATGTCAAGGCTGATGTCGGCAAGGTCTTCGGCATTCCAGTCAAACCCGGACTGCCTGATGAAATCTCCAAGGGCCACTTCATCCACTTTCTTGCCGCCGTCATAAAGCTCAATTTTAAGCGATGAATCTGATTGTCTCGGTACTCTGAATTCATATTCGTTATCCCCGATACGTCCCGGCGAATAATAGAACTTACCATTTGCTCCAGAAAGGTCTCGCAGGTCCCATCCGGCAACATCGGAAGTTATCATCACTTCATATGGATATATCTTCTGCCCTTCCGGAATCTGCATTGTCAGGTGAACCGTGGCGAACTGTTTGTGCAATGTAACCACATCCGTCACCGTTTCGCAATTGGTGTTCAGTCTTGCGCAGTGGGCATATAGGCTATCAGCCTGGCTTCCTTCCGGAATCAGG
>JAZRYB010000036.1:0-2231 GCA_045600565.1 Candidatus Cryptobacteroides sp. | reverse complement strand
TCGCTTTGACAGGATAATCTGTATGGACTCTAGCAACCTGCGCTGGCTGCGCCGCATTATTCCGGATGACCCACAGAAAAAGGTACACCTGCTGATGTCCTACACAGGACGGAGCCGTGATGTGGCGGATCCGTGGTACACAGGCGATTTTGAAACCACCTTTCAGGATATCCTTGAAGGTTGCGAGGCAATGTTAAGATTACCGCAATGAGACTTGTAATCCAGAAAATAAATCGACTCACGAATAAAAGAATAACACTATGGCTTACGAAATCAATCTCAAACTTAATGACGACTGGAAAACAAACCTTGATATCTATAATGAAAATGGTGGAGAGACAACTCACCTCGAAGCCCATCTTCCCGGGGCCCCCGGAGAGACAGACCAGATTTTGATTGATGTCTATGTGGGTGATCTGCCGGAGGGAGAGACCGCCGAGGACCAGGCTTTTGCAAACTATGCCGAGGTCATCGGCTTTGATGAAGAGGATGAAAATGAAGAGAGCCCTATCGTAAAGTTCAAGTTCAACGGCAAGAATGCCTATGGGTTCGAGGCTGAGACGGAAGACAACTATCCTATGCGTTTCTTCACCCAGGAAGTCCGCAAAGGCGTTCTTTTGGTTGTCGCATACTATGTCAAGAGTGAGGATTTGCTCCTCTCGACCTTTGAACTGCTGGAAAGGAATCTGAGAATAAAATAGACTCAACCTGAGTTCAAGTACGAAACGCAATCGGTGAGAAGGATTTGAGCCGGACGGCTCTGCCGATTGTTTGTGATACGAAGATACAACTTTTTGAGAGACATAATATGGCAATAGCGCTATTCACAATTGCATCATCCCTCCACAGGGGGCTTCCTGAGCCAAAAGATGAAAAATTCATCAAGGAAATAGAAAAGGCTCTCGGGGAGGACTTCGACTTCCGGGGAGACTTCTCATCTTATGATGATTTTGAAAGGAAATTGATTTACGTCAGAACAGGAGGTTCGGAAGAGGTTTTCAGCAGACTGGGTCTGATGGGTGAGATCAGACTTCTGACAAGCGGCAGGGAAAACTCACTGGCCGCTGCGATGGAGATACTCTCCTATATAAACCTCAACGGGGGCAAGGGTGAAATCCTCCACGGCAGCGCCGAATATATCGCAAGCCGCATTCGCGGAAAATCGGACGAGAGCGAAGGACAGGCAATGACGATGCCACTTCCTTTCACGGATCTCAGCGGAAAGAGAGTCGGCATCATAGGTGCCCCCTCCGACTGGCTCATCTCTTCCGGGGTGGATTACGCCAGAGCTGAAAGCCGGCTGAACGTGAGAATGGTGGATATTCCCATAGAAGAACTCATCAGCGGGGTCAAGGGACGCGACTGCGACCTGCGTTCATTCAAAGGCTCGGAGGCGGTTTACGAAGAATTGAAGCTTATCGTCGGGAAGTACAGCCTTGATGCGATTACACTCCGATGCTTCGATCTGCTGGACAGTATCGGGAACACCGGCTGCCTCGCACTGGCACGACTTAACGCTGAAGGGATAACGTCGAGTTGCGAAGGCGATATCCCCGCTCTGTTCACAATGATGATAGCGAAGGAAATTACGGGATGCCCTGGATTCCAGTGCAACCTCAGCAGAGTCTCCGGCGATGAACTGCTCTTCTCCCACTGCACCGTGCCCTTGACAATGGCAAAAACCTACACCTATGACACCCACTTCGAGTCCGGCCTAGGCACAGCCATAAAAGCCGAACTCCCGCTTGAAGAAATTACTATTGCAAAGCTGTCCCCGGACCTGGAGAACATCGCCGTCATTCCGGGCAGGATCCTCAGAAACCAGTCCGAGGCCAACCTGTGCCGCACACAGATAGTCGTGGAAGCAGCCGGATCCAGAGACTATTTTCTCAAGCATTCCTTCGCCAATCACCACATTATTGTCCCCGGACGCCTGTATTAATAACCATATCTGTTGCCGGATAAAAAAATTTTTAGAGCTGTCAGAAGCTGACAAAACCGCGCCGTACCTTTGCACCAGTTAATTCAACGATGTATGGAGTACTGGGAGTTTTACAATAGTGGCGACACCGATAATGATGACTGACGCTTATGGATACCTACAAAATCTTCCGCAAATTCCTTCGGGACAACGATTGCGAGCGGCAATTTGATGCTGCCTTCTATGAGCAGTGCGGGGCCAACGTGCTCGATAAGACCTTAGCGGATATCCTCGTGATTGACGAAGGATT
>JAZRYB010000035.1:0-7755 GCA_045600565.1 Candidatus Cryptobacteroides sp. | reverse complement strand
ATTATCGAATAGACAAGGACTGCTAATTAACCTCTTTCTATTCAACAGAGCTGCAGCGCCGACTTTGGCGAAAATAATAGCAGGGAGTGATGTTAAGGGTTTCCAACTATTTGATTCAATCTGTAGATCTGTCACATAATTATTAGCAAAGAGCATTTGGTGCTCATTGCCAAGCGAATTCATGTCAGATACTTTATAAAAAGGCATTCCGGTTTTACCTCCTTGTTCGACATTTGGGAATCCGACGCCAGAGACAGTAAAGCCAAGTTCGCCTAACTTCTTGCGTTTCCAGTCACCTTCAAATCCTTTAACCCTAATTCTTGGTTTACTCATCGGCTTTTCCTCCCAACATTGATTTAAACTGCTGAAGGGCAGCCATATCATACTCATTTCCGGTAAGATTGTCGATGAGCGATGAAAGACTGGATTCGACTTCGCCTTTTTCTTCTTCGATGGACTTGAGGCTCTTTGCGTATTTTGACACAAGACGGGAAACAGAGGCGCTGAGACCCGCGATTATCCTACCGGGGATAGTAGACAATTGTTCGCATAGAGGACTAATCCACTTGACATGCAGCAGAGCTTTGACTTGCTCGTCAGAGAGTGTCGGAATTAAGGCCATAGTCTCTTCAAGAAGCGCGGCGGTCATCTCTTTTGCCTTTTTCTTCAAGACGCGAAGTTGCTCTGATGCATCAAAGAAATGAAGAAAACGATCCTCGAAGGAATCCTCTTCCGGTGCGGATGAACCAAGTTCCTTTCGAATTTCCTTTGCCTTATCTTTGACTCCTTTAGCAATGAATGATTGTTTCTCAGCATCATAGAAGCTATCTTGAAGCTCATCTTCTTCAAAGGCCTGAGATGCTTCCTGAACTTCCGATTCCTTGTCAGAGACTTCTGTGAGTTTTGCCTGCAATGCGTTGTATTTGTCTGTGAGCAGTTCTTTCTGCACCAGTTCGAAAGGAAGTATTCTTCCCTGATATCCTTCCTGAACTTCTACATCCTCGCCTTCTTTCTTTTTGACTACAAAGTGTGGCTCAACAACTCTTGTTGCTTCAAATCCTTCAGTCTGGATTATTTCAAGGTCTATTGCAATACCTCTATATGAGTTATCCAGAAGCTGGTACGCATTATACTTGTCAACAAGAGGCAGGCTTTCAATTGCGGCAAAGATAGCCTTAGCGATTTCGCCTTGTTCATTGTCTTTGCGTACACTCATCACGTTGTCAATCAGTCGAGAGTGAAGATCTGTCGGGAGGAAGTCGAGGGCTATAGAGAAATGCTTTTGCCAGGCAAGAACTTCTACATTACCGGAGATAGCGGACGAAGTATCCTCAACATTGAGCGACGTGTATGGAGTTGGGCACTCCTTAAACAATTCTCCGCGAAGGGATGGGAATGCATCCCAGTAGGCAGAAAGAAGATTGACTTCGTCTTGTGGAAGCCCGCCGAACATAATTGCGTGGGCATCCCAAGGCTCGGGCTTTTCAGAACTGTCAATGTATCGAGGTATATTGAGATTGTATTCGTTCTTTCGTATTTCTTCCCTTGTTACGACTCGTGCGAAAGTTGGGTCTGACGGATTGCGCTCGATATATGTGTCAGCAATTCTCCTTATATCAGATGCGGTGAGTTTGTTTTGCTTGCCGACTTTCTCACTGAGGCGTGACGCATCGATAAAAAGAGTATCAGTGCGTTCACGCTTCTGGCGAAGCACCATAATAATTGTCGGAATACCTGTGCCAAAGAAGATATTCGCAGGGAGTCCGATAATTGCATCAATATGGTTTTTCTCAATGAGGTTGCGCCGTATTTTCTCCTCTTCTTTTCCTCTGAACAGCACTCCGTGAGGAAGTACGATTGTCATTATGCCGTCAGGTTTGACGTGATATAGGTCGTGAAGGAGAAAAGCATAGTCGGCTTTGCCTTTAGGTGCGACACCGTAATCTGAATATCTTACGTCAGAATCCTGGTCTTTATTGTCCCACTGCTGAGAATATGGAGGATTGCTGACTACGGCATCGACATAAAGAGGATTGTAGGTCCTCATCGGGTCGTTTTCATCAAACCACGGCCAGTCTTGTCCCAGAGTATCTCCGCAACGGGCCATTATGTTGTCAGGTTTGATTCCACGCATCACAAGGTTCATTCTTGTGAGATTGTATGTGTTCTCCTTGAGTTCCTGGGCATAATATTTAATTGAGTCCCGGTCGCGTAAGTGCTTGGCAGCAGCCTTTCCGATATTTATCAGGAGAGATCCCGAACCGCTTGTAGGGTCGTAGATATTGATTCTTTCCCTGTCCCGAAGATGCCAAGATACGATTTCGGCCATAAGAATTGCGACTTCGTGCGGGGTATAGAATTCCCCAGCCTTCTTACCTGCGTGAGCAGCGAAATTGCCAATGAGATACTCATATATGAAACCCAAAACATCATAGTCCTGAGAGTCATCTGTTGGTATATCTTTTATGAGTTTCAGAAGTTCCAGAATGGCTTTTGTGCGTGCGCCGTTCGTTTCTCCCAGTTTACTGAGACCCGTCTGGAGTGTGTGGAAAATCTTATCGAACACACGATGATGAGTCGTATAGATATTGCGTTCAAAGGCCAGCAAAGCATCAGTCACTTGAGAGGCATCAAAGCCGGAGTCTGGTGATATCCAAGTGGAAAATAGATTTTTATATGTGATGAAATAGCCCAGACTCTGCTGAATATATGCCTTGTCTGTTTGCGCCAACGATTCGTTCAAATCGTTTTTCAAATCTTCATCTGTCCATCCTTCACGACGGAGAAGTTCCTCTTCCTTATCAGAAAGGAATTTGTAGAAAATGAAGCCTAAGATATAGTCTTTGTACTCGTTGGCCTCAATCTTTGAGCGCATCTTGTTGGCGGATGCCCATATTTTGCTGGCAAGCTGTTGCTTGTTCATACGTTAACGATTCTGATTATCTTATTGCTCTCTATGTCGTGAAGTTACAATGTACCCATAGAGTAGTCTTGACAATGTCAAAACTTTTCATAGCCCATAATGGATAATAGATGCTTTCTTCACTTACCGAAAGCAAAATTAACGATTTTTATTGATACTCTGTAGTTTTTATAGATTTCAATAACTCACACCAACCAGATTTTTGAAATATTCAGAAGAAAATCTAAAAAAACATATTGGAGTCATCTTGGAGTCCAAGAACTACGTCTGAAAATGCCATTACCTTGCGGTCGCTTTCTTGCTTGAGGAAGTGACTTTCTTTTTCAGTGGCCACAAAAAAAGGAGAGCCTGAGTTTAACAATTAACAGTTACAGCTTATGCTTTCTACTGAAAAGATTCCGTTCGAGCAGCTGCCGGATGCAGTTGCCGAACTTACGAGGGAAGTGGTGTCTCTCAAAGAGCTTATTACAGGTAAGCTCGCCGCCACAACGAATACAAACGCCGAGGACAAATGGATGTCCCTTGACGAACTATGCGAATACCTCCCGGACAAACCGAGCAAGGCTACGGTGTACGGTTGGGTGAACGTACGGAAAATCCCGTATCACAAGCGGACCAAAAAGTTGGCATTCTTGAAATCTGAAATCGACAAGTGGATGCAGGATGCCAGACGGAAGACCGCGGAGGAGCTTCGCGAAGAATCCATCCAGTCTCACGGCTACAGGAAAGGAGGTGCGCTATGAGCCAGCCCAAACTGTTGTCGGAGGTGATGCTGGAGATTGCATCCAATCCGAAGGATCCTTTTGGAAGGGTGTTGCGTCAGTGCCCGTTTATTCAGGCGGAACTGATTCATAGGAAGAAGATGAGCCTGGATGATCTGACAGACGAGCAGATTGACCGGCTTATCGACTGGGACCAGAAAGAGGGAGGGCAGGAGAAATGATTACCCGGGAATCCATTTTGTCGAAGACACAGTATGGCGTGAAGATTTACTGCCATATCCTGCACGAGAAGTATCAGGGGGAGACTGTGATGCACCAGGTGGGAAGGGATTGCGGTATGTGCCGCAACCCTTTCACCAACGGTGAGAAGACTCTGCATATCGAGAGGGTCAGGCTGCATCCTGAGCAGAAACTGTCTGATGAGATTGCGAGGCATCACGATGTTGAGGGTGGTATTCCTGACGGGGATTGCTTTGACTTTGCACAGTTGTACTATGGTGTGGCAGGGCAGGATCTGCTGAACAGAATCAATGCCGAGATGTATCTGCATCTGGAGGAGGGCTATTGCCCGTATGGACCGGAAAGGAAAAGTGCGCCGGATGAGATTCTGCCGGAGATCAGGTTCTCATTCTTCAAGGCTCCCGTTACGAATACGCAGCCGCACAGAAACATTTCGCTGCTGGATGCATACAACTACATTACCGGCGAGTATGCGAGGGAAAGGACTGAGAAATTGCGCAGTATCGATGACCAGAAGAGGGCGAGGAACTTCAAGGCGGCGAATTTCGATTACTGTACTTTTTCCGGGACTTTCCGGATAAGGAATGACAAGGCATTGATTGAGCACAGCGGGCTGCTGTGCCTGGACTTTGACCATTTGAATGATGTTCAGTCGCTGTTTGAAAAGCTTTTGAGTGATGAATATTTTGAGACTCAGCTGCTGTTCAGAAGTCCCTCCGGGGATGGGTTGAAGTGGATTGTTCCTATCAATGTGGCGGAGATGCCGCACGGTGATTATTTCAGGGCTGTGGCGAATTATGTGCGCAGTACCTATGGCGTGGAGGTGGACAAGAGCGGGAAGGATGTGTCGAGAGCTTGTTTCTTGCCGTTTGACCCTCAAGCATTTATCAATCCTAATTTGAAGTAAGGTATGAAAAAGAAGTTTGAAGCTGACAAGTGGCTGGCTCAGGGGAATGAGCAGCCGAAGAAGACGGAGCAGGATGGCTATCGTCAGAGCATAAATCCGTATGATGATATTGAGGTGGTGACTCGCAGGATAGAGGATGCGGGGGTGGATATTACTGTGGGGTATGCTGCCTGGAGGGATGTGGGGTTTGCATTGTCTGATGCGTTGGGAGAGAACGGGCGCTCGTATTATCACAGGGTGAGCTGCTTTAATCCCGATTATGCGGCTGCAGAGACTGACAGGCAGTACGACAAGTGTTTGCGTGCGCACGGGACAGGTGTGACGATAAAGACGTTTTTCCAGCTGGCGAAGGATGCAGGGGTGAGCGTTTCTATTCCCTCGAAATCCTCGGTTTCCGCAGTTCCCTCATTCCACAGGAGTGAGGGGGCTGCTCCCTCAGTTGCTCGGAATGAGGTTTCTGCGGTTGTTGAGGAAAGTGAGGGAGAGCCGGAAGAGGAGGAGGTCCTGCCGACGTTCTCGGATGTTATTGGGGACAGGCTGCCGGATTTGCTGCGGAAGGTGGTTGCAAAGGCTGATTCGCCGGAGGATGGGGATATCTTGATTCTTGGTTCGCTGGCGGTGATATCGGCTTGCCTGCCGAATGTTATGGGGGTTTATAACAGGCGTCCTGTGTGGGCAAATCTGTTTCTGTTCGTGACTGCAAGGGCATCATCCGGAAAGGGAAGACTGGCATTGTGCCGGTATCTGATTGAACCGATTCACGACAGGCTGCGCGAGTTGAATGAGGCTGAGCAGACTGAGTATAAGCAGAAGATGCAGGCGTATAATGCAAGCAAGAACAAGGCAAGTCTTGAGAAGCCGGAGGAGCCGCCGTTGAGGATGCTGTTCATTCCGGCGAACAGTAGCGCCACTGCCGTGTATCAGGTGCTGAATGATAATGGGGGACAGGGGATTATGTTCGAGACGGAGGGCGATACGCTGGCAAACACCTTTTCTTCGGATTACGGCAATTATTCTGACGGATTCCGCAAGGCGTTTCATCACGAGAACATTTCGTATGTGAGAAGGAAGGATAAGGAGTATGTGAATCTGAAACGGCCTCGTCTGTCAACGCTGCTGACGGGCACACCGAAGCAGATTCTGTCTCTGATTACGGATGCGGAGAATGGCCTTTTCAGCCGATTTGTTTTCTATTATCTGAATACAAAGCTGGAGTGGCAGAATGTGTTCGATAAGGAACAGGATGGTACACTGGATGAGTATTTTACTGCACTGGGAGAGGAGTTCAATGATTTCTATGCTGTGCTGAAGGAGGCGGGGGATATCCGTTTTGAAATGACGGAGGCGCAGGGGAAGGAATTCAATGCTTGGTTCGAGTCGGCACAGCTGGAGTATGCGGCGAAATATGGTGATGAGATGATTGCTTCGATTCGCCGGTTGGGGTTGATTACTTTCAGGATTGCAATGATTCTGTCGGCGTTGAGGATAATGGAGGATGGTTGTTTTGAACCGCAGCTGATATGCTCTGATGAGGATTTCGGTAATGCTATGACCATAGCAAAAGTGGCCGTGGAGCATACGGCGAAGGTGTTCAGGGAATTGCCGAAGGCTGCTGCTTCAACTGCGGGTACCGGGCAGAAGACGGTGAGACGGCAGATGTTTCTGGATAAGTTGCCGCCGGAGTTCGAGAGGAAGGAGTTTGTGGAGATTGCCGCGTCGCTCGGGATTCCTCTGAAGACAGCTGAAAGGAATATCAAGCAGTGGTGCGACAAGGGTTTGCTTGTGCATTTGGATCAGGGTAAGTATGCGAAGAAATAGGGAGCCTCAAGCGGGGCTCCCTTCGCTATTTGGTCTTCTTTATCTTCAGTCCTTCGGCTGCTTTTCTCTTGTCCTTGTCCATTACCTCGGTGTAGATCTGGGTGGTGCCTACGTTCTTGTGGGTGAGCATCTTGCTGACCACGTAGATGTCGGTTCCTGATGAGAGAAGGAGGGTGGCGTAGGTGTGACGGAAGCAGTGGAAGGTGATGTGTTTGTCGATGCCTGCATCCTCAAGCCATCCTTCAAGTTCTCTCTGTACGAGGGCGTAGGTGAGGCCTTTGAAGATGGTGCCTTTTCCGGGCTTACCGCAGAATTCAAGGGCTTCTTCAGTGATAGGAAGGGAGGCATCGGTGTCGGTCTTGTTTGTGGTGAGGCGGATGCAGTGGCCACCGTCTGGGTAATTGGATATGTTGTCCCAGGTGAGGTCGCGAATGTCGCCGAAACGGAGTCCTGTGAGGCAGGAGAAGAGGGAGGCTCTGCGGAGTACGTCGGAAACGCACGGGGTGTCGGCAAGAGCCTGGAGTTCTTCCATTGTGAGGTATTCGCGGTGCGTGTCGGTGGTGTCGATAGAGTCGAGCTCATCGTTGACATTGTCCTTTATCTTGTGGTCTTTGTGGGCTATGGCAAGGAAGCCCCGGAAGGTGGACCAGTAGCCGGCAGCGGAGTTCTGGCTGAGCTTGCGTTTGTCGTGCTTGAGCTGGTTGGCATCGAGAAGGTAGTCGCGGAAGCCGTTGCAGAATTCGACTGTGATATCTTCCATCTTGCAGGAGCCCTCGCAGTATTTCTTGAAGTGGTCATAGACTCTGATCCATTTCTGGTCGTGCCCGGCAAGGTGCTCGTGGTAGTAGGCGAGGAAGTCCTGTTTCGGGGTTTCGCGGTCGATGAAGCCGAGGTCGCCGTGGAGGATGGAGAGTTCGCGCTGGGCACGGATGCCTTCGGCGGCTATGAGTTTCTCTTTGTTCATATCACGGTCTTCTGCGGTGCGTGGCTTGCCCACCAGGTAGATGCCGAGGTATTCGCGCCGGGACATCTTGTTGGTCTTGGGGTCACGGACGGCAGGGTAGTAGTCCAGGTAGAGTGTTATCTTGCCGGACGGGAGCAGGCGTTTGCGGAGTTTGACTTTTGTGACTGCCATAGTGTTATAG
>JAZRYB010000034.1:0-21210 GCA_045600565.1 Candidatus Cryptobacteroides sp. | reverse complement strand
CCATTTCCGCATCAGGGTCGGCTATCCTACCGAGAAGGGCCAGCTGAACGGCCTTGCATTCTGCGGTGGCTGGTACGGTGGTGAGATCCTCAGTTTCAAGGTGAAGGCCGAGGCCGGAGAATATCTTGAGTATAACGGTGGCACCACTCTTTACCACTACGACAAGGACTACAATTTTATCGAGAAGATTGAGGGGAACGGAAAAGAGATCGTCATAGACGGCGCCAACCTTAACGGTGTCACTGTCAAGTATTCTCTTACGAACGATGACCTAGCCATGTCGATGAGATACATACGTACCCTTCAGACCTTCGAGTTGTAGCCTGCCCATCCGGCTTGTCCGGCATGAAATAGAGGTCGACTAAAAAGGGTCGGCCTCTCTTTTTTTGATGTGCGGAGCTCCACAGCGGCAGCAGCTTGTCTCTGAGAGGACTCCGCTATCTTCGTTCGCTCCGACCCCTCCCATCGTCATCTGCGTCATCGCGTCGCGATAACTTGCTGCCGAAGGGCCCCTCCCCCTGCCCCTGTCCGGGGGTGGACAGGCCTCTCAGAGGCAAGCCACTGACCGTCCTGCTACGCTTCCGCCGGCGAGGTCTTGCCAGATGCTTGAGGGTGAGCCTACAGTTTCGACCCGTACTTATTGAGATAGTCACACTCATGCTAGATAATCATCCTTATTTAAGTCCAGTTATTATTTAATCTAGAAATAGAAAGGCTATTTACTTAATGAATCAATATTATCGTTATATTTGGACACTAGTGATATTTGGATTTGAATTAAATATAAATCTATACACGTTATGCAGGATTCTCGTCAGGATATGGCTGAAAATAGGATAAAAGCCGTACTCGTAGATAATAAAAAAACTTGTCGTTGGCTTGCAGAACAACTTGGAAAAAATGAAAATACCGTTTCAAGATGGTGCACCAACAGAATTCAGCCATCAATGCAGCAATTATACGAGATTGCTAAAATTCTTGATGTTGATGTTCGTACATTACTTAGACCAATAGAAAAATAGAAAATATATGCCGACACTTACTTGGATAGGAAAAGACAAAGTGGTTAGCCACCATCAAGATGTACCTTATAAGGTGCTGGAACATAAATATGGCTTCTGCTCCGAAAGCCCGGACGATTCTTCATTTACGGGAAGTGGCAATAAAATCATTCACGGAGACAACCTTCTAGCGTTGAAGTCTCTTATGCCAGAGTATGAAGCAAGAGTAGACTGTATATATATCGATCCGCCATACAATACAGGGGAAGAGAAATGGGTATATAATGATAATGTAAATGACCCTCGTATCAAGAAATGGCTTGGAGAAGTTGTTGGCAAACAAGGTGAAGATTTAAGCAGGCACGACAAGTGGTTGTGTATGATGTACCCAAGGTTAATTCTCTTGAAACAATTATTAAAAGAAGAAGGGGTTATTTTCATATCGATTGATGATAACGAGTTATCAAACCTAAAGATTCTTTGCGATGAAATATTCGGGAAGAATAATTTTGTTGGACAATGGATGTGGTTTAAATCAGCGACTCCTCCAAATTTGTCTCACAAGATTAAGAAAAACCTCGAGTACGTTATTGGCTATGAGAAAAGAAAGGATAACATTAAGTATCAGGGAGTAAAGAAAACAAGTGCCAGTAATGACCCTTTCACTAAGCCCCAGAATTCTGTCAAAAGGCTTACATTCAAACCTCACACAATCAATGTCTCATTACCGGATGGAGTAGTAAAAGCCGGCACATATGGGACTGATACTTATCCCAACATTCTAGTAAATGATATGATTGTCAAAGATGGGCTTAACGAAAACGAAGTTCAATTTGATAACAGATTTATCTGGGAGCAATCTACTCTAGATAAGAATATCGAAGAAGGTACATACATCGCATGCTCAAAACAACTTGTTCTTTCATATAAAAAGGCTGAATATGCACCAGAAGTCCCCCCTAATTTAATTGACGAATCGGTTGGGGTTTCAACAACTGAAGAAGCCGGTAAGCGTCTAAAAGAGATGTTTGGGAAGAAAGTTTTCGATTATCCTAAAGATGTTTCATTGATTAAATATCTACTGCGTTTTAAGAGTGATGAAAACGCTATTATTTTGGATAGTTTTGCCGGAAGTGGTACTACAGGGCAGGCTGTGTTGGAACTTAATAAAGAGGATGGAGGAAATAGAAAATTCATACTCGTTGAGCTTATGGACTATGCAAATGATCTAACGGCGCAAAGAGTGAAGTATGCTGCATCTGGCTATGAATATAAGGGTGAGATTGAGGAAGAACTATATAGGAAGAAAATTACAAAAGCAAATCTTAAAAAGGGTAAAAAATGGCTTGAAGAGGCAAAATCAATTTCAGACGGTGTTATCAACGGGCTTTATTCATCTGTTGAAACCACATTCAAAGATGGCGAATTGGTTGTAACGGGGATTAAGACAATAGAAGATAAAATGCCAGGAATAGGAGGCAGTTTTGACTTCTATGAACTCGGGGAATCATTATTCATGGAAGATGGAACAATAAATTCAGCCATTTCAGACGATTGCATTAGGGAATATGTTTATTACACAGAGACCAGGCAACACCTTACAAGAGAAAGGAAAGCAGAGTCAAAATATTTACTTGATACATATAAAGATGTTGGTTACTACTTATTCTTTGAAAAAAATGAGCAGACGACACTTACAATCAATTCCCTAGAAATAATAACCGAGAAGGCGGAGCATTATGTTGTTTATGCAGATTCTTGTACAATCTCTCCTGCCCAGTTAGATAAACTCAACATTACATTTAAGCAGTTGCCTCAAGGCATAAAGAGAGTATAATATATGGAACTCAAACAATACCAGAAAGATGTTGTGTCAAGCGTGAAGAAATTTGCTTCAATGCTAGACAGTAAAACTCCAATACAAGATACGTTTCACTCGTATTGGGAAGGGCAAGGAGTAGATGTTTCAAAATTGTTCACCGACTCTCTTCACTCATACAAGGATACTGTCCCTGGTGTTCCTAGGGTTACAGTTAAGGTCCCTACCGCAGGCGGAAAAACATTTATTGCATGTAATGCATTATCTCCACTGGCTCAAATATGTCAAAAGGATAGGCCAGCTGTAATAGCATGGTTTGTTCCTTCTGATGCGATTCTCAGACAGACATACAGAAATCTAAGCAATCCAGATCATCCATATCGTCAAAGACTGAACACGATTTTTGGCAATAATGTAGTAGTCCTTGATAAAGAGACTGCACTTCAAGGTCAAAGTCTTACTCCGACCAAAATATTGGAACAGACCACGATATTTGTACTAAGTGTATCCTCTTTTGCCTCCGCAGATAAAGAAGGCAGACGCTCTTATAGAGAAAATGAGAACCTTGCCGAGTATGCAGGAATAAGCACAGATGGAATACAGATTGAAGGGGCTGACAAAACGTCATTAATTCAGGTTATTGCTCATCTGAATCCTATAGTTATTATTGACGAGAGCCACAACTTCAGGGCAGATCTTAGGGTCGAAATGCTGAGGGATATAAATCCTTGTTTTATTCTTGAACTTACTGCTACCCCTAGAGACAATAGCAATATAATAAGCTTCGTTGATGCCATTAAGCTCAAAAGAGCGAATATGGTTAAATTGCCTGTTATTGTTTACAACCATAAGAAAACATCGGATGTGATTTGTAGCGCTATTCAGCTACAGAAAAGATTAGAGAAGAAAGCAAAAGACCTACAGGAGCATGGCGGCAAATATATCCGCCCTATTGTATTATTTCAGGCACAACCTAATGTAGACGAAGAAAGCTACAATTTTGAGAAGATTCGTGAAAGTCTAATACAATGTGGCATTCCTAAGGGGCAAATAAAGATTAAAACCGCGAAGATTGATGAAATCAAGGGCATTAATCTTATGGCAGAAGATTGCGAAGTTCGTTACATCATCACAGTTAACGCATTAAAGGAGGGCTGGGATTGTCCATTTGCTTATATTCTTGCTTCTCTCGCCAATAAGACTTCAAAAGTAGATGTCGAGCAAATAGTAGGAAGGATTTTACGTCTTCCTTATACGACTCAACATGGTGATCCGCTACTCAATATATCGTATGTCTTCACTTCTTCATCCGATTTTTCAACGACAATTAAGGCTGTCGTAGAAAGCCTTAATAATGCCGGATTTAGCAAAAAGGACTATAGAATCGGAGGAAATGATATTGTTGAAGAAGCCCCAGAGGAAAGCAATGAAGAGGATATCAACAACTTGTTTTTCAATGAATCTGAAGAGCAAGAAACTACGAAGGTCACATCTCCTTCTGACGTAACATCGTCAACTGAGGATAAAAACAATAACGAAGATAATGATGTGGACGATATCGATATCAATCCTGAAGAAATTCGTGATATCATTGACTCCGATGATGATAGCAAAACCAATATTGACGAGATAGAAGCGACAGCTGAGAGTCAGTCAAGAGACTATAACAATCAAATAGATAACACCGACCCTACCCCCGAAACACCATCAAATGAAGTGACACAAATGGCAAACGGCTATATAATTAAAGAAATCTTCAAAGAAGATGCAGATAAGGTAAGTCTTCCTTATTTTGTGAGATATGTCGAAAATGGCTCTCTTTTCAACTCTCAAGGGGATTATATAGAGTTGGAAAAAGATGGCCTAGAAGAGGGATTTGCGGACAAATTGCCTACGCTGGATTGCAATATCAATTACACCATTACTGAGATTGAAGGTGTAAAGATTGATCTGGAGATGGTCGGTAAAGAAGAACATCGCGCACAACGTTTTTCTCTGAAAGATAGAGAAAAATCCATAATTCAGGCTGCTTTTGAGTCGATGCCTGAAGAATCAAAGAAGAATAACTTTGTTAGGAATGTTGCTGCTCAACTAAAATATGATTCTATCCCAAAGCCAAAACTTGAAGCATATATTAAGCGTTCACTTGAAAGCTTAACAAGCGAGAAGGTCGCAGAGTTGATAGATAATCAACTTGTTGCTGTTGAAGCCGTAAAGAAAAAAATTGATACACTCCTTTTGGCTCATAGAATTGATTTATTCAAGAAACTTATTGACACTGGAATAATTCAAATTCATTCTGCTATCTCATATCACTTCCCCGAGCCTATTTTGTTTACAAAGGCGCAGATAGGAATCGCAAAAGGTTTATATACTGAAGAACAGGAAGTTAATGGATTCGAGGAAAAGGTGATAAATGAAGTCGCAAACCTTGAAACAGTGCATTATTGGCATAGAAATATCGATCGAGTAGGATTTGGCATTAAAGGCTATATACATCATTATCCAGATTTCATCGTAAGGATGAAAAGCGGTAAAATCGTACTTATCGAAACGAAGGGAGACCATTTAACAAATGATGATAGCAAGTACAAGCTTGAACTCGGTAAACAATGGGCGTCTCTTTGCGGTGTTAATTACCAATACTTTATGGTATTTGAATCCAAGCCTATAGATGGAGCGATAACATATAAAGAATTGATTGAACGATTATCCTCAATGTAGAGTGATACATCATATTCTTTATACAGAAATGAATCAATCAAAAGGGTACTATGCACTAAGCATTGTTTTTTTTGTTGTGATATAATGTTCTGAATTGATTAACTTCGTGATGGAATTCGGTGAGCTGTGGAATTTGATTTTTTCTCACAGCTTTTATGAAAATCCGCTATGTCACACCACCGACCTTCCATTGGCTCCGGTCGCTGCGAGAGAAATGTCCGCAGGCGGCCATTACACTCGCGGACGCTCCCTCCGGCTATACTGTAATTTGGATTGATTTGATTTCCCGAGAATCAACACGGATGCATTTTGCGTCATCGGGATTGAACAAGACATAGTTAACTCCCCCGCTATGAAGTGAACTATTGAAGCATATTCCATCAGCATTATTTCGTTTGCAGTATTCGCAAATGAGCTGGGTTGGAATATATTCCAGTTCCGTATCATACCTCCTCAACGGCTTTGACAAGTCACGGCTTATGGCATCCTGAATCAGTTTTTTGACAACTGTGTCAGACAAAGAATTGGTCCCATCAAATGATAAGAACAGACTGCTTTTGCTATTGAAATCAACTATATTCAAGTCACGTTGAATCTGGAATTTACCAATGCTCAATCGGTCAAGATACACTGACCTGACTTCATAAAAAGTCGTTTCCTCGTCCTTACAGAGATATAGATACGGTATGCCAAGAGGATTCGCTCTGCCGGCAGTTGCTTTTCCTTTTTCTGGGCAGCCCATATTCTTGGGCTTCAGTTTTTTCTGTCCATCAGGTGTAATCCTTGCACGGAATAATAAAGACCCCTCTTTTAATGTTGATGAAGGTGATAGGTCGGCATAACTATCAAATTTATCATGATCAACAAAATAGCGATAGTTCCCTTTGACCTCAATTTTCAATTGTTCCCAGACAGAAACTCTGCTAATGATTTCATCAGTATATGAGACTGTGCCATCAAGGCTAACGTCAAGCCCGTTTGTATGAATCACTTCGGACAATATGGTTTGGGCGCATTGAGTGTTGACAAATATATTCCAATCTTTTTCCAAAAGGGATATAATGGTGTTTTGACTCGCGTCATCACTCTTGAACAGTTGAATCACAGACACAAAGAAATCAGAAAAGACTGATATGTCACACCGCTTTCCAATCTTGCCGCAGACATCACACCACCCCTCATCAGTTGAGTTGTTCTCCACTTCTTTGCGGATTTCCTCATCAAGAAAGCAATCCTTACAAACCCACATAATCCTTCTATTTGATAACCTGCTTTATGAGTTCAAGATGATTTTTAACAGACAATTTCTTCAAATACCCAAGTCCTGGATATCCGTCGGAATCTTTTGCTTTTGCAATCAGTTCATCGACTGATGCTGTGCGAATCTTGCCGTCGTAAAATGGCTCAATCTTACTTGCAGCTTCGTAAAACTTACCCTTTATGTTGGACTGGTCAAAATTATTATCTGACACGAAATGATGTACGTATATCTGGTCCTCAGATTTGAGGTATGTCAGATGAATAGCCAAAGCATATGGCAACATGCCGCCTTCCGCATATTCACTTGGCAAAGATGTGTAGTCTCCAAAACCGTCAAAGTCTTCTTCTTGCCAATAATAAAACATTTCGGAGAATGGCTCATCCACTGCGCTCTGATAGTCAGCGTTTCTCTTTCTATTGACAAAACAATCTTCGAAACATACTAAAGATTTTCCAGCATCTTTAATAGCCCTCTTTACACGACGAGAGACAGTCTTTCCGAAATTATTAACTACGGTTTTAACTTTAGCATTGGAAATAAGTGTAGATACATCTGGATTGTCAACGTCAGCACAAGTCTTAAAAACAAGGATGACCTCGTTCCAATTGCTTTCCGTTATTTCTCTATCCAATTCCAGCGCACGCCCTTGGTAAAGATATGCTGGAATCCACACACCTTCAGTTTCAGCAAGATCCGGCTTTGAAGTCAGAATATCAAATGACACGGTTTTATGTTTGAAATCTCCGTCATTTGGATTCATGATGATGGAGAATTTCATACCGTTAGCCTTGAGCTGGTCGATTGCTAAAGAAAGAGCATTTGTTGACTGATTGACAGGCTCTATAATCGGGAGTATCTGTTCCTCATTCAGGTTTTCAGAAGAATAATCCCTCAATGCCTTCAATTCGAACTGTTTGCCTCTTAGATAGGGATAATACATTTGTGTATCAGTTAATTTGAGTATTCAATCTCAGTAATAGTGTTTCAAGACCTCTTTTGTCAAGGCCTAGGCTTAAGCATAGTTGACGCAATTCCAATGGCGTGCTTTTGAGCAAAGCCGTATTATTTTTCCTTTCTTTAACGGTATTGCGAAAGAAAGACTTAAGCTTTTGAGCTGGGATATCCTGCATAAGCTCTAGACAAGCACAATACAAATTATGTCCTGGAACATTCGGCAAGTACCCATATTCTTCGGTCACAAGCCGTTTATATTCGTCAGTACGGAGAACGTTTATGAGAACATCAACGTCAATCGTATCATTTTTTGTGGCCGGTCTTTTCTCCTCTAGAATTATACTTCGGCCCTGTTTCGACAAAGTGATAATCCCAATTTCAGGCGCAACGACATTGCAATACTGTTCATATTTGTCAATAGGGATAACGATGTAGCATTTATCAAAAATTCTCTGATAGTCGGCAATCTGTTTTCCCAGCCTTTTTGGGGAATCCAAATCTGTCTTTATCTCAAAAGCCTTGCTCTCGCCATTAAAAAAAGCGATATCAGCAATTGAATTGCCCACTTTGAATTCATTGAATACTGCGGTACTCTTTGTGCCGTATTTCGCCAGAAGTTCCTTTATGATTTCGTTCTTGTAAACGTACTCGCAACGATAATTCGATGCTAAAGCCCGATATATCAGTTTAAGATAATCCAAGTATGAATTAGCCCGAACTGAACCGTTATCATAATTGTTGTAGACCCAAGAAAGGTGCTCAAAGTCATTATATCGAATTATATCCATAATTGCTCCACGAGAGAAGGCGGACGAATAACTTCGCATGCGGTTTGTGTCTATGGAACAAGCGTTTGACATAATTCTAAATTATTGACTTACAGGCAAAAAAATGCTATTCAACCAAATTTATTGCAAATTTACAAAACTTTTTGCATAAGGCAACCCTATATGCAAGATACTTCGTTATACTACATAAGCGGTCAAGCCCTTCTTCCTCCGCTGATGCCCCAGAAGAAAGGCTTGGTTCCAGCCGCTCCGGCACGTCGCGCCTGCGCGACTTCCACTCCATTGAGTTCCGCCCGGCAGACATTCCCGTCCGAGTGTTGGACTTCAGTTTGAAGCGCTTGAAGCCGTGATTCTGCTTGATGTCTCCGAAGACCGCCTCCGGCATAACCGGATTCGATCTCGCTGATATCGAGGCGGTCGATTGTTGCACTTAAGACTCTTGCCGGATGATTTCCGGGAAGATAATCGCCAAGACACGGAGGAAGCAGCAGATTATCGTTGGGATAGATTACCTTTGCCATTTCACTTTTGCCGCAGATGCGTTCGGCTGTCTCCTCCGGGACCCGTGCCCACCCTCGGGCACGTTAGAGGGAGGGGCCCACAAGCGAAGCGCAGTGGGAGGGATGGAGCGAAGCGGAAGGTCTCCGGGGGAGAGCAGCCGACGCTCGAAGGCTGGTAAAACAAAAAGAGAAACTCCTACCTTCACTCACAACATCTATAGTCGTTTGCAAAGGTAAGAGTCTCCCTCCTTTTGAGCCACTTGACAGACTCGGACTGTCGACCTGCGCGTTACGAATGCGCTGCTCTACCGACTGAGCTAAAGTGGCTTTGGGACTGCAAATATAGTAAATTTTTTACTCTGCCAATTCTTTCTTGCCCTGCAACTTGTAAACGAAGTTGACAAGGAGGGATCCGAGTATGCCTGCGCAGATGGATCCGAGCAGCACTGCAATCTTTCCGGCATCGCGCATGGCGGATATGGTGACATCGTCAGCGGCACCGCCGAAGGACAGTGTGTCCACGAAGATTGACATGGTGAAACCTATACCTCCGAGACATGCCACGGCGAAGAACATAGGCCAGGTGGCTTTTGCCGGCATCTCACCGACCTTGAGTCTGATGGCAACCCAGCTGAACAGGGTTATACCTACAGGCTTGCCGAGGACCAGGCCAAGGAATATGCCCAGGCCGACGAGCCCGTATTCCGGGTGTCCGGCAATGGTATTGGTGAATATGTTGAAATATGAAATGTCAGGGATGGTGACTCCTGCGTTTGCCAGGGCGAAGATAGGCATGATAAGGAAGTTGACCCACGGGCTGAGGGCATGCTCCACGCGGTAGCTCATATCCATGGATCCCTGTGCGATTCCGTGGAGCTGACGGAGACAGTGCTTCTGCGGTCCGTTAGGGAAGGCTTCGCCGTCATTCAGGTCATTGAGGCTGTCAAGCAGCTGTATGTAATGCGTGCGCTTGTGATAATACTGAGCCTTGGAATAGCGTGCCTTTGAAGGGATGAGGAAGGCCATCACGACACCGGACATGGTGGCATGTATTCCTGAATAGTAGAAAAGAATCCAGACAATCAATGCCATGAATATGTATGGGAACATCCTTTTCTCACCGATTCTGCGGAGAAGCAGGGTGAGGGCAATCGCAACAAGCGAGATTCCCAGCAGAGGAAGGTTGATGTTGCCGCCGTAGAAAATGGCGACCACAAGTATGGCGATGAGGTCGTCGGCAATTGCCAGGGCTGTAAGGAAGATCTTGAGGGAGGTCGGGACCTTCTCTCCAAGGACTGAAAGTATGCAGACAGCAAATGCGATATCCGTTGCGGTAGGGATACCCCAGCCACCTGCGGCTGCTGTGCCATGGTTGACAAGCGTGAATATGACAGCCGGAGCGATCACTCCTCCGAATGCCGCGATGACAGGCATGAGGGCTTTTTTCGGAGAAGAAAGTTCTCCGTATGCTATCTCCCGCTTGATTTCCAGTCCGACGGTGAAGAAGAAAATGACCATCAGGATGTCGTTGATGAACTTCTCCACGGTCATGTCTCTCGGGAAGAGAGCATCTACTGTCCCTTCTGCGTTGAATAGATGTATCTGCAGGTTGGTCTGGAGGATGCCATGGTAAAGATGTCTCGTGAAAGGCAGGTTCGCAAGAAGCATGGCGACCACCACACAGCACAGCAGAAGCACTCCCTGGAACCAGGGCTGCTTTGAAAGTTTACTGCTTTTTCTATTGAATTGGACTACTCCTTTGTTCCAGGTGTAGATAGGGATAAGCTTCATTTTTCAGTACTTTTTGCGATTGCGGGCGCAAAGGTAGCCCTAATAATCCGCAAAACCTAAAAAATGACATTGAAGTCACACGCCGTGAAAGAGGAGTTCGCCGTTATCCTGACCCTGCAGTCCCGGCGGGAGCAGAGTGCCTGTCTCGGCTGCAATTCAATGGCGATGATGTCGCCTGTGCGTATGTAGCAGGACCTGGTGACAGCCTCTACCGCATTGCGTATCACATCTTCACCGGGAAGCGGGATTGCCATCAGCGGGGTCCCGTCCCTGGCGATGACGGCGTCGCCGTATTCCGCCTTCCGTTCGGATACTGGGAAGGGGAGGAAGGAAGTATGGTCGATGCAGGATGCACAGGCAAAACCTTCTGCGGATCCGTCTATCATATCCTCGGGATAAAGCAGCACTCCGAAGCCGGCACCGTCGAAATACCGGTCTGCAAAGCGGCTGCTGACACTGCGTCCCGGTTTGCTCACGCGGGCGAAGAGTACAGGGGTGAAGGAGATGCGGTCTATGAATTCCGGCACATAGAAATCTTCGTTGTCACGCTCCCAGGTGGTGTCCGGGCGCACGAAGACCTTTCCCGAAGATGATAGTACCGCTATGTTCATCTGGCGTTGAATTTTGCCGCCAGATTGAACAGGTCGGCTTCGGTGGCGGGACGGTTCCGCTCCTCTGCGCGTTCGCGCCTGAACTGCTCCTCAAGTTTTTTGAACTGGGCTTTTGTGTCCATCGTGAAAGTCCCGTCGTATATCCACTTGAAATAGGAAGGCTCGGTATTCCAGACCTGACGTGCGGTCTTGCCCTTGTGCTTGCCGAAATTCACGATGGCTTCACCCTTGTCGTTGCTGATCAGGTGTCCGGAGAAATCTATATAGCGCTTCCCGACGAATGAAGAAAGGAATTTCACATCATTCTTGAGCCTGTTCTCACTGCCTTCGACGTCAGGATACTTGTCGAGCTGTCCTTTCAGAACCGCAAGGGTGGCAAGAGTGTCCGCTTCCGCACTGTGTGCATTGTCGAAGTCCACGCCTCCACAATAGAACCTGTATGCGGCCTTGAGGTTCCTCGGCTCCATGGCGTGATAGATATTCAGGACATCCACCATGAGGGGCTCGTGCAGGTCCACTTTGAAGTCTTTGCCGCAGAAGAACTTGACTCTCTCGAATTCTTCCGCAAGAATGGGGAGGTCGAACTTTGCGGAGTTGAATCCGGCAAGGTCGCAGTCCTGCAGCCATGAGGCTATCTCTTCCGCTGCATCGAAGAATGTCGGACAGCCGGTCAGCATATCGTCAGTTATCCCGTTGACCCGGGATGCTTCCGGGGAGATTGGTCTCTGGCTCCTGGTCTCGTAGTCCCATGGCTTTATGCGCCATGTCTTGACACGCTGCTCCCCATCGGGGAACACCTTGACGAAGCTGAGTTCGATGATCGTGTCGGCAGGTATGTTCAAGCCCGTACTTTCTATATCGAAGAAAAGCAGGGGCCTGGTAAGATTCAGTTCCATATTGTGATTTATGATACCATTATCGGCATGAGGATGCCGCAGATCTTTTCGCTTTCGGCCTCTTCCTCGGAAGGCACGATGAGGGCTGCACGGCGTGCATCGGCGAATTTCATCACGACGGTCTCGCAGGCCATGTTGCTGAGTATCTCGACGAGGAAGGATGACTTGAATCCTATGGTGAGTTCGGCGCCGGTGTAGTCACATGTGAGTTTCTCATAGGCGGCAAGGGCGAATCCGAGGTCCTGTGCCGTGATCTCCAGCTGTCCCGGCTTGAGGTCGAACTTGATATGGTTGGACGCCTTGTTGGCACATACCGCGACGCGGCGCACGGTGTTGAGAAGCTGGGCGCGGTCAATCCTGAGCACGCTTGAATTGTTCTGAGGAATGACATCGCGGTACCTTGGGTATTTGCCTACTACGAGACGGCAGACCATCATGGTGCCTCCGAAGGTGAATACCACGGTGCTGGAGTCGAAGCTTACGGCTACATTGTCCGCACTCTTGTCGAGTATTGATTTCAGCACTGCCGCAGGCTTCTTGTGAAGTATGAAGGATGCTTTCTGCGCTGACTCCACGTCCTGTGTCGTGTAGCAGATCAGCTTGTGCGAATCGGATGCGACCAGGGTGGTGGAGGCGGTGTCGATATCGAAGAAGATACCGTTCATCGCCGGACGCATCTCGTCATCGGCCGTTGCATAGACAGTGCTGCTTATGCCTTCGGCAAGCACTTCGGCCGGCACGTTGAAAGTGATGGCGTCCTCACCGGCACCGCTGATCTCAGGGTAGTCCGCGGCCGGGAAAAACGGCAGGGTGGAATTACCGTTGGACCATGCGCATTCGAAGGTGCCTTCACCTTTCGTCCTGATGATTACAGGCTGGTCCGGAAGAGCTTTGAGAAGCTCTGTTATCTGACGGGCCGGGATAGCGATGCTGCCGTCCTCGGATGCACTCTCGACCTCTATTACAGTACGGAGTGTGAGTTCCTGGTCGGAAGCGGTGATCTCCAGCCCCGTCCCCTTGAGCACAAGGAGGAAATTCTCCAGGATTGGGAGCGCTGTCTTGGTCGGGACAGCCTTTGAAACGTCAAGTATACCTTTGAGCAATGATGCGCTTGAAACGGTGAATTCCATAGTCATATATTTTATCAATCACGCAAATTTAACAAATAATCAGAATATTTTGGCATACGATTTGATTTTTTAGAAAACCCGGAAAACCAACAAATCATCAGATATGAAAAAGGGATTTTTTACTATGCTGTTTTCGGTCATTCTGAGTGGCCTGACAGCGTTTGGTATCGTAAAAGCCGCCAATCCTGACAATTCAGGGGCCAACGGCATAATCAACCAGAACGGACAGAGTGTCAAGACTGTCAATTTGTCATTGTCGGATTATCCGGACTTTACATATGCGGCTGAAAATGCCGTCGAGGCCGTCGTCTTTGTAAAGGTGACAATGAAGCCCAACCAGAGCCCATATCAGGGCATGGACCCGTTCTTCCGTTTCTTCTTCGGCGACGGTTACGGTGACCAGCAGCGCCAGATGCCCGAGCAGCATGCTTCAGGTTCGGGTGTGATCATCCGTCCGGACGGCTACATCGTCACCAACAACCATGTCGTGGCCAACGCAACCAAGGTGGAGGTGACCCTCAACAACAATGACACCTACGAAGCTACCGTCATCGGCACCGATCCTGCCACTGATGTCGCCCTGCTCAAGGTGGATGCAAGCGGACTCCCGTCCATCCCGTTCGCGGATTCTGACAAACTCCGCCTCGGTGAATGGGTGCTTGCCATAGGAAGTCCTCTCGGGGAGGAACTCCGTTCAACCATCACAGCGGGCATCGTCAGCGCAAAGGGACGTCAGATGCCTAGCTACAAAGGCGAATTCAAGATCGAGTCATTCATCCAGACCGACGCCGCCGTCAATCCGGGCAACTCCGGAGGCGCACTTGTCAACAAACAGGGTGAACTGGTCGGCATAAACACCGCCATCGTCTCCACCACCGGATCATATGCCGGATATTCCTTCGCAGTACCTTCCAACATAGTCAGCAAGGTCGTTTCTGACCTTATCGACTTCGGCTCCGTCAAGCGCGCCATGCTCGGTATTTCCATGATCAATGTGGATGATATCTACAAGAACGAAAAAGTCCGTGAAGAGCTTGAAATTAATCTGGATGACCTGAAACTTTCTTCACGTGACGGCGTATATATTGGTGAAGTTGTGAAGGGAGGTTCAGCAGATGAGGCCGGAGTGAAGGAGGGCGACGTCCTCGTCGCAATCGACGGCGTGAAGATGAAGAACGGTGCTGCTGTGCAGGAGAAGGTGAACAACTACCATCCGGGGGACAAGGCTGAGCTCACTGTCATCCGCAAGGGTGCCACCAAGGAGATTTCAGTCACTTTCAAGGGGTCCGACGAGCATACCGGAACGGTGTCCAAGGACGGTTCCATAGCCTTCTACGGGGGAAAGATCAAGACCGCGGACGAGCAGACCCTCAAGAAACTCGGCATCAAGAACGGAGTCGAGATAGTTTCAGCGGGCAATGGCAAACTTGCCGAGGCCGGGGCATCGGACGGATTCATCATCCAGTATGTCAACGACCAGGCCGTCAAGACCGCCCAGGATGTTGTGGATTATGCTGCAAGGAGCAGGAGGATCGTTTCCATCGAGGGTGTGAACCCTACCGGCAAGACAGGATTCCTCGCCTTCGGCAAAGAATAGGACGAGTTTCCGCATGACGTTTTGTCGCATCGGGATCCGTCCCGGTGCGACAAAATTTTTATGCATATATGAGACAGCTTAAGATTACAAAGTCCATTACCAACCGCGAGAGCGCATCCCTGGACAAATATCTCCAGGAGATCGGCCGCGAGGAGCTGGTATCCCCTGAAGAAGAGGTGGAGCTCGCCCAGCGCATCCGCAAAGGCGACCAGGAGGCCCTTGAGAAACTTACCAGAGCCAACCTCCGTTTCGTAGTGTCCGTGGCCAAGCAGTACCAGAACCAGGGCCTCAGCCTTCCTGACCTTATCAATGAGGGGAATCTCGGTCTGATCAAGGCGGCGGAGAAATTCGATGAGACCCGCGGGTTCAAATTCATATCATATGCAGTCTGGTGGATACGCCAGTCCATACTTCAGGCGCTAGCTGAGCAGAGCCGTATCGTACGTCTGCCTCTCAACCAGGTCGGTTCTCTGAACAAGATCAACAAGGCACTCGGCAAGTTCGAGCAGGAGAACGAGCGTCAGCCTTCCACCGAAGAGCTTGCGGAGATGATAGACATCCCTAAGGACAAGATAGCCGACACGCTCCGCGTCAGCGGACGTCATGTCAGTGTCGATGCACCATTCGTGGAAGGTGAGGACAACAGCCTTCTCGACATACTCCCTAACGATGATTCCCCGAGCGCGGACCGTGGTCTTACCAACGAATCCCTCAGCACGGAGATCGAGCGCGCCCTGCAGATACTTACTCCGCGTGAGCGCGAGATAATCCGCAGTTTCTTCGGCATCGGCTGTCAGGAGATGACCCTCGAGGAGATAGGCGAGCGGCTTGACCTTACCCGTGAGCGCGTCCGCCAGATCAAGGAGAAGGCTATACGCAAGCTCAAGAAACCTTCTGCGTCCAAACTGCTCAAGACCTATCTCGGATAATGACTGCGGAGCAATTCATAGCCTCCAGGGCCTCAGAGGCCATAAAGGCGATATATGGAGCCGATGTTGATGCCTCCACCCTCCAGGTCCAGGTGACCCGCAAGGAATTCGAAGGCGATTATACGCTCGTGGTGTTCCCACTTTTGCGCATGACGCGCCAGTCACCGGACGCCACCGGGAATTCGATCGGCGGATGGCTCGTGGAGAACTGCCCTGAGATCAGCGCTTTCAATTCTGTCAAAGGTTTCCTGAACCTGTCACTTTCCAATCTTTACTGGCTCGGGAATTTCGAATCCATTTCCTCGGATCCGGATTTCGGACAACTGCCGTCCACCGGACGCAGGGTCATGGTTGAGTTCTCGTCCCCTAATACCAACAAGCCGCTTCACCTCGGTCATGTGCGCAACAACCTTCTCGGATCATCGGTTTCCGACCTTCTCAAGGCTGCCGGCAACGAAGTGATCAAGACCACCCTCGTCAATGACCGCGGTGTGCACATCTGCAAGTCCATGTATGCATGGGAGCAGCGCTTCGACGGAGCGACTCCGGAGAGCACCGGCAAGAAGGGCGACCACCTTGTGGGCGACTGCTATGTCGAGTATGCCAGGATGGAGAAGGAAGACCCTTCAGTGCTGGACAAGGTCCATGAGATGCTGGTCAAGTGGGAGGAGAACGACCCGCATGTCCGTCAGTTGTGGTCAATGATGAATGAATGGGTGTTCGCCGGTTTCGAGCAGACCTACAAGGCGCTTGGAATCAGTTTCGACAAGACATATTACGAGCACGACACCTATCTCCTGGGCAAGGAGATAGTCCAGCGCGGCCTCGATATGGGTGTGCTGGTGCGTGACCCTGACGGTTCGGTATGGTGTGACCTCACCGCCGACGGGCTTGACCGCAAACTGCTCATCCGTTCCGATGGCACCAGCGTGTACATGACCCAGGATCTCGGCACTGCGGAACGCCGTTTCAGCGAGTACAAGCTGGATTCGCATGTCTATGTGGTCGGAGATGAACAGAACTACCATTTCCAGGTGCTGAAGCTCGTTCTCGGGAAGTTGGGATACGAGTGGGCTGACCAGATATATCATCTCAGTTACGGCATGGTGGAACTGCCGGAAGGAAAGATGAAATCCCGCGAAGGCACCGTTGTGGATGCCGACGACCTCATCCGGAAGATGTATGAGGAGGCGAAAGCCACATCCGAGGAGTCCGGCAAACTCGACGGAATCTCCGGGGAAGAGAAGGACAGGCTCTATCACATGATAGGTCTCGGTGCTCTCAAATATTTCATACTCAAGGTCGATCCCCGCAAGAAGATGCTCTTCAACCCGAAGGAATCCATAGACTTCAACGGCAATACCGGACCGTTCATCCAGTATACCCACGCCAGGATATGTTCTATCCTCCGCAAGGCTGCGGAGCAGGGGCTGGACGCATGTGTCAAACCGGGCATTGAATTGAGCGCCAAGGAGATACGTCTGGTGAAGATCCTGAGTTCATATCCTCAGAAGGTAGAGGAGGCCGCTGCCGCATATTCTCCAGCGGTCATAGCCAATTTCTCATACGACCTTGCAAAGGAATTCAACCAGTATTATCATGAGACCCAGATACTCAAGGAGCCTGATGCAGATATCCTCAAGATGCGTCTCGCGCTCATCGGCACGCTCGCGTCAGTGCTCCGCAAGGCAATGGGAATACTTGGAATAGAACTTCCTGAAAGGATGTAGGCTATTTCTTGAAGAATTGTGACTTTTGAGCCCGTTTCCGCTCGGGATCCTTCTCGACGAAGACGGGCTTCATTGTGCGCGGATCCAGACCGGTGTAGTACATCACGGAAGACGTGGTCATGGGTGTAGGCGTGAAATCCTGCACCTGTTCCATCCAGACCCCTTTCAGGGCCTTGTTTTCCGAAAGCCGTCTCATGTCCTGCAGGGTGCAGCCCGGATGCGAGGAGATGAAGTATGGAACTATCTCCGTATGCCGCCCCTCTTCCCTGTTTATCTTCTCGAATTCTTTCTTCAGTCTTTCGAAATACTTGAAGGAAGGCTTTGCCATATAGCCGAGCACCTTGTCTTCGGTATGCTCCGGAGCCACTTTGAGACGTCCGGAAGTGTGGTCCATGATGAGCGCGCGGAGATATGGTTTGCCTGTGGAGTCCACGAAACCGTCCCCGTCAAGGAACAGGTCATAGCGCACACCGCTGCCTATATAGGAATGGCGTATGCCTTTGACAGCGTCGACTTTCCTGTACAGCCCGAGCAGCCTGCTGTGGTTACGGTCGAGGTTAGGGCATGCCGATGGGAAGAGACATGACTTGCGGCGGCATCTGGCGCAAAGTCCGGTATCCTTGCCGTGCATGCCGTACATATTGGCAGTAGGGGCTCCGAGGTCGCTGATGTTGCCGTGGAATCCGGGCATCGCCGCCAGATTGCGCACTTCTGCAAGTATGGATTCCTCTGACCTGGACTGTATGAATTTCCCCTGATGCGCAGCGATAGTGCAGAAATTGCATCCTCCGAAGCATCCCCTGTGCGTGATGATGGAGTCCTTGATCATGTCATATGCGGGGATGCGCTTGTCCTTGTAGCGCGGGTGGGGGAGTTTGGTGAAAGGAAGGTCCCAGAACGAATCCATCTCCTTTTCCGTTGTCGGCGGATATGGTGGATTGACCTGCACATACCCGCTGCCGACCGGCTCGATGATGGTGGCCGGATGCAGCATGTTGGCGTGTGTCTCTATCAGATGGAAATTCTCCGCCAGGGCCTTTTTGTCCTTTATGCATTCCTCGAAGGAATGGAGCATGAGTGCATCCTTGTCCTTCGATTCACCGCTGCGCAGGAAGGCGAGTTGGGGGATCTGCTCTGTCTGGCGGAGATTGCGGCCGGATTCGATGGCCCTGGTCAATTCCAGCATCGGCCTTTCGCCCATACCGTAGCACAGCCAGTCGGCACCGCAGTCCTGCAATATCGAAGGGAGAAGCCTGTCCTGCCAGTAGTCGTAATGGGTGAGCCTTCTTAGCGAGGCCTCCACTCCGCCTATGACTACGGGGACTTCGGGGAAAAGTTGCTTGAGTATCTTCGTATATACCGTTACGGCGTAGTCGGGGCGCGCTCCGGCCTTTCCTTCGGGAGTATATGCGTCGTCGTGCCTGAGGCGTTTTGCGGCGGTATAATGGTTGACCATGGAATCCATGGCCCCGGAATTGACGGCGAAATAAAGCCTTGGCCTGCCCAGTTTGCGGAAGTCGCGCAGGTCATCGCGCCAGTTCGGCTGCGGCACGACGGCAACCCTGTATCCGTACTTCTGCAGCCACCTGGCGATACATGCCGTTCCGAAGCTCGGGTGATCCACGAAGGCGTCTCCTGTGAAGAAAATCACATCGATATAATCCCATCCGAGTTTCTGTACTTCCTTGACGGAAGTGGGGAACATGTAGTCCATGTCGCACATTTGTCGCAAAAATAATAAAAAATATGCTGCAGGGGTTTTTCTTTTGCATTTTTTGCCTTAATATTGCAACGCAAAACCCATTGTTATGGCTATAGAGAAAAAGCGTCACATCATCAGTTATGAGAACATGCCTGCGGAGTTGGCAGCGGCATTCACTGAGAAATATCCGAAAGGTTTCACGGATTATCTTCCTGACCTCAAACAATATAACAAGCCGGACGGCACCCCTTTCTATGCAGTGGAAATAGATTCGCTGCCTGAGGATATCTATCTTGTCAAGATCAAGGTGAAGATAGATGACGCTGAGGATATAGAAAGATGGCTTGAGGGCGAAGAAGAGGCTGAGAACGAACAGGTCGCCGGCACCAGCGGCGCTGCCTCCGATACAGAAGGGGATACACTTCCGGATGACAATATCGCCCAGTATGGCGGAGAAGACGATTCATCTGATTCATAAGCTGTTTCCGCTTAAGGAGCGTAAGAAACTTTTACTGCTGAGCCTTGTGGTAGGAATTGCCGCAGGGCTCGCTGCGGTTTTGTTGGGATGGGCCATAGACACCGTCAAGGCCGTCCTTACCAACCGGCAGGATGGCGGATATCATTGGACATACCTGCTTCTTCCAGGCATCGGTATGCTTATTTCCCTGTTCCTTTTAAGATTTTTCATAAAAGACAATATCGGTCACGGTGTGACCAAGGTCCTTCTGGCCGTTTCCCGCAACGAATCCAAGATCCGTCCCCACAACATGTGGTCATCCCTTCTGACATCATCGGTGACCATAGGATTCGGTGGATCTGTGGGTGCGGAGGCTCCTATCGTCTATACCGGAGCCGCCATAGGATCGAACCTGGGCAAACGCTTCAAACTTTCCTACCGCAATATCACCATCCTTCTCGGATGCGGCGCGGCGGCCGCAGTCGCAGGTATCTTCAAGGCTCCGCTGGCCGGAGTTCTTTTCACCATGGAGATACTTCTTTTCAATGTCTCCATGAGTTCGCTGCTGCCGCTTCTGATAGCTACCATATCCGCCACTGTGGTAGCCTATATTTTCAGGGGGCAGACTCCGCAGTTCGCATGCGCGCTGACACCGTTCTCCATGGGAAACATACCTTTCTACATCATCATGGGCGCGGTCATGGGTATCTGCTCGCTGTATTTCACCAATACTACCCTGTGGATAGAGGACAGGCTCGGAAAGTTCTCCAACGGCTATGCGAAATGGCTGATATGCGCAATCGGTCTGGGACTTCTGATATTCCTTTTCCCGCCTCTGTACGGTGAGGGCTATGATTCGCTGCAGAGCCTCCTTACCGGAGAGGAACTCGTCGTGGAGCGAAGTTCGTTCGTGACATCCCTTGTACATTCCCCTTGGGGCATACCGCTGTTCTTCGTGCTGGTGTTCGTCTTCAAGGTCCTGGCCATGACCCTGACCAATGCCGGAGGGGGAGTGGGAGGAACATTCGGACCGACCCTTTTCTCCGGAGCAATCATGGGCTTCGCCTTCGCCCGCGCCATGAATCTTCTCGGCGCTTCGGTGCCTGAGCAGAATTTCGTGCTTGTCGGAATGGCCGCCCTTATGGCGGGAGTCATGCAGGCCCCTATGACCGCAATCTTCCTCATCGCTGAGATTTCCGGAGGGTATGAACTGCTGATTCCGCTTATCCTGACATCGACCATAACCTTCGGTACGGTAAGGATGTTCGACAAGTATTCAATTTATACAAAGCGTATTGCGCAGTCCGGAGACCTGCTCAC
>JAZRYB010000033.1:0-3319 GCA_045600565.1 Candidatus Cryptobacteroides sp. | reverse complement strand
GTCGGGCATTCGTCAGGACGGAGTACAACCTCCACTGTCCATCCGAACTTTTCGGACACCCAATCTCCAAGAGTCCCATGATATCCGCCGTCTGCCAAACACGCCCTCCAGCTTCCATTTACGGAAGTAGTAATAGACGGTCTGCCACGGACCGAACTCTCTCGGGAGAAGTCGCCACTGGCAGCCTGTCTTGTTGATGTAAAGAATAGCGTTCATGATGTCACGAAGTGAATGTTTTCTTGCTCTTTCTTGCGGATTGATGACTTTTTCAATAACTTGCCACTATTTATCAGTGAGGTTAGTTGAGTATTCAATATTCATAACGTAATTGATTGAATACCATTAAGTTACGAATAATTATTCGATTAACCTACTGATTTTCAATAAATTACGCCTCTATATAACATTACTTTTGATTCATTTCAAAACAACTTCTAAGAATGAATGCCAAAAAATATTTGATTCTGCTTTTTCTGAGCTTGTGTCTGACTCAGACAGGTAAATCAGCAACCATGACCGTAATTGCCGGTGAGAACTCCCGTGCACGCTGGTCTGAAGAACAGGCGAGAGCCTGGGGAGAGGCGAACCCATGGTTCTGCGGCTTCAACTATGTCCCGTCAAATGCCATGAACGATGTGGAGATCTGGGATAAGAGTACATTCTCCCCGGATGTGATACGGCGTGAATTCGCTCTCGCTGAAGAACTGGGTTTCAACTGCGTGCGTGTATTTCTCCAGTACAAGGTATATGAAGATAATCCAAGATGGTTCCGCAAGGCATTTGAAAAATTTGTGAAGTTAGCCGATGAAGCCGGCCTGAAAGTTATGCCGACATTGTTCGATGACTGTGCTTTCGGACCTACGATGGACCCCCAGGTGGGCAGGCAGAGCGAACCGTACCCTGGATGGAACATGTGGGGATGGGTACCTTCGCCGGGCAGGACGATGGTCGTGGATGACCGCACACACGGGCTGTTGGAGCAGTATGTCAAGGACATCATTTCACGCTACAAGGATGACGAACGTATTTTCGCATGGGACCTTTACAATGAGCCCGGAAATCAGACCCGTGAGTTCACCCAGCATTCCTTCAGACTTGTACGCAAGTGCTTTACATGGGCAAGGGAGGTCAATCCTGTGCAGCCTATCACTGTGGGATCCTGGAACGGCGATGAAACACTTAACAGAATCGTGGCAGAAGAAAGTGACATCATTTCATATCATTGCTATGGCCCTGCGCAGTCAACGCGTGCGGAGATTGAAAAATGGTCCGCGCTCGGCCGTCCGTTGATCTGTACGGAGTGGATGGCGCGCAACCACGGCTGTACCATTGAGGCCTGTCTGGGAATATACAAGGAAACGGGTGTCGGATGTATCATGTGGGGGTTCGTGAACGGGAAATCACAAGTGCATCTTCCGTTTGGATACATGGGTGACAAAACACCGTATGAAGGTCCTTGGAAGCATGATATCTTCCGTAATGACCTCACACCATATGATGCAAACGAGCTCGAACTGATAAAGCAGGCTACAGGTGTAAAATAAGCAACAGGCAGGACCGGACAAAACCCCTTTCGGGGAAATGGTCCTGCCTGCTGCTTGTTCCCAACGTGAAATATCTCCTTTGTGCCTGCCGGGATTCGAACAAGATTGAAATTTAACCTCCATATGCAAAGAAACTGGACAAGTCTATCAAAGTATATTCCATAACTATTCTCCAGTTCAGTCTCTATAGATGGGGGCGACAAACTACAAGTCATTGACTTTTAAGGCTATGTCAATTTTGATGTCTTCCCAGTTTTTCTCACGCAAGCAAATCGGGTCCGGCTCGTCTTCAACAGGTTTGAAGTCGGTGAGTTTTTTGATAAGTTCATCTCGTTTGTGCGTATAAGGTCTCGCCTGGGCGTGGATATCTATCATTTCTTCTAGAGAATGCTTTTCCAATAATAGATGTATATCCCAGAAATCTTTTTTTCTGGCACCGGTGAATATGGCGTCCATTTTCATGGCAATCATATCTCTTTCGGTGGCCATGCGTACCGTTCCATATTGATCAGCATCATCCAGAAACGGTTCTGTGTACATGACATCTATTTTCACACAGTTCTCCTCGGATTCGCCCACATAGAAAACGACACCGAACCCGGTGGTACTTTCTGGTAAAGGTGACACATATTTGAATCGCTCCTTCAATATTTCATAGAGTTTCTTAAAGTCAACTTTGCCGTATGTTATGTCTGTGAACAGGTCAATATCTCTGGATATCCGATGATCTTCTTTGAGGGCGAGATTTGTTCCTCCCACCAGTCTGAAGCAATCGAATTCGGGAATGCTCATAACCTCGTGTAAAGCATCCTTTAGCTGAGAACGAACAGTGTCGCTGTAATGGAGAAGTTCTTCAGGATATTCCATAATACTCGTTAATCTGACTTAATTCGTAGTTATTCCCATATTCCCGAACTCGTTTTATTATGAAATCACGGTTCTTGATCCAGTCAAGTTTGGACATGTCTATATCCCAAAAAACTATGCTTCTTATTGATGGCGTCGCCTTCTCTGATTTTGTCGCCTGATGCTTTATGGATGCGATGCTGTTTTGGAGCTGAATTTTTCCGAAGAATCCCTCTTCCATATCCAAAATCCGTTCAATGCGTAGCCCAAGGGCTAGCGGAACCGTCCTTTTGCATTGGATTATCGCGTTCAATTCCTGAGGTTTACATTCTGCAAGCCTTGCAAGTGCTGCCTGGCTTATCCCCTTGCGGGTAATGACCTTTAAAATAATCCGTCCAGGATGACTATTGTAGAAATTCTCCGCTATTAACATAATGGACGAATATAAACAAATTTGTTGATATAGAAAAGTTTTTTTAAAAGTAAAGTGTAGAGGTCATCCTCTTTCTTTATGTCATCTTGCCTCTGAGCGTCGGCTGCTCTCCTCCGGAGACCTTCCGCGCTACGCGCTCCATCCCGTCTCGCACTGCGTGCGATCCACCCGCTCACGAAGCCGCGGGCGGCTACGGGTCCCGGAGGAGACAGCCGACCGCATCTTCGGTAAGGTGAAAGAAAAATAGCTATTCTTTTGATAATCAAAGGAATAGCTATTGCTTTTGTGATAGAAAATTACTATCTTGTAGTTGCGAATTAAAAATAAATAACTCTATCAAGCAATGGCAATAGGTAGTCTTTAAATCTTACAATCAAAACGATAATCTTCTTTTTCCGCCATGTCTCGGTGACTTCATCGTCGAGAATGATCCCGTCAGGGTCCTGAACGCAGTCGTGGACAACCTTGACCTCAGTGCCATAGAGTCCTCTTACGA
>JAZRYB010000032.1:0-4384 GCA_045600565.1 Candidatus Cryptobacteroides sp. | reverse complement strand
TCAAGGATGCTAAGGGTGGCGTAGGCGCTATGTTCCTCAACAAGGATTCTCTCTCTCGTTGTGTCATCATGGGCCCTGCAAAATAATCAGGATACTGAATCAATATTGAAGGGAGATGCGGTTGCCGCATCTCCTTTTTTTTGTATCTTTGTGACATGAAGTGCGTTCAGAGATTCGAAGAAATTTATCATAAGTCTCCTTCCGGTATGGCTTTCTGCCCATATCGTGTGTGTCCGATAGGAGCTCATGTGGATCACCAGTATGGACGGGTCACTGGATTTGCGATTGACAAGGGTATCCATTTTGCCTACAATATCAAGAATAACGGGGTCGTTGAATTGACTTCATTACAATTCGACAAACGTGCTCAATGGCATGTGAGGGGAGTGTCAGGTATGAAACAGGGAGATTGGGCTGATTATCTCCGTGGAGCTACTCTTGAATTGGAGAAGAGATATCCTCTTGTCTATGGACTGTCAGGTGTGATAGAGGGTACAATGCCTATAGGTGGGCTCTCTTCTTCTGCAGCAGTGACCATTTGTTTCCTATCTGCATTATGCAAGGTCAATGGTCTTTATCCTACGAATGCTGAGATTATTGACATGGCCCTTCATGCTGAGACGGATTATGTCGGAGTCAATGTCGGAAAACTGGACCAGAGCTGTGAGGTGTATTCCCGGGCCGGACAACTGCTGTATCTTGACACAAAGGATGATTCCTATGAACTTATCCCGCCACGGTCCGGAATGAAACCATGGAAAATCGCTGTGTTCTTTTCCGGTTTGGAGCGCAGTCTTGCCGGAAGCAAGTTCAATATGCGGGTGGATGAGGTGAAAAGCGCCGCATACGCACTAAAGGCGTATGCCGGCATGGAATACGGTAAATTCAATGAGACATATCTGCGCGATGTTCCTGAGGAAGTTTTCGAGCGCTGCAAGGACCGCCTGCCAGAGAACTGGCGGCGCAGGGCGGAACATTTCTATTCCGAACAGACCCGTGTCATTGCCGGTGCTGATGCCTGGCGGAAAGGTGATATCGAAGCCTATGGACGTCTTTCTACAGAGAGCGGGAAGTCCTCGATATATAATTGGGAGACCGGATCACCGGAACTCAAATCCCTTTATGAGATAATTGTAGCTCAGGACGGTGTGTACGGTGGCCGTTTCTCCGGTGCCGGATTCAAGGGATGCTGCATGGCTCTGATAGATCCTGCTTACGAAGAAAGCATAGCGGCAGCGGTTGAAACTGAATATCTTAAATTGTTTCCGGACCTCCGTGGGAAATACCTGTACTGCGGTTGTGAGTCTTCTGACGGAGTGTCATTCTGATTATGAAGTGTCTGATCCTTGCTGCGGGCTATGCCACCCGCCTTTATCCTCTCACGGAGAATTTTCCAAAACCCCTTCTGAAAGTTGGTGACAAGACCATTCTTGACTGGCTGGTGGATGATATCTCCGGTTCAGGACTTGTAGATGAATTCGTGGTGATATCCAACCATAAATTCTCATCCTATTTCGCTGAATGGGCGTCGGCGAAAGAAGAGACGGATAACGTTAAGATTACCGTTGTCGATGACGGCACTACAACCAACGGGACTCGTCTCGGAGCTGTGGTTGATATCAGATTCGCAATCGATGCGCTTGGCCTGGACGATGATATGCTGGTCATAGCAGGAGATAATGTCCTTGATTTCAGTCTTCGGAAGTTCATTTCCTATTCCGTTTCCAGGGATTCCTCATGTATAATGAGATATTTCGAGCCTGATGAGAAGCGCTTGCGTAAATGCGGAGTTGTGGAGATTAATGCTTCGGACAGGATTTTGTCCATGGAGGAGAAACCTTCCGATCCGAAATCACATTGGTGCTGCCCTCCATTCTATTTTTATAAGAAAGATGATGCCCGCCTTGTACGGAAAGGGATTGAAGCCGGATGCGGTACCGATGCCCCGGGATCATTCATCGCGTGGCTGTCAACCGTCGTGCCGGTGTACGCCATGGAGATGCCCGGAAAGCGCTTTGACATAGGAAATATCGAAAGTTATCATCAAGTCTGTCAAGAATATAGCGGAATTATCTAGATTTTTGCTATATTTGTCTTCGTGTAGTGTTTGGATGACTCCGCAATGCTCGAAGATATCAGGTCAAACATAACCAGACTCATTTCATTGTACGAGACTGAAAAGCAGAGGGCCGACTCTCTTGCTGAGAAACTCGCGCATTGTGAGGAGCAGTCCGAATCCTACCGGAAGCAGATTACTGAATTGAACCGACAGATAGACAATCTCCAGCTTGCCAGCGCTTTTACCGCTGATGGTGACAACAGGGTTGCAAAGGACAGGATTGCCAAATTGATCCGTGAGATTGACAAGTGCATCAAACTGCTTGAGAAGTAGATGGAACAGGGACAGAATATTAAGCTTCATATCGCCGGTAAGGAATATGCGTTGAAGGCTTCATCCCCTGAGATGGAGCAGGCCATGCGCCTTGCCGCCGAACATATCAACAAGGTCCTGTCCAAATACAACGAGCGGTTTCCCGACAAGCCATTGGAGGATAAATTGGCCTTCGTCACTCTAAATGAGACAGTTGGCAAATATCTGCTGCAGAACAAGGTGAACGCCCTCGCGGAGGAGGTCACCGCTTTGCAGAGAGAGACGGAATCATATCTGAAGGGGATAGACAAATAGTATAGCCGTCAGGCCCATCTTCTGAAAACAACAAGTTCTTCGGAACCGGGTCGACTCGAACTGGGGAAGACAGGCCCGCTACGACGGGAAGTCCGATACAGGGCGGAGCCCAAAACCTATATGTGGGTTTTTCTGAAATTTCGGCTGACGGCTTTTTTGTATGATCAGTGTCTGCAATGTGCGGACACTGATTTTTTATGTAAACTAATAAACAAATATATATCAAGACGTTATGTTGTTATACCTCATTTCTGCTATAGCAGGTGCAATCATCGCTCTAGCAATTTACATAGTCGTTTCGAAGTCAATTTCGAAAGGTCGCGCAAATGCCATCGTAGAGAAGGCTCAGCTTGAAGGGGAGAATATCAAGCAGCAGAAGATTTTGCAGGCTAAGGAGAAGTTCCTTCAATTGAAGGAAGAGCATGAGCAGAAGACGAACCAGCGCAATGCCGAGCTCCGTGAAAGGGAGAACAATATCAAGACACGTGAGAATCAGCTTAACCAGCAGGCAAGCGAACTCGGCAAACGCCAGCATGACCTTGATTCACAGAAAGGACAGTTGAATGCACAGCGTTCGCAGTTGGAGCAGAAGATGGCGGAATGTGACCGTCTGACAGCCCAGGTCAACAAAGAATTGGAATCTGTTGCCGGTATGACTGCCGAGGAGGCGAAGAAGAGCCTGGTTGAGAATATGAAGGCTCAGGCGCGTACGGAGGCTCAGGCCTATATCAACGATACTATGGATGAGGCCCGGCTGAATGCTGCCAAGGAAGCCAAGCGAATAGTTATCAATACGATACAGCGTACTGCGACAGAAACGGCCATAGAGAATGCCGTCACGACATTCCCTATTGAGAATGATGAGGTCAAGGGACGGATTATAGGTCGTGAAGGCCGTAATATCCGTGCCCTGGAAGCTGCTACAGGAGTTGAAATCGTCGTTGACGATACCCCGGATGCAATCCTTCTTTCCGCTTTCGATCCTGTTCGCCGTGAAGTCGCAAGGCTTTCCCTCCATCAACTGGTGATTGACGGACGAATCCATCCGGCCCGTATCGAGGAAGTCGTGGCGAAAGTCAGCAAACAGCTTGAGGATGAGATGCTTGAGACGGGTAAACGCACTTGCATAGACCTTGGAATCCATGGCTTGAACATAGAGCTTGTCCGCCTCATCGGTAGGATGAAATATCGCAGTTCCTATGGACAGAACCTTCTCCAGCATTCTCGTGAGGTCGCTAACATTTGTGCCATCATGGCATCCGAGCTTGGTCTTAATCCGAAGATAGCCAAACGTGCAGGCCTTCTTCATGATATAGGTAAGGTCAGCGTGGATGATTCCGAACTGCCACATGCCCTTCTTGGTGCCAAACTGGCCGAGCAGTACAAGGAGCGTCCTGAGATCTGCAATGCTGTCGGTGCCCACCATGAGGAGATGGAGATGACAACCATATATGCTCCGCTCGTACTTGTTGGAGATGCCATTTCCGGCGCCCGTCCTGGTGCCCGTCGTGAAGTTATCGAAAGCTACATCAAGCGTCTCAAGGGAATGGAGGATCTAGCTGCTTCCTATCCGGGTGTGACCAAGTCATATGCAATACAGGCCGGACGTGAACTCCGCGTCATAGTCGGTGCCGATGAAGTTACCGATGATCAGGCAGCCCGTCTCAGCACTGAGATCGCCCAGAGGATTCAGGACGA
>JAZRYB010000031.1:0-4878 GCA_045600565.1 Candidatus Cryptobacteroides sp. | reverse complement strand
GGAATCTGCTTCAGTTTGAGGTAGGAGCATATTCCCTCGATATCATCCAATATCCAGTCCTCTATGGAACTGCTTACTCCGATTCTGATGAAGCTTGCCACACCCATCCTCGTTATTTGTTTTCTTATGGAATCCCAATTGACAATCAGCGGGTTACGAACTTCAAATACATCTGTATCGTAAGTGCAACAGATGGTTTGGATACTGGCATTTTTCCTTTTAGCCTCGGGCAGAATCTCGTTTCGGAGTTTTGCCAGAAGTTTGCTGGTGTAACGGGTGACACCCTTAAGGTTGATTACCTCACAAGGCGTCAGAGAGGTCGAGCTTGAAGATTTGTAATAATCGAGCAAGGTCTTGAAGAAGACCTCATCCGTATCCCCCCACGAAAATAATGATTTGCTTTGACGCGTAGTCGCTAACCTTCTTCATAATCAATTCTCCGCGAAGAAATTAGCAACTTTATTGGTATCGCCTTCCACCTCAAGCATGAAGTCAAACATAAACTCGCCGAACGTCAGTTCCAGATCTCCTGCATATCGGTACAGGGCTTTTTCTTTTGATGGGATGACTTTTGCAAAATGCGCTGTTCCGTCCTTGGAAGGAAGGCCGAAACACATCTGCTGAGGCAAAAGATGACGCATCAGATAGGGTGAATGGCTGGTGATGAGAATCTTGGTGTCGGATGCATAATTCTGCATAGCAAGAATGAGATTCTCCATAAGATGAGGATGAACGGAATTCTCCGGTTCCTCAAGCATTATGAGAGGAATGCTTTTCCGTCGCGCAGCCAGACACAGTGTAAAGAGGAAAATGATGCGCTTGCTGCCGCTTGACAATTGGCGGATGCTTGTAGGCTGCGAATTGAATCTTTCCTTGACCTTGATATCATAGATTCTGCTCTGCCCGTCTGCCAGGGTTATAACCTTGGGAGAGAATTCCTCTATGCCTGGAAGCAATTGCAGCAGTCCGTCAACAAGAATCGCGTAGTTGTCTTCATCCGATTCTTTCAGTTTATACAGGTAGGCACTGAGAGTGTCACCATCGAGCATACGAATTCCTTTCTCCCCGTCCACTGAGAAATAGGATTCAGGGTTGTCCAATGTCTCGAGATTGGGAACAATCGTACCACATATGCGTGATGCCATGTCATTGAGGAATATTCCTGAAGACAGAGCTATCGAACTGAGCGCCAGCTGCGAGGATGCTACATCAAACGCTTTCGTACACCTGCCGGAAGCTGACGGCACAATCAGACATCCATCCGCCGATGTCCTGCTGAGCATTTGCCTGTAACGCTGATCGGCACTTCTTTTCACCTTCAGCCATTCGGACAATATGATTCCGTCATTATCGCCCGACGCCCATTTAAAACGATAGCCGTATTGGAATTGAATATCCTGCTCATCCCCATCAAAAAGGCCGGAGATTTCAAAGCAGAAGTCTTTCCCAAGCATATAATTGTTAATAGGCATGAAGCGACTTCTCATCATTTGTAATTTCTCCTGTGGAGCCGCCGAAAGGAATTTCATTCCGAATTCAACAGCGTTCAGCACATTGCTTTTGCCATAGCCGTTGGGAGCTATAAGGGCATTCAACTGACTAAGGTCCAATCTCAGGCGACCGATATTGGATATACCTTCTATTAAAAAGCTATTAATTACCATACTGTCGCAGTAATATTTGCTTAAGTTTAACGAATGATAGCACAAAGATATGTATTTTACTTAACTCGCGCAAATATTTTAACAAGTTAAGCCAACGTGTGGACAGTGATATGATAAATGATACGATAAAATCTCAATTGAACTCAGAAAGAATATTCGGTTTCCCATTTTTACATCTTTAGCTCTTTTTAGACCCCGCCATAACTCATTGTAAAACAATAGATTGAATTTGTGGGCACCTTACTGTCATTCATATGCGCATATGATTTTAACCCACAGAGAAAGATAGGAGACGATTTTATTCAATTCGTCACCTCTTCAGCCACAAGGGATTGTAAAGGTCTCTGACGCTCCCGTCCTTGCACATCTGTTTCAAACATACCTGAATGTATCCGTCCTTTCCGTAATAGATGGTGGTAAAGGAACGGTTTTCCTCTCCGCTTACACCGTCATCCACCCAGGCTCCCGTATTGGCATAGATATAGGCTCCAGAACCGCCTGTGCCGTTTTCCGCTGTCATTAATGGTTTGTGGGTATGGCCCCAGATGAAAATGCGGTGCTTCGTGTCGTGTCTGGAGAGCCATCTCACTGCATACGTGTCAATACTTGAGACTACCGAAAGGAATGCGCCCAAAAGGAAAGGGAAACCCGTCGGAGCGTTATTGAGCTTCAAGCGCTTCTCCCATTCACTCTGAAGATACATGCTTCTATACAGTTCGGGAGCCGGGTCATCGCCCAAAAATGAATACTGGGATGCCATATAGCCTCTGGTCAAGCCGTTGAGACCGGTAGGAATCTCAGCTGTTTCGAGTCCTGGGAAATATTTGGCCTGAGCAATAGTATTCCAAACCAACCTTGTCAAGAATAGGTTGTCAACATCGTTTCCTTTTTGTGAATCATCTTCAGACACTTCCCGTATGAATTTTTCATCAAAGCCCAGTTCCTTCAATGTATAATTTCCGTAAATACCACCCGGGGTTTTTACCAGATAGCCATTAGTGGCGGAAATCCGGGTAATGAAATACTGTGGCCCCATAAATGCGTTTCCCTCGGTGACATTGTCTATCCCTATATTCGAGACCCTGTCGGGCGCATTGAACACATCATACCTGTGACCGTGTTCCATAGTGATTTCCGAAGCATATTCGGGAACGTAAGAGCCCAATCCGCGGGCATCCGAAACAAATACCGTCTCCGGTCCGAAAATCTTGTGAACATCATCCTCATCAATTCCGCTGTCGTGATTGCCGGGAACATAGATAAGTCTGATTCCCTTTTCCTGTAATTCCCTGAACTTTTTGATTATCTCGATGTTGGCCACCGCAATCAGACCGAAATAATCTTTTTCCGTTACGACTGTGCCGTCAGGCATGGCGAAGCAATCAAGCGGCAACGGGGTAACTATTTCATCGATTACATCCCCAAGCAGTACGAGTTCACGATACTGCTCTTTGTTTTCAATAAGCGTGTCGATGAAGTTGATAAGGTAATCCTGATTCTTGTCAAACCAAGCCCAGCCGCCTGCCTTTGAGCGGAAATCATTGAGGTGAATGTCAGAAATGGCCGCGCTGCATTTCTTTCCGTCTCCCGCAATCATTCCGACGGAGGAATTCGGATTCAGCATCATATGGGCGAGTAACGGTGCAGGTTTGCTGTCATATATCAATGTGACAGGTATGGGACAGGAACGGTCAAGCGAGGACACGTCCAATATTACCCTGCTGGCATTTTCGCGATCCAGATAGAACTGCGCACCCTGAATGGAACCGTGAAGCACAGCAGGCATCGTTTCCGTATAATCCGTCAGACTCAGCAGATTAAGTGTGCTTTCATCGACCGTCCTGTCAAATTCAAGAACAATCCTGTCGTCAGACCTCTCGGCAAGCACTTCGGGAATACTGCTAAGCTGAGTGTTTTCCACAATGAGCCGGGGCGAGCTGTAATCGTCAATACGCTGGCAGGCCGGAAGAATCAGTGCCGCAATGGATAAAGTGAAGAATACCTTTTTCATTATGCCTGACGTTTCTTGAATGTATCACCCCCGACAGCGATGAAATGTCTTTTCCCAAGAAGAGCAGCCTTGTATGCCAATTCCGTAGCGTGTGACTTATGTTCTGTCAGAGTTTCGGAAAAGGAGATTTCTTTCTTTTTAAGCACCTCACGGGCAATATCCCACTTGGATATCGTCTTCCCGGATCCGGCGTGAGGGTTAATAATGCAATACCAATGTTCCATATCAGTCATAATCATATTTTATGAATGTGATCTCCTATAGGTCAGAACGGCGATGGAGAAATACAGGAGCGACAGCCCTACAAGACAAGTGAATTCCGGACCCAGGTCGGTAAGCCCGGCCCCTTTGAGGCTTACATTCCGCAAAATGGTTATAGTATAGCGTGCAGGGAAGAGGTGTGACGCCCACTGGATCCATTCTGCCATACATTCAAGAGGCGTATAGTACCCTCCGGCAATCTGCGCAAACAGAATGGAGATTATCGATGAATACATTATCATCTTCGAACCCTTGTTCAAGCAATTGCACAAAATCAGCGTCATCCCCGATGTGGTGATAATGAAAAGGACGATAGAGAGCAACATAAGCAATATGTTGCCTTTCGGCATAAACCCATATACAAGCCATAGAGAAACAGCAGACAGACAGATTACCACAAGACAGACCACAAGACTGGAGATGACTTTGCTTGTCATCAGAGACAAAGTGCTCATCGGACTTACGTTTATCTGGTCGATGGTTCCGTATTCGTATTCATTTGCCATCAGTCTTGCCGGGGTATTGAAGCACAACAGAATATTGAGGATGATGATAGGAAGCATCACTTTCTTATAATCGTTTTCGTGGTTATAAGCATTGGACACTGTAACGTTGTCGGATGCCTGTGAGATAGTCAGACCTTTGTCCTGTGCATAATTTCTGATTGTCTGTGCTACACATCCCTTGACATATTGGGTTGCCGGAATGGCCTTTGTCGTGTTGATGGAATTGATTGAAATATTCATTCTCGGTAACGATGCAGCCTGTCCCGTCACTTTTCGGACAAGACCGCTCTCAAAGCCCGAAGGTATCTCAATAATACAATCAATACGCCCTTCATACATCGCCGATAATGCATCTTCGTGTGTGGCATACAGGCCATCGAAAGAGAACTGCTCAGTTTGCCGGAGGTCTCTTACAATCTCTGAGGAAAGAACAGAT
>JAZRYB010000030.1:0-2376 GCA_045600565.1 Candidatus Cryptobacteroides sp. | reverse complement strand
TATCGGATGGTGTTGTTTAGGACTATTAGGTTCTCGTTGACTTTAGCGTTCTCGGGAACGCTGACGGCTTCTATCGTGGGGCAATCGTAAAAGAAATCCGCGGAAAAGATGTTTTTCTCAAGGAAGCATTTCAAAAGATATGATTCACCATCGGGGACAAGCTTGTGACCGGGAATGTGCATCAAATTGTTTTTGCGCATAAACTTCTTCGTTGCCTCTGTGACAGCATTTCCGAGATGGATGATATCGTCATTATTTGGACGGCGAACTATTGCTTCCTGAATTGTTGTGCATGTATCTCCCAAGGTATATAGCACGACGTGTGAATCGTGCAGCATGCCAGAACTTGTGTTTATTCCAAGTGGATTGTCATGGAATATGGTTCGTGCTATCCCATGCGATTTATATACATTATCGATTGTAAGCCCTTTTTCCCTTATGTCCAGCACCAGATAGGGTTCTTTGTCCGAGGTGATGCGAGCTTTTCTCAGGTCCAGTGTCCTGAGCTTGCCTGCCTTGTCGCCCTCGTGCTCGCGATAGCCGGCCATGCGACGCAGCAGACGGATGTCGGCCGAGTTGATGGGGCCCTCGATGACTAGACTGGTGATGGTGTCCTGCTGCACTATTGAAATTATTCTGTGTAGCGAACCAGGCTTTTCTAGCCTAACTGCAGTTTCACCTTGAGCAGTAATGCCGGATATGAGAAAAATGAAGTTTACAATCAGGTTTTTCATACGAAAGGTTTTATTTAGTCATCAAAATAGTGAGACGGAACGAAATAAGATGTAGAAAATTCTATTATCGTAGGCAAGAAGTGAATAGTTAGTCCTGGTATTGGGTCTCCTATATACGTTTGAATAAGTTTTCCCTCAATAAAAACTTTGTAATCATTTAACCAGCGTGCTGTAATTGTTGATTTTAATACATTTATCATATATTCAGGATTTGCATCTATGTTCCCACTATCTTCATCAACATCAGATGTGGTCATATCTCCATTCACGATGTATTGAACGGATAATGCAGGACATTGTATGCCTTCGAATAATCCGGCTTCCCACGATAATTCTATTTGGGCTGCGCTTGGTAAATCCGGACAACTGAATCTTTCAGTTCCACTACATATATGTCTAGTAGCGAAGCATACACTTGGCTCTGAAGGTTCGGAGCTTGGCTCTGGTTCTGGGTCGCTAGGATCACTTGGGTCACTCGGTGACCCAGGATTTGGGGGCGGCGCCATGGCTGCGGGTGCGCAGAATCCTCTTCCTTCTACGTAGCAAGCAATGTCCTTGCCTTCTGCCAGCAGTTGCTGGTACTCTTCCTCGGTGTAGGGGTTGCTGATGGTTCCCTTTGCAGAGGAATCTTTTTGGTTGCTTTTTATGGTGGTCATAGTCTTTATAATTTGATAGGTGATTATATATTATTCTTATTTCTTCTTTACTCTTCGCTTTTCCTTTTAATCTCGTTTGCCCACTCCACCTGGCTTTGAACGTAATTTAAGAACAGGTCTTGATGGTCAACAAGTGCATTTCGCAGTTCTGTAGCATTATATGTCTTTCCGTAATTGAAGCAACCGATCATCATATCATAAGCCGCCATCACGTCTTTCACATCGTTGCACACCTGAGTGTTTTTGTCCCATACGAAATCTCGCAGCATGAGGTACGACTTAGGTATCCACATGCTGTTGTTCACAGGCCATCCGTAGAAGCAGGCATGTGTGGCAAACGGGTTTGTGCCGGCCATGAGTGAGCAAATAGAATTTAGTCGTAATTCGGGATTGTTGTCTTTGATTCGGCCAATCATCCGCTTGATTTTCTCCGCCTGCATGGCAACTTCAAAGATTTCGCTGAATTGCTTGCTGTGTCCCTCTTTGGCGACTTGCTTCATCGATTGGGAGATGCGTCTGTTCATTTCTTCCAGATACTGTCGAGGTGGCAAGTCGGTGGAGATATCGGAAAGCATTTTCACGGGATATCGAACGATCACCCCATTGTCATTGCAACTAAGATACTGGTGCAGTTCCGCATTGAGTTTGGCAAAAGGACCGGAAAAAACGGTTTTTCCCGTACTCCCGTCATAGCGAACGGTTGTTGTCTTGCCCGGAACGATTATGAGGTCATTCAGCACGAGGCTGTCGCCCTTCCAGACCAACTTCACTTGCGTGGGGCCACTGCATTTGGTATCCAAATCGACATCAAACTGGCATCTTTCCTTATGGGCATTCCATACACCGTGTCCACCTGAAAGTCTGATGTCTGCGGCAAGCCATACTGGAAATTCCTGCGGTACGTGCAGGAACTTGTATGACAGCACCTCGCCCTTCACCATTTGCGGGGCGACATGGTCAATGACGATTCGCAGATGCGCAGGCTC
>JAZRYB010000029.1:0-6133 GCA_045600565.1 Candidatus Cryptobacteroides sp. | reverse complement strand
TGGTAAACATTTGCGTGTTTGCCACTTTTATCCCTTTCATTAATTATCCACAGACTATCAACATTCAAATCTGCTTCCTTCCAATTTTCTTTGTTAATCTGTTCCATCTCCTCTAAGAGTTAAATGTTGAGTGTCATATTTTTCCCAAATTTACAAAAAGAATGTGATCCTCCGATACGATAAACGTTTAATATTTGAAAAACGCTATTCCAGCACATTGGTAGTCACCCAAATCTTCGCACTTATCAGTATCTACCTATCTCCAATTCTACTTTTCCACTATTCCACCATTCCAGAAGTAAAAATTTCCACATATCCACTTTTCCACTTGTGGAATTTCTCCACTTCTCCACCGAGTGCAATGTATCAATATCAAACGAATATCGCACCGCCTGCAACGCAAAAGCGGAGAACTCCGTAGAATTCTCCGCCTTTGTAGTCTCTACAGGAATCGAACCTGTATTTAAGGTTTAGGAAACCTTCGTTCTATCCGTTGAACTAAGAGACCAAGGGAAAAAAAGCCGCGGAAAAACTGACGCGGCTTAAAGGATTTACTCAGCGTTCTTCACGATGATCTGACGTCCTCTGTAGTAACCGCACTCTGGGCAGACTCTGTGATACATCACAGTAGCACCGCAGTTAGGGCAGGTTGCAAGAGTAGGGACAGGTGCGAAATCGTGGGTACGACGCTTGTCTCTGCGCTGCTTTGAGACTTTGTGTTTCGGATGTGCCATTTTACTGTATTTTTAATATTATTTGTTCAAATATTTGAGTGCTTCAGGATTGCATTCACCTTCAGGATGAACTTTCTGCATAGGGAGGGAAATGCACACGTAGTCATAGATGTCCTGGCTCAGATCCAACTCGGAGTCCTCCTCGAAAGAGGTGTGGACTTCCAGGGTAAGGTCTTCTGCACAACGGTCGCAAGTGACCGTGACAGTGCCGTCTATCTGGCATTCGCTCCTTATGGAATTCTCTATGTTCCAGACATCTACGCTCAATTTGAGGTCTGCGTCAAGAACTTCTGAATTCTCGAATGTCTTGAAGAACTCTCCGTCAGCGACCCAGTCAAAATGAGTCTTGCCGGCCTTCAAACCTTTTACAGGTATTACAAAGGGTTGCAAAGGTAACAATTTTTTTCCTATTATCAATCTTCGTTGTCGCTATTTCTTTTACGGGCCAGAGGATCCAGCATAGTTTTGCGGATTCTCATGAAGTGAGGTGTCACCTCAACGAGCTCGTCTTCCTGTATATATTCCAGCGCTTCCTCAAGTGAGAACTTGATTGCAGGAGGCAGGATGATCTTCTCATCGGAACCTGCAGCACGTACGTTGGTAAGCTTCTTGGTCTTGCAGATATTGATGTTAAGGTCACGCTCGCGGGTGTGCTCGCCGACCACCTGACCGCAATAGATGTCTTCACCCGGTTCAACGAAGAAACGTCCGCGGTCCAGAAGCTTGTTCATCGAGTATGCTATTGACTGGCCTGTCTCAAGAGAGACAAGAGAACCGTTGTTCCTGTTGTCTATCTCTCCCTTGTACGGCTGATACTCTTTGTACCTGTGGGCTACTATCGCCTCGCCCTGGCTGGCGGTTAGAAGGTTGGAACGCAGTCCCATCAGGCCTCGGGTAGGGATTTCAAACTCGAGGAGAGTGCGGTCTCCGCGCGGCTCCATATGGATAAGAGCGCCCTTCCTGCGGGTTGAGAGTTCGATAGCAGCTCCTACGAATTCCTCCGGAACCTCGATTGAGAGTTCCTCGATAGGCTCGCAGCGCTGCCCGTTGATGGTCTTGTCCAGGACCTTCGGCTGGCCGACCTGAAGTTCGAAACCTTCACGGCGCATAGTCTCGATGAGGACTGAAAGATGAAGGACACCGCGGCCGTAAACCACGAAGGAATCGGCCGTAAGGCCCGGTTTGACCCTGAGGGCAAGATTCTTCTCAAGTTCCTTCTCAAGACGCTCCTTGAGGTGGCGGGAAGTCACGAACTTTCCGTCCTTGCCAAAGAAAGGAGAATTGTTTATGGTGAAGAGCATACTCATCGTAGGCTCGTCCACTGCTATTGGAGGGAGGGCTTCAGGATTCTCGAAGTCAGCGATGGTGTCCCCTATCTCGAATCCGTCGATTCCAACGACTGCGCAGATATCTCCACAGGCCACGGAATCGGTATTTGTCTTTCCCAGCCCCTCGAAGACCATAAGCTGCTTGATCTTCTGCTTTTGAACTATGTCATAGCGCTTGCAGAGGCTGATGCTGGCACCTGTTGCAAGGCTGCCACGGGTAACCCTTCCCACAGCAATCCTTCCCACATACGGAGAATATTCCAGAGAGGAGATGAGCATCTGAGGGGTTCCTTCCTTAACTTCAGGAGCAGGGATCACGTCCAGAATCACATCCAGAAGAGGAGTTATGTTGTCTGTAGGCTTCTTCCAGTCAAGGGACATCCAACCCTGCTTTGCAGATCCGAACACAGTGGCGAAATCAAGCTGGTCCTCAGTGGCGTTCAGATTGAACATCAGGTCGAAGACCTCCTCCTGGACCTCATCCGGACGGCAGTTAGGCTTGTCCACCTTGTTTATGACAACTATAGGCTTCTTGCCCATCTGGAGGGCTTTCTGGAGGACGAAGCGGGTCTGAGGCATACATCCTTCAAAAGCGTCCACAAGAAGAAGGACGCCGTCCGCCATATTGAGGACCCTCTCCACCTCACCGCCGAAGTCGCTATGGCCCGGAGTGTCTATGATGTTTATTTTTACGCCTTTGTAAATTACGGACACATTCTTGGCAAGGATGGTGATTCCCCTCTCCCTCTCAAGGTCATTGTTGTCCAGAATGAGCTGGCCCAGATTCTCCGGCTGCCTTACCAGATTGGCCTGATAGATCATTCTATCAACCAAGGTTGTCTTGCCGTGGTCAACGTGGGCGATTATCGCGATGTTTCTGATTTCCTGCATTTTCTGCCTCCTACTAAGTATAACTTGCAAAAGTACTCATTTTGCGGCAGAAAATGAAAAAATCAGTCCTTAATTTCAGGGAAGTCCTTGAGCACCTGGTCGGCAAGGGCCTTGGCTCCCGGCGCTGCCGGATGGATCTTGTCTGATGAAAGATATCCCGGATACCACTCCAGCGCATCGTTCTCGGTCACTGCGGCGGAGAAGTCTATGTACCGGTAGCCGCTCTCACGCACCCACTTGCACATCTGCTGATGATTGTGCTTGGGAATTGACGGCGTAGTGGTCAGGATAGGGATGATGCCGCGCTCCTCGCAGTCAGCTATGAATTTCTTCACATAGACGAGCCAGCGGTCAGTCGGAGAATCCGCGTTGTCCGGTCCGTCGTTCATTCCCATAGCCCAGATGACATACTTCGGCGTACCGAACTTCAGGTCATTGTGGAACTCTGCATACTGTGCCGCGCTGCCTGCGCCAGGGGTATGGTCCGCCATCCAGTTCTTATAACCGGCAGTGTAGAGATAATATGGCCAGCGGTTCTGCGCTGACCAGCTGATGTAGCTGTCTCCTATGATCCAGACCGGCTTGTCCTGGTCATAAGGGATGAACGTCAGGCGGGCATTGGCAGATGACGAGCCGTTGTTCTGGACAAACGGTGCGCCGCCACCCCACCAGTCCACAGAGAATGTCTTTGTCTCCTTTCCGGATTTGAGGGTAAATTCTGCTGTACTCTGATCAGTATATACAATTTTGGCAGTGAGATTCGACGATATCTTCATACCGTGCTTCTGCGTGGAGACAACTTTTTCCGGTCCTCCGATTTCGTGCTTGCTGACGGTGAAATCAGTTTCAGTCACATCTATCCAATAGCTGTAGAAATGTTTTTTGTCACCTCTTCCCAGAGTAATACCGCCAAAGCCCTCAGGGAAGGTCATAACAGCCTCCAGTGTGGTATTCTTCCTTATGTCATTGGCTTCCAGCTCAAGTTTTCCGCCTGGAGCTATCTCTCCGTATCTGACCTCATACTTCTTTGAGGCATCAAGGGGCGCCAGTTTCTCAAGATTAGCGACTGTAAGGGATTCTTTCTGTGTACCACAGGAAATGATGGCGGCCGCACAGGCCAGCAGGGACAATATTTTCTTCATTATTACAAGAACGATTGATATTTAATCAAAGATAGGAATTTTTCAGTAACTTAGCACTATGAAAAAGATTCTGTTCATCCTGCTGATGCCGTTTGCGAGCATCATTCTTGCCGCTCAAGGCACCGATTCCACAAAAGTATCCGTATTAGGCGATTCATACAGCACGTTCGAAGGGTGGGTCAGCCCCAATTGGAACGCAGTGTGGTACTTCAACAAAGTCAGTCCCAGGAACGATGTCAACAAAGTCGAACAGACCTGGTGGCATCTTCTCATAAGCGAAATGGGATACAAACTTGAAAAGAACAACTCCTTTTCAGGTTCCACAATCTGCTACACCGGATACAATGATGCCGAAGGCAACCATAAGGACTATTCTGACAGGTCTTTCGTAGGGCGGGCAGGAGACCTAGGTCATCCTGACATCATCCTCGTCTGCGGCGGTACCAACGATGCGTGGTGCGGTGCTCCGGTAGGAGAATACAAATGGAAGAAATGGACAAATGAAGACCTTTTCTTTTTCCGCCCGGCGATGGCAAAGATGTGCTCCGAGCTGGTCACCCTCTACCCGGAGGCCAGAGTGGTGTTCATACTTAATTCAGAACTGCGCGATGACATCAACGAATCCGTCCACACCGTATGCAGGCATTACAGGATAGAATGCGTTGACCTCCACGACATAGAAAAGCAAGCCGGTCACCCGTCACAGGCCGGTATGAGGGCGTTCGCAACCCAGGTTGAAGAACAGCTGAGGAAATAAAGATAATCATAATTTTACGGTACCAGCTTATGGAACAACAGATAATGTCTTTTGGAGCGATGACATAAATAGATGGGATATCAGTTCCCTACGATGCGCATTAGAGCAGAAACCGTTGACGAGGTGATTATATGAATATTGACACACTTAACATATTGGCGGATGCCATATCCGATGTGGGAGCATGGAACTGGTGGTATATAGATGATAAGCTGGTTCAGATAGAGTTCCGTGACATTATGCTTTATGATGAATCAAAATCCTGCTCGACGGACGTTCTGGCTGTTCGCTTTAAAGGTCGCCCCTTTGCGGTCTTTCTGGATGATCTGCATGACGATACCTGGTATGAGCGCTTTCGCGACAATGATTCGATTTTCTACCCCTTCGATACTTATTATCTGGCTTTTGATGATGTAAATGAGGCGAAGAAGGTTATCAGCAACAGACTGACAAATCATAGCTTAATCGCTCAGTAAGATGGACAAGAAATCCGAATTTAATGGAGCTAATGATGACAAAACAGGAATTTCTTTTGGAATATGCAAACTGGTTTCCTGAAAAGCGTATTTTATGCGAGGAACATGTTTCTGAATTTCCTGAAATACTCTCACATGTATTTGCTGTTGAGGCTATTAACAATGAAATATGGCAGGCCTTTCGCGACGAGGACACAAACAAGTTTGAAAGGTTATGCAGTTTTGTTGAACATGTATGGTGCCTTGTATATCATGATGAAAATGATGAAATCCTGAATGTCATATCAGTAACAATCCTTGAGAGCATAAGTGATGATAATAGGTTATGGCAGAGATTTGGAAGCCTTATAGGCAACGATTTTAAGGAATACATCAATAAAGTGATTTTGTCGGAAAATATAATGATGATGCAAGTTGAAGAACTGAAATAAAGCAAGAACATCGAAGACATGTATGGTCATCATAGGTTCATACAATGACGGATAACTCATAGTTTGATGCCGCAAGGCTTGGAGAAAGACTTTTACTTTAATGCTGCAACATGGGGGAGAAAAATGATCGAAATAACAAACCATATAGCATACGAGCTTTTGAAGACAAAATTTAAAAGAGTATTTCTCGACTATGTGATTCTATCCGTAGATTGTGATTATAAAGGCGTGGTCACCCATAAGGATGCAGTTATCGAGGCTTTCCATATACTCAGTGACAGATATGGCGGAAACCTTTATCGTATAACCATTGAACCGGATAAAATGGCTGCTGTGAAAGACGATATTGACGAATTCCTGAAACCTCCTGCGGA
>JAZRYB010000028.1:0-2374 GCA_045600565.1 Candidatus Cryptobacteroides sp. | reverse complement strand
TACATGTCGCGTCACACTCTAGTCTTATTCATTTGGAGGAACTCATAACTAAGCAACTTCCTAGAATTAAAACTCTGAATGAAGGCGGAATCTGTGATATACTTGTTTCAAATAAGAATGCGATTGTATTTATTGAATTGTCATGTACATTGTCTCATTATTTGGATAAACATCAGCAGTATGATAAGGAAGTTCCTGGTAAAAGACAAAAGGCCAGGAATCAGCTCGTTAATACAATAGATAAACTGAATGCCGTTAACGATATAAAAGTACAAATATCCAAATATTCAGTCAAGCGGACTATCTTCGCGTATCGACAGAAAGATGAAGTGATTGATAATAAATTAGATAATCAGGTTTTAATGCAGATGATGCCATTTGACTCATTCCATTTAAAAGCGGTCGAGGATCATATGATTCTTGATTTATCTAATGGTTTTACTTTTGAAGAGATAAGATATCCTGAAGTAGTTAATATTTAGGGAATATTACTGATGCGATAAATTTTAGTCATCAAAGTGTAACAAAAGTTCATTGACATTTTGATTCTGAGTGAGCGGTTCCGGGACATCCAGTAACTCCTTCAGGCAGCCGTGTAAAGGGTCGAAGCCTCTGCAATTTTTGAGATTTCGGTGATTGTAAGCGGACTTTTTCGGTTCAGCTTTAACTACAACTTTCCCAACGTGTGAGACTATACGATAGCCTTCCTGAGGCATACCCAGAGCCATAGTCATAGAAAATGCTGACGAATAGAGACATATCCGTGATCCGTTTCCGGGAAAATCTTGCGAAATCGGCTGAAAAAAGTCGACAAAACTCTTGCATTTTTCAAAAATATAGTCTAATTTTACAATTGAATAAGACTATAGAAAACATGCCGATTCCTCAGGAAATTCTCTCCGTCGAGAGGCCCAAGAACACAGTGGTCATCGCCTATGGCAAGGACAAGCATCTCTATGCCGTGCGTCAGCGCGTAGGTTGCAAGAATGTGAACGGAAGACACGTTCCGGTAAACGGACCGACCATTGGCCACATCATTGATGGCAGGTATGTTGCCATTGAAGACGAGAAACATGTCAGGGTGTCAGCTTCCGAAATAGAACTCAAGGAGTGGGCCGGTGTTGTCCACTGCGATAATGTGTTCTCCGATATTCTTTCCGACCTCCGAGAGCACTATGCCCTCAGTGACGCCCTCAAGATATATTGCATCGCCATACTGCGTGTTATTAATCCCGGCATAAAGGACTGCGAACTCAAGGAGGCATACGACAACAGCTTCCTTTCGGAGCTATATCCAGGAGTTGCCCTGTCCCGCAATACTGTGTCGAAGTTCATTGAAGACATGGGCAAGGCCTGCTCAAAGATAGTCGGCTTCATGCGTGACAGAAGCGCGAAAGTCGGAATGGATCATCACCTTCTTATTGACGGCACGCTGAAATCCAACGAGTCCACGGTCAATACCTTGTCAGACTTCTCTCGCAAGGCAAAGGTCAAAGGGAGCCGGGATATATCTGTCCTGTATGCGTTTGACCTGGATGCGATGGAGCCGGTGTGCTCAAAGTGCTTCCCCGGAAACATGCTGGATATCACGTCGTACGAGTCGTTCATATCGGAGAACAGGATAACAAGGGGTCTCATCGTTGCAGACAAAGGGTTCCCCGCGAATGCCGCTGAGAGCCACTTCAAGAATCATCCCGACCTGCATTATCTCAATCCCGTCAAGAGAAACTCCAAGTTTATACAGACGCATAAGATGCTTGACTTCACCGGAATCCTCCCCGGATATGAAGGTGTAACTTTCAAGAAGGCCAAGTGCAGCGGAAAGGACAAATGGCTGTACTCATACCGGGACACCGCAAAGGCCGCTAAAGAGGAACACGACTACCTGCGCAGAGCCAAGTCCGACGGAACCTATGACCTGAAGGAGTTCAGGGAAAGGCAGAAGACCTTCGGTACTATTGTCCTCGAATGCGATCTTGACCTGGATGCCGCTACAGTGTACAAGGCGTACGCTGAGCGTTGGGAGATAGAGGTTGTTATGCGCTATTACAAATCCGCCTGCGGCTTTGATGAGACTCGCGTGCACGATGACTACTCCGTTATGGGCAGCGAGTTCTGCGACTTCCTTTCAACTCTGCTCACCTTTCGACTGCTGAAGTCGTTCGACAAGTGCAAACTGCTTGACAATATGACTTACGGCAAGATAATGGGCCAGCTGAAACGGGCGAAGAAAATCAAGCTGGACGAATCCGGCTGGCAGCTCATCAGAATCAGCCCCGCCAACCAACTGATGCTACAGAATCTTGGACTGCTGCCCAAACCGGAACAGGAGGAGAAGCGGAGACCCGGCAGACCGAAAAAATCAATATAGTCT
>JAZRYB010000027.1:0-18901 GCA_045600565.1 Candidatus Cryptobacteroides sp. | reverse complement strand
CGCCGAGATGATGATTGGATACTTCAGGAAGGAAACGGCTCTTCTGAATACCGAGGAGGATGCTCACAATGTGTCGTCTGACATCATTGAATCCTCGTTCGGCTACTTCAAGGAGCGAAAATCCGACAACAGGATGTATGGGGTCACAGGCTTCGTGATGATACTGCCGCTGCACACCAAACTCAGTACCCTCGAATCCGCCAGAGGCTTCGACTTCAAGGGCTGCCTGGAGCGTACGCACAGTACAGACCTCAAGGCCTGGAGCAGACAAAATCTCCCCGAAAACCTTGCGGCCAAACGAGTGCGGATACTCAGAAATGCAGTTTGAAATCGTGACCATAAAAAATGTTTAACTTAACAGCCTATTGCTTTATTGTGCCTTTTCTCATCCTGCTCAATCAAGGAGGATAGAATGGTATGCCCGTGTAAACTGGTACTGGATATGGAATATTGTTTCGGAAAATGGGAAACTGTATTCTTTGACTTGTGGGACGTGAAGCCAATTGTCACAGAAGAGTTCAGGCCTGATTTCAACGGAAAAGGTCAATATGATATTAAAAGAGGTTTCTGGACAGCAACAGCTTTCGCGGGCGTGAAGGATGCCAAGGTCGTGGATGGAGTGGTGCATATAAGTCCCGGATGTCAATCGGACGAACTGTATGCATTCAGCAGCCGGATAGATGCCACAGGGGAAGAAGTCATTGTAAATGTTATTCCGCATAAGCAATATGCTTGTCTGACAATAGATTTGAGCTCGTACAACGGTGATGGTGATATTTCCGGGATAGAACTTGTCGGTAATATTGCAGGCATTGACCTTAAAGATCTGACACCGGTCGAAGGCAAATTTGATGTAATTGTCGGCCCACGTGGAGCTGGGCTGTATGATGTTCTGATTCCAAGGCAGAAAGACACATCCCTTAAACTGCTGCTTTTGAGAGGTGAAGAAATTGTGGATACGTTTGCGATAGGAGAACAGATTGTGCAGGAAGGCTATGATTGGACGGCTGAAGATCTTGAAGATTTGACTGTGAAATTCAGTTATATCCGAGCTGAAGTCGCCGTGGAAGTAGAATCGTGGGATGTTTGCGATTCTTTAGCAGAATGTGTCTTTTGATTTCTTTTTTCATTTATTTATCATAATTTTGTCCTTTGTACGAACCCAAACCTGAACTGAAATGGGAAAACTTTTTGATGAACTTAGTGAAGACTATAGATTCAAGGAGGGATTTCATACTTGCATCAATTGTGGGACTTGCACTGCAATATGCCCTGCCGCTGAATTTTATAAATATGATCCGCGGAAAATCGTTGATACTGTTCAACGAAAGGATGACGTCGAGATAGAGGCTCTTCTCAAGAGTGATACCATATGGTATTGTGGAGAGTGTATGTCTTGCGTCACCAGATGCCCTCGAAAGAACGGACCGGGTCTGATTGTTATGGCCTTGCGTAATCTATCCGCAAAAAAGGGATATTTCATTTATTCCGAAAAGGGGCGTCAACTCTATCCCCTTACAAAGGCAATGACGGGGACCATATTGAAATATGGTTACTGCATTCATCCTGAGACTTTCAAATGGGAGGATCATATGGAGTCCGGTCCTGTTTGGAAGTGGCATACGGAGCATCTTGTGGACAGTTATGAACGCCAGGGCGCGAATTATATGGGAGAAGGTAACGGGGTTCTGCGAAAGATACCGCAGGAGTCATTGGACGATTTGAAGGCTATTTTTGATGTTACCGGCGGCACGGAAAGAATAGCGGTTGTCGAGGACTTTTCATGCCGGAAAGCACAGGAAATGGGTATGACTCTTGATGAATACGAAAGATACACATTTGAGTGCAGTGAAGGCAATCATACGAATGAGGAATAAATTATGATATATCAAGGCAAACAGAAAATTTGGAGCGATTATCAGAAAGAAATTCCTGACGACCATTGGTATTATGTACGCAGCTGCATACGCCAGAATTTCTTTCCGGCGTCAGAGAGAATGTTTTCCGAGATAACCCGCAACGTTTTGAAGAAAGATATTTATGAGACGCCCTATCATACGACCTGCGGTGGTATCGCATATCATTGTGATACTATCCCTCAAGAGACCGTGATGACCATAGTGGCACGACAGTTTGCTCTTATGACGGAAGCCGGATATGAAAACTATGCGGCTTCCTGTATTACATCTTTTGGGAATTATGCGGAGATTTTGGAAACTTGGCATGAGTTTCCGGAGCTGGAGACGAAGATAAGAGAATTGCTCTGGAAGGCATGCCGTAAGGAATTCAAAAAACCGAAATATCTTGCTCATTCAAGTGATTTGATCTATAAATTCCGCAAGGAGATAGCCTCCAAGGCCGTCCATCGTCTCATCAACAAGGATACGGGGGAGCCTCTCCGGGTTGTCGAACATATAGGCTGCCATTATTCCAAGATGTTCCCTCACAAGGGAGTCGGAGGAGCGGAATATCCTTATGTGCTTGCAGGAATGATTGATTCTTGGGGTGGACAGGTGATTGATTATCCGGAACGCAGACATTGTTGCGGCTATGGTTTCCGCCAGTATCACGTCAAGGCCAACAGAGGATACAGTATGTCCAATACATATAAGAAATTCGAGTCTATGGAGCCGTATCATCCGGATATGATTATCACAAATTGTCCGGGATGTCCATATTTTCTTGACCGTTGGCAATATGTGATTGCCGAGCAAACAGGAAAGACATATGGTGGGAACGGCTATGGAATACCTGTGTTTACATACGAAGAAGTCGCCGGACTGGTTCTGGGTTATGACCCTTGGGATTTGGGACTTCAACTTCATCAGGTCGCTGTCGAACCTCTTCTGGATAAGATAGGAGTAGAATATGATTCTTCGTCAAAATATCTGGGGCTGAACAGGAAAGACATAATGAAGCCCGAACTCCCGTCTGTGATAAAATGTTGTTAGCCATATGAAACAGACAGTCGTGATAATAGGCGGTGGCATTGCCGGAATGGAAGCTGCCAGACAGTTGCTCAAACTCGGTCATAACCCGATCATCGTGGAGAAGTCGGACCGTCTTGGAGGACATGTGGCACAATGGCATAAACTGTTTCCTGACATGACTCCGGCCAGGACCCTTGTTGACAAAATGAAAAGCGAGATCAATGATGCAAACGTGTTTCTGGAGACGGAAGTGTCAACAATCAACAGACTGAAGGATGGTTACAGCATAGTACTGTCAAACGGAATCAGTATAGTAACAAAAGCAGTCCTGCTCGCTTCCGGATTCAAATTGTTCAATGCATCCAGGAAAGAGGAGTATGGCTATGGCATTTATGATCAGGTGATGACCAACAGGGATCTTGAGGTGTGGTTCAATACCGGAAATGACAAGAGGATTAACGGAAAGGAGATAAAGTCTGTCGGTTTTGTCCATTGCGTCGGCTCAAGAGATATGAAAGCCGGAAACCCTCAATGCTCTAAGGTCTGTTGTATGACAGCCATAAAGCAGGCAATTGAAATGAAAGAAAAATTCCCGGATGCTGAGATTTATTGTTTTTATATGGACCTCAGGTTGTTCGGTAAGAAATACGAGGATTTTTATCTCAATGCCCAGAGTGAATATGATATTCATTTCATCCGCGGACGTGTCTCTGAGGTTAGCGAAAACATTGACGGACGTGTCATAGTGAAGGCTGAGGATACACTTTCGGGTAAACCTGTACGCGTGATTCTGGATTTGCTTGTGCTGATGTCCGGTATGGTCTGCAATCCCGAGATAAGCCACATCGCATCGATGATTAATGTTGATGTGGACACAGACGGATTTCTTCGCAGCAGGGATAACGTCTATAGTATAATGGAATCTGAACGCCCGGGAGTATTTCTGGCCGGTGCCTGTACGGGCACGAAAACGGTTCCTGAAACGGTAGCTGAGGCGAGAGCCGCAGCGCTCAGTATCCATAATTATTTGAGTGAATGATGGATTTCGGTTTCAAGCTGGCTACGAGTTCCACAATCAATCTTGACAGGATTGATTTGTCTCTGTACAGGAAACTTGCACAGATTGAGCCCGATGTCAAAAAGTGTATGGCTTGCGGAAGTTGTTCTGCGACTTGCACTGCCGGAGCATTTTCCGGAATGAGTGTAAGAAAAATGATATTGGCCTTGCAGCGGGGCAAGGATATCTCCGCTATGCTTTCCAATTGTATGCTTTGTGGGAAGTGTACTATGATATGTCCGCGCGGCATCAATACCAGACATCTGATTCTGTCTGCCTGCCGTTTTTATGAGGAGACCGGGAAATGATAGAAAGAGTTCCTTCTGCATTCCATCCCTTTGTGATTCCGTTCCTGTTCGGAATGGCTTTTGTCCTTGGATATTGCCTGATAGGATTGATTCGAATCTGGCACCAGTTGTCCTATGATGATCGCAAGAAGGTCCTGAAGTCTCTGGTGACTCCGCAAATTATCTGGAAGAATATCAAGGATATATTCCTCAATTGTCTAATCCACGTAAACTTGTGGAAGAGGAATAAACTTCTTGGCTATATGCATTCCAGCATCGCTTTCGGGTGGTTTATGCTTATTCTTCTGGGGCATCTGGAAGTCTTTCTTTTCGTCCCTCACAGGTTGAACACTGTATATTACGCTATCTTTTTCAATTATTTCGTTTCGGAAGCGGAATTTACGGTACAAGGTGCGGCGTTTTTCTTCCTGATGGATTTCTTCCTGCTGATGGTACTGAGCGGAATAGTGCTGGCGATTATCAAACGGTTCCGTTCTCTGTTCTTCGGCATGCGCAGAACGACCGTCCCTACATTGCTCGACAGTATAGGGCTTTATTCATTATGGGGTATCTTCCCGTTGAGACTTCTGGCTGAAGGCTTCACTGTCGGGATAAGCGGCGGAAGTTTCCTGACTTATCCTGTGTATTGGATTTTTCATGCATTCCTTGGGGACAAGATGAATATGTTGCCTACCTGGTGGGCATATTCTATAATACTGTGCATCTTTATGTGCGTACTTCCGTTTACGAGATATATGCATATCCCCACGGAGATGATTCTGATACCTTTCAGAAATGCCGGACTTACAATAAAACACGCGCGCAAAGGCTTGGCCAGACTTGAGATATATTCGTGTCCCAACTGCGGAGTATGCATTGATGCTTGTCCTATGTCGGTCAAGAAAGTGAATATCAAGGATACCACTGTATATCTCAATCGTAATCTCAGACGCGGAAATGAAAAACGCATAGAAGAAATCAGTGATAAATGCTTGCTCTGCGGGAAATGCTCTTACGTATGCCAGGTCGGAATAGAAGGACCTGTACTCAGAATAGCCCAACGAGCCACACGCCGTTATGCAATCAATCAGGATTATTCCAATATCGATATTTCAAGGATGAAAGCCTCGGCTGCCGTGAACAGCGGGGGTGTCCTGTATTTTGCCGGTTGTATGACCAGACTGACACCTGCCATCGGTAAGGCAGTGGAGTCCGTATTGACCAAAGCCGGTGTTTCATTTCAGTTGTTGGACAAGGAAGAAGGATTGTGCTGTGGCCGTCCTATGCTGATGGCCGGGCGTTTCAGCGCGGCGTGGCAGCTAATCAGGAAAAACACGGAAATTATCAAGGCTTCCGGATGTGATACGCTGCTGCTGAGCTGCCCTATCTGCTACAAGATTTTCAAGGAACATTATAAACTTGAGAATGTCAGAATAGTGCACCATTCTGAATATTTCTGGGAATTGATGCAGACAGGACGCCTTAATGTTGAGAAAGGTGATATCCGTTATGTTTTCCACGATCCTTGTGAGCTCGGACGAGGCTCGGGCATTTACCTGCAGCCCCGTATGCTGCTTGGCTCCTCCGGCTACCTGGTTGAGGCCGAAAAAAGTCACGAGGAAAGCATTTGTTGCGGAGGCAGTCTGGGCAGTCTTACACTTGGAGATGAACAGCGGAGGGATATAGTCCTTAATTCTCTCCGAAACCTGACATCGGGCGGTCCCGACGTGATAGCGACGGCTTGTCCGCTGTGCAAGACAACTTTCAGGCGCTATGCGGACAGACCGGTGCAGGATATAGCCGAAATTATCGACAGAAACTCTTAGAACCTGTCTTGAAATGGTTTACAAAAGCTCTTGATCATCAGATTCATATTGCCAAGTTGCTCCTCCATTGATTTCAGAAGAGCGTATTGTGACCTTGCCCGGACAAGATTGTGCTCGGGATACTTTATTTTGTAATATTTATCTCCGTCGATGTAGTCCATCAAGAATCTGAGTGTCTGCTCGAAAGTGATATATATGCCACTGAAGGCAAGATTTTCGAGTTCTGATCGGGTGAGTTCGTCTTTCATCTTGGAAAGATAGCCTTTGATGTATGCGCCGAACATTTCGATGCTCATCCCGACCTTGCCATAGTCAGGCTCATCTTCTGCCGCGGTGTTGGTGTATGAGCGAAGCGCATCGCCCACGTCGTTGAGCAACGTTGAACTCATAAGTGTGTCCAGATCGATTGCGCAGAGCAGGCTCCCATCAGAGCTATTGAAAAGGAAATTGCTGATTTTCGTATCATTATGGGTGACTCGAGTAGGGATAATGCCCTTTTCATATTTTTCCCAAAAGGCCATCATAGTCTCTCTCCGACTTTCTATCCAGCCGATTTCCTCCGCAAGCCCCTGTGCCCGTCCCGCCGGGTCTTCGGCAAGTGTCTTATCCCATTGCCGGAATCTCCAGCGGATGTTGTGGAATCCTTTTATGATTTCGGTAAGCGGTTCGTCAAAATCGCTTACCAACTTGTGGAACTGGCCGAGCCCAAGTCCTCCCTGATATGCGAGCTCCGGAGAATCAGCTGTGAAATAACTGCTTGTCCCATTGATGTACAGGCACATAGCCCAATAATTACCGTCTTCGTCCTTGAAATACAAGTCTCCATTCGTAGTCGGAATGACTGTAAGAGTCTCCCTTAGAGGATTGGAAACTTTGGCTTTGATGTGCTCTGTAACTTTCAGTATATTGTCCATCATAGCCGGAACATCGGGGAATACGATGTGGTTCTTTCTCTGGAGAATGTATTCCGGTTCTTGTTCCGCATCTGTGTAGGCAAGATAGGTGTCGTTGATGAATCCTTCACCGAGAGGTTTTATGAGAACAATTGGGGCCGAGGTTGTGAAATGCCCGGCAATCTTGTGTAAATCAGCCATATACTTATTGAATTAGGTATTGCATCGTCAGTGCCATTAGCTCTGAGGTTGAATTTCTGTCCTTTATGCATTCGAGAGGAAAGCCGAAAGAAGCGACTCTGTATTTCCCGGCGTTGTAGAACACGGCGGAGGATATGTTGTTGTCAATGTATTTCATGACGCTCTCTGCCTTTTTTGATGCCGGTATGATACCGTCGGCATTTTCTACGCAGTAATTTTGCTCGTTAGGTACGGTATGAAACTCAATATCCAGCAGTCCGGTCACCTTCCCTGTAGGAGCGGCGAAGCCCGTCCTCCATTTGTATCCGAGCACTTTTTCAATGAATTTCACCTTGGCTGCCCGCTCTGACGGCTCTATTTCGCTAGGGTAGATGCTGAGGTTGACATCTTCTCCTATATAAGCACCGGATATGATGATGCTTCCTCCCGAGGAAGTGTATTCTTCTATCCTGTCAATCAACTGTGAACCAAAAACTTCATATTGCGCCGGACCGGTGCCTTTGATTGTGGTCACCTGCTTGCCGCAAATAATGTCAGCCACTGCACAGTCAGAAGAGAGGCCGGCATCTTCGCTCCAGGCGTCATTGCTTGCAGAACAGAAAGAATATCCGGCGTCAAAGAGCGCTTTCCCGTGCCTGAATGCAAAATCAAAAGTGTTACCTGCCACTTTCAATCCGGCCTTGTTGATGTATGACGCCCCAAACCCCGGATTGTCATCATCCACCCATTCCAGATCACGTCTGTTCTGATAATTCTCACCTATGTAGCTGATGTCATTTATGTAGGGTACTCCACTGTCGGTGGCGGCATCAAATCCTGCATATGTAGGCGTATCAATCCAAGCAGGAGCTGATAATCTGTAGAAGTTGTTGATTACCAACACCTTTGCTTTTGCGCTTCGGGAAGGAGTCCCAAGGCACAATGTCTCTGATGGAAAACTTTTGCCACCTTCGTTGAACGCAGTGATTCTGTAGCTGTAGATATGTCCGCTCTCAATCGGGACGGTGACGCTGTATCTCCCGTTCTCATTGTTGATTTCTTTCAACACTACGCCGTCATCAAAAGCTCCGTCATCGATTCTGGTCTGCAGAATGAAGTTGTTTGACACTGCCGTAGGCTCGAGATCATCTTCAGTCACTTTCCAGGATATGACCGCTGTCCCCGAAGAACTTCCGAACTTGACGGCCATAGATTGGACGGGCAGCGGCTGGACTACATATGGAACTCCATACAAGTTACTCAGGAACTTCAGCATCCCTTTATAGACAGCACGGCTGACGGTAAAGCGGAACGCCGGGTCGAGGCCGTGTTTCATATCGGCAAAATTCTGGTGAGACAGCAATTCCAGAATTATTCCTGGAACGGATGTCGTTCTGCACTCACTGTATGATTTGTCCCAAAGCCCGCGTCTTGTCCAGGTCGTGTCGAATTTGGCCCGAATGTCATTGCAGACTTGAGTCTGGACTATATCTCCGTAGGAACGCGCCACCATTCGAGACCGCCCGTCAGGCAATTTTGTCGAGCCGTCGCAGACGCTGGTGTAGATGGCCAGAGTGCCGACTATCGAATCGTTGGGACTGCTTCCGGCATCGCTGTGAAATGCCAGTGACATATCGAACGGCACTTTCTTGTCTTTGAGCATCATTGTCGTCCAGGCTCCCCGTTCGGCATAATCCTTATGATAGTCATCGCTCCATTCTTCGGTGATGTCGGCTCCCGAGCCTGCCCACTGACTCCAGTATAGAGCTCCTTCCATATATGCAGGCACACCTGAGGTGCTCCCGCCGCGCTGATACTTGCCCACTCCTCCTCCTATCTTCACGGCGTCGGCTGTCACTACCGTCCCATTTGCGGTTGTTTTGCCCGGAGGCACGCCATTATCCAACTCTACATAACTGTTCCGGTCCAATTCGAAAGTCCCGAGATAAATCCAAGTCTCTCCTCCTATGTTCTGATTGACTGAGAATTCAGCTTTTCCACCTCTGTAGTGTACAGTGTAGTGCGCACAGGGACAGCTGTTGGACAAGGTTTTGTATGAGATATAGACAGCGTGGCAGCCTGCCTCTTCGATGTGGGGCATCCATTTGGCCGATGCCGTGACTTTGCCGCTCGAAGATACGGGGACCCTGCGCGCCGTCCCCATTGTGAATGGGTTGTCGCCGAGATTGTATATTATCTTGGCATCAGCGAAGCCCGGTCCTGCATCACTCCAGTCGCCCTTTTCTGAATACGAGCCCGCTTTGCGCGTCAAACCGGTCCGTGGCTCGGTGAATGCTTTGTCATTATCAGTAATGATCTCCAGAATCCCGGTATCCCTCTCTCGTGGTGTCATCACATACGCTCCGGCATTCTGGAGCATGGGAATCAGGAAAGGAAGCACATAACTTTGGGTGTACATATCTTCCACAGTCCTGTGCAGGGGTGCTCTTTGCCATTTCCATCTTTGCTCCGCCTCGTCATAATATTTCCCGTGACTCTGCCATAAGGCAATCGTCCTGCCGGACATCCCCTTGTCGAATTCCATATCTCCGATTCTCTGCACGAAAGGAACAGGGGACGGCTTGGGTCCTTTAAGACTATAGGCTGACGGCTCTCCGCTGTTACCCGCAAGAGGTGTGGTCAACGTGCTGATATTTTTGTTCTTCGCAAATATGTTGCCGACTGAAAAGGATGCATAATTCCCCGGAATCATACTGCTGATAGTCTCTTTAATCCAGGGAATATCTTCGGAACGCCAGGGATATTCTCCCATTTCGCTTGAAAAGTAGAAATCAAGCAGCTTGCCTCTCTTTACTATTTTATTGAGCTTTATCTCATTGAATACGGAAGTCCTTTCCTGCAACAATACTCTCAGAGAATCAGCCGTTCCTTCGAAATCCCGGAGGATAGCTGAACTCTGCGCAAAAGTTCCGATGGAACATATACACGTCAAAATGATAAAGGTCAAAAAACGTCTTACCATAATTTCATTATGAAAACTGTCAGGGAACTGATGAGAAGCGCGAGACTGTCGGCTACAAAATCTGTCGGGTCGCAGCTGCGATACGACAGAAAACTCTGTCCCACCTCTGTCCCGGCAGCAATGAGGCAGCCGATGATGAAAATACCTATGACTCCGGGCATCGCTCTCCAGGGATTCTTCCTTTTGTGGCCGAATGACAGATACATAAGAATAGGGAATGGCAAAAACATCAAGAAATGGAGAATCTTGTCATTCGGTATGCCGAGCCAGGCTCTGGTCAGATTCGGAACATTTGTGAAATTGCCGAAGCAGGCGTATGCCACGGCTGCGATGTATATCAGGAAAATTATTCTGAATATTATTTTCTTACCTTCTTTCATAATGCTTGCATATCGTTAAGTTTCTTGTAGAAGCCGTTCATCTCAAGCAATTCTTCGTGACGCCCGCGCTCTACGATACGTCCTTCGTCCATTACGATGATTTCATCGGCATTCTTGATTGTGGACAGTCTGTGGGCAATGGCTATGGTGGTCCTGTTGCTCATAAGGCGGTCAAGGGCTTCTTGAACGATACGCTCCGACTCTGTATCGAGGGAGGCGGTCGCTTCATCGAGGATAAGAATAGGAGGATTTTTCAAGATGGCGCGGGCAATGCTGATGCGTTGGCGCTGCCCTCCGCTGAGCTTGACTCCCCGGTCGCCGATGTTGGTGTCATATTTGTCCTCTTTTTCCATTATGAAATCGTGGGCGTTGGCTATTCTTGCCGCTCTTTCCACCTGCTTCCGGTCAGCATCCGGCACACCAAAGGCTATGTTGTTGAAAATAGTGTCATTGAATAAAATAGGGTCTTGGTTGACATTCCCCATCAGACTGCGCAAATCTTCGATGGAGACATTGCGGATATCCTTGCCGTCAATGGTGATGGACCCCCCGTCGATGTCATAGAATCTCGGAATCAAGTCGGCGAGAGTTGTCTTGCCTGCACCGGATGCTCCAACTATTGCGATAGTCTTGCCTTTGCCTATTTCAAGATTGATTTTGTCGAGAACCTTCTTGCCGCCTTTCTCATAATGGAAATCTACATTTTCGAACTTGATGCAGTCTTCGAAGGACTTGAGCTCCTGAGGTGAAGGGGCTTCCTTGATGGGATTGCGGCTGTTGAGTATTTTGTCAATGCGCTCCATTGAGGCCATTCCCTTCGGAATGCTGTATGCGGCCTTGGAGAGATCCTTGATCGGCTGAATAACGCTATATAGCATAACAAGGAAAAAAATGAAGGTCGGGGCATCGATAGGAGCGTTGTCCTTCAGTATCAGGGTGCCTCCGTACCAGAGGACGATGGCTATCATTATAGTCCCGAGGCATTCGCTTACCGGGTGGGCTGATGCCTGGCGGGTGGATACCCGCGCGCTTTTGCGCCTCATTGCATTCGTGACATTGCTGAATCGTGATGACATCTTCTTCTCGGCGAGGAATGCCTTGATTATTCTGAGTCCTCCGAGAGTCTCTTCCACCTGACTCATTGTGTCACTCCAAAGAGCTTGGGTCTCAAGTGATTTAGCTTTAAGTTTCCTGCCGATTGCCCCCATTACCCACAGCATCAGAGGCGCGAAGACGATAGTGAACAGGGTCATCTCCCAGCTTACATAAATAAGGGCTGAGAAGTAGCCTATTATCAGGATAGGATTCTTGATGAGCATATCAAGTGACCCGGTGATGGAAGTTTCGATTTCTTGTACATCTCCGCTCATCCTGGCTATGATATCACCTTTCTTCTCCTGTGAGAAGAATCCGAGAGGGAGGGAGAGAATCTTGTCATATATCTTCATCCTCAAATCTCTGACAACACCTGTGCTGATAGGAATCATTATGGCCGAGGAACCGAAATAGCAGGCGGTCTTGAATATGGTCATAGTGCAAAGAAACAGGCACAATACCATCAGAGCCTTGGATGCTCCATAGGTGCCGGTGTATTGCGCCACATAGAAATACAGATTGTTGATGGCGTCCTGTGAATTGGATACTTCATTCCAGGGAATCAGAGTATAAACTGTGTCGTCGAGACTGAACAACATATTCAGAATCGGCATTATCATACTGAATGAGAATACATTGAATATGACGGAAAATATGTTGAGAATAACAGACCATCCGAGATATTTTTTGTACGGCCCTACATATTGCCGCAGCATTTTCCAGAAAGCTTTCATATGATGAGGTTTATAACAACTGAATCATTTTCTCTATCCAATGGAAAATGAGACAAGTCCTTTTCTTCAACAATTCAAGGTCTATGGTGTCAAAGGTATCACTCTCCCTGTTTGTTTTCATAGTGATTCCGGAAGTGAACATCACTGAGTATATGCCGTTCTCAATAAATACTCTCTGATCGCTGACTCTTTTGAGGAACATTTCAGTGAAACTCTTGCTGCCGTAGTAGTCGAAGCCCAGATCGAGAAAAGAGCTATATACGATATTGACATTGGCCAGCAGGTCTTCGTGCTTGTTCCCCAACGAAATCAGATAATCTTTCCTATGGCTGCGAATAGGGGAGTCGCTGCATCCCAATATGTCCAGATTGACTACAAGAGAGATGTCGTCTTTGGTGAGAGGTCTGCCTGATACCGGACTGATGAAGGATCCGGATGAAATTTCGCTCCACAGAGCCTGAGAACCTGCCATACTCAACTGCTTGGCGTCAAGACCGACAAAAATGATATGATGGTTATAGTGACGTCCCATTTGCCTGAGCCCACGGAATATTGTGGCGATGCCGAGCATAGCCGCAACGCCCGAAGCATTGCTGTCGGCACCTGGAAACATCCTCCCCTCGAGCATTCCGATATTGTCGTAATGGGCGCAGACTATGATATATTTGTCCGAATATTTGAATTCATTGTTGCGGAACACTCCTACAACATTATGCCCTACTTTGCCGTCAACATCGAACGAATGGAAAAAACTGTCTCCCACAGGTAACAGACCGAGTTTTCTGAATCTGCTGAAAATGTGGAATGATGCATCGACGGCACCGGTCGTGGATGTCGCGCGGCCAAGGCAAAGGGAATCGGACAGGAATTCGACATCAGAGCCGAGACTTGCCGGGGAAATGAAATTCTCAGCATCCAGGCTTGTCTTCAAATCCCTTTGGGAATATGCTTTTGTAAGACAAAAGGTCAAACCGAAAAGAATAAGAAATATTTTTTTTGATAAATACACGATTGGGGCCTGATTTCTGATTATCTTTGTAAAATCTGTCAAATTTAGCAAATTTGGCTTATTTTCGGAAATAAAATGCGTAGAAGCTTACTTTTGTCGGTTCTCTTTTTTTGCTTCACATCCCTGGTCGTAAGTGCCCAGTATGACAAGGATGTGTTCTTCTTCCGTGGCAGGACTGCGCTTTCCGAAGGGAAGTATTCGCAGGCGATTGAGCAGTTCAACGTGCTTGCGCAACTGGATACGTCAGATTATTGGACTTTTTTTTTCAGAGGAATAGCAAAGTACAATCTGGGTGACCTCAGAGGCGCATATCAGGATTTTGACCGTTCGGTAAGAATCAATCCCGTTTTTACGGACGGATATCATTACAGAGCCATCGCGAGCAGCCGCTCCGGCAGATATGATGAGGCTCTGACGGATATGGAGAAGGCCATAGAACTGCGTCCCGGTGTTGACGGATTGTACTACAGCCGGGGCGTGACATATTTTCTTGCCCAACAGTTCGACAATGCGGTCAAGGACTTCGACAGATATATCAGAAAGCAGCCGCGAGATCCTTCCGCCTTTCTGAATCGAGGTGCCTCATATCTCTACCTTGGAGATACACTGAAGGCCGTTAATGATTATAACAGGGCCATCAAACTTGACCGGTATGACCCTGAAGGCTACATTCGACGCGGGCGCCTTTATGCGGAGCAGCGTAACTTCCCTGCGGCCATAGCCGATATGAATCAGGCTATCAAGTTGGATACCACCAATACATTTGCCTATTTCAACAGAGCCATTATGTTCTATGAACAGAATAACTACAATTCTGCAATGAAAGACTTCAACCGCGTGCTCAAGGATGAGCCGGGCAATGCCTTGACGCTATATAACCGCAGTCTGATTTCCGCTCAGGTGGGGGATTATGAGAGTGCTCTTGCAGATATGGACAGGGTCATCAATATCAATCCCAACAATGTGCTGGCCTATTACAACCGGGCGGCCGTCTTTGCCGAAATGTCCCGATGGCAGGATGCCCTTGATGACTATGACAAGGCTATAGAACTCTATCCTGATTTTGCAAAGGCTTATATGAACAGGTCTTATGTCAAGAATATGCTGGGCCTCAGCGGAGAATCGAAGCAGGACTACAAGACGGCCCAGCAGAAGGTCTCCGAGTATCGGGCGAAGAATTCAACTGATGAAGGTTCTTTTGCCGACACGACCAGAAAATACAGTGCTCTGCTTGCTCTGGATGCTGATTTCGCCAAGAAGGATTTTGACAATGAACTGTTGCAGCATAGAGATATAGATATCCGTTTGAGACCTCTGTACAGGTTCAGACTTACCGGCAGGAAGGATGATGTTTCATATGCTTTGTCTCATCGTTTCGAGCACGTTCTCATAGACAAGTTCGCTCGAGAGTCGCAAGTTCCCGTGGTCATATCCAATTCGGACACTCTGTCCGGAACAGTCCAGAGGGCGCTTCTCGAATTGCAGACACCTTTCATCCGAGGCTTGTATGATCTTCAAAACAAGCAATACAATGCCGCGCAGATGTGGTTCGACAAGGCTATCGAGTCATCAGATGATTATTATCAGTCGTTTTATCATATGAACAGGGGAGTGCTCCGGGCTGAAATGATAGATTTTATCGCTTCCATCCAGTCCAATGTACAGACTCTGACTATGGATGACAAAGGCTCCATCAGAGCCCGTGTCGGCAGCACAGTCAACCAGACCTTCGATTATTCTGAGGCGATTGACGATATGGAAGCGGCGGTGGAACTCACTCCGGATATCCCGTACTTGTATTACAATCTGGGTAATCTGTATTGTCTGTCATCCAGGATGATGGATGCTATGGACAATTACGGTAAGGCCATCAGCCTGTATCCGTATATGGGTGATGCCTATTACAACAGGGGCTTGGTCCTTATCTATTTGAAGGATAAGGAAAAAGGTTGTATTGACTTGTCCAGGGCTGGAGAGCTCGGTGTCGGAGATGCTTACAGCGTCATATCAAAGTATTGCGAGGAAGGGAAATGACACTTAGATTCAAGAGTTTTTCCAGCGGCAGTTGTGGCAACTGCTATTTTCTCGGTCTTGATGAGGGAGGGACGCTGTCCGCGGGAGTCCTGATCGATGCCGGTGTGAGTCTCAGGCGATTGAAAAAGGAGCTTGAGGCTGAACATCTTTCTCTTGATTCTTTTTCCGCCATTCTTATTACGCACGACCATATGGATCATATCCGATCGCTGGGCTCCTATTGCAAGAAGTTGTGCAAGCCTGTATTTGCGACTTCCACCCTGCTGAATGCTCTTTCTCATAATACATTCACTTTGGACCATATCGCCGCCGTCAAAAGACCCCTCTCCGATGATGACTGGACTGAAATCGTACCGGGAAAAATCTTTGCCAGATATTTCGTCGTGCCTCACGATGCGACCCAGACGATAGGATATTCGTTGATAGTCGGAGACAGACGATTCACGATTATGACTGATATCGGTACCGTGACACCAGAGGCTCTATTTTATGCCGGACAGTCTGATACTGTGGTCATTGAGTCCAATTATGATGTCGATATGCTGATGAGCGGCCCTTATACCTATGAGTTGAAGAAGCGCATTTTTGGAGGAAACGGCCATTTGAGCAATGATGCCTGTGCGCAGGCGATAAAGGATTTCCGGCATCCGGGGCTGAAACACATATTCCTCTGCCACCTTAGCGAGAATAACAATACTCCATCACTTGCCCTCACTGCATCCACAGCTGCAATGAAGGAGGCCGGGATATTTGAAAAGGTCACGCTGAGAGCTTTGCCTCGCGTGACCCCTTCACCTCTGTTCGTTTTATAGCAATCAGATTCTCTTGCGAATAGCCTCAGACTGCTCCTCATAACCGGGTTTGTTGAGGAGTGCGAACATATTTTTCTTATATGCTTCCACACCCGGCTGGTTGAATGGGTTGATACCGAGCAGATATGCGGAAATACCGCAGGAGAACTCGAAGAAATAGAAGAGATTGCCGAGATTGAATTCGTTGATTCGGTCAATGGATACCTGCATCTGAGGTACACCGCCGTCAATATGGGCAATCTTGGTGCCGAGTTGAGCCATTGCGTTGCAATGCTCTACCTGCTTGCCGGCGAGATAGTTGAGCTGGTCGAGATTCTGAGGGTCTTCCCCGATAGTCACGCAGCGGTTACTGTTCTCAATATTGACTACAGTCTCGAACATAATTCGGCTGCCTTCCTGAATGAACTGTCCCATAGAGTGAAGGTCGGCAGTGTTGGTGACGGATGCAGGGAAAATGCCCTTGCCGTCCTTGCCTTCGGATTCGCCGTAAAGCTGCTTCCACCACTCTGCAAGATAGGTGAACTTAGGATTGTATGTCACGAGGATCTCCACAGCCTTTCTGTGTTCGATATGAAGCAGGTTGCGCATTGCGGCATATTGGATGGCCGGATTCTCTTCTGATTTGTCTGCAAGAGCTTTTTCGGCCTCTATGGCCCCGTTTATCATAGCCCTGATGTCAAAGCCTGCAAGAGCGATAGGAAGCAGACCGACAGGAGTGAGGACGGAGAAACGTCCGCCTACATTGTCGGGAACCACGAAAGTCTTGTATCCTTCCTGTGTCGCAAGAGTCTTGAGGGCGCCCTTTTTGGCGTCGGTGATGGCAACTATTCTCTCAGCGGCCTCTTTTGCCCCGTAAGTGTCTTCGAGATATTTCTTTACAATGCGGAAAGCGACTGCAGGCTCTGTAGTCGTACCTGATTTTGAGATGACTACACAGGCGGCGTTGCGTAATTTGAGAAGGTCGAGAAGCTCTGCGAGATATTCCTCAGAGAGATTGTTGCCCGCGAAAACAACCTTAGGCGAGCCCTGTTTCGGAAGGAAATTGTGGCTGAGCGCCTCGATTGCGCAACGTGCTCCGAGATATGATCCGCCGATGCCGATGGTGACGACGAGGTCGATACCCTTTGCATTCCAGCTGTCGCGTATAGCTTCGCAGTCGCTGAGAAGCTCCTCCGGAGTCTCGCTCGGAAGCTGTTTCCATCCGAGGAAATCGTTGCCGGCGCCTTTGCCGCCCTGAAGCTCGTCAAATGCGGCGAAGGACTTTTTTACATACTCTCTGTACTCTGCATCATTGATAAAGGAGTTGCAGCCTCCCAAATTGATTTTTACCATAATATTTATTGACTTTTGTTGTTGTCGGAAACGGGTAGCAAATTTAATCTTTTTTCCGGAAATACATTCAGAACCTCTTCGAAAATACCTGATAATAAAAACAGATTATTATCTTTGTATGATTTAATTCAAATACATCTGTTCTATGAAAAATCTTTTGGTATTGTTGGCGGCTGCCGTCGCTGTAGTCTCCTGTGCCGGAAATTCCGGATTCCCTGAAATAAATCAAAATGGTAAAATTGCAGTTGTGGCCCACAGGGGTTTCTGGAATTGCGAAGAAGCCGTATTCTCACAGAATACCATCGCATCTCTACGGCTGGCCCAGGAGGCCGGTCTGTGGGGCAGTGAATTCGATGTCCAGCTTACTTCCGACAATATTGCCGTGGTGAACCACGATGCGGACATACAGGGAATGAAGATTGCCGACCATACTTATGCGGAGCTCGCTGAACTCACCTTCCCGAACGGGGAACACGTCTCGACTATCGATGAGTATCTTGCCCAGGGTGCGAAGTGCCCGACTACTATGCTCGTGCTCGAACTGAAGGCCCAGAGCACTCCTGAAAGGGAGGATAAACTTGTGGATTTGTGTATCGCGTCCGCAAAAGCCAACGGCGTTTTTGATCCTTCAAAACTCCTATTTATAACCTTCAGCCATTATATGTGCCAGAGACTTGCGGTCGAGTGCCCCGAATTCATCAATCAGTATCTCAACGGGGAACTCAGCCCGGAAGAACTGAAGGCCGAAGGGATAAACGGTCTTGACTATAATTCCAAAGTCTTGGATGAACATCCTCAGTGGGTGAATGCTGCACACGAGAACGGAATGAGTGTCAATGTATGGACCGTCAACAGCGCAAATCAGATTAAGTCATTCATTGATATGGGTGTTGATGCCATCACGACCAATGAACCACTTCTCACCAGGGAATTGCTCGGCGACAAGGAGTATAAGAACCTGTTTTGAAATGATTAATCTCTTTTCTTATGAACCTTTTTCAGTCTTCCGCTTCTGTCACTTAGTCACGTAGCTACGGCTACGCTCCCTCATTCCAGAACCGAAATACAATAAAAATCTTGTATAATAAAATTCATCAATCATTTCAAAACAGGTTCTAAATTAAATTAGTTTTTTTGAGAAAAATTACGGCTGAAGACTTGCGGATTCAAATTTTATGTATATCTTTGCATCCGCATTCAGCAAACAAGGTGTGGTAGTTCAGTTTGGTTAGAATGCCGGCCTGTCACGCCGGAGGTCGCGAGTTCGAGCCTCGTCCGCACCGCCACAAAATGCCCTACAAGTGTTTGTAGGGCATTTTTCATATCTGGCAATTCGCAAAAATGTACTG
>JAZRYB010000026.1:0-68781 GCA_045600565.1 Candidatus Cryptobacteroides sp. | reverse complement strand
CCTGACGCCTTTCCTCTCTATTAAAGAAATCAACGCTCTCGATTCATTTGTTCTCGGTACTTTGTTGTACTTTCTTTCAGTCTTTTCAATGATCGTGTCTAAAAATCCCGCTCGTCTCCGAACGGGATTGCAAAGGTATAGCTTTTTTCTAAAGTACCAAAAAATAATTGACTTTTTTTCGTCTTTTTTTTGACTAAAATTTTAATTAAAATCACTACTCATTAGAATTCAGCAAAATACGTGCTTCGAGCTCCCAAGTGCGAATTTTATCTTTATACAGATTGTTCGCATTGATTTTGTCTGCGGGCAGTGCCGCATCAGAATTTCCGTCCCAACGACGACAATTGTACAATACGTCATATATACGGCCTATCTGATATTCTCGACTGATTCGGAGCCCGACAGCGTAATCTTCGCCGTACTTGGTAACCGGAAAGCCGAAAGTCCTCAGCAGCGGAGTATAAAATCCGCGAGGCGCTCCAAGACCGTTTATTCTGAGGGCATTGTTACGTCCGTTCTCAGGTGTCCATTCTCTATGGTCAATAACCCCGGGAGGTAGCGTTTTCATCCGGAAATCTGTCATACGATAAGTCCCTATCACCATTGCGCACTTCTGCTCATAGAAAGCATCCACAAACTTCCGGACCGTATTTTCGTCAAAATATGTATCATCAGAATCAAGCTGCAATGCGAATTTTCCACATTTCGGATGTCTGAGAGCCGCATTCCAATTTCCGCCGATGGCGTGATAGCCATCATCCTGGGCGATATATAGAAGTTTCGGATTGTCCAAGAAGCTTTTGATCACATCCACAGTCCCGTCAGTCGAATTGTCATCCACAACAATCACGTTGTATTTGAATGAGGTTTTCTGATTCAGCGCGGAAGTTATCGCATCTCCTATCGTGCGTACCCGGTTACGACACGGAATGACCACAGAAGCCTCATACTCGAACTCTCCGTCTGCGAAACTGATATCCCTGAAAGACGGCCGAAGATATGCGCCTATCGCCTTAAGGTGTTCTGTACAGGCTGCCTCCATTTCAGTCTGCACCGCCCTATTGCGAGGATTGACATAGTCAAACTGTTTCTCTCCCGATTTTCTCAAATCGGGCTCGACATCATAATAGAGATATTCATTGATGTGAACCAGCTTCCCTTTCCGCGACAACCTGAGCCTCAAATCATACAGACCCGCAAACTGATAATCCGCATTCATTTCTCCGACAGCCTCCTTGAACGATGACGTCCTGACGAGCAGGACAGAGCCGAAATCGAAATCATCACGCAAGGAGCCGAACTGATAATCAATCACCGGAGCTTCCACAACGGATTCATTCACCAGATTGAAATGATCCGAATAAACCATAACTGCGGAAGTGTCCTCGGCCACGGCCTGCATTCTTTCTTCGGCAAATCGGACCCAACGCAGCCCGGTATTTTTCGTATGAAAGTACAGATATGGAGTATCTGCCCGCATCGCAATATCCCTCAACATCTCTGTAGGACAGAGGAATGGAATCTCATAAAAACCGACATTAATCATACTCAAGCACTAACAAATATGTCGCAATTTACAAAGAATAATTCTTACCTTTGCATATATGGACAGCAAACTGGTAATTATTCCGACATATAACGAAATCGAGAATATCGAAGCCATCATCCGCAAGACTTTGTCTCTGGAGGGAGGTTTCGACATTCTTGTAGTTGATGACGGTTCTCCCGACGGAACCGCCGATAAGGTTTGCGAACTCCGGAAAGAATTTGCCGGAAGATTGAATCTCATCAGGCGAAGTGGCAAGATGGGCCTCGGGACCGCATATTTGGAAGGATTCAAATGGAGCCTTGTCCACAAATATGACTACACCTTCGAGATGGATGCGGACTTTTCTCACGATCCGGATGACCTTGAAAGACTGTATAGTGCCTGTGCAAATGATTCAGCCGATATGTCCATAGGCTCCAGATATTGCAACGGTATCAGTGTCGTAAACTGGCCCATAAGCAGAATACTTATTTCATACTTTGCTTCTATATATGTTCGCAGAGTCTTGAATTTCAAGATTTTTGACAGTACCGCAGGATTCGTATGCTACTCGAACAAAGTATTGGAATCTCTCAATTTCGATCGGATAAGGATGAAAGGCTATGGATTCCAGATAGAGATGAAATACACAGCCCACAAAAAAGGATTCAGACTCATTGAAGTCCCCGTAATATTCATCAACAGAAAGCTGGGCGTGTCCAAAATGTCCAGCAATATCTTCGGAGAGGCCTTTTGGGGCGTTTTGGGTCTCAGATTCCGCAGATTCTGAATTATCGCATCAGCCTCAAGGAAATACGAGAACGTTCCGTATCCACTTGAATGACCGACACTCTGACGTGTTGATGCAGTTTCAAGACCTTGGAAGGGTCGGCAAATTTCTTTGTTCCCATTTGCGAGACATGAATCAATCCGTTCTCGTGCAGTCCGATGTCGACGAAAGCTCCGAAATTTGTTATGTTCGTTACTATTCCCGGCAACTCCATCCCGGGGAAAAGGTCTTCCATAGAATGGACATCACCGGCATATTCGAATTCCTGGGCCTTCTCTCGAGGGTCACGGCCGGGTTTGATGAGCTCCGCAAGGATATCGTTGACAGTTGGAAGGCCGAAATCATCATCCACAAAGTCAGAGGCATTTATTTTGGAACATAAATCAGGATTTCCTACCAAATCCTCGGACTTGACGCCTATCGAAAAGGCCATCTTGTCAACAATGTGGTATGCTTCCGGATGAACGGCAGAATTATCGAGCGGATTGTCAGAGCCGCTTACTCGAAGAAATCCCGCACACTGCTCAAATGCCTTGGCGCCGAGACGCGGCACTTTCTTCAATTCCAAGCGGGATTTGAACCCGCCGCAATCACTTCTGTATCTAACGATATTCTCCGCAAGCGAAGGTCCGATACCGGCGACATAGCTCAGAAGATATGTACTGGCCGTATTCACGTTCACTCCAACGCTATTGACACAAGATTCAACTGTATTATCAAGCTTTTCTCTAAGGAGTGTCTGATCCACATCGTGCTGATACTGACCTACTCCAAGATTTTTGGGATCAATTTTGACCAGCTCGGCGAGAGGGTCCATAAGCCTTCTGCCTATGGATACGGCACCACGGACTGTGACATCCTCATCCGGAAATTCTTTACGGCCCACTTCTGAAGCGGAATATATCGAAGCACCGTCCTCGCTGACCGTCCAGACCTTACACCCGTCCGGAAGCTGTATCTTTTTCATAAACTCAGCAGTCTCCCGGGATGCCGTTCCATTACCGATGGCAACCGCCTGAATTCTATATTTATCAATTATTCCAGACACGGCGACAATAGATTTGACCTTCTCGTTCTGAGGAGGATGCGGATAGATAATAGTATGATACACAAGCTCTCCGCTCTCATCCAGACACGCCAGTTTGCAACCGTTCCTAAAGCCCGGATCTATAGCAAGAGTCCGTTTGGAGCCGAGGGGAGCAGACAGGAGAAGTTGCTTCAAATTCTCGCCGAAAACATTGACAGACTCCAAATCGGCCCTATGTTTCGCCTCCCGGATTATCTCGTTTGAAATGGACGGCTCCAACAAACGCTTATACGAATCGGCAACCGACATATCTATCTGTTCGGCCAGAGACTTGGAAGGATATGAATGTCCCTTACAAAGTTCATAATTAATTTTCTTGACGCATCTTTCCGTATCGGCATCGATATCGACAGAAAGATAGCCCTCGTCGCGGCCGCGCAATATGGCCAACAGATTATGGGACGGAATACTCTGTATGGGGTACGAATAATTGAAATAACTGCGGTATTTTGATGCTTCCGGCGAGTTTTGAGCAGCTTTTGTCGCTTTCGAAAGAAGCCTGCGTAATCTGAAAATGCCGCGAAGGGTCTCACGGACACCTGCAGTCTCACTTATACGCTCAGCTATAATATCTCTCGCTCCGGCAAGAACAGTCTCCACTGTCGGGGCTTTGTCATTTATATAGTGCAGGGCCTCGGCCCGGACATCATTTATCCCGATGTTATACATCTTTTCGGCAAGAGGTTCAAGCCCTGCCTCACGTGCAACAGTCGCCTTGGTCCGACGTTTAGGTCTGAATGGGAGATAAATATCCTCCAACTCATTGTAATTCAAACAATTCTCGATCCGTAAACGAAGTTCATCATCAAGAGCTCCGGCAGCTTCGATTGTGTCAATCACTGTAGCCTTTCGCTTCTCCATTTCAGAGAAGACATCCGCATAATGCTTCACCAAAGCCACTTGGGCATCATCCAGACACCCGGTCTTCTCCTTGCGGTACCGGCTTATGAAAGGGATGGTCCCCCCGTCCTCCAAAAGCTGGACACAATTCTCCACTTGCCATTCCCGGACTTCAAGTTGGCCTGCAATATGCCTGATATAGATATTTTTCATACGGTTATACTTTTCAGTTCTTCCCGATATGCAATCAAAATGCGGGATTTTGATATAAAACCGAGATACTCCATATTTCCTCTGACGACCGGTAATCTCCAGCAATCCGTCCGATCGAATTTGTCCAGCACATCACTCAGCTTCTCATCCTCGAGCACATACAGCGGAGGCTGTTGCATTATGTTTCGCACAAACAACTTATCATACAAATCATTACGGAACATATACCTGCGCAACACATCAATATCCAGAAGTCCCTGAAACCTGCCGGCGGCATCAAGTACAGGGAAAACAGCGGCATTGCTTTCGGAGATAACAGGTATAATTTCCCGCAATGAGGAATCGACGTTGATATGCGGATACTTATCCCTGACCAGGTCTTTAGTTTTCAACAAGGTCAGAACTGCCTGATCACTGTCGTGAGTCAGCAGGTCGCCACTCTGCGCTATCCGCTTCGTGTAGATTGAATACTTTTCGAAGAGTCTGGTGACTCCGAATGACACAGTGGCCCCGATAATCAGAGGGACAAGCAGGCCATAGCCCCCACTGATCTCGGCTATCAGGAAGATTGCAGTCATAGGCGCCTGCATCACACCGGACATCATTGCCGCCATACCGACCAGAACAAAATTCTGCTCCGGGACGTTCAAATCAGATCCGGAAAGAATCAGATTAAGTATCCTTGCCACAACAAAGCCGAGAACAGCCCCCTCGAACAATGTCGGGCCGAATGTTCCTCCCACTCCTCCTCCGGCATTGGTGACTGTCATCGCCAAGACTTTAATGATAAATATCAGGAGAAAAAACAGAGGTACCCCCCAAGACCTTTCCAACAGAAAGCCCAGAGGTGAAATACGGCCGGCTTCCCACTCACCTCCATTCAACAAACTCTCCAGCGAATCATAGCCCTCACCATACAAGGACGGGAAAATGAATATGAAAACGCCCAGCACAATGGCGCAGAGAGCCCATTTTGAATAATCACCGCCACGAGCTCTGGATACCTTGTCCTCAAGCCAAAGTGTAACTCTGGTAAAATATAGGGACCCGAATGCAGCTACAATGCCGAGTATGATATAAAACGGGATATTCTCCATTGCAAATGAAGTCAGGGACACTTGGAACGGGGAGCTCAGACCATTGAAAATATATGCCACTACTGTTGCCGACACCGTGGACAGCAACAATGGAAGCATAGAAGAAATCGACAGATTGAACAAAAGAATCTCAACCGTAAAAAGAACCCCGGCCAGAGGCGCCTTGAATATTCCGGCGATTGCTCCGGCCGCCCCACAACCTAGAAGAAGAGTCATATTCTTGTATGACAAGCCCATATACCTGGCAAAATTAGAGCCTATGGCAGCGCCGGTATATACTATGGGTGCTTCCGCTCCTACAGAACCGCCGAGTCCTATGGTCACGGCGCTGGTTAAAACAGAAGACCACATATTGTGAGGTTTTATTTTGGATTCGTTTCTGGAGACTGCAACCAGAACTCTGGTCACTCCATGGCCGATATTGTCCTTTATGAGATACTTCACCAGAATCAAGGATATGAGCATACCCAAGCCCGGAAATATAAGGTATTGCCAGTTAAAGACTCCCACCCCTGCATTGAAATTGAAAAGATTCTTCATCAAATCAATCAATTTCATCAGGACAACAGCAGAAAGGCCGGAAGATATTCCGACCGCCAGCGACAAAAAAACAAGTTTATTTCTTTCGGAAAGTCCGGACAGGGACTTTTTAAGCATCACCCGAATCATCATCTCCGCCATATTGGGAAATGTTGTCATCAGGCAGTGCTTCATCATCTCCGGGAGTGTCTGCAGAGCCTGTCACCTGCTCGGCTTCAGCCTCTTCCTCACCCTCAAGCCATTTCTCAATATCATTTATGTCGTCAGTCTTGACTTTGATTTTGACAAGATATACAGCATCAGGAATTTCCACAGTGACGGCATAGAAAGGTGTCCCGTCAGGCTTGGTATATTTCACTAATTCCGGAAGGTAATCATTGAAGCCTTTTGGATACTTTTCATCAAAGGCGGCCGCAAGTTCTGCGGACATATTCTCGTAACTGACTACGTGGTGTTTTTTTCTTTCAACTGACATATATTGTTCTATTCTTTCTACACTGCAATAATAGAACAAATTTTCTAATTGCAACACCCCTTACTCTAATTTTTTTTGAAAAAGAACGATTTCTGCGCACGTTTTCTCGTCATATCACGCTCGACGAATACATTTTGCATAGTCCGAGGATCGATACCGGTATAGAACATCACGGATGAAGTTGTCATAGGAGTCGGAGTAAAATCTTGAACCTGGTCCATCCAAATACCCCTCAATGATGGATTTTTCGACAGTTTTTCCATATCCTGCAAAGTACATCCGGGATGGGATGATATGAAATACGGGACAAGTTCAACATGAGTTCCCGCTGACCTGTTGATTTTGTCAAATTCCGAACGCAATTTCTCAAAAAGCCTGAACGTAGGCTTGGCCATATACTTGAGAACCTTGTCTTCAGTATGTTCCGGTGCCACTTTGAGACGTCCGGAAGTATGTCTCAGCACCAGTTCCTCAAGATATTGTCGCGCACTGTCATCCACGAAGCCTTTCTTTTCATCGAGTATAAGATCATATCTGACTCCGCTGCCTATATACGCATGTTTTATTCCCTTTACCCCCATCACTTTGTGATACAATCCCAGCACTCTCGAATGATTCCGGCTCAGATTCGGGCAAGGAGATGGATACAAGCAGGACTTTCGCCTGCATACATCACATAAGGAAGCATCCTTTCCGTGCATACCATACATATTGGCGGTAGGAGCTCCAAGATCAGAAATATTTCCGGCAAAGCCGGGAAGCAGATTAAGCCCTTCAGCCTCACTCGCTATGGATTTCTCACTGCGACATTGGATGAATTTGCCCTGATGTGCGGCGATAGTGCAGAAATTGCAGCCTCCGAAGCAGCCGCGGTGGGTGTTGATGGAGAACTTTATCATATCGTACGCCGGTATCCTTTTCCCCTCATAACGAGGATGAGGCAACTTTGTAAACGGCAAATCCCAGAATGAATCCATTTCCTGCTCCGTTGCCGGAGGATAAGGAGGATTGACTTGTACATAACCATCACCCACAGGTTCGATTATCGTCTGGGGGTGCATCATATTGGCGTGGGTTTCAATCTGATGAAAATTCTCGGCAAATGCCTTTTTGTCCTTTAGACAGAGTTCGTACGAATGGAGATAAAGTGCATCTTTCAACTTACACTTCCCGCTCATCATAAATGCGAGTTGCGGTATCTTCCTAATATCCGACAGGTTACGTCCGGACTCAATCGCTCTGGTAAGTTCGAGCATAGGTCTTTCTCCCATTCCGTAGCATAGGTAGTCAGCACAGCTCCCGACAAGAACAGAAGGGAGAAGCCTGTCCTGCCAGTAGTCATAATGGCTTAGGCGACGGAGCGACGCCTCAACGCCTCCGATGACTACAGGAATATCCGGATACAGTTTTTTGAGTATCCCGGAATACACACTGACGGCATAATCCGGGCGTTGTCCGGCTCTGCCATCCGGTGTATATGCATCATCATGCCTGAGCCGTTTGGCCGCTGTGTAATGATTGACCATCGAATCCATCGCTCCGGAATTGACGGCGAAATAGAGGCGCGGGGCACCGAATTTCTTAAAATCGCGCAAATCGTCCCTCCAGTTGGGCTGCGGGACGATTGCTATACGATATCCGTACTTCTGGAGATATCTGGCGATACAGGCCGTTCCGAAACTCGGATGGTCGACAAAAGCATCACCTGTAAAAAAAACGATATCGACATAGTCCCAACCGAGCTTACGCATTTCCTTGACGCTTGTCGGGAACATATATGTCTCCTGCCGGCTCATACAGTTTAATGTTACATACGTTCAGGCAATTCAATTCCGAGGATGCCCATAGCCTTGACCAAAACGGAAGCCAGAGTATCAATAAGGGCAAGACGCATTTTCAAAAGCTCTTGATTCTGCTCCTTCAGAATCGGAGTATCGTGATAATATTGGTTGAACTCCTTTGCGATATCGTACGCATAGTTGGCAATGATGGCTGGAGACAAAGCGGCGGCGGCCTCTGCAACCTTCTGCGGGTAGGTATTCAGAAGTTTGACCAGACGGACTTCCTTAGGGTTCATCTCCACGGATGGAGATATACTTTTCCCGAATTCCACTTCCTCCGCTTTTCTGAGGATACTCTTGATACGGGCGTGAGTATATTGAATGAACGGACCCGTATTCCCGTTGAAATCTATGGATTCCTTCGGATTGAAGAGCATAGTTTTCTTGGGGTCCACTTTGATTATGAAATATTTCAACGCTCCAAGACCTATCATATGATACAATTTGTCCTTCTCATCTTCTGTCAAACCCTCCAGTTTGCCTGACTCTTCAGAAGTTGCCTTTGCCTCTTCATACATTTTCTGAATCAGGTCATCCGCATCGACGACAGTCCCTTCTCTGGACTTCATCTTGCCTTCCGGAAGCTCCACCATCCCGTAAGAAAGATGGTAAATCTGGTCTGCCCATTCAAAGCCAAGCCTCTTGAGTATCAGTTTGAGAACCTGAAAATGATAATTCTGCTCATTTCCGACGACATAGACGTGAGAATCAAGACTATTTTCAGTGAATCTCTTTTCTGCAGTCCCGAGATCCTGAGTGATATAGACTGACGTACCGTCAGACCTCAGGACAAGCTTGCGGTCAAGTCCATCGGCAGTGAGGTCACACCAGACCGACCCATCCGGGTCTTTGACGAAAACACCCATATCCAGGCCCTTCTGAACAAGTTCTTTTCCGAGAAGATAAGTGTCGTGCTCATAATATACCTTGTCAAAAGTGATGCCGAGTGCCTTGTATGTCTCATCGAAACCGGCGAAGACCCACTCGTTCATAGTCTGCCAAAGAGAGCGCACTTCCGGATCACAGGCCTCCCACTTGACAAGCATATCGTGGACCTCATCCATCACTGAAGGATCCTCTTTCTCCATCTTCGAAAATTCCACATAACAGTCTCCGACAAGGTGATCACCTTTCACTCCCGTTGACTTCGGGGTGGCTCCGTTGAAGCGTTTTTGCCAGGCATACATTGACTTGCATATATGCACGCCCCTGTCATTCACCAATGTGGTCTTGATTACATTGTCTCCGCCCGCCTTCAACAATCTGGACACTGAATCTCCGAGAAGATTATTTCTGATATGTCCGAGATGAAGCGGCTTGTTGGTGTTTGGAGATGAGTACTCAACCATAACATTACGTCCGGTGGCAGGCAACTGCCCGAACTGAGGATTTAATGAAATGGAAGTGAAGAGACTGTTCCAGAACATTGCCGAAAGGCTGATGTTCAGAAAGCCTTTCACTACATTGAAATCCTTGACCTCGACAACGTTATCCCTCAGCCAGACACCAATTGCGTTGCCCGTGTTGTCAGGGGTGTTGTGTGATATGCGTAAAAGAGGAAAGACGACCAAAGTAAAGTCGCCTTCAAACTCTTTTCTTGTGACACTGACTTGTAGAGCAGATGCTTCGACATCAGCGCCATATATTTCTTTGATGGCCGAGACGGCCTTGGATGCAATAAAAGATTCGGGTGTCATCTCAGCCTAAAAATGTCTTCAACAATTTACTTGCATTGGGTTTCTTGAGCTTGCGTATTGCCTTCTCCTTGATCTGACGCACACGTTCGCGGGTAAGATCCAATCTCTCACCGATTTCTTCAAGAGTCATTTCCTGACAACCTATTCCGAAGAATGACTTGATGATCTCTCTCTCGCGCGGTGTCAACACTTGCAGGGCTCTTTCAATCTCAGTACTGAGAGATTCGCTGACGAGCCCTCTGTCCGCCATAGGTGAATCATCATTCGGGAGAATATCCAAAAGACTGTTATCCTCGCCCTCAACGAAAGGAGCGTCAACGGACACGTGCCTGCCTGAGACTCTCAATGTATCGGCAATCTTGTCCTTCGGGACTTCTATCATCTCAGCAAGTTCTTCATTGGAAGGCTGACGCTCATTCTCCTGCTCGAATCTGCCGAGAGCCTTGTTGATCTTATTCAAAGAGCCCACTTGATTGAGTGGAAGCCTGACAATGCGGCTCTGCTCCGCGAGTGCCTGGAGTATCGACTGGCGAATCCACCATACAGCATATGAAATGAACTTGAATCCGCGGGTCTCATCAAATTTTTCAGCCGCCTTAATCAAACCCAGGTTGCCCTCATTGATAAGATCAGGGAGGCTCAGGCCCTGATTCTGATACTGTTTTGCAACAGACACCACGAACCTGAGATTCGCCCTTGTAAGTTTGTCCAGTGCCGCTTTGTCGCCCTTGCGTATCCTCTGCGCAAGCTCCACTTCCTCCTCCGGAGATACCAGCTCTTCCCTTCCTATTTCCTGAAGGTATTTGTCCAGAGCGGCGCTCTCACGGTTGGTAATCGATTTTGTAATCTTTAATTGTCTCATATTTCAAGTTTCCTATTCGTCTTTTCCGAAGCCGAAGTAGGAAGGCCTGCCATAGGAGTCGACACCCTCGATGAAGATTGCGCGCTTACTCTTGGCCGCAAAATCTATCACATCCTTAGGTGAGCTGACGGCCTGATCGTTGACATAAAGGATGATAAATCCTTCCTTTGCGCCCGCTTCAAGAAGCTTTCCGCTGCCCACTGATGATATCTCGACACCCTTCTTCAGACCGAGTCTGGCGAGAGTCTCCCTGGACGGTACAGTCAGAGTAGAGCCATAGAATGCCACAGAACCGTCTTCCTGGACAGAACCGTTCTCAATGGACAATGTCAGGAATGTGACCTCGACATCCTTCTGGGAGCCTCCGCGGATTATTTTCACGATTGCCTTGTCTCCCGGATGGAAACTGTTCACCTTCTCCTGCAGAGCCGCCATATTCTTTATTGTCACAGAATCAATGGCTATTATCACATCATCTTTCTTAAGACCGGCTTTGTCAGCTGAACTTCCCTTCTGAACTTCGTTAATATATACGCCGTTCGGAGAAGAAAGTTTCAATTCGTCAGCTTTTTCTTCATTCAGATTGCCGCCGGAAATTCCGAGCATCACTCTCTTGACAGAACCGAAATCGATAAGATCTGAAATAATTCTGCTGACAATATTGGAAGGGACTGCAAATGAGTACCCGGAATATGAACCGGTTGTCGAGACTATGGCCGTATTGATGCCTACAAGCTGCCCCTGTTTGTTGACAAGAGCACCTCCGGAATTACCCGGGTTGACTGCCGCATCAGTCTGGATAAACGATTCAATCTTGAACTCGCCGGAATAATTCGGCATTGAACGGCCCTTGGCGCTCACGATACCTGCGGTGATGGTTGAGCGGAGCTCTTCGCCGAGCGGGCTTCCGATTGCAAGAACCCACTCGCCCAGACGGAGCTGATCCGAATCGGCGAACTGGACGGTCGGCAGACCTTCCGCGTCAATTTTTATCAGTGCCACATCTGTTGCGGAATCGGTACCTACAAGCGTAGCAGGATAAGTCTTGTTGTTGTTGAGTGTCACCTTTATTTCCGTTGCATCAGCTACCACGTGATTATTGGTGACTATATAACCATCCTGACGGATGATCACGCCGGAACCGCTTCCTTTCTGCATACGATTTCTCGGCTGCTGACCCTGATCTCCGAAAAAGAACTCAAAGAATGGATTGATTTGATATGACTGCTGTCTCTCGACAGACACTTCTACATATACTACAGCATCGACAGCCGTTTCCGCGGCATATGTAAAATCGGGATAGTCCGTCTGTGCCAAATTGACAGTTCTGAACATAGAACCGTCATATCCGGAGGCCACAGCGGCCGAACCGTTCTGAGAATCGTTTGTTTTGACTACAGCATAAGCGGCAAGCCCGCTGAGAAGTACTGAAACCAGAATTGTAGTTAAACTCTTTTTCATATTATTGACGTTTTCTAAATAATTTCGATGAAATTTGAAAAAGTCAAAATATGTGCCAAAATATTCCCCCGTTTTTGCTATCTTTGTAGGAATGATAATTTATGAATAAATAAAGTCAGACAATATGAAATTCACAGCATCGAGCTCAGAACTTTTGAAAGGCCTTATGGGGGTCGCCCGTGCCATCCCTGCAAAATCATCTCTACCTATTCTTGAGAACTTTCTATTTGATTTGAGAGGTAACGAATTGGAAGTTACCGCTTCAGATTCGGATCTTACACTACGTACCGTGATTGAAGTGGAAAGCACACAGGAAGAGGGACGGGTAGCAGTTCCGGCCCGGCATATCACCGACCTGCTCAAGGCTCTGCCGGATCAGCCCGTAATCATCAGCACTGATGAGAGCAATTCCTCGTTCTCCTGCGCCTGGGCCAGCGGCAACTCCAATCTGCCCTTCTTTCCTGCTGAAGACTACCCCGATATCAAAGGCGTATCAGCCGAAAATGCCACGAAAATATCAATTCCGGCAGGGAGCCTGCTTGACGGAATAAACGGCACAATATACGCCACCGCTGATGACGAGATGAGGCCTGCGATGAACGGTATCTTCTTCGATGTGGAGGAGAAGACCACGACTCTGGTGGCATCGGATTCGCACAAACTGATCTGCTACACCACAGATGATGTCAAGTCCGAAGCCAAGTCTTCCTTCATTCTTCACAAGAAGGCCGCAGCCGTACTCAAATCCATCATCAGCAGAGAAGACGATGATGTTGAAATCACATTTGACTCGAACTGCGTCTCGTTCTCATTCGGCCCGACATCGATGATATGTCGCCTTGTAGTCGGAAGATTCCCAAGATACAGGGATGTCATTCCGCAGAACAACTCCAATGCGTTGAGAATTGAGCGCGCTCAATTGCTCAATGTCGTAAGGCGCGTATCCGTTTGTGCCAACAAGGCCTCGAATCATATCAAATTCGTTCTCAAGGAAGGTCAGATAGAAATCACCGCACAGGATTTGGGATTTTCCATCGCGGCTTATGAAAAGCTCGTCTGCAACTATTGCGGAGATGACCTGACTATAGGATTCAAATCATCTTTTCTGACGGAGATTCTCAACAATATGAGTTGTGAAAATCTAATAATCAAGTTTGCAGATTCGCGCAGAGCCGCTCTGATAATCCCATCGGAAGAGGAAGAGGAAAGCGAAAAGATTTGCGGTATAATAATGCCTATTATGGTGTAACTTTATTGAGGGAGAACTGAGAAATGGAGCTGAATCTTGAGCGGCCTTTGCTCTTCTTTGACATAGAAAGTACCGGACTGAATATTGCTTCCGACTGCATCATCGAGCTCAGTTTCGTAAAGGTTATGCCGGGGTCGGAACAGAGGGTAAAGACTTGGAAAGTGAAGCCGTGGGATTATTCAGCAAATTGCCAGAAGCCCATTTCTCCCGCGGCAAGTGCGGTCAACGGTGTGCACGATGAAGACCTGAGGGATTGTCCTTGTTTCTACGAAATCATCGATGAAGTCGTGGAATGGCTGCAGGGCAGCGACCTTGCAGGATTCAATTCCGCCAAGTTCGACCTCCCTCTCCTTGCCGAGGAGATTGAAAGGGCCAGGTACTTCAAAGGTCTGAATATCGACATCAACCTGCACGAAAAGACAATGGTAGATGTGCAGAACATCTATCACGCGCTGGAGCCGCGCAATCTCAAGGCAGCATACCGGTTCTATTGCCACGGGGCCGATTTCGAGAATGCCCATACGGCCGAGGCTGACACCATTGCCACATACGAAGTGCTCAAGGGACAGTTGGATATGTATCCGGACACATTGAAAAACAATGTCGAATTTCTTTCAAATTTTGCGGGACGGCCGAAAACAGTTGATTATGCAGGAAGACTATACCTCAATGACAAGGGCGAAGCCATAATCAGTTTCGGAAAGCACAAGGGAAAGACTGCCAGGGAGGTCTATCTGAACGAGCCGTCCTATTTTGCCTGGATACTTCAAGGAGAATTCACGCTTGACACCAAGAGACAATTCACCTTACTCAAGGAGCAGTTCGACAGAGAGAGGCTCGTTGAAAAATTCAATGGCCGCCTTTTCTAAGAATGAACATTGTAACAAGAACATACTCAGGCAAATACATTGTCCGTCCAGACACGACTTGGGAGCGTGACAATGAGGATTTCTACCCACCGGAATTCGTTTCCGCTCTAAGCTTCACGCCGGTATTGTTCGCAAGAATCAGCAAGCCCGGAAGAAGCATCGGGAAGCAATTTGCCGGCAGATATTTTGACGGTATCAATTTCGGTATTCTGTTGTACCCGGAAGATCTTCTCGGGCCTGCCGAAGAAGATTTCGCCTGCGCCTCCTGTCTGGACCACACTTCATTTCTCACCTTCCCGACTATAGACAAAGCGGAGTTCGACTGGAGCGCGGATTATAAGATAAGCAAAAACGGCATTCCTATATTTCAATGCGGACCAATCGATGCGGAAAATATTGAAAGAGCCATAGAAGAATCCACAAAATACATTTACATCAGAAGTGGAGACATATTGGCCATCGAGTTGCAAGCGCGCGGGCATCTTTGTTCAAGAGAAGACGGTAATATCCTGATTTCTTCTGCCATAAAGGGGCATCCACAAAACGATTTCAACATTATCTTTTGAAAAATCATAACGCTTTTAGGTTTTGTTCTATATTCATTTTACCTTTGCGTCACCATTCTCACGAGGAAAACTATGGCAAAATTTATCCCTATTTACGCTTGGACAAAAGGCGTTGTCAAATTCAACAAAAGAAACGACAATTTATCAAAGAAACCTTGGTTTCAAGGTGTTCTGCTATTGGGTTGCGTCATCGTAGCGATGCTTCTTGCAAATCTGCCGTCGATAAGAGATTTTTATCACCACATTCTGGAGACAAGCATACAGCTTCATATCAGCAGTGCTGACGGTTCCATCGATTTGCTCTTCCCGAAAGATTTGACCATTGAAAAATTCATCAATGATATCCTGATGGTCATTTTCTTTTTTACGGTAGGACTGGAAATCAGGCGCGAAATAGCCTATGGGGAGCTTTCCTCTGTCAAAAAGGCTCTCTTGCCCGTCATCGCGGCATTCGGAGGCGTGATAATGCCGGCACTCATTTTCACCTTCATAAACCACGGCACTATAGCCGCAGACGGATGGGGTATCCCAACAGCAACGGACATTGCATTTGCCGTGTGTATCCTGACCGTGTTGGGAGATAAGGTGCCCGTATCCCTTAAAGTTTTCCTGACAGCATTGGCCATTGCGGATGATTTGATAGCCATACTCGTAGTTGCGTTTTTTTACGGAGGCAGCATCAATCTGCCGCTACTGATGATTTCACTGGCCGTGATAGTACTGGCTCTGGTCCTGAAACACATCGGGGAGAAAAAGATGTTCCCATATATCATCTGTGCGATAGTCGTTTGGATTCTATTCTATTACAGTGGAATACATGCTACGATGTCCGGAGTTGTGATGGCGTTCCTGATTCCTTCCACACCACGTTTCAGCAAAGTTCAATATATACGCAAACGCAACAATTACATCCGCTGCCTTGACAAATATGACGGAATAGATAATGAGCCTTTCCCTAACGGTCCGCAGAAGCATTGTCTCAGAAAGCTTGAAGAAGTCGCCCACGGCACTATGGATATGTCCTACAGGGTTGAGCATGCATTGTCTCCGTGGGTCAATTTCCTCATTATGCCTATATTTGCACTTGCCAACGCCGGAGTCAGAATCAGTGACATATCCTATTTCAACATTTTCACCTTCGATGAGACCCTCGGCAGCATTTCAATGGGAATTTTCCTCGGACTTCTGTTGGGAAAGCCTATCGGAATAACTCTGTTCAGTTGGATTGCAATCAAATTGAAGGCTGGAGAAATGCCGGCAAAGGCTACTTGGTCTATGCTGTTCGCTGTTGCGTGCCTCGGAGGAATAGGGTTCACTATGAGTATTTTTATCGATACTCTTTGTTTCGGAAATCAACCGGCTGATATTTGCACCCATTTGAGAGATGCCGGAAAGATTGCCGTCTTGATGGGCTCTATCTGTGCCGGAGTTTTAGGAAGCGTTTTAGTGAATATTGTCTATAAATTTCAGAAAAAATAGTATATTTGCAAGCCAAAAGCCACTTTAGCTCAGTCGGTAGAGCAGCGCATTCGTAACGCGCAGGTCGTCAGTTCGAGCCTGATAGGTGGCTCTCTCAAAGGCGGCGGCGATAGATTATTATCACTGCCGCCTTTTGTTTGCTGCTGACAGACCGGCAAGGCAACCGGTCGAGAATGCGCATTGCAGATTATATCCTCCTGTATCACAATCCACATCGAGAAGCTCTCCACAGAAATACAGATCCGGGACAAGTCTGGACTGAAGTGTCTTCGGCACTATGTCATCACAGCTGACCCCCCCGGCAGTGACCACGGCACGTTCGTATCCCACATATCCTGCAATACGGAATTCCCATTCTTTCAAAGCCTTGGCTATAGACGAAAGATTCACCCAAACCTTCATTTCAGTTCTGGACCTTCTTTCCCGTGTCATTATTTCCGGATGGCAAAGTCTGAACGCCGGAATGAGGTCCCAAGGCATCAACTTTCCAAGCAGGATACGGCATTTCTCTTTCTCCCGGAGACAGGAACTGCGAGGGTCCCTGTCAATTTCCGTCCACAATTCCTTGACTCTCGCGGTCAATTCGGGCAGAGGGGCCCCCGGTTTCAAATCAATTACAAGGCTGACTTTGGAGCCGTTAATCATTGATTTCACAGCTTTTCTACTCATCTGAAAGCCTATCGGTCCCTCAATGCCGCCATCAGTAAAATCAATGTCACCGAATTCTTCCTGAGCCACATTTCCTTCCACTACCAAACTCACACCCACATTCTTCAGCTGAATGTCGCGCAGAGACTCGCCGAGCTCAGACATAGGAGTGCTGCGGTCGATATGCCATTTGGAATCGGCAGAGACTATCTTTTCGACCTTATATCCCTCAGGGACAAGCGCCGTGAGTGAAGGGAAAAGGGGCTCAATCCTATGACCGGTCAACTCCGCCCACTTATATCCGTCTCCTGTAGAGCCTGTCACCGGATATGACAGACCTCCTGTGGCAAGGATAAGCTTCTCGCAGTGCCAGGTGTCACCATCGGTGCAATCCAAGTCAAAACCACCTTCATCGGCCGGATGCAGAGCGGCCACACCGCATCCGGAAATGATTTTAACCCCATATCTGTTGCAGGCGTTGACAAGAGTGTCAATGACATCAGAAGCTTTATAAGACAAGGGGAATACCCTGTCTCCTCTCTCTACGCTGACAGAAAGACCATATTCTTCAAAAAAATCAATTACAGCACGACTCGGGAGATTATAGAAAGCGGACTTGACAAGTCTCTGTCCTGCCCGGATATGAGCAGAAAACTCATTCCAATCCTTCAGATTGGTGAAATTGCAGCGTCCTTTCCCGGTTATCATCATCTTTCTGGCAGGACGAGGCATTTTCTCAAGAACTGTTACTTGTTCGGAGCGTCCGCTCTCCACTAATGCCTTGGCGGCGCTGTATGCCGCCATCAATCCGGAGGCGCCGCCTCCCACAATAATGATATCAGATTTCATACGGGATGTCCACAATAGGGCACAAAAAAAGGGAAAGCTTGGCCCAACGCACCGCTACGACCTCCTACCCTTGCTGCATTCCTACCCTGGGGGAGTTTAGAGGGAGCTGGTCGTGTACGACTTTCCCTACCGCAAAGGTAACAAAAAAAAGAATAACTCAAAAAGGAGCATCGGTATTTTTGAGTATCTTTGTACTCGTTATGAAAATTTGTGTCGGATTGTCAGGAGGTGTGGACTCCAGCGTGGCCGCTTTGTTGCTGAAACGGCAAGGGTATGATGTATTCGCTATGTTTATGCAGAATTGGTACGACACCGAAGGCACGCTTCACGGAGATTGCGAATGGGAGGAAGATCGCTTTGTCGCCGAGATGGTGGCGAGAAAAATTGGCATACCTTTCTATTTTGTGGATTTGAGCAAAGAATACAGACAGAGGGTGGTCGATTATATGTTCGATGAATACGAAAAAGGACGAACGCCCAATCCCGATGTGCTCTGCAACAGAGAAATCAAATTTGATGCATTCCTCAAGCAGGCGCAGAAGCTCGGCGCCGACATGGTGGCAACGGGACATTATTGCAGAAAGGACTCTTTCATTGATAATGACGGAAAAACAATATACAGAATACTCGCAGGCAGTGATGACAACAAGGACCAGAGTTATTTTCTCTGCCAGCTCAATCAGGAGCAACTCAGCAAGGCGCTTTTCCCGATAGGGGACATAGTCAAGCCGGAAGTCAGGAGAATCGCGGCAGAAGCTGACCTGCCGTCCGCAGACAAAAAGGATTCCCAAGGCATCTGCTTCGTCGGGAAAGTCGATCTGCCGGTCTTTCTTCAGCAGAAATTAAAGCCGTCCACGGGGGATGTCGTGGAGATTTTTGACAAATATTATGAAGATAGCGCCAAATTCTTGGCCGACAAGAGTTTGATTGACAGCATCAAGAAGCCTGAAGACCTCACAGACAATCAATTACACGAATTATCCACGCCATTGACATACGATGATCTGGTATTTGAGACCGAGACATACAGGTCACGCAATCATCACGTCAAGAAGACCAGATATAAAGATAATCCCTGGGGGAAAATCATAGGCCAGCACGATGGAGCACAATTCGTGACCATCGGGCAGCACAAAGGCCTCGGGATAGGAGGGCATAAGGAGCCCGTATTCGTCCTTGCCACAGATATAGAAAAAAACATCATACATGTCGGAGAGGGTCACAAGCACAAAGGATTGCTGCGGAAATGCCTGAGAATAGCGCGCGAAGACATACACTGGATACGCACTGACCTTGAGATGAAGTCCGGAGAGTCGCGCGAATACAAGGTCAGGATACGGTACCGGCAGCCTCTTCAGGATGCGACTCTGCTGATGAGGGACAACGGCCTTTTCATATATTTCAAAGATTATCAGAGAGGTATTACTCCTGGGCAGTTTGCCGTCTGGTATGAAAAGGACGGGGAGATGATAGGATCAGGAACCATTTAACCACACACTTTTATGAAAAGAATATTTCTATTGGTCTCTATTCTCATTGCATTCTTCCAGTTGAATGCCCAAAACACCATTACACCTGTATGGGCAAAGAATCCGGGTATCTATTACGGATGCAAGAATTACGGCAAATCCATCGCCGTATTCGGAGGCTCGCTGTCAGTCAACAAAGAATCCAACACCGCCAAACAGATATGGGCTGATATGTTGGGAGCGACAGTGACCACATATGGAGTCGGAGGTGCAGGATTCTCCTCCCTTCAGGGACACACGCTGCAGAAACAGGTGCAGGAAGCGGGAGTATATGACATCTATGTGCTCTGGGCTTCGACAAATGACTACAACAACAGTCGCGAATGCGGAGAATGGACCGACTACACAGAATTCGACAACTATGACGAAAGCAAACTGGTGACACAATGCGGCGGTATCAATTACTGTATCAAGACAATTCTTGAGAAGAACCCGCGAGCGGAAATTTATTTCTTCACCTCCCTTAGGTTCTTCAGCAAAGAAGACGGATACAATCCTTTCTCCAAAAACACAAACGCCACCGGCAAGAACTTTGCGCAATACATCGAGGCTCAGAAACAATGCTGCGAGCACTATGGCATTCCCGTTTTCGACCAATTCAATCTCCAGGGTATCAATGTCTTCAACTACTCACGATATTATTTACCCGACAAACTGCATATGACAGATGCCGGGTATAAGAAAATAGGATATCAGCAAGCCGATTTCCTGGCCAACGGACGATAAGTATCAGGCAGAAGCCTGTCTTTCAGCGTGTCCTGAGATGCGACGTTTGCGTCTCTCGGCACGCTTTCTTTGTATGGCGCCCTTATGAATCTCAGAAGCGACGAGACCGGCCACAGTTGAAGCAATGACAAAAATGGTCCACCAGGACAGCTGATTGCCTTTCACTCTTGCCCACATAGCGAGCAGTTTCTCCGTTTCATCACCCCAGTCGTGCATCATTGAGCAACGGTCAACAACACTCTTGTCCGGGTACATTACAGGACAAAGATGGACAGAATCAGCTTCGGGGCCGAAGAAATAACTCGCATCCACAGTCTCAGGATAGGCATCTTCATCTTCCATTCCCTCAAGGATTTCAGGACAGCCGATTGCACTCACATAGCCGATTGCATCCATATTGCGGATTGCCACATCAGGACGGCACAGAAAGTTGATGAAATAACTGGCAGCCTTGACATTTTTGGCATATTTCGGGATTACCCATCCATCAAACCAGATATTGCTGCCTTCATCAGGGACATTGTAAGCCAGCGGCACTCCGACCTCGGCAGCTTCCTCAATAGCCCACTGCGCATCTCCGCTCCAGGTCATATTGATCCATCCCCGTTCCTGAGTCATCTGCTCCTTCCCGAAATCAGCCTCCCAGCCGGCTACACGGCCACGCATTTCCACCATATAGTCTTCAACAAGTTGCAGTGATTCTTCGGAAGAATCATACATCAACTTATCTCTGGTGATTACACCGTTTCTCAAGTCATCTTGACGGACATATTGAAGAATGACACTATAAATGTCACGGGACGCATCTTTGACAAAAATCTTGTTTATGAATCTGTCATCCTTGAGCAAGTTCCAGGAGCCGGCATCCTCTCTGGTCACATATTTCTCATTGTACAGGAATCCTGTCGTACCCCACATATATGCAACGGAATAATCATTCGCATTCTTGCCGTTTCCGTCTATCTTGTTGAAACACTCCTTGATGAAGGGGGACAGATTGGAATCTATATAATTTGGAGTGTCACCGAAGTCCCTGTTGAGAGGAATTACCAGATCATCTCGCAGCATTCTCTCGATAATATAATCGGAAGGACAGACCACATCATAATCCTCGTGACCTTTCTCTATCTTTGAGAGCATAGTCTCGTTGATATCAAATGTCTGATATACAATATGTACCTCTTCACCGGTCTGTTCCAGATACCATTCTTCAAACTCTGTGATAAGATCCTCATCTATATAGTCGCCCCAATTATATACTTTGAGGAGCGAGCTGCGGTTATCACCACAGGATGCAAGCAACAAGGCGGCAACAACAATATTCAGTATCTTTTTCATCTCGTGTCTGTTTTTCTGACATTCTTTGTACTGCGGATGCTGACTACAATAAGAAGAAGCAGCACAACAAGGAAAATGAGAGTCATAAGAGGACGGAGTTCGGGTGTCAGACCACCCTTGCGCGCATCCGCATAGATGTAAGTGGACAGAGTCTCAAGGCCGACAGTGCCTCGGGTGAAAAAAGTCACGGCAAAATCATCGAGACTCATAGTGAATGCAAGAATGAATCCGCTTATCATTCCCGGCTTGAGTTCGGGGACCATTACCTTCCAAAGGGCTTGCAAAGGGCTGGCGCCCAAATCAAGGGCCGCTTCATATATACTCGGATTCATCCGTTGCAGCTTGGGCATCACACTCAAAACCACATATGGCGTGCAGAATGTGATATGCGCGAGAGTGACGGTGACGTAGCCCTGAGTCACTCTCATAAACACAAACAGAAGAAATAACGAGACACCGGTAATGATATCCGGATTGATCATCGGAACATTGTTGAGATATTGCATTGCTTGACGCTTGCGGCCTTTCATATTGAAAATACCGATTGCGGCTATCGTACCGAGGACCATCGACACGAAAGCTGCCGCCAAGGCAATGGCCAGAGTGTTCTCGATTGCACGGAGCAACGCGCCTCCACCTTCCGTACCTCCAGCGAACAGATTGGAATATAATTTCGTTGAGAATCCGGTCCAGCTCCCGAGCACTCTGCTTTCAGTGAAAGAGAAAATGGCGATGAATACTATCGGAGAATACAGCAGGATAAGAATCACCACCATATATAATTTGGCTAATAATTTTTTCATCTCTTGCGCCGGTCCTCCCCAACCAGTTCGTCTTTATCATCATCTGCGATAAATTTCGTCAAGCCTATAATGAGCAGCATCACCAGTGCGAGCGCAGCACCGTAATTCCACATCGAAGAGTTGATATTCTCCTGAATGATAGTACCGAAGAGCTTGATCTTGTTGTTGGTAAGGAACTCTGAGATAGCGAAGGTACTGACGGTCGGCATAAACACCATCAGAACTCCGCTCCACACCCCCGGCATACTCAAAGGCAGGGTGACCTTCGAGAACACTTGCAAAGGCGTGGCCCCAAGATCCTGCGCGGCCTCGGTGTATGATATATCCATCTTGTTGAGTGAATTGTAGATAGGGTAAATCATAAACGGAAGATAGTCATATACCATACCAAAAAGAAGCGTTCCTTTGCCAAGAGTAATCCCCAGCACATTGAAAAGTTCAGCAGTGGCAAGAGTACGCATAAGCGCATTCACCCACATGGGAAGGATGAACAGGACAACGGTTACAGCGGACCTGTTAAACTGCTTGTCGGCAAGTATCCAGGCCACAGGATAACCTATCAGAATACACAACAGAGTATTCTCGATTGCGACCTCCAATGACAAGGCGAAAGTCGCGAGGGAGTCGGAATCCGTAAAGAATCTTGCGATATTGGCAAATGTGAAATTCCCTTGTCCATCCTGAAATGCGTAGAAAAGAATCAGTAGGAGAGGCAGGACTACAAATATCACAAGAAAAATGAAGTACGGAAGACTCCAGGTCGATCTCTTACTCATTTCTTTATGATCTTTATGTCTTGTGGAGCAATATTGATTCCGACAAGGTCACCCTTGTCATATATATCCTGAGTATCGACATATACGGAAGGCATCCCCTTATGAAAAACTTCCAGATGATAATGATCTCCCTTGTATATGAGGAAATGGACTTCTCCAAAAGGCTTTCCTTCAACCTGATAATCAAGCAGGTCCACCTTGCCGAAAGGCACCTGTACTTCTACTGTTTCTCCGGACGGGAGCCCGTCAGGGACTTCACATTCGAAATCGCAGCCCAGAAAATTGACGTGATTTTCATCCACCACCTCTCCATCAAATGAGTTGCAAAGGCGTTCCTTGTGCATGACCTGAATATCCTGAGGCTTGACAAAAAGTCCGACTTCCTTGCCCACATCAAACGCATTGTAATCCTGAATCATCAATTCATACCCATTGTCGGTATCGACGAACATCTCATAATGAACACCCTTGAAAGTGCAGGATTTGACTTTGCCACTGAACTGCGAGCCCTCAAGTCTGTTCATAATATAAATATCCTCAGGACGAATGACAATATCCACAGGTGTATTCTCTCCGAAACCTTCATCAACACAATCAAAATCGTGTCCGATGAAACTGACTTTGCGGTCGCGTATCATTGTGCCGTCAAGGATGTTGGATGCTCCGATAAAATCTGCCACAAAAGAATTGCAAGGCTCGTTGTAGATGTCGATAGGAGTACCTATCTGCTGGATATGTCCATCATTGATAACGACCACCGTATCTGACAAAGTCAATGCTTCCTCCTGATCGTGAGTCACATATATGAAGGTAATACCGAGTTTCTTGTGCATCTCCTTAAGCTCGATCTGCATATCTTTGCGCATCTTGAGGTCAAGTGCGCTGAGAGGCTCGTCCAGCAGGAGGACCTGCGGCGAATTGGCGAGAGCCCGAGCTATCGCGACTCGCTGCTGCTGACCTCCGGATAGAGATTCGACATTCCTCTCCTCATAATCCGTGAGGCTCACAAGCTTGAGAAGTCTGCGTACACGGGCATCGATCTCCTCCTCGGATTTTTTCTGAAGTTTCATACCGAATGCTATGTTCTCATAGACATCCAGATGAGGGAACAGAGCATAGCGCTGGAACACCATATTGAGCGGACGCTTATATGGAGGAGTATCGGTAATATCCTTACCGTCAAGCAGAACAGCACCTTCATCAGCCTTCACGAAGCCGGCGATGATACGGAGCAATGTGGTTTTTCCACAACCTGAAGGGCCGAGAAGAGTGATGAATTCGCCCTTGCGTATATTGATATTGATGTCATTCAGGACAGTCCAGTCCCCATATGACTTCGAGACATGCTCGATTTTGATGATATTATCGTTCACCTCTATTACCAGAGCTTAAATGTGAAATTATAACGGACACCGACTGTCAAATCGACCACTTCGAATATCCGGTCGTAAACAAATGATCCGAACAGTCTCAGATCATCGGACTCCACCTGCGGATAGAAGTTGCACTCAAAGCCTCCGCGCCAGAATGTACCGTCATTAACATTCAGGACTGAGGCCTTGAGATTGAAGTCCCACTTGTCCAGAGGGGCATATTTTAGAGTGCCGGCAAAATAATAGCCATCGAAATTATTCCAGTCAAGGGTGAAATTCCAGGAATCGCTGAAAGTGAATCTCTGACCAAGGGCGTAAATCATCTTATGCCCGCCGGAGCCTGTCTGTGCATATGTTGCGCTCCAAATATTGGAGAACCATCCGTATTCGCCACGCCATTGCGCCGAGAATTGATACAATCCGCTTGCAAAGGGACGTTCACCGAAAGGAGAAGTCGTAGCCTGCAACGCGAGATTGGTCATCTCGGAAGGTGTAGTGTAGGCCGCTTTGACACCCCATTGATATGATGCCATATCATTCCACATCGGAGACGAAAAATTGTATGCTATATCCCAGTCCCAATCTTCGTACTCGAATCCACCGGTAGCGGTAGAGCCTTTACCTATAGTAAAATCCCAATTGGAGAAAGACAAGTTGACCTGACAATAATCAATCCAGTTAGTCTCATTGGAAAAACCGAGATTCTTGTAAGGCCAAGCATAATCATAATTCGGATTGCCAAGACCACCGGCGTGTACCCAATGATTAATCAGAAGCCACGAGAAATGCTCGGATGCGGCTCCTTCAAACATTGTATAAATACCGGAATTAGCGAATGAAAATCCAAGTTCCTCAGAACTGAGATCATAATAAGGGTTGAGATCCAAACGCCCTATTACAGAAAAATCTGAATAGTTGTAATCTTCTTCCTGATCCTGCGCGACAGCAGGGAATGCAAAAAACAAAATTGCAGCAAACAGAATGAATTTTTTCATTTCACCTTAGTGTTTCATACAAATGAATATTAATTTTAGAATCTAATGAATCCAACTTTGATTTAATCTGTTCCATCTCAGTATTCCCCAGATGGTAGGGTATCATAACCGCAGGCTTAAGAACAAGTGCGGCTTTCACACACTGATCGACTGTCATTGTGTATGGTTGGTTCGCAGAAAGAAATGCGACATCTATATCTTCAGGAAAATCGGAGAACTCCTCAATATCTTCGGTGTCGCCCGAAACATAAAGCTTGAATCCGTCCATCTCGATGATGTATCCGTTGCCGTTGCCTTTCGGATGCATCTGCTCCCTACCGGGAGTGGTATTGTATGCAGGGACAGCAGTAAGTGTCACTTTCTTGGACAGCTTCAAGCTCTCTCCATTATGAAGGACCTCTCCTGAGCCGTCAAGGGCATCACTGCTCTTCTGATTGAGAATCAACCTGGTATTCTCATCGGAGACATACTCGATGGCTTCCTTTTGCAGATGGTCTCCGTGCTCGTGAGTGATGAGCACGGCATCAGCCTTCGGAAAAGAACTGTAATCGAGTTCCACCCCGGAATGAGATAGGATAGGATCTATCTGAATCAGGAAATCATTATACATCACGGCCAATGTGCCATGATGAATCATAGCTATCCGGACCTCACCTCTCCCGGTCTTGAAAGACTCGACAGGATATGGACAATCAGACTTGTCGGAAGGATGTGCGCAAGAACTCAGGAAAGCTGTCAAAGCTAGAAAAGTAAACAATATTTTTTTCATCGGCCCAAAGTTACACTTTTTTACAAAACTGCAACATTCACGAGCAAAAAAATTATTCATTTGCCACTGAATTGGCGCATCTTATCCCGTCGATGGCGCTTGATACTATTCCTCCGGAATATCCGGCGCCTTCACCGCAAGGATATAGTCCCGGCATCCCGTAAGCTTCCAGAGTCACGGGGTCACGTACGATTCTCACAGGAGATGATGTTCTGGATTCGACGCCAAGCAGCAGAGCATCGTTGGTATAATATCCACGTATGCTCCGTTCCACAGCAGGGAGAGCCTTCTTAAGCCTATATGAGACACTTGCCGGGAGCATAGACTCCAGAGGAGCGGAAACTGCGCCGGGGAAGTATGAAGTCTGAGGCAAGGTGGAAGAAATCCTTCCTCTGCAGAAATCTATCATTCTCTGCGCCGGCGCCGCCATAGGGTGGCTTGTCCGCATAAACATTGACCTTTCTATGTCACGTTGGAAATTCAGCAGGGAGAAACAGCCGTCGGCACTATGATTTCGAGGAACATCTTCGGGTTCGATCTGCACTACGACACCGGCATTGGCCCATTTTGAACTTCTGGAGGAGTTGGACATACCGTTGAGAACCACAGTCCCCTCCTCCGTGGATGAAGGCACCAATATCCCTCCGGGACACATACAGAAAGAGAACACTCCCCTCCCGTCAACCTGCTGGACAAATGAATATTCAGCGGCGGGTATTCCGCTGAAACAATACCCTCTGTATCTGGATTCGTTGATGATATGCTGGGGATGTTCGACCCTGACACCGAGGGCAAAACCTTTTGCCTCAAGTCTCACAGGCTTGAATGCAAGCATCTCATATATGTCACGGGCAGAATGCCCGCAGGCAAGTATGACACGGGACGCTCTGAACACCTCTCCTCCGGCGGAAACCACCTCGAAAGCGCCTTTGGAGCCTTCTATTTCTGTCACCCGCGTGTTGAAATGGTACTCACCACCGTGAGAGACGATGCATTTTCTGATATTCTCCACAATAACAGGCAATTTGTCACTGCCTATATGTGGATGCGCATCAATGAGAATGGTCTGAGGCGCGCCGAAACGGACAAGCTGATGCAGCACTTCGCGAATGTCTCCCCGTTTTGATGAGCGAGTGAACAGTTTCCCGTCCGAGAAGGCCCCCGCTCCTCCTTCGCCGTAGCAATAATTTGAATCAGGATTGACAAGCCCGGTTCTGGACAAAGAAGCCATATCAGCCTTGCGGGCGTGGACATCCTTGCCTCTCTCCAGTATGACAGGCCTGAAGCCAAGCATAAGAAGACGCAATGAGGCAAACATTCCTGCAGGTCCGGCTCCCACCACAATAACAGGCTCAGCAGAAGAAACATCCCTGTATTCAGGAAGCTGATATGGGCGGTACTCTTCCCCGGGCTCATACTTTTCCAATTTATACCTGATTTGGGGCCTGCCTCTGGCATCAAGAGATCTCTTGCTGACCACATAGCGCCCGGGGCCGAACCGGGCGGAGGCATATTCCTCGACTTCACCTGAGGTAATGCGCCTGTCAAAAGGAAAAGAAAGTTCAAACTCTTTCATCAGAAATCAGCCATTCTGGACACCGGTGCGATATCCAAGGGACAACGCTCGCCCGCGAGATAATGAAAATATCCGGCGATTGCAATCATAGCAGCATTGTCAGTGGTAAACTTGAACTCGGGAAGATATGTATTCCAATGACGTTTGAGCCCCTCCTTGGTGATACGTTCCCTCAGGCCGCTGTTGGCCGAGACTCCGCCGCCTATGGTTATCTCCTTGATTCCTGTCATCTGGGAAGCCCTCACCAATTTGTCTATAAGAATATCTATCAGGGCTTTCTGGAATGACGCGCACAGGTCGGCCTTGTTTTTTTCCATAAAATCGGGATCTTTTGCCATCTCATCCCTGACAAAATACAACAGCGATGTCTTGATTCCGCTGAAGCTGTAATCAAGTCCGGGAATATGAGGCTTTGCGAAGTGAAATCTGTCGGGATCACCCATCTTCGCCAACTTGTCGATTATCGGCCCCCCGGGATAACCCAGGCCCAACATTTTGGAACATTTGTCGAATGCCTCCCCCACCGCATCGTCTATCGTCTGTCCCAGGATTTCAAAATCGAGCGGATTGTTCACCTTGACAATCTGGGAATTGCCGCCTGAGACCAGGAGACACAGATATGGAAAGGCAGGATGACGGTTTTCCGCTCCCTCCTGCTTTACAAAATCAGCAAGTATATGCCCCTGAAGATGATTGACCATCACAAGAGGGACATCAAGAGAAAGAGCCATACCCTTGGCGAAAGACGTCCCGACAAGAAGAGAGCCCAAGAGTCCGGGACCTCTGGTGAATGCAATCGCAGTAATGTCGTCCACTTTCAGGCCGGCTCTGCAGACAGCTTCGCTGACGACAGGAACGATATTCAGTTCGTGGGCACGGGAGGCCAGCTCAGGAACGACACCACCATATTTCTTGTGGACATCCTGACTTGCTATCACATTGGACAAGAGCCATCCATCCCGGATGACAGCCGCCGAAGTGTCATCGCAAGACGATTCAATTCCCAAAATTATATCAGCCATAGATATGAATCTGTTTTTGGAATCTATATCAAAACAGATTCCTGATGAATGGAAAGCGAAGGTAGCACAAAAATCCGGTATTATGGCAAAAAAGTAATATATTTGCCCGTTATGAAAAGAATGGTATTACTCTCAGGCTTAGTCCTGACCACAATTTGCGCGTGTCAAATGGAAAATCCACTGCTACAGGAATCGACACTCCCCTACGGAGCCCCACAATTCGACAAAATCAAGACAGAGCACTATCTGCCGGCCTTTGAGCAGGCCATCAAGGAAGCCAAAGCGGAAGTTGATGCAATAGTCGCCAACCCCGATGCACCGACATTCTCCAACACCATAGAAGCTATGGAATTCAACGGCAGAAAATTCAGCGAAACGGCATCCATATTCTACAACCTTATGGAAGCCGACACCAACGACGAAATGCAGAAAATCGCAGAGATTCTCTCTCCTATGGTGAATGATCTGTCAATGTACATTTCGCTCAATCCGGAGCTCTTCGGCAGAGTAAAGACCGTATGGGAGCAGCGTGACAGGCTCGGTCTCGAGCAGGATCAGATGCGAATTCTTGAAAAAACATACAAAGGATTTGTCCGCGGAGGTGCCAGCCTCAATGACAGCGACAAACAGATATTCAGCAAGTTGCAGGAAGAATTATCACTGCTTCAGCTCACATTCGGCAAGAATTCGCTCGCTTCCACGAATGCCTACGAGCTCAACATCACTGATGAAGCGGACCTCGAAGGGCTTCCGCAGTTCGTACGGGAGATAGGAGCCGCCACGGCCGAAGAAAGGGGCGAGACCGGATGGACATTTACTCTGAGCCAGCCAAGCTACGGGCCGTTCATCAAATACAGTGCACGAAGAGATCTCAGGAAAGAAATCTATATGGCCTACAACAAGAGAGCCGCCGAAGGTGAATTCGACAATACCGAGATTTGCAAGCAAATAGCCGCAAAACGCATCAGCATTGCAAACATACTCGGCTACGAGACCTACGCCGACTATGTCCTTGAAGACAGAATGGCCGGCAGCGTAGAAAAAGTCAAGAGCTTCCTTGAAGAATTGCTTGTGCCGACCCTTCCGGCGGCCGGAAAGGAATTGGAAGACCTGTATGCCTTCGCCAGGGAAAACGGATTCGCAGAAGATCGGATAGAGGCCTGGGATTTCAGTTACTGGTCAGAAAAATACAGAGCCGCAAAATACTCACTGAGCGATGAGGTTCTCAAGCCTTACTTCCGCCTTGAAAATTGTATCGACGCCGTCTTCGGACTCGCTACTACTCTGTACGGAATCACATTCGAGCACAGACCCGACATCCCGGGATATCACAAAGATGTGAAGGTCTATGATGTCCACGATGCTGACGGAAGCCATCTGGCTCTCTTCTACTGTGATTTCTTCCCACGAGAAAGCAAAAGAGCCGGAGCCTGGATGACGGCATTCAGGGAGCAAAGCATTCTGAACGGAGAAGAAAGGCGGCCATTCATCAGTCTCGTTTGCAATTTCAGCAAGCCTACTCAGAATGCGCCCGCGCTCCTCACTCACGATGAGCTCACGACTTTCCTCCACGAGTTCGGCCACTCGCTCCACGGCATCCTGGCCCAAGGACGCTATCCGTCGATTACCGGCACCAACGTGAACCACGATTTCGTCGAACTTCCATCACAGATAATGGAAAACTGGGGATATGAGCCCGCCTATCTCAAAACATTCGCAAAACATTATGAAACAGGAGAAATCATCCCGGATGAATTGATTGAGCGCATCGTTGAAGCGAAGAACTATCACGCCGCCTACGCTCAGGCCAGACAGCTGTCCTTCGGCTATCTGGATATGGCCTGGCATACGCTTGCCGAAATGACACCGGAAGACACTCGGACCTTTGAGAAGAAAGCCGTCACACCTGCGGATGTACTGCCTCCGGTGCCCCAGACCTGTACTAGTACTGCATTCAGCCATATCTTCACTGGCGGATATGCTGCCGGATATTATTCCTACAAATGGGCGGAAGTCCTCGCCGCAGACGCATTCTCCCTCTTCAGAGAAAACGGCATTTTCGACAAAAACACCGCTGATTCTTTCCGTAAGGAAATTCTGAGCAAAGGCAGCTATGACGACGAGTCTGTCCTCTATCGGAATTTCCGCGGGCACGACCCTCAGACTCGCGCATTGCTTGAAGATTTGGGCATTGTCCCGGTTGAAAAATAGGATATTTTTGTTAGATTTGTGAGTTACAAAAAGACTCGCAAAATCAATAAAGCTGCACATATTACCGGCAAAATCCTATGTGGGGTGGGAATACTCCTCATAGGGCTGGTTGTTTTGATACAATTACCCGGTATTCAGACCAAGCTTGCAGACAAGTTTATCCGGAAAATCCAAATCGGGCTTGGCTGCGAGATCAGTTTGGAGAGTATCCGCATCAGACCTTTCAACAGGGTGCTGGTCTCAGGACTTACTATCATCGACGACACTCCGCTCGAATGTAGCAAATTTGAAGCGCAGGATACCGTCGCTCATATCAGAAAGCTCGTGGCCTATTGTTCTTTGGGCAGTCTCGTCAATCCTGACAATCTGACATTCAGACGCATTCGACTTGACAACGCTTATTTCTGCCTCGTTGACGAAGGTCCTGAAATGACCAACGCGAAGAGGTGTTTCACTAATTCTTCGCCAAAGGAGACAAGTCGGAAAAGTTCAAAGAAAATCAGTGTGCACAAATTGGAAGCGAACGGCCTCAGATTCAGGATGCTCTCCGTCAAAGACACGAAAGTGAAGACACATCGGGATGTGATAGACTGGACAGATATGGATGTAACGGCAGATGTCCGTGCGAGAAATATCAAGGTCGTCGGCAAAAACGTCACAGCCATCGCCGACAGAGTCTCTCTATCGGAAAAAAGCGGCTACTGCGCGGAGAGGATTTCAGCCGATGTCCTTGTGACTCCTATGGAGACCAGGATTGAAAACATCAGACTGACAGATATGTGGAGCGATCTGAATGTACCTCTCTATGCTATGCACTACAACGGAGGCAAATCCTTCAAGTATTATTGTTCGGATATAAGTATGGAAGGTCTGGTCGGCCAAAGTCATCTGGATTTCCGCACCCTGCATTTCTTCGCATACGGTATTTCAGATACAGACATTTCTCTCAATATCGAGGACGCATCGATGCACGGTCCTGTGGACGACCTCACCATATCGACATTCGTTTTCAATTCCCTGTCCGGGATTGACAAGAGGACATCAGACATCAAGGGTAACTTGGCAGTCGGAATAAAAAACGTCAGAGAACTCAGGCAGGGTTCCATCAAAGCCGACATTTCCGAATTGTCTTACCCGTACAAAGGTCACGTTTTCCATCTCAGGGGAAAAGCGGAAGGGCCTGCCGAAAAGCTGTCGCTCAATCTGGAAGCCACCTCCGATATCGGCTCGGCCTCCGTCAGCGGAATTGTCAGCAACATTATGAAGCTCAAGACTTCCCCGCTTGTGATTAACGGCAACTTAAGCACACGGGACCTTGTACTTGGCGCTTTCTTGGACGAAGACTTCATCAAGGAATGTACGGTCAAGACAAGTATTCGAGCTTCCCTTCAGAAAGGGAACACGTCTGTCACGGTTGATTCTCTCAAAGCGGAAAGATTGAATATCCACGACTATGACTACACAGGGGTAAATGCGGCAGGCACATTCTCAGACAATGCATTCGATGGTCGAATTATCTGCGGAGACCCCAACCTCAACTTCATATTTCAGGGACTGTTCAACCTCTCGAAGAACAAGAAAAACGCCATCTACAAGTTCTATTTCAATCTGGGATATGCAAATCTGAACGCAATCAACCTGGACAAGAGAGGTATTTCCAAGGCATCCTTCACACTTGATGCGGACTATATGCGTATCGACGAAGCGGACTTGCTGGGGAACATCGATATCAACTCCCTTATTCTGGAGAATGCCGCAGGCAAGCACAATATCGGAAGCATCTCCATAGGGTCTCACTCGAATGACAATATATACCGCCTCAACTTCAACTCCACCTTTGCCGATGCCAGTTATGTCGGCTCAAAATCGATAGGTCTGATACCGGAAGCGATTAGAGAAGTAGCTCTTGGAAAAGAGCTTCCCTCACTGTTCGGAGAGGCATCAGACAAATGGGGCAGGAGCAATTGCGAGCTGAAAGTGAATTTTCACGATTCCAGAGATGTCCTGTCTTTCCTTATTCCCGGACTATATATCGCGGACAGCACTTCAGTTTCACTGGGCATAGGTATCGACGGAGCTCTGAAGGGAGAATTGGCATCTTCACGGCTGGCCTACAACAAGCAATACATCAAAGGTGTCAACCTGCAATTCGACAATGCTGACGGCAGCCTCAACGGCAAACTGGCAGGAGATGAAATAATGGTTTCGGGCGTAACTCTTGCCAACAACTCTTTGATTCTGTTTGCTGATAACAATCACATAGGAGCCGGATTCGAATTCGACAACAGTAAGGACTCGCAAACCAAGGGGGAACTGCTGGCCACCGGAGAGTTCTCCAGAGATGCATCGGGAGCATTGACCCTCAACGCTGAAAATCTAGCCTCAAACTTGTACTACGAGGATATCGCCTGGAGAATCGACCCGTCAGACTTTGTCTGGGAGAAAGGAGAATCCCTGCAAGTCGACTCACTCCGAATATGGTCGGATGAGCAGGAGGTGTTTGTCAATGGAAGGGCATCATCAAACAAACAGGATACACTATTGATGAATATCAGCAAGCTCAATCTCGGCACACTGGGGCAGATATTCGCTCCGGAGATGGGCATTAAAGGTAAAGCCACCGGTAAAGTTATGCTGCTCAGTGCCGAAGAAAGCAACCACAGTCTGCTTGTCAATTTTTCGAGCGACTCCACCTTCATAGCAGGAAGACCGGCCGGGCAGTTGAAAATCGGAGGAAGTTGGGACAAGGCTTCGGATATGATGGAATTTGCGATATCCAATCTATTCGAGTCCGACAACAACATCCACGTATTTGGAAGATACAGTCCGGGGACGCATACGGTAAATGCCTCATCCACTTTTTCGGATTTCAATCTGGGCTATATCGAGCCTCTGTCTCGCGGCATCCTGAGCAGTCTTGACGGCAGATTGAGCGGAGGCCTCGATGTCAAAGGCAGGACAGACAGTCTTATTGTCAGCGGTAATAATTTGAATCTAAAAGACACACGTATCAAGGTCCAATATACAAACGTCCCTTATGTGCTCAACGGTTCATTCAATATAGACAACAACGGTATCCACTTCGACGACATCTCTCTAAAAGATGAAAACGAGGGCAGCGGCATTCTAAACGGAGGCATCCTGTTCAACGATTTCAAAAAAATATCTCTTGATGCTGGGATTGACGCCTCTATTCTGAAAGTTCTGAATACCACGCAAGAGGACAACAGCACCTTCTACGGTGACCTTACTGCGAACGGCCGCATCAGCTTCACCGGGCCTTTGGATGCAGTCTCCCTCAATATTGATGTGACCACCGCAAATCCGGGGAGGCTCCACATTCCGATGGGAGGGAAAGGCAAGTCCACCGGTACATCCAAAATCCTGACATTCAAGGAAGCCTACAAATACGTCTGGATTGACCCTTATATCCAGATGATGGAAACTCTGAATACGAGACAAAAAAAGGAGTACGACCTCGGAGTGAAACTCAACGTCAATGTGACAAATGACGTAGAGACATTGCTGGAAATAGATAAGGAAACAGGCAATACCTTGAGCGGACGTGGAACGGGAAACATCAGGCTCGATGTCCGCCCGTCAAGAAATGTTTTCAACATCAACGGAGATTACAATCTCCGCAGCGGCAATGTCCACATCAACGCAATGGACATTGCGGAGAAGGATTTCAGCATTCAGGACGGCAGCTCAATCAAATTCAACGGTGACATTCAGGACAGCGACCTTGACATAACAGCATTATATTCCACCAAGGCTTCGCTCTCCAGCCTGATTGCAGATTCGACTTCCGTATCCACGCGAAGGACTGTTGATTGCGGCATCCGGGTATATGACAAGCTCAAAGACCCGCAATTCAAATTTTCCATCAACATCCGGGACCTCGACCCTACCATCAAATCGAGGGTTGAGACCGCTCTCAATACAGAAGACAAGCTCCAGAAACAGTTCATTTCCCTTCTGGTGACCAACAATTTCATTCCGGATGAGCAATCCGGTATTTTCAACAACTCCTCAAATATGATTTTCTCCAACGTTTCGAATATTCTGGCGAACCAGCTCAACAACGTGCTTGAAAAGCTTGAAATCCCGGTGGACCTAGGTCTGTCGTATCAGAATATCGACGGAGGAACAAACATCTTTGATGTAGCCATTTCCACTCAGCTGTTCAACAATCGCGTGCTGGTGAACGGCGCAATCGGGAACAGGCAGCACAAACACCAGTCCTCAAACAATGTAGTGGGAGACCTCGACATAGAGATCAAGCTCGACCGTGCGGGAGCCGTCAGAATGAGTCTCTTCTCCCATTCAGCGGACGAATACACCAACTATCTTGACAATCTGCAAAGAAACGGTATCGGTATAGCATATCAGAGAGAGTTCAACTCATTCAAGGAATTATGGACTAAATTGTTCACTCGCAAGAGAGAGAATGCAGTGACAACGAAAGAAAAAAGAAAAATAATAATTGAGTAGAAATGGAAGAAAAAGGTACATTATATCTGATTCCTTCACCTTTGGGCGAAAATGATCCGGCCGAAGTCATCCCGGCCTATGTTTTGGACAAGATACGCAACATTCGGATTTACATCGTAGAAGAGTTCAGAACAGCGAGAAGGTACCTGTCCAGAGCCGGTCTCAAAGGGCATATCGACCAATTGGAATTCCACCTGCTCAACGAACATACCGGTGTGGATGAAGTGGAAGCTATGGCAGAGCTCTTCTGCAAAGGAGATGTGGGACTCATCACGGAAGCCGGACTCCCGGCGGTAGCAGACCCGGGAGCGATTCTGGTATCTCTCTGCCACAAAAAACAAATAAAAGTTGTACCTTTGACAGGACCGTCTTCGTTGATGCTTGCATTGATGGCCTCCGGGCTCAATGGTCAGAGTTTCGCCTTCTGCGGCTATCTTCCTGCCAAGACTGATGAGAGGAAAGCGGCGATAAGGGCAATTGAGAAGCAGTCCGCTTCGAACAGGCAGACTCAGATTTTTATCGAGACACCTTATCGAAACGACGCCATCTTCGGGGACTTGCTGCAAAACTGTTCTTCGAAAACTGAAATATGTATAGCGGCCAACATCACGATGCCTGATGAATACATCTGCACCCATACGGTAAGCGAATGGAGGAAAATGAACATCACAATAGGTAAAAGACCGTGTGTATTCTTGCTTCTGGCATAAGTTTCCAGCTGACTTTGGGCAGGCAAGACCGATTAACCGTTCAGTAACACACAATGATGAAAGGAGCGAGATTGACATTTTTAGGAACAGGAACATCACAGGGAATCCCGATGATAGGATGCCGTTGCGATGTTTGCCGGTCCGATGACAGCAGGGACAAGAGGTTGAGATCTTCCGCACTTGTGGAATACGGCGGATTGACCATCCTTGTCGATGCCGGACCTGATTTCAGGACACAGATGCTCAGGGCCGACATCTCTCATCTTGATGCCATTCTATTGACACACAATCACAAAGATCACACAGGAGGCATAGACGACACCAGGTCTTTCAATCTTCTCGAGTCTCATCCGGTCAATATTTATTGCGAATCGTACGTCCGTGATTCTCTGAAAAAAGAATACAGCTACGCCTTTGCAGAGCCAAGATACCCCGGAGCTCCGGAATGGCGCATCCACCTGATAGACGGCAGTCACAATTTCGAGGTCCACTCCAATGAAACCGAGGACAAACTGGTCTGGGAATCCGGCATAGGATACCACTGCGTCAAAACAAATTCAAGACAGACCATCCCGCCGGTGGAAATAGTTCCGATCCAAGGCTGGCATCACAAGAACAAAGACCTTTCAGTGCTTGGGTACAGATTCGGAGATATTGCATATCTCACCGATATGAATCATATCGATGAGATGGAGATAGAGAAGTTGAAAGGATTGAAAGCCGTGACCTTGAACTGCGTCAAGAAGACTTCGCACTTTTCACATTTCTCGCTTGACGAAGTCCTTGATTTCTTCAGAAAAGTCGGAGCCGCAGATTCATACATCACTCATTTGTCCCATCTTTTGCCGAAGCATTCAGAGCTCGAGGCGGAGTTGCCGGACGGAGTGCATCCCGCCTACGATGGGCTTGTTATTGAATGATACAAAATTAAATATTGACATACTAAAGAAAAATTTATGGGCAAAAATAATGGCATCAGGTACTATGCGGCCGTTGATCTGGGTGCAACGAGCGGAAGAGTCATACTGGGATCTGTGGGAGACTCCACACTGGAGATGACCACTATTCACCGTTTCTCCACCCCCATTGTCAATATAGGGAAGAAGTATTATTGGAATATTTACGCTCTGTATGAAGATATTATCATCGGATTGAGGAAGATAGCATCCACAGGTGTGGAACTGGAATCCATCGGGATAGACACCTGGGGTGTGGATTTCGTCTGCTTCGGAAAAGACGGGATGCCGCTTTCCCTTCCAAGAGCTTACCGCGACCCATACACTAACGGTGTTCAGGATTTGTTCTTCCGCAAAATGTCATCAAAGGAGTTGTATGGCCGTACTGGTATCCAGATAATGAATTTCAATTCCGTATTCCAGCTGTATATGCAGAACAGGGAGAAATGCAGCGCTCTGGATAATGCCTCTAAGATATTGTTTATGCCGGATGCCTTGAGTTATATGCTGACAGGCAATGCCGTTTGCGAATACACGATTCTGAGCACATCCGCGCTTATGGACCCGAGAAAGAAAAAACTTGACAAAGATATACTGCGTGTATGCAAGACAAAGAAGAAGCGCTTCGGGAAGATTGTATTCCCCGGATACAAGATTGGGAAACTCACTGAAGAAGTGGCGAATCGTACAGGTCTCGGCCGTGTGTCCGTCATCGCGGTTGCCGGACACGATACGGCATCCGCAGTGGCGGCAGTTCCGGCTATGGATGAGCATTTCGCCTATCTGAGCAGCGGGACATGGTCATTGATGGGCATAGAGACACGCGACCCGATGATCAATGACAAGATGTTCGAACTGAATTTCACCAACGAGGGCGGTGTGAACGGTACGACAAGGCTGCTCAAGAACATCACGGGGATGTGGTTGCTTGAGCAATGTCTTGCGAAATGGAGAGGCGAAGACAAAAATTATTCCTACGATGATGTGGCAAGGATGGCAAGTGAATGCAAGCCAAGCGCACACCTCATTGACCCTGACGACATTATGTTCGCATCGCCGACAGATATGCCTGAGGCTATCTGTGATTATTGCAGTAGCCGCGGATGGGATGCCCCGGCAGATGATGCCGCCTGCATCAGGCTCATTTATGACTCCCTCGCGGCAAAATACGCTGACACTTTTGCCAAGCTGAAGGAAATCGCCCCATTCACCATAGACACTCTCCACATCATCGGAGGCGGTTCCCGGAACGGTCTTCTCAATCAGATGACCGCGGATGCCTGTAATGTCAGGGTGGTGGCAGGCCCTTCCGAAGGGACAGCGCTCGGCAATATTATGATTCAAGCCAAACTGACAAGAAAACAAATTGCATCTTATATTGAAACAAAAACTTATATTCCTGTAAAGAAATGACAGACACAGTAAAAAAGGCGTATGAAATCGCCAGGGAGCGGTATGCCGCATATGATATCGACACAGAAAAAGTTCTTGCGCAAATGCAGGATTTCCATCTCAGCATGCACTGCTGGCAGGCAGATGACGTCGCGGGATTCGAAAGTGCAGGCGACCTCACAGGAGGCATTCAGGCAACAGGTAATTATCCCGGAAAAGCGCGCAACATCGAAGAACTCCGTTCTGACATTCTTAAGGCTAAGAGTCTAATCCCCGGGACACACAGGCTTAATCTTCACGAGATATACGGAGATTTCAAGGGAAAATTCGTAGACAGGGACCAAGTGGGTCCGGAGCATTTTCAGGATTGGATCGACTGGGGTGCCGAGAATGATACCAAGCTCGACTTCAACAGCACTTCATTTTCTCACCCCAAGAGCGGCAACCTTTCTCTTGCCAATCCGGACAAGGGTATCCGCGATTTCTGGATTGAGCACACCAAGCGCTGCCGCATCATCGCCGACCGGATAGGTCTCGCGCAGAATGACCCGTGTATTCTCAACATTTGGGTGCATGATGGATGTAAAGACCAGAGTGTCAATCATTTTATGTACAGAGAGCTATTGAAGGATTCTCTCGATCAGATTTTTGCTGACAAATATGACAATGTCAAGGAAAGCATCGAAGGCAAAGTATTCGGCATCGGCCTTGAGAGTTTCACCGTAGGCTCCCACGACTTTTACACGGCTTATGCCGCAAAGAACGGGAAAATGCCGACTATCGACACCGGACATTATCATCCTACGGAGAGTCCTGCAGACAAGGTTTCAGCTCTCCTCCAATTTGTTCCCGAGCTGATGCTTCACGTATCACGTCCTGTACGTTGGGATTCAGACCACGTCACTATTATGGATGATCCGACTCAAGAGCTTTTCAGCGAGATTGCGCGTGCCGGCGCTCTCGACAGAGTCCACTACGGCCTGGATTATTTCGACGGGGCAATCAACCGCATCGGTGCCTATGTCATCGGTTCCCGGGCAGCTCAGAAATGTATGCTCCGCGCGCTCCTCGAGCCGCTCACGATTCTGCGCAAATATGAACTCGAAGGCAAGGGCTTCCAGGAGCTCGCATTGCTTGAGGAAAGCAAATGTCTGCCTTGGAACGCAGTATATGATGAATTCTGCGAGCGCAACAATGTCCCTGTAGGAGATGCATTCATAACAGAAATCGAGAAATACGAGAAAGAAGTAACACTCAAAAGATAATATGGCCATATGCAGATTGTCACAGGATTGCTAATAATTGCAATAGGAGCCTTCTGCCAATCCAGCAGTTATGTTCCTATCAACAAGATAAAGAGTTGGAGTTGGGAGAGTTACTGGCTCATTCAGGGTATCTTTGCCTGGCTGGTGTTTCCGATTCTCGGAGCATTGCTCGCCGTTCCTTCCGGACACAGCCTTCTTGAAATCTACAGCGCCTTCCCCAAGGAGTCACTCCTGACTATACTCTTCGGAGTGCTCTGGGGCGTAGGCGGCCTGACCTTCGGACTGTCTATGCGCTATCTTGGTGTTGCTCTCGGGCAATCCATAGCTTTAGGTACCTGCTCAGCCCTCGGGGCCATCCTCGGTCCGATTTTCACAGGAAATGCGGCAAGTCTCACATCGTCCGTGATTATTGGTGTGGTCGTGATGCTTCTGGGTATAGCCATCATAGGAGTCGCCGGAGGGATGAAAGCGGCTGTTCTGCCTGAGGAAGAGAAAAAGAAAGCCGTCAAGGATTTCAATTTCGGGAAAGGAATACTCGTGGCTCTCCTCGCCGGATTTATGAGTGCCTGCTTCAACATCGGCCTCAGTTTCGGAGCGCCGCTGCATTGGTCGGAGTCAAAGGATATCTTCAGCACTCTTCCGGCCACATTGCTCGTCACCATCGGAGGATTTCTCACAAATGCGGCATATTGCCTGTTCCAGAACTGCAGGAACAAGACTTTCAGCGACTACAAGAAAGGTTCTCTGTGGGGTAACAATCTTGTGTTCTGTGCAATCGCCGGTCTGTTGTGGTACAGCCAGTTCTTCGGTCTCAGTCTCGGCAAGGGATTCCTGACGGGATTCCCTGTCCTCATCACATTCAGCTGGTGCATACTTATGGCGCTGAACGTCACTTTCAGCAACGTTTGGGGCATTATCCTCAAAGAATGGAAAGGTGTGGACCGCAAGACTGTCACAGTACTGATTGTTGGCCTGATAGTCCTGATTTTCAGCACATTCTTGCCTCAACTCATCTAACATCACGCTTCGGATTATGTATGATTTAGCGATAATCGGTGGAGGTCCCGGAGGATATGTAGCCGCAGAGCGTGCAGGAGCGGCCGGTCTGAAGGTGGTCCTGTTTGAGAGAAAGGAGCTCGGAGGAGTCTGCCTCAACGAGGGGTGTATTCCTACCAAGACCCTTCTGTACAGTGCCAAATTATATAATTATGCGCTGCACTCCGAGAGATACGGCATCAATATTAATGATGCGTCTTTCGACTACAGCAAAATACTGGAACGGAAGAAAAAAGTAGTCCGCAAACTGGTGGGTGGAGTCAGGCTCAAGATGAAAACCTCACAGGTGGAAGTCATCAAAGCCGAAGCGTTCATCAACGGAAGTTCGACAGAAGGTATCTCCATTTCTGCAGGAGAAAATGAATATTCTGCAAGAAATCTTCTGATCTGCACAGGTTCGGAGGCCGCCGTTCCACCTGTCCCGGGGCTGGTGGAAGCAGGGGATGTCATCGTGACCAACCGGGAAATTCTTGCCCTGACAGAACTCCCCGGGCAGATAGTGGTCATAGGCGGAGGCGTAATTGGAATGGAATTCGCGGCATTCTTCAACGCTCTTGGCACAAAAGTGACCGTAATTGAGATGTCACCCAAGATACTGGGGCAGCTAGACAATGAGATAAGCGATATGCTTCAGGCTATATACGCCAAGAGAGGTATCGACTTTCATCTGAGATGCAAGGTAGTTGCAATCGAGGGTAATACCGTTGTATATGAAGATTCCGACGGGCAGCTCTCCAGAGTGTCAGGGGATAAGATTCTCGTCAGCGTCGGGCGCAGAGCCAACATCAGGGGCTTTGGGCTTGAGAATCTCGGTATCGAGACCGGGAAAGGCATCAAGGTGGACGGGGGTATGCGAACAAATGTTGCGAATGTATATGCGGCTGGAGATGTGACAGGATTTTCGATGCTCGCCCACACAGCCTCCCGAGAGGCTGAAGTAGCAGTAGGCAATATTCTCGGGAAAAAGTGCACGATGCGCTACAATGCCATCCCCGGTATCGTATATACCAATCCTGAAGTTGCCGGAGTCGGTATCACCGAAGCGGAAGCTCTGGCGGAAGGTCTTGATTTCATTGCGGTCAAACTCCCCATGGCATATTCGGGAAGGTTTGTAGCCGAGAATGAAGGAGGGGAAGGCATCTGCAAGATAATAGCTGACAAGACAAGCCACGAAGTGCTTGGAGTACATATGCTCGGAAATCCCTGCTCGGAAATCATACACAGCGCCTGCATCGCCATAGAGCAAAAAATGACGGTGGAACAGCTTAAAGAGGTGGTGTTTCCCCACCCTACCGTATCTGAAATCATAAGGGAAACGATTTTTGCGCTCAAATAACAGTATAACAACCACACTGATAACCACATAATGAACGAGAAACCAACCAGCTCCGCAAGAATAGGATATCTTGACCTCGCAGCCGGAATTTTGATGCTGTGGGTGATGACCTTTCATGCCGTAAACAATGCAAAAGTCTTCGGAGAGCTTGACGCGCGTGTCGCCATTCCCTATCTGACCTTCTCGATGGGATGGTTCTTCTACAAATCGGGAGCATTCTTCAGAGACGGCAGAGGAATGGAAGGTATCCGCAAGGATGCCCGCAGGCTACTGATTCCATTCTTGAAATGGACTGCTGTCGGATATGCCCTGCACCTGACGATGATGGCCATCGACGGGACTTTCGACCTTGAGCATTGCTTGCTCAAGCCTCTGGATACATTCTATATCTATGGGTATATTCCGATTGATGTTCCTCTGTGGTTCCTGTTGTCACTGTTCGTCGTGAGATTCATTTCAACCTGGATTCTCAAGTGGAAGATTCACCCGCTGATACCTGTCATCTTGGGATTCGGCATTGCATCCGTCTTTCATATTCTGAACAACCCGCGCATTCCGTATTACCTCTCCAACATCCCGATGGGGCTTGCTTTCTTTATGACGGGATACTGGCTCAACAAATATGAATCAAAGAAATGGCTTCTCGCGATATGTGCCGCCGCTTATCTTATTTTCTTGATAGGTGATACACCTGTAGTGGGATTGCACAGGAACATCCATCTTGCGGGCAACTATTATCTCTGGCCGGTATTCTGCTATTGCGGAATAGTCTTCTTCAACAATCTCTGCAAATATATCATCAAGCTGACGGACAAGTGCGGATGTATCCGATTCCGCCCTCTCAGCTATCTGGGCAAGAATTCCCTCCTTTTGTTGATAAGTCACGGCCTGTTCTATATGACCGTCATTCATTATTCCAATCTGTCCCCGATGGCGACTTTCCTGATTATCGAGGCACTGTATCTCTTTGTCCTGATACCGTTGATTGCTGTATGGGACCGACTTAAAAACAAATCATTATGAAGAAACTGACTATTTTGTTATTTCTTCCGATTCTCTGTTTCTCATCCTGCGGGGAAAAATACACATTCGAGCTCGCTGACCATATCGGCCTGTGCGGAGGCGTAGGCAAAGATTCACTTGCGAAGGCAAACGGACTCGGGTATATCGAGGCTCATTGATTCCGGCATTTATGAATCACGCTAAAGAGCTCGGCTTTGAAATCGTTGCCGTATCCGACATCTGGAAACGGCGCCGCGAAGAGGCTGAAGTCTTCTTCAAGGAGAAATACGGCATCAAGGTCAAGACATTCGTCAACAATGAGGCTCTCTATGAGTCCAAGATGGTCGATGCCGTCATCATCTCTACCGCTGATTTCCAGCACGCCATGCATCTTGTCGAAGCTGTGCAGGCAGGTTGCGACGCTTATTGCGAGAAACCTTTCGCAGAGACGATGGAAGACGCACGCACCGCTCTCAAGATTGCAAAACAGTCAAACAGAGTCATCCAAATCGGTTCTCAAAGACGATCCGCACCTAATTATCAAGCAGCATACGACTATATCCGGTCCGGTAAATTCGGTCCAATAAAAATGGTTGAGATGTGCTGGAATGTCAATCAACCGGGACGTTGGCGCCGCCCGTCACTAGTTGCCGAATGCTTCGAGAAGGATACCGACTGGAAGCGTTTCCTCTGCAACCGTCCATATGAGCCGTGGGATCCTCGAAAATATTTGGAGTACAGACTGTTCTGGCCATATTCCTCAGGTATACCCGGACAATGGATGTCTCACCAGATAGATACAGTCCACTGGTTCACAGGTCTCAGTCACCCGACAAGTGTGGCCGCGAACGGTGGAATCTATTGCTGGGATGACGGCCGCCGCAATTGCGACACTCTCACAGCCGTGATGGATTATGCTCCTTGCAAGGTCGCAGACAAGGGATTCCAGGTTCTCTACACCTCAAGGTTCACAAACGGAGCAGGCGGGACCAAGGAGCTTTACTACTCCAACGGAGGATGTCTCAATCTCGACACAAACGAAATCACCTCAGAAGGTGGCCTCCATCTGAATGATGCCAAAGCAATGGGAATGGAAGCCAATCTTTTGAAGACCTTCAAACTTCCGGATGTAACTGTCGATACCGCAGCAGATATGGGAGGAGACCCTATGACTAGTCTTCATATGCGCAATTGGATGGAATGCGTCCGAAGCAGGAAAGAGACCAATGCTCCCGTGCAGGCCGGCTACAACCATTCCATCGCGACAATGATGAGCAATGCCGCATACCGTACAGGCTCGAAGGTGACATTCGATGAGCAGAAGCAAGAAATAATGGCTGGAGGAAAGGCTTTCGACCCGTTCAATTTCTAAACCCGAATAAAATCAAGCAAGGTACGGATTGAACAGCAGCCAACCGATATGGGCTGATCACCGTCTGCCCAGAATCAGTTCCACAAGCTCCACAGAGGAGATATTGTCAAAATACAAAGCAGGGTTGATTTCTTGAATTGTGTTCATAAGGGTATCCCGGTCAAATCTCAAACCAACGAGTTTTGCGGCAAATTGGTCAGCAGGCAAGGCCCCGAGGAAGTCCCCGTTGAAGCGCAGTTCTCTGATAATTCCCCTGTCCAAATTGGCGGAAACTTCGACAGTCCCACAAGCCAGTCTTCCATTTCGGATGATATCAGCTTCGTGGGACTTTCCGAATATCCACTCCCAAGTGGCGAATTTTTCTGCGGCTATTCTTCGGACGGTCTGAATATTTTCATCTGACAGCTTGATTTCATTCCCGCCTTGTGCAAGAATACAGCGCAGATTTTCAGAAAACTCTTCTATAGTCGGAGGAACTCCGGGAATGGATTTCAGATTCATAACTCTGGAACGGACCGAAGCTATACCTTTGGCTTCCAATTTGGAACCAGAGACATTGAGAGCCTCTGTCAAAGTCTCAATGTCAACATCATACATCAAAGTTCCGTGAATGATTTCACGATTCTTCCACACCCGGCGGGCAAAACCCGAAACTTTACGTCCGCCAACCGTAATATCATTTCTCCCGCTGACCTGAGCTTGTATGCCCGTTTGTTTCAATGCATCCGCAACCTGCGCCACAGCATCCCTCCCGTTGACAGCTCCCCGCAACTTCCTGATAACGGTATAATTGATATTCTGCAAATCGTGATAAACCGCTCCTCCTCCTGTCACGCGTCGGGCCAGCAGTATCCCCTTGGACTCCAGATATGGGATGTTGACTTCAGAATATGCATTCTGATTCAAGCCGATAATCACGGAAGGACGGTTGCGCCAAAGGTAGAACACATCCTCATCAAGCGGAAGATTCTCAAGGCACCACTCATCGAGGGCCATATTGAAATATGGATCAGTGGTTATGTTTGTCAGGAAATTCATAGTATAAAACAAACTTCATCCTTCACAGACAGGCCTTCGGATAATATGCTTATTCCCCATAATGCAAAATTAACGAACTTTGCTCCATATTTTGTATTTTTGTCCACAATAATATGAAACACATATTGATTGCCCTTGCAGCGGCACGCCTTCACATAACAGAAAAGTTCAAATATTTTTGTAGATAAGAATTATGAAGAGTTACATCATTTTCCGGGCATTCGTCATTTTGACCGTCCTGACGGCTTGCAGCTCCCCAGGATCAGCCCCGCCAACCAAATGATGTTACAGAAATCGGGACAGCTGCCAAAACCGGAACAGGAGAAGAAGCGGAGGCCCGGCAGACCGAAAAAATTAATATTGTCTAACGAATTGGGAGAATATCATTTATTAAAAAACATGCGACTGACATTATTTTGTGTCAGTCGCACTCGTATTTTGCGTTTGTTAGTTTTTTAATCCCATAGGATCTAATTTGCTAGCATTGAAACACTTTTAGTCGAAATCGATTATACCACCTCCGGCATTGTCACTACCGTGTCCGTGTCCATGTCCATGTCCATGTCCATGCTCATAATGTTCTTCGTGGCCAGGGATAGCTGTTTCAAGATACTGAGCCGAGGAATACACGCCTTTTACTTCGATTGTACCGACTACGGTTGAGTCTGTTCCCTCTGTACGTAGGACGTTATATGTCGTGGTATAAGGAGTCCTGATTGAGAAAGCGGTATATTTTGCAAATGCCGATATATTCGCTTTCAAAGTTGCAGGTGTCTCAGTATATGTCTTTTTGAATGTCGAAGAATACTCATCAACTTTAGCTTTATCTTTATCAGTGCTGTTTTCAGCATATTTCTTAACGATATCCAAAACACCGGAAGCCTTTTTCCAGGTAAACTCAGCAGTCAGGATAAACTCACTTTCATTATACAGCCAATTTGTAATTTCAAATCCACTGTGGCTGTAACTGTGAGTATAAATATGTTGATTATGCGCAGCCTGTGTCAATTGTCCCAATACAGGTGTACCCGGCAGGGTGCCCACCTCTGCCAATGAATAAGAATACTCTGAATCGCTGTTGAAAATAAATTCGCAGTGGAATGTTTGAGTAGCATTTTTTTCGATTGCAGAAAGCTCTACAATCGTTGTATCACTTTGTTCGCCATACTTCGCAGAAATGGTAACATCCTGAGCTGCAATATTGAGGCTTTCGCCTGCTGTGATGATAACAATATTACCATCAAGCTTCAATGTAGCATCAGACCCTGCATCCAGCATTGCCTCAAACTCTGTTTCTTCAGTTACATTTGCATCAAGCTTTTTATCAAAGGCAGAAACAACGATTTTAGCTACTGCCGGCTTATCCTCGTCTTCATGAGATGTACCAAGAGAAATTGAAGCCTTATATGTCGTTTCGGCTCCTGCAGCAATATTGTCGATATTGATGACTTCCGTTTCGCCTACAGCATCACCAAAAGCAGCTTTGACAGTAAACTGGAAAGCAGAAATACCGCCGACACCGATAATCACGAAAGTACCCTTGTCGTCGCCCTCCTTGCAAGAATATGTATCAGGAACTCCGATAGGAGTGAAAGATGACTGAGCGGTTACGTCAGACTTGCTTTCATTGTCCCAAACGCTCACCTGAACGATAGCTTTTGCCTCTTTTTGTGGTTGAGTACCCTCAAAAACCACATTGGCACTATAAGCTGCCTGTCCTCCTTCGCCCAAAGCACTGACAGAAACTGATGTAGATGCCGTCTTGCCATTAAACTGGGCATTGATGGAAACTGTCTGCTGATTGATAGCAGGTGAACCCACAAGCTTAATAACATTACCACTGACAGAAATCGAAGAACCGGCAGAACTTGAAGCAGTAATCTTCAGTGCAGGATCTGCAGAGACATCCTTACCGCTGTCAGTATCAAAAGCCGACACTGTAATTTCAGCAACAGCATTAACAGGATCAACCGGATCGATTACCTCCGGTTTGCAAGAGGTAGCAAAAGCACCAACTACTATAAGACTGGCTGCCAAAAATTTTTGAATAATTGTTCGCATAAAATAAAACTAAAAAATATTAATATTTATTCAATCTTTTAATTTCCCGCTCAATATAATACGGATTAAACGCATTATTGCTTATTATGTTGTCCGACGATTCCAATCTGGACTCCTTGTACCACACCTGCTCGTTGTTGGCATTGTAAACCATTCCCATCTGCCCCGAAGTCGTCACTCTTGGCCAAAATCCTCGCCTTTTGTACTTGTATGGCGGCAAAGCAACCTGAAAACGGAATCCCCCGTTCGTATGAGCATAGGTATTCAATCCTTTCTCGAGGTAAAAACCTATACTGCAATAACGGAAATGCCTTATCATTTCAGCCTTCATTCCGTAATCCGACAACAGGAACTTCTCCATCTTCAACTTGAACTCTGTATCAGCTCCAGGCCAATAAACATTGCCTCCAATATCCCAGAACGGCTCGAACTCTGTACCCATATGGAACGTAAAGCCGTCGAAATAGTAAAGGCTCAGCATCTTGAACCCTCCTTCCAACATCATCCAGGGAGCGAAGGAAAAACGTTTGCGCAGCTCGAGACCAAACCCGTAACGACTGTTCGAGAACGTTCCTATCGCAGCCTTGCCGGTAATGTCCAATGGCAGCCGAAACCGTTGCGATAATGTGACCATTCCCGGATGAATCTTGCCGCTCCTCGCTCCATATCCGTCATTCCACACAGGGAATACGACCTGATATGAAAACTTGGATCCAGACCAGAGTGTCAACTCCACCGCAGGACTCAACTGCCAAAGACTTTGGTAAACCTGAGTGATTATCAGATTCTTAAGCGACACTTGCGGATAAACCACAATATCGACTTTACCGAAAGAACTGTTGGTCTTTTGCGACGAACGCGCCAATTTCCAATCTTCTCTGTCCAAATGATGAGAGGTGTTCCACTTCCCCACCTTGGAATCGTATGTCAAAGTCACTTGAGGGACATCATAATCCAAAACTATGAGCTTCACAACTCCGCTATCAAGAAATCCCTCCTTCTCAAGAGTCCGCGTTGCCGCGACAATCCCGGAAGCCTGTAGTTTGTAAGCATCATTCTGCACCGTAAAAACAGTCAGGGAATCTCTCTGCGCAACTCTAATATTGCAGAATCCCTCCTCCATCAACACAGTACTTATATCACCAGCATCATTTTGAGCAAAAGACTCAAAAGCGCAGCAAAAAATACCTACATAACAACTTACGAAAGTAATTATTTTTTTAAAAAAAACCAAAATATTGTATTAATATATCTTTTAATTTTAATGCGAGGACTCCTCCAACCGACGGTACATCCGCCACTTGATCGGACAAAAGTCTATGTTGTGGTATAATTGTCGAAATATCCCTGAACGAGCACAATCGGAGTCCCTTTATCGCCTGAGCCTGAAGTCAAGTCACAAAGCGAGCCGATAAGGTCAGTAAGTTGTCTCGGCGTAGTACCTTCAGAAGACATCTTGCCTTTGAGATCAGCATCCTTTGTTTTGATGCTCTCCTTGATGGCATTCTTGAGAGCTTCTCCGCTGAGGCCAGCGAAGTCATTATCCGCCAAATATTTAAGCTTCAACTCATTTGGAGTTCCATATAGTCCGGATGTAAACGCAGGTGAAACCACAGGGTCTGCCAGCTCCCAGATTTTACCTTTCGGATCCTTGAACGCGCCATCTCCATATACCATCACCTCGACTTTGGCTCCCGAGCTTTCAAGGATACGCGCCTGAATGTCCTCGACCAACGGCTGACAATCAAAAGGAAACAATTTAACCGTATCTTCAGTAGCCTTGTTGGAGCCCAGAAGGCCATATTTTCCGTTGTATCCACTGCCATCCACAGGAGCGTTGAGTATATCATCGAGACCGAGCACGACACGTGCTCCGGCATCTCTGAGAATACGTTTTGTACGGACGCGTGTGTGGATATCACAAGTAACGACTGTATCTGTATAGTCAAGAATGGTCTTCGGCCTGTTCGCAAAAACAATTTCAACCTCCGCTCCGCAGCTGCGTATCAGTTCGCCATAATACTCGACATAGTCCACACCTGTAAACTCGTGCCTGTTGACACCGAAAAGCTCACGATAACGCTCGAGACTGAGTATATCAGAATACGGATTGACTCCGGCGGCATCCAGTTTATCAAGACTCACGAGCTCGTTTCCAACCTCATCGGAAGGATAACTGAGCATCAGGACAACTTTCTTGCAGCCCATTGCGATACCTCTCAGACAGATGGCAAAACGGTTACGGGAAAGTATAGGGAAAATGACGCCCACAGTGCCGCCTCCGGTCTTAGTCCTCACATCCTTTGCTATTGCGCTGACAGGAGCATAATTGCCCTGAGCACGGGCTACTATGGACTCAGTGATTGATATGACATCGTGGTCACGAAGTTTGAAGCCTTCCTCTTGCGCGGCTTCAAGTACACTCGAGGTGACAATCTCAGCAAGGTCGTCACCCTCCCTGATTATCGGGCAACGGATACCGCGTGACACGGTTCCGACTTTTCTGTCATGGCTTTTCATTTTACTCCCATTCGATTGTAGCCTGAGGCTTTGAAGAAATATCGAAAACTACTCTGTTGACACCTTTCACATTGGCGATGATGTCGTGCTGTACCTTATCGAGAATCTCCCAAGGAATATGGACTACCTGAGCAGTAACTGCATCCACGCTGTTGACGGCGCGAAGAGCGATGACATTGTCATAAGTACGGCACCCGTCAGTGATTCCCGTAGTCTTGACCGGCACAAAGATTGCTCCCGCCTGCCAGATCTTGTCATACCATCCTTCCTGCCGCAATGTATTGATCCATATGGCGTCAGCCTCCTGAAGGATAGATATTTTCTCGACAGTGAGTTCACCGAGACAGCGGACACCGAGCCCCGGGCCCGGGAAAGGATGGCGTCCCAGGAATGAGTGGTCGAGCCCAAGCTCAGCACCTACCTCACGGACTTCGAACTTATACAAATACTTGAGCGGCTCCACAAGACCGAGATGCATCTCCTCGGGAAGACCGCCAACGTTATGATGGCTCTTCACTGTACCCTTGTCGGAATGTGATTCTGCAATATCAGGCCAGATCGTGCCCTGTGCAAGCCACTTTGCATCATTTACTTTTCGAGCCTCTTCGTTGAACACGTCAATAAAGGTCTTGCCTATAGCCTTGCGCTTGAGTTCGGGATCAGTTATGCCCTTGCACGCCGCAAAGAATCTGTCTGCCGCACGAACGCCCTTAACATTGAGACCCAATACTTTATAATGCTCCAAGACATCCTCGAACTCATTCTTGCGAAGAAGACCGTGGTCAACGAATATACACTGGAGTTTACTTCCAATGGCCTTGTTGACCAGCACTGCAGTGACAGTCGAATCGACTCCTCCGGAAAGACCCAGAATGACAACATCATTGCCGACTTGTTCCTTGATGGCAGCCACTTGTTCGGCCACAAATGCCTTCGGATTGAGTTTTTCGTTATTATACATAGTATTACTCTCCTCTTGTGTAATTTGGTGTTTCTTTGGTGATTGTGACATCGTGAGGATGATTCTCTACAACGCCGTTCGAAGTAATTCTGGTGAATTTGGCCTGTTGGAGCATTGCAATATCGGCAGCTCCGCAATAGCCCATACCTGAACGCAGACCACCTATCAACTGATATACTGTCTCCTCAAGGGTACCCTTATACGGCACTCTGCCGACAATTCCCTCCGGGACCAGCTTCTTGGTCTCTTTTTCGTTGCCCTGAAAATAGCGATCCTTAGACCCAGCATTCATTGCATCGATGCTGCCCATTCCACGATATGTCTTAAACTTTCTTCCATTGTAGATGATGGTCTCTCCGGGAGCCTCCTCCGTGCCGGCGAACATAGATCCGCACATAACGCAATCCCCACCTGCCGCGAGAGCCTTGACCACATCACCGGAATAGCGGAGTCCGCCGTCCGCGATGATAGGAACACCGCTTCCCCTGATGGCGGATGAGCATTCATAGATGGCCGAAAGCTGAGGAACACCGACACCGGCAACGATTCTGGTCGTGCATATGCTGCCCGGGCCGATACCCACTTTGATACTGTCCGCTCCGGCTGACACCAAATCCTTTGCCGCCTGAGCGGTAGCTATATTTCCTACAACCACATCAAGTGACGGATAAGCGGCTTTGATGCGTTTCAGCGCTTCTATCACACTCTTGCTATGGCCGTGTGCACTGTCAAGGACTATTGCATCCACGCCTTCCGCCACCAACGCTCCTACTCTGTCAAGCACGTCAGCAGTGATGCCAACGCCGGCAGCCACGCGGAGACGCCCCTTTTCGTCCTTGCAGGCAAAGGGATGTTCCTTCTCCTTCTGTATATCACGGAACGTGATAAGTCCCACAATCTTACCCTCGGCATCGACTACCGGGAGTTTTTCAACCTTATGGTCCTGAAGGACTTTCTTGACGTTCGGTCTGTCTGTTTCAGTGTCCCGTATGGTCACAAGGCATTTGCTTGTCATCACATCCTCGATACGGGCGCTCATATCCTCAAGGAAACGTACATCACGATTCGTGACTATACCCACGAGCTTGCTGTCAGAATCAGTGACGGGAATGCCACCGATATGATTCTCTGACATCAACTCCAGAGCATCACCCACAGTCGCATCTTTGGTTATGGTCAAGGGATCCATAATCATACCGTTCTCGGCACGTTTCACCTTGCGGACCTCCGCCGCCTGAGCAGCTATGGACATATTCTTGTGTATCACGCCTATTCCTCCCTCACGGGCCAGCGCTATTGCCATACGGGCCTCCGTCACAGTATCCATCGCCGCTGAAACGATAGGAATATTGAGGGTGATATTGCGGGAGAATTTGGATTTGAGACACACTTCACGAGGAAGCACTTCAGAATACGATGGGATCAGGAGGACATCATCAAAAGTAAGTCCTTCCATTGCAATTTTATCTTCGATTGATGCCATATGAAATCTATAAATTATAGCTTGCAAATTTACACAAAAAATCTTTAATCCGTATTTGCTGTTTTCAATTTCTTACGGTCAAAATAACTTAGAACCTGTTTTGAAATGATTGATGAATTTTATTATACAAGATTTTTATTGTATTTTGGTTCTGGAATGAGGGAGCGTAACCGTAGCTACGTGACCGAATGACAGAAGCAAAAGACTGAAAAAGGTTCATAAGAAAAGAAATTAATCATTTCAAAACAGGTTCTTATATTTGCACACTAATTTCCAAGGAATGAAAACAGTAGAAATGAACAGGGAAATATTGCGGCTTTCGCTGCCGAGCATTATGGCCAACATCACCGTCCCAATAGTCGGGATGGTGGATACGGCAGTAGCCGGCCACCTCGCATCCACCTCCACCGCCGCGGCATCATTCATCAGTGCCATTTCCCTCGGCTCAATGATGTTCAATCTGTTGTATTGGAATTTCGGTTTTCTTCGCACCGGCACTTCCGGAGTCACGGCGCAGGCATTCGGACGCGAAGACCCTTATGAATGCGGATGCATCTTTTTCCGAAGCATTTCTCTGGCCGTCCTCAGTTTCTCAGTTGTTCTCCTGTTGCAATGGCCTTTCGCGAAGCTGACGTTGCTGGTTACCAACGCATCCGACACAGTTGAGAGCCTGGCAGCAAGATATTTCTTCATCAGAATCTGGGCCGCTCCTGCCACAATATCACTGATGGCCTTCAAAGGCTGGTTCGTGGGTATGCAGGACACCGTCAGCTCGATGTGGGCCGATCTCATTGTCAACATAGTCAATATCGCGGCCAGCATCATCCTGACCTTCGGCATCGGCGTTTGGGATGGAATGGGGTTTGACGGCATCGCAGCGGGCACTGTACTTGCGCAGTATTCAGGGCTGTTGTATTGCGTTCTCACCTGCTGTCTGAAATACGGCGCGAAGGTATTCCGTAAAATCAAAATAAGAGACATACGCGGACTGTACGCCTCAGGCGAAATGAAACGGTTCCTCAGCATTAATGCGGACTTGTTTCTCCGCAGCGTCGGATTCATAGGCATCTATATAGGATACACGATGATAGCGGCTACACTTGGAGATCTGCTTCTGGCCTGCAGCTCAATAATGATGCAACTTATGATGTTTTTTTCATATTTCACAGATGGATTCGCCTATGCCGGAGAAGCTCTCACCGGTCGTTTTATCGGTGCCAGGCAGAAAGATGAGCTTCGAATGGCTGTCAAATACATCTTCATCTGGAGTATGTCCCTTGCCTGCGGCTTCTTGCTGATTTACAAGTTTTTCAGTATTCCGATGCTCAAGCTTATGACTTCGGATGCCCTTGTGGTGGAGGCTTGCACTCATTTTCTTCCCTGGCTGATTCTGATGCCACCCCTAGGCTGCGCAGCCTTCACCTATGACGGCATCTACCTCGGAGCGACAGCCTCCCGTCCTATCAGAGATACGATGCTGGCCGCTATGGTCGCATTTTTTGCAGCATGGCTCGCAGGACATCATCTGACAAACCTGCACGGATACGGAGAGCTTCATCTGCTGTTCGCCGCATATTTCATTCATCTTGTCGTGCGCACCGTCTGGCTCAGCTTATGCTTCAAACGTCATATCTTTTTCAGGGCTGAGCCTCATAGCCCAAGGCAATAACGCATAGAGGGCGCATATTGTCTTTCAGTCCAAGCAACTCACGAAGATACTGTTCGGCGCTTCCCTTTGAAGCGTCAGTCTTGGAGCGCGGACGTCCGTTGACGTGGACCCAGCAACTGCCTATACCTCTGTCTGTCGCTGAAAGCATCACATAAGTAGCGCTTATTGAGCAATTTTCGACCCAAAGATCGGATTTCGACTCGTCTCCGAGGACTACAACGGCGGCAGTGGCTCCGGCGACAAATGCCGAACCGCTCTCACGCATTTCAGCAATTGCCTCCAGTACTGACTTATCCTCGACAATCATAAAGCCCGTACTTTTTGTGTTTTTGGAAGAAGGGGCAAGTCGGGCCTCCTCCAGAATCCCGTAAATCTCGTCAATCTCGACAGGCCTGCCATCAAATTTCCTGACACTGTGTCTGGCAGACAACACTTCCTTATATTCCACCTTGATATGAATTAAATTGATTACTATTACATTATCTATCAACAAAAGGCCGACTCATATTGAGAGCCGGCCTTTATGCGGAAAGACAGGGATTCGAACCCTGGAACCGCTTTGGACGGTCACACGCTTTCCAGACGTGCCTCTTCAGCCACTCGAGCATCTTTCCTTTGAGGTCACAAAGTTATAAAAACAAAAATCAAATCCAAAAACAGCGTTCTACTTTTTCTTGATAGGGTCGCAGGTGAGACCGACTTCCAACTTCTTGAAGATTTTCTGATCCACTTCACTCAGCATTGCGGTGGAATGGACCTGACACCCTCTAAGCTGAGGAAGACAATCCAGTGCCCTGCGGCAATTGTCATCGGCATTGCTGAGCATAGCAAGAGCGACCAGCACTTCATCGGTATGGAGTCTCGGATTGTGGCCGTGAAGATATGACACCTTCATTTTCTGGATAGGCTCTATCATATTTTCAGGAATCAGCTTGATTCTGTGGTCAATACCGGCAAGATGTTTAGTAGCATTGAGGATAAGGGCCGCACTCGGTCCGAGCAGGGAGCTGGTCTCCGCGCTGATGATAGTTCCGTCCGCAAGCTCGATAGCGGAGGAATGGACCCCGGACTGTTCCTTTCTCAAACGGGCGGCAGTAGTCGTGCGCCGATATTCAGTAGTTATTCCGGCCCGTTTCATCAACAGCATTATCTTATTCACCTCGCTATCGTTCGAGTCTCCGACGGCAAATTTGCACAGTGCCGTATAATAGCGCCTGATAATCTCATTGCGGGCCGCATCACAGCACACTTCATCATCGCTGATGCAATACCCTATCATATTGACGCCCATATCCGTAGGGGACTTGTACGGATTCTCGCCGTATATCCCTTCGAAGAGAGCATTCAACACGGGAAATATCTCTATGTCCCTGTTGTAATTGACCGCAGTCTTGTCATAGGCCTCAAGATGGAAGGGATCTATCATATTGACGTCATTGAGATCCGCGGTAGCGGCCTCATATGCAATATTTACAGGATGTTTCAGAGGAAGATTCCAGATTGGGAAGGTCTCGAACTTGGCATAGCCAGCCTTGACACCGTGCTTGTGTTCCTGATAAAGCTGGCTCAGGCACACAGCCATCTTGCCGCTTCCCGGGCCGGGGGCCGTGACAACGACAAGCGGTCTGGTAGTCTGCACGTAGTCATTTTTGCCGAAGCCTTCATCAGAATCGATGAGAGCCACATTGTTTGGATAACCTTCTATGGTGTAATGATAATAGGTCTTGATACCCAGGCGCTCAAGCCGTCCTCTGAAAGCCTCGGTACTCGCCTGACCATTGAAATGGGTAATAACGACGGAACTGACCAGAAAGCCTCTCCTCTCAAACTCGCCGCGCAGACGGAGCACATCCATATCATAAGTGATACCCAGGTCATTACGGACTTTGTTCTTCTCGATATCCACCGCACTTATGACAATAATAATCTCAGCATACTCGGACAGTTGCATCAGCATAGTCAGCTTGCTGTCCGGCTGGAAGCCCGGAAGAACACGGCTGGCGTGATTGTCATCGAAAAGCTTACCTCCGAATTCAAGATAAAGCTTGTCTCCGAACTGGGCGATACGTTCTTTAATTTTCTCCGACTGAATCTTCAGGTACTTTTCGTGATCAAATCCAATTTTCATTACTTGTCTTCTGATATAAAATCCCGCAAAATTACAAAACTACGACATAGAAGCCAAATATTAATCAGGCATAAATCTACTTGACCCTGAAATTTCTCTCAATCAATTGGAGAATATCCTGAAGTGAGGCATCATCAGCTCCGGCAGCACAAATAATGGCAAGAACACCTTTCCTCACCTCCTGAGAAAGAAACATCATCGGAGAATCATCTTCACACAAGGCATCGAAGCCATAAGCAATCTTGCCGTTGAACTTGATTTTGGCAATAGGATTGAAATCCTCGGGGTCATCGTCATCAAATCCGACTATATCCGCATAGTTGGAAAGAGCCTGGTCCTCCGCATTGGTATCCTGAGGCATTTCACCCACATAAATATCAATCATCCCATCGTCCCTATCCGTCTTTTCATTGTACAGATGTGCCTCAAGATGGGTGATTTCCACGCCCGACTCATCAAGGTAGCTATCCTGCTCCTGATGCCAGCCTTCCGGCAAATGAAATTGAATATCGTACGTCATATCAACTTGGTTTGTCACAAAACATACGAATATAGACATATTTCCATTAATTCCGCAGAATAATGTGAAACGTTTACACAATAATTAACCGTCTTGTGCCTTGGGCGCAGCATTCAAGATGATGCCTAAGGAATGACTATTTCATATTTGCGATGGGAAGAATCATTCAATTTGGATTCGCGCAGCCACAGATTGGCTTCTTTGAGCTCAAGATATGTGGTGCCGTGTTTCTCTGCGAAATCCACCAGGTCGGCAACAGTATCAGTCACAGTAACGACCTTTCGAGGTGCCGAATATTTGTATTTTGCCGATTCATTGACATAAAAGCCGAAGTCGGCAGGATTCTCAAACATCATTTTGGCGGCTATCAAACGGAACATATATCTGCTGGTCTCAGCATTGAGCCACAAGTCCAATGAACTCTTCTGACGCTGATGCTCCGCACGGGCGGCAATTCCGGTCGGACCGGCATTGTAGCAGGCCGCCACCGTCATCCAGTCACCATATTTATCATACAAATACTTGAGATACTTGCAGGCCGCCACCGTGGCCTTGCGTGTATGGAAGCGCTCATCCACATTGGCATTCACTTCCAGTCCGTACTGACGGGCTGTAACAGTCATAAACTGCCACAGTCCGGCCGCGCCGACAGGAGATACACTCTTGGGGTCAAGATTGCTCTCTATCGCCATCAGATATTTAAGGTCATCCGGGAGGCCGTATTCTTTCAGAATCGGCTCGACTTCATAAAAAATCCGTGCCGAGCGTTTCAACATCAATGTTGAATTCGTGTGCATATACGTAAACGTAATCAATTCCCTGTCCATCCTTTCATACAGATCCGGACGGTCAAACCGGACAGTCTGGCCCGCAAACACATACGTTTCCGGCACTTTAGGCGGCTGGGCATTGATTACGAGGAGCGGAGCCAACAGAGCAAATATGAATAATACGGTCTTTCTCATTCGTACATATGTCAGTTGTCAATATTTCACGATAATCTCATCACATTCCATAAACATCCACGGGCCGGTTTTGGCGGCAATGCGTAAATACCTCGCCTTGCCGAGGTCGGTGAAATATGAAATATCTGTCCAGCAGTCGTGTCTGTCATTAAGTCCGGACGGCCTTTCCGCAGATGCCACAAGCTTGAAATCAACGCCGTCAACAGATGTGTATATTTCCAGAGTACGAGGGAACCCTATACGGTCTGGAGTGTAATTCAAGAAATGAGGAGCTACTACGTCAAGCTCCCTTTCTGCACCCAGATCGACAGTCACATCCAGTGAACCGCAACTTTTCAGCCACTCGCGGCACCCTGGGTCCTCATATCCGAATTCACCATCCACAAGTTTCGGAAGAAAAGACTTGCCTTTCTGCGCACCGACGCCCTCGGATGTGTAATTAATCACTGCTCCTTCAGCATCGTTGGTGGCCTTTCCGGTGAAAATGCTTTCAAGCAACTTCCAATGCGGGTCACCATCCAGCCATTTCTGATAATTGGAATATGCCTGGGCAGCTTTCTGCGACTGTCCGAGAGGATGGAGCGACCCCGGTTTGTCGAAAATGCCGAACATTGAGAAACTCAAGATACGTACTGCCCCGGCCTGCCCGGCGCCCACGACCTGAGAGAGGAAGCGGCCGAATTCGGCGGGAATCAGAGCAGAATGTCTGCTATTGGTGGCACGGTCCCAAGTAAAAGACTCGAGGTCCACCCAGAACTCTATGCCCAGCTGTTCGTGAATCTCCCCGATCTTGCGGAAATTCTCCTTCATCCTCTGCATCGGGAACCGTTCCCTTACGCAACCGACCTCATCTTGATAAGCGATAATGTCAACATCTATCTTGGAGAGCTGCTCCCCGAATGCCGGATTGTCCAGCTCAGCTCCGAATATGCCATATGGAGCCACCATCGTGCGTTTGCCGGGAGTTATTTCGTGAGCCTTGGCTGTCAAGCGGTTGATGCCGGTCACGGAGCGTTGCGGAAGATATGGGATGAGGCAATCCTCAATCGGGAGATACCATCCGTAGAATGAAGGTCTGTCCCCATACAGCACACCCAGCTCTTCCATCATCTCACACTGACGGGCCACGACCTTTGGATCTCCCACATTGTCCTCCTGGTCGTATGCCCATCCGCAGCTCATAAACACCTGCATACCAAGCTCGTCACAAGTATCCATAATAGCCTCGACAGGGCTCTTGCGACCGTCCGGATAGTGATGTGGCATCAGTTCCGAAGGATAATATGACTTTCCGACATTCGCAGTCTGCATTATCACGATATAATCCACTCCGATTTCGTGGAGCTCGGCCATCTTGTCAGCCCATAGCTCTGGGTCGGTGTTGACATTTTCGTCCTGCGAATTCATATAATTGTTCCTCTCATCCTGCCAGGCAAGATTGACCCAGGTGCCGGTGACAGGTATGATTGTATCTGTACGGGGAGGGATTGGGGCAGTATTCCGGTCTGATTTCCCGCCACAGGAAACAATCGTAAAGAGAGATGCTAATGCGATGGCTACTTTTTTCATACTATAAATTACTTTCGGATTTTCTCAAATATCGGACTTGCACAGAACAGAGTCGTGACCATTGTATATTTCTTCGTCATAAGTTCTCCAAAGTTACATAAAATTCGAAAACTGATGATTATATTTGCGTATTATGAGAAAAATAGCAAAATATCTTCTCAAGGGGCTGATGGCGGTTTTTGCCGCACTCCCGCTGAAAGTCCATTATTTCAACGCTTCGTGGATAGCCTGGCTTCTGAGAATCTCCGGCTACAGGGGCGATGATATAACGGTAAATCTTGCAAGGTCATTCCCTGAGAAGAAATACGGGGAGCTCAAGCTCATCAAGAAGGATTTCTACAAGCATCTTGCCTACATCATAGTCGAGGCAATCTGGTTCGGAGGGTGTACCGCAGGGCGGCTGCGCCGTCAGAGAATCGGCGAGTTCACCAATCCGGAAGTGATGGCCAAAATTCACGAAAACGCAGACAGCACTGTCCTTCTCTGCGCTCATTACGGCAATTGGGAGCTTTCCGGAGGCTATCCCCTGTTCAATTACCACGACTGTCCGAACTATATAAGCGACAAGACCTGCTGCACCGTTTACAAGAAGTTGTCCAGCGAAGTCTGGGATGATATTATGAGAATCAACCGCATCGCTCCGCTTGACCATAATTATAAGGGATATCTTGAGACCGGGGAGGTCCTCAGATATATTATCAACCATAAGGGTGAGAAAAAATTCTACATCTTCATCACCGATCAGAGTCCTTACAACAATTCCACAGCAAGTCTGCAGCTTGAGTTTATGAATCAGCCTACCCTGACTATGACCGCGGGGGCCTCCGTAGCGCACAAATTCAATTACGCCGTTGTATATCTGAGTATGCGGCGGGACAGGGTCGGACATTACAACATCACCTTCAGACCTATCTGCGAGAAAGCATCCGAGATGAGCGCAGAAGACATTATGCGGCAGTATTATTCACTCCTCGAGGATGATATCCGCACCGATCCGTCCAGTTATCTGTGGTCACACCGCCGCTGGAAGATGCAGACAAATGAGTAGGAGGATCCCTGTCACGAGTATATTCCTATCTCAAAGGATTCCCTTATAGTTCCTGCTCACATCTTCATAGCTTTGAAGATTCCCAATATCAAAGCGCCGCCCCGGCATTTCCATTGCATTCACCCTGGTATTGCGGCAGAGCCAGACTATCAGGCTGCCGGGGGCATCTGTGCCGCACCCTCCCGCAATAGCCTCCGGGATGCGGGCGACATCTTCAGCCGTAAAATAATAGAAGGGAGGACAGCACCAATGTGACTTGGGCTCGGAGGGTTTCTCCTCCATACTGATAATCAGGTCACCTTCCAACTCGAGTACTCCGCATTTGCGAAGTCGTTCTTCTGAAGGCTCGTAATAGCGCATCACGCAAGAAGTGCGCTTTTCATTGGCATATCGCACAAAATACTGAAGAGAGAAATTCAGAACATTATCTCCCGCAATGACCATAAGATCAGAACTCAATCCCAGAGTGTCAACAGCGAACTTGATGTCACAAACAGCCCCGAGACGTGTCTCGTTGGTGGCGGTTCCATCATCTACAACGGTGATTTTCAAATCCTTGCCGGCAGCCCACCGTCTGAAATGCTCTGCATATTTATGGTTGCTGATGACTATGTATTCATCCACAAGTCCTGCACCGTCAATGTCGTCAACGAGCCAGTCGAGTATGGTCTTGCCACCCACTTTGAGAAGGGGCTTGGGAAAGTTTTTTGTAAGGGGGTACAGTCTGGTGGCATAGCCGGCTGCAAGTATCAGACATTTCATATTCCGTCGGCACTATGGCAGATAAAGAACTGGTATTTCCCCTTGAGACTCGGGAACTCGCGCAGATAGGCTTCTTCGACCTGACTCCTGACCGTCTCCCCGAATGAAGGATCAATCAATGCCATACAGCATCCCTTGAAACCTGCTCCCGAGAAACGTCCTCCATAGATACCGTCCGTGCGAGTCATAATCTCGTAGAGAATTTTGAGCTCCGGCGAACCGGTCTCGTAGTTGTATATGCTGGAACGTCCGCTCTCAAAGCTCAAACGCCCGAATTCCTCTATGTCTCCCCTTCTCCAGGCATCGGCACCCTTCTTGACGCGTTCATACTCGGTGTACCAGTGTTCAGCACGCTTTGCCCAGTTGATAGGGAGATGATTCTTAAACTGATGGTATATCTCCACCGGCACTTCTCTCAGGCAAGTCTCGCTGAACTTTCCGTATGGAATTCCGGCGAAGGCTTTGAGGGCATAGGCGGCACTCCGGCATTCATCCACTCGCATATTGAATTTGCTTCCGGTCAGTGTCCTTTCGATACCGCTGAAGAAGATGGCTATGTCGTAAGGCTTCATAACGGGCGCAGTAGGGATAAGCTCGTAGCTGTCATCCAGAGTATCTAAGAACAAGAGGTGATCTTTCTTCGAGTAAATCTCGCAACTCTGATCAAGTTTGCCGCTGCTGACACCTACATAGCGGTTCTCGGCCGCGACAGCCATCTCAATCTTCTCAATATTGGTGAGGCGGATACCGTTGACCTTGCATAAGGCCTCAAGAAAAACCAAGGTAACTGCTGCAGAAGAAGAAAGACCGCCTATGGGAAGGGTACCCTGAATGACTCCGCATAGCCCGACGCTCAGTCTGTAACGATGGATGAGCTCAAGAGTGACACCCCTGAGGTAATCCGCCCAATCATTGCATTTGGTTTCAGGAATGCCATTGATATGCCACTGAGCGCGTTTCTCAAACTGAAGCGAGCTGAGTTCCACCACTCCATTATGCTTGGTGGTGTAAGCCAGATATATGCCTTTATCGATGGCAAAGCCGGAAACAAGTCCCTGCTGATGGTCACTATGCGCTCCAATAGGGCATACACGATATGGGCAGAATGCCACATCCGTCGGCTCCCGTTTATATATTTCTGAGAATTTCCTGATACAAAATAGCTCCATAAATCATTCTGCCTTGTCATACTCCTCGAACCTGCTGTTCTGACTCTTGAACTCAGGCACGATACGCTTCATAAGCTTCACCATATCCGGGATATTGACAGATCTGGAATATGCCGCCAACTCATCCATAGCCGCTACCACCTCCGAATAATTGTATTCACGGACCTTGGCGATACGGATACGATCGTGGGTCGTCGGAATAGTGTTCTCGGCATTGGCAAGGACTTCTTCGTAGAGCTTTTCGCCAGGGCGGAGACCTGTGTACTCTATCCGGATGTCTTCCTCCAGCTTGAGCCCGGCGAGTTCTATCATTCTCTTTGCGAGGTCGGTGATTTTTACTGATTCACCCATATCAAAGACGAATATCTGGTTGCCTTCGCTCAGGGTAGCAGCCTCCATCACAAGACGGCAGGCTTCAGGAATGGTCATAAAGAATCGGGTAATATCCGGATGGGTGACAGTCACAGGACCGCCGTTCTCTATCTGCTCCCGGAAGAGCGGAATGACAGAGCCGTTGGAACCCAGCACATTGCCGAAACGGGTAGTGACAAATTTGGTCTTCCCTTCAATCTCACCCCTGGCCAGAGCAAGGCCCAGACTCTGGACATAAATCTCGGCAAGACGCTTACTGCAGCCCATAATATTGGTAGGATTGACAGCCTTATCCGTAGAAATCATCACCATCATATCAACACCGTACTGCACGCACTTGTCGGCAACCATTCTGGAGCCATAAACATTTGCGAACACAGCCTCGCAAGGATTCTCTTCCATAAGAGGAACGTGCTTGTAGGCTGCCGCGTGGAATACCACCTCGGGCTGCCATTTACGGAAGGCATAATCAAGCCTGTTCTTATGCCGGACACTTCCGATGACCGGAACGAAATTCAATTCCGGAAAACGGGACTCAAGTTCAAGCCTGAGATTGTGCATAGGTGTCTCGGCATTATCATAGAGAACAAGCTGCTTCACACCGAAATAGGCAAGTTGACGACAAAGCTCGGAGCCGATACTGCCGGCCGCGCCCGTAACCAAAATGACTTTATCCTTAAAATTGTCTTTGATTTCTTTCAAGGAAATTTTGATCTCCTGACGTCCCAGAAGGTCTTCTATCTTCACATGACGGATATTGTCGCTCTTCACTTTACCGCCAACAAATTCATCTACAGTCGGAGTGATGAGAGTCTTGATATTGCTGTTGGTGCAGTATCTGATCAAGTCCGACGCCTCCGCCTTGGCATCAGTATCGCTTGTAAAGAGGATAGCGTTGATGGAGTGATTCTGTATTATTGATTTGAATTCATTTTCAGACTGAAAGGACATTACAGGATAGTTGGCAAGCTGAAGGTCTATTCTGTGAGTATCCCTTGTAATGAAACCTATCAGGTGGAAGTGTCTCGAATTTGAGAAACGGGATATGGTTGACACCGATTTGTCTGAAGTCCCATAGACAAGAATACGCTGCCTGCCGGCATCTTCCTTAAGCCGATTGCTGTAATATTTGTAAACATCCAGCATCACAAAGCGGACTCCAAGTATCAAAATCACAGTGAGGAAGAAGTCGAATACAAGAGCAATCAGGACATCTCCGTTGACGGGATAGGTTATGGAAAGCAGAACGCCAAGCAATATATCCGAGAACAAAATACCAATCAGATATCTTTTGATGTCGGTAATAGTCATATGACGGATAATCACTTTGTAACTCTTGCAAAACATCATTGTCAGAGCTGAAAAAACCACAGTACCTCCCAACCACCATAATGCGAAAGTCCCTCCATAGTAATTCGAGCCGGACATAAAGTTCAGAATCAAAAGCACTATGAATGCCGAAACGAGCGAAATCAATATATCGAGGGCAAAGACAACTTTGGAGCTCAGATATTCTGATAAATATTTAGTGATACTCTTCATATCAATATTCCATTCTTTATTATTCCCATTCCTTGGGCCATTCCAATCCTTGAGAGCGAAGCCAGTCTATCGCAAGCACGGAGCCGCAGGCAAGCACTAAGCCCAAAAAAGCCCAAGTAAGCAATGTCTTGGAACGGCTGTTGCTTTTCTTCATAGGTACGCTGACTCCCTGCACCGGAGAAAGTACAGGAGTATCCTCCTTCACCTTCATCTCGGCCTGAAGGAGCTGCTTCGAGAGCTCCGTATAGAGAGAAGAAGACATATTATAGTCCGCCATCAACTGGTCGTGTCTGACCTGAGCCGTAGCGGTAAGGACTCCGCGGTTGGCATCTACAAACCGTGCCAGCGCAAGCTGTTTGGCCTCATAGTCGGCCTTCGCTTCTTCATAGCGGTCACGTATGTACCCTTCCGACTTGCGCGCATTCATCAGCTTGAAATCGGTAACATATCTGTCCATTAAATCAAACACAGCCCTGCAGAGCTCCGCACTGGCTACATCTTCACTATGGGTGGCGGAAATGGACAGAAAGCCGTCTTTCTTCTCAACCGTCACGGACACCATCTTATCCAGTGCCTTGGTGCACTTATATTCGTCCTGGGTGTAACTGCTGATTGGAGACGTCTGTCCCCCTTCTGTCGGGACCACGATGTCTTCCGGTTTTCCCTTGATGGCAGCAAGGATGGTGAATGGCAGACCTATGGTATATTTCTTTATTCCAGCCAAAACACCGGCAAAAGTCAACCTCTTATATTTTGGATCCGTCATCAGGTCATACATAGAAACAGGCTCTTCATACTTCTTCAGATGAAGAGGAACACGCATCAATTCCTTGCGGAATTCGACATTGCTCAGAAGTTGTGGATAGATGGTAGGAGAAAGGTCCTGGGCGCCTGTCATATCCCCAAGATTAATCCCCGCGATGGCGGCGAGCGAGGACAGAGAACTGCCCGAACTCTTGGAAGAAGTTTGGGGAACAAAAGTGCAGGTGGCGGTATATTTGGGCTGCTGGAGCAGAGCGGCAAGCAGACCTAACACACAAAAAATGGCAAAGACCTTGATTATGAACTTACGCTTGGCCCAAAAACGCAGCGCTATGGCCTTGAAATCTATCTCCTGCTCTTCTACAGGTGCATTATTAATGAGCTGATTCTCCATAGCGCTAGAACATTTTGATGATTGACGTTACGAGAGCTGCGATAGATGTGGTGGAAGAAGCAAGTGATGCTATCTCAGCCGGGGTCAGACGATGTTCCTCGGACTCTTTTCTCTCCGGGACTATGATTTCCATTCCCGGTTCAACCCTGATCTCTCCTCTTCTGGCCACCTGACCGTTCAGATACACAGCATAGACTTTACCCTGCCTTGCAAGTTTGGTATAGCCACCGGCCTGACTTATGTAGTACTTCCAATCCCCCTTATCGTTGTAGGCAACAGTGTTTGGGAAAAGAACTCCACCTGATATCTTGACGGTATTGTTCATCTGAGGAACCTCTATTATGTCTCCAGCACGGAGTATGACATCTGCAACAGAGCCGGGATTGGCCATCGCTTTCTCAAGGTCAATTCCAATATTGTAGCGGTCTTCAAGCACAACGGAATCAATCTGGATATTTCTACCTATCTTGGAGGCAGCTATCTGCAAAGCCAATTTCTGGCGATTCTGTTCTTCTTCGGTCAGGACACGTACGAGTCTTGCTCCGTGAGGATACGACTCATCCGTAAATCCACCGACACGCTTCATAACATCCGACAGACGCACCTGAGCCTTGTTTATCACATATGTACCCGGAGCGACGACTTCACCGTCGACAGTGACCGCTGTCTGAGGCCGGAAATAAGTCAGACGCCTCAACGAAATGACATCGTAAGGTCTGAGTTTCTCATTCCAAAATTCTTCATTTTCCTCCAGATTGACGGTATGCACCGTGCCGCGTTCCCGGCCTCCTCGTGTAGCAATCTCCACATTTGTGAGATCCACTCCTTGAGTGACTCCGTGGGCCAGTTCCACGAGGTTCGCAAGCGTCATACCTTCACGATAGACATATTGTCCCGGAGCATTCACCTCACCGTTGATGGTGATTGTCATATTTTTCTTCAATTCCTTGATGCTGTAGATGCGGACGGCGTCTCCCGGAATAATTTCGAAATCGAGTGTATCCCGGATGGCCTTCTGGACATCGAACGGGAAAATCACCGGATGGCCGTCAGAGCCTTCGCGGGTAATCTGTCCCCTGGCGATATAGGCATCAAGAGAAAGGCCTTCGGCATCGTTGATGAGACGTCCTACAGTAAGGCTGTCGCGATAAGAATAAACTCCCGGCTTCTCAACTGCACCGTCTATGGTGACAAAGCGGTCGGAACTCATATCATCGTGGCTGTAGAGAGTCACGATATCTTCCCTCTGAAGAGCAATTACCATCCCGCCTTCAAGCACCTGGCTCAAGTCGAAAGTCAAAAACTCCGGCTGACGATTCTTGTCTTTTCGGCTTATTTGTCCCTTCCCGGTATATGCGCTTTCGACAAGGCCTCCGGCAGACTTGATGAGTGAAGCGAGATCGCCGATGTCGTCACCCAATGCGTACGCGCCCGGATATTTCACCGGACCGATGATGGAAACCGTATTCTGATCCAAAGCGTTATAACTGCGCACACTCACGCGGTCCCCGTCCTGCAGGCGGAACGATGCGAAGTCTGACTCAGGAACATCTATGCTTGTATTGCCGGTCGCGCTGCGCCTATATACGTTCACAGAGGTTCTCTGGGACTCCAGGATAAATCCGCCCGCATAAGTCAGAAGGTCCTTGACGGTCTCACTCTCCGTCATCTCATAACGCATAGGACGAGCCACTGCACCGGTGATTGTGGCGACATTGTCATAAGCGGCCACAGAGATTACATCTCCGTCCTGCAGACGGAGGTTCTCATCAAACTGACCTTTGAAAAGAAAATCATACAAATCGAAATCCGCAATCTTGCGGCTGTGGCGATAGAGCGTGACATTACGTACCGACCCCCTGTCACTGACTCCTCCTGCCATATAAAGCACGGAAGGGATGGAGGCCAGAGACGGAACTGTATAGACTCCCGGAGTGGTCACTTCGCCGGACACATTGACGGATACGCCTTTAATCCTACTTATGGACACTTTGAGGAAAGTATCAGGATTGCTGTCAGAAAGACCCGAATAGATACGTCCCAATTGCTCTTTCAAATATGACTCGGCGGCACTGAGCCTCATTCCAGCCACATATACCGGTCCCAAATCAGGAACGGAAATGCTTCCGTCCTTGCCTATGACGGATGCAACGTTTGACACCGCCGCACCCCATATCTCGATTTGAAGTTCATCCCCAGGTCCCAACACATAGACTTCAGGTACCGGGGCATTATAGCTCGGTATGATACTCAAGCCGGATGACTTCAAGAATGAATGGCCGTAAATGTCTTCGGTCTTTATCGGTACAGAATCTTTTGGGGCCTCGAGAACAATGTTTTCAAGGTCGGGCACGGCATAAGAATTGGTCAAAGTATTCATAGGTGAATACCCGGTTGGATTCGTTGGAGTTGTGGAGGTTGAAGATGCGCCCTTCTTGCCCCTGTCGTTGAGTGCCGAATTGATTTCGCTCTCGGAATAACCATAAGCGCGTGCCATAGACTTGGCGGCCGCAATCTCCGAAGCGCTCTGAGCCGATACGTTTACGCAGATGGATATTGCCACCGCGACCGGAATCAGATATGAAAGAAACTTTGTATCCATTGTCGTATATTTGATTCTGACTTTGTGATTTTCATTTACTAAAAATCACAAATTTAAAACAAATATCAAAACAATGCAATACAACAAGACAAAAGGTCGTAAATGACATTCATCATCAGGCCTTGGACTGCAGAATATGATGATCCTATTGTGTGGAGCATAGGGGGATCGAACCCCTGACCTTAAGATTGCGAACCTTACGCTCTACCAACTGAGCTAATACCCCTTTCGGCTGCAAATATAATAATCAAACGGACATTTTGTGCCGGTTGCCGTGCGTTTTTTATTAGGCTGTTAAGTTAAACATTTTTTATGGTCACGATTTCAAACTGCATTTCTGAGTATCCGCACTCGTTTGGCCGCAAGGTTTTCGGGGAGATTTTGTCTGCTCCAGGCCTTGAGGTCTGTACTGTGCGTACGCTCC
>JAZRYB010000025.1:0-2084 GCA_045600565.1 Candidatus Cryptobacteroides sp. | reverse complement strand
ATCATAGAGGTTGGAGATGATGAGATATCCCGCATGCGTGAAGCATCCGGAGCCGGGACTAATGCAGTCCTGTGTCACTACGCCGCAGGCGAATTAATGAAGAAACTTCCTGCAAAGGAAAGATTCACCCTTCTTGAGGTGGCGGACCTTCGGGGCAGGGCCTGCAATGTGCCGGAAGGCTTTTGCGGTAATTTCTCGCAACCTGCCATTATTGGTGAATTCAGCAGGGACTTCACTGCTGCCGACATCCAGAAGGTCGCGTCTGCCATCTTGAACGACAAAACGGCTCTCAGCGAAAATGTGCAGCTTTCAGCAAGTTCTTCCCGATACGGACTGCCGTATTTTCTGTTCAACACAGGCGATATGAACAGCCCTGATCCGAAACTGTTCTATGTCAACAACCAGCTCAAGTTTAAAGCATGCGAACTTGATTTCGGCACCGGACTACCCTTGAAGGCACAGCAGGCAATGCTCCCCGATATGATAAAGTTCTGGCAACCAAAGGCCGGGGGCCCTGTGCAGATAATATATGGCGGCTATGCGGCAAAAATAATTAGGAGGAAATGATAAAGTATCAGATCATCCGTCTTGCCGACCGCCCGGAACTCAAGAATCGTGCGGCACAGTGGTTCTCCGAAAAGTGGAGCATCCCAAACGAAACGTATTTGGAAAGCATTGAAGAGTCGTTTAATGCCGTCGTACCAAGCTGGTACGTTTGTCTCGACGGTGAAGAGATCATTGCCGGTATGGGTGTCATTGAGAACGACTTCCACGACAGGAAGGATCTTGCCCCTAACGTCTGCGCTGTTTTTACTGATGAGAGATATCGCTGCCGCGGCATTGCCGGAAAGCTGCTCGATTTTGTCTGCAGCGATATGGCGGCGAAAGGATTTAGAACCCTATATCTGCTCACTAACCATACGAGCTTCTACGAGAGGTACGGCTGGGAATTCTATTGTCCGGCTATGGGAGATGGTGAAGACAAACCGTCCAGGTTATACATTCATCAACAGAAATAGCCGTTCAAAGTGAGATGAGTATGCAGGTAATGGAAACAAAGAGACTGATTCTCAGACCTTGGCGCGAATCGGACGCCGGGATGCTGTTCAAATATGCATCTGACCCGGACGTAGGGCCGCGCGCTGGCTGGCCGCCGCATAAGTCGGTGGAGGAAAGTCTCGAAATAATAAAGACTGTCTTCAGCGGCGAAGGGATGTGGGCCGTGGAACTGAGAGAGACCTCGGAGGTAATAGGTAGTATCGGGTACCTTCCGTCATCAGCATCGAACCTTGACATAAAGGAAGACGAGTGCGAGATAGGTTATTGGATTGCGAAGCCGTATTGGAACAAAGGCATCTGCACGGAGGCACTGCAGGCCGTGGTGGATTATTGCTTCAATGTCAAAGGTTTCTCCGTTCTCTGGAGCGATTATTTCCCCGAGAATCCCGCCTCCGGCCGTGTGATGGAGAAATGCGGATTCATAGACACAGGCAAGGAAGTGCTCTTCCCGGGTCTGGAAATCGGTGGCGACAAGCCTGTCAGGGTAACGAGATTGGATTACTCATTATGAAAAAGATTCGGCTTCTGCTCATCCTTGCAGGTATCGCCCTGTGCGTCACGGCTTGCGGGGAAAAAGAAGAATACGGACTGTGCATCATATCTTCAGAAGGGACAGTCAGTATCAATGATAGCAGATTCTACCCGATGCACAGTGTCGTGAAGTTCCCTCAGGCATTGTATGTTGCGGATTGTCTGCAAACCAATCAAATCAGCCTTGACTCAATGGTACTTGTCCGCAAAAGCGAACTTATGCAAGACACATGGTCGCCTATGCTTAGAATGATGGACGATATACGGAAGTTCTCATTTCGTGAACTATTGCGTCTTTCTCTGGCGGAAAGCGACAATAATGCCTGCGACCTGCTTTTCAGACTTTGCGGAAATCCCAGGGCGGTTGATTCGTTCATAAAGGGACTCGGTTTCGACGACATCAACGTTTCGATCACGGAGCGACAGATGCACGATGATATCTCATTGGCATCGCAAAACAACTGTACGCCTTTGGGAATGGCCCGACTGCTGTT
>JAZRYB010000024.1:0-8459 GCA_045600565.1 Candidatus Cryptobacteroides sp. | reverse complement strand
AAACGATGAAGTCATCCCCTATCACGCCGGATCCGATGTGGACCGGTGCATGGGAGTTGCTGTTGATGCTGCCGTTCTTGAGTCTCGAAGCGCCTTCGATCTTACAGAAATCACCTACTTTCACATTCTTGAGGTAACCGGTGTCAGCAATGATGACATTGGATCCGATGGTGCCGTTGTCCGAAGACACGGACTCCTTGTACGCCGATATCATTTCCTTGATCTTCCCTATCAGTTCAGGGCGGTGGCGGTAAAGAGCCATCACATACGCCAGCTGGGCGGAAAGTTTGTCGAAGATCATGACCTCACGGCCGCCAGTCTCGTTCAGCACAGCCACTTCCACACCGTTTCCAAAAGAGGAGAGGCCATCTGTCAGAATGATGTCGACATTCTCGATGAAAGTGTCCGGGCCGATGGAATAGTTGGCGATGTAGTTGTTGATGTTCTCTATGCAGCAGTTGTCACCGATGGAGACATTGTGAAGCGTCGCATTGAAGATGCCGGCATGTTTCTTCATACCTCCGGCAAGCAGGAACTCCTTCTCGAAGACACCCAGCTTTATGTCGCCCGAAAACCTGACCGACATAATGAAATCCGGGCAGAAGCCCTCCGCAACGAGGACTCTGTCCCAGTCGGATGACTGGCACATCTGGCCCCGAAGCCTGAGAATCTCACTTTCTGTCAAATGTCTGTATCCCATGCTTGTTCCTTAATTGACGCAATATAAAAAATAAAACACAAAAACAGAAGAAAAAAACGCTTTTGTATCATTTAAAAAACGCTTTTGTATCATTAATACAAAATCAACCCACGAGAACGTTCACCTGCTGCCCTGGCAAGGTGATTTCTAGAGGCAGACGCCCTTCGACCTCGCCGACCATTGCAATGATATCCGCAGACCTGGCATTGAGCGGCACAACCTTCAGGCAACTGCACTTCCTGTAGATGACCGAGCCTGACTCCTGTATGGTTCCGTCGAAGATTCTCCTGACCTCCCTGACGATCTTATGCAGAGGCAGCACCGGTACGATCATGACATCCAGCAATCCGTCATCTATCTCTGACGCCGCTGTCTGGAGCATGCCGCCTCCGGAATATCTGCCGTTGCCGAAGGCTATGGAGTAGCAGTTCCCGCTATAATACTCCTCGCCGTCACCCATCACGGAAGCCTGGAAACGCTGAAGGTGGAGTATAGTGTAGATCAATGCATTGACATAAATCCTTTTGCTGCGGTGCCCCCTCTCCTTCTTCGCGTTCACCCTCTCGCAGACATGAGAGTCAAAGCCGACTCCACCTATGTTCGCCATATAGCAGACTTTGTCTCCGGCGGACTTCACTCTGACGACATCCTGCCTTCTGAACGAACCTTTCTCAATCAGGGAGACCACTTTCAAAGTGTCGTGAGGGACATTCAGCGACTTGATCCAGTCATTGCCTGAACCGATGGGGATCACTCCGAAATAGAACTCCTCGGAAGCAGTCCCTGTCTCCTCGCACCACGACAGCACACCAGTGAAGACTTCGTGGACCGAACCGTCACCTCCAACTGCAAGAATCTTCCTGTAGCCATCTTCAGCTGCTTGAGCAGCAAGCTGTTTCGCATGTGCCTTGTATCCCGTATAAGCGGCGGCATAAGGGATTCCGAGCTCCGCAAGCTGCTTCTCAGCAATAGCCCACTGCTCCATGGTCTTTCCAGACCCGGCATGAGGATTGATGATGATGTACCATTCAGTTCTAGTGTCGGTCATATGGTAAAAAATGTCTTCGCATCAGCAAAATTAGTAAAATCGGCCCGACTGACCTAAAATAATGGAATTATTTTTGTATTTTTGTATTTCATGGAATAATTATCCTGATTTCGGACATGGGTAAAATCATCGCAATAGCCAATCAGAAAGGCGGAGCCGGAAAGACCACCACCGCCATCAATCTTGCCGCCTCCCTGGCAGTGCTTGAGAAGAGAGTCCTCATCATCGACGCCGACCCTCAGGCCAACACCACGTCGGGGCTGAACTTTTCACCTGACAATGACCAGAAAAGGACACTCTACGAAGTTATGATAGGTGATTTGAGAGTTGATGACGCCTTGATTCAGACAGAGCTCGAGAACCTTCACATGATTCCGTCCCACATCAACCTCGTGGGAGTGGAGATAGAGATGCTCGATGCCGAAGAAAGAGAATCCATTCTGAAGAACGCCCTGAACCCTGTGAAAGACCGCTACGACTACATCATCATCGACTGCTCTCCTTCTCTGGGTCTTATCACAGTCAACGCTCTGACTGCGGCCGATTCCGTGATCATCCCCGTGCAGCCCGAGTTCTTCGCCCTTGAGGGACTGGGCAAACTTCTGCAGACCATCAAGATAGTTCAGAGCGGCGTGAACAGGAATCTTACCATAGAAGGTTTCGTGGTGACGATGTTCGACGGAAGGACGAGAGTACACACCCAGGTGGTCAGCCAGCTTCGCGAGCATTTCAAGGACATGGTATTCAAGACCATCATACAGAGAAACATACGTTTAAGCGAAGCGCCATCGCACGGAAAGCCTATTATTCTCTACGATGTAATGAGCAATGGTTCAAGTAATTATCTAAACCTTGCGAAGGAAGTGTTAGAAAAAAACAAACAATAACAAGCTATGGCAGGATATAAGACTCCCAGAGGTCTGGGTAAAGGATTGAGTGCACTTTTGGGCGAAGAAGCCGAAATCGAGAACTTCCGCCAGCCGGTAGGATATGTCAACAAGGAGATAGTAGGTGCAAAAGCGGTGGAGACTTCGGCTGATATTCTCAGAATACCGATAGAAATGATTGAGCCGAATCCGTTCCAGCCAAGAATGAATTTCGACGAAGAAGCACTTCAGGAATTGGCCGAAAGCATCAAGAGTCTGGGGTTGATTCAGCCGATAACGGTACGCAAGGTAAGTGTAGGCCATTATCAGATTATCAGCGGAGAACGTCGCTTTCGCGCTTGCAAGGTCACAGGAATGGATATGATTCCGGCATATATCCGTGACGCAAGTGAGCAGGCGATGTTGGAAATGGCCATAGTCGAGAATATACAAAGAGAGAATCTCGACCCGATAGAGGTTGCGATGAGTTATCAGAGACTTATCGACGAATGCAATCTTACCCAAGAGCAGATGGCGCAGAGAGTAGGCAAGAAAAGGACCTCCGTGACCAACTACCTCAGATTATTGAATCTTCCGGCAAAAGTACAACACGATCTGAAAGTCGGTTTGATCAGTGTCGGTCACGCAAAAGTGATTTTGGGAATCGATGATACTACAATCCAGGAGCAACTTTGCGATCTCGTCATCAGAAAAGATCTCTCTGTACGACAGACAGAGGAGAAGGTTCGCAGATTACAAAGTTCCGCCGATCCTGAGCCACAAGATGAAGATGATCTCCCGGAAGAGTATTACAAGGTTCTGGAGCATCTGGGAAAAGTCTTCGGGGACAATATTTCTCTGAAAAGAGCAGTTAACGGCAAGGGCAGCATTACCCTGCGCTTTGCTTCCGACAATGAAATGAAAAGACTTCTTGAGCTTCTTGAAAAATAGCATCCCATATCTGGCAATCACCCTCCTGTGCCTGTTCATTTTTTCTGTGAATGCTGACGCCCAATTCAAGAGCGAAGCCTTCTCTCAGAATTACAATGACACAGGGCAGGCCGATACGACCGCAACTCCGATGTTTTCCTTCAAAGAATATTTCGGAGGGCTTGCGCATAAGGAAGAAATGCGTATAGGCACTATGTTCGCGGGCTCAACTATCATAATCGGAGGCGAGCAGATCTATCAGAAAAAATACTGGAAACTCCCAATTATCTACGGCGGTCTCGGTGCCACAATAGGTCTGGGGTTCAAATACAAGAGCGAAGGTAACAAGCAGATGAGCAACATTATGTTCGCCGGGGCCGGTCTCATCTATTGGGGAACTCTGATGGATGGGGTTGTCACATACAAGAAGGGTGAATATCCCCAGCCAGGCAAAGCCACCTTGTATTCTCTGCTTCTGCCGGGTCTCGGGCAAGCCTACAATGGAGAATATTGGAAAATCCCGATATATTGGGGATGTCTGTTGGGTGCATATCATTTTTATGATTTGAACAGTACCAATTACCGTAAATACAAAGAAATATACAAAAGGGCAACAGATACCGAGGTCCCCTACGATGGTCCGATTACGGCCGAGAATGCGTTGTATTACAGAGATGTATTCAGAAGATACAGAGACTATTCCGTTCTGGCTCTCGTAGGCTTTTATCTCATCCAGGCAATAGATGCCAATGTGTTTGCATATATGCAGGATTTTGAAGTGACGGATGATCTTTCAATGAAGATAAGTCCCACAGTCATAGTACCGGACACGCAGTACGCAGTGACGAACACAGGCGGCATAGGTTTGAGACTTGGAGTGAAATTTTAGCATAAATCTATGATATTCAGAAAATTACTAGCCTTAGCCACTATCTTGACAGCCTTATGCGTTACAGGATTTGCCCAGACCAGCAATAAAACAAGAATAAGCAGAAAAGAGGCTATTATGCTTCAGTCACGGAATGAAGAGCTTAGAGCAAAAATCGATTCTCTTTCAGCCCTGATAGATACACTACGTAACTCAGAGCCCAAGGACGATACGGGAATAAGTCTCCAGACCAACAGAATCGAATACACAGCTGAAGTGACAGACAGTCTCTTGAACCGATGGTATCTGAAACGGCAAGACTCAGATGAGGAAATAGAAGGAGAAATCGACGAGCAGCATTTCACATCAAATGTCCCTGATTCCATTCTTGTAAAGCGGCTGGAAAAGATGAATTCGTTCATCTCTCTTCCATTCAACCAGACTGTCAAGAATTATATGATACTCTATGCCGAGAAAATGCCTCAAAAAATGGAACAGATACTCGGGCTGAGCAATTATTACTTTCCTATCTTCGAGGAAATTTTCTCCCGATACGAATTACCTCTTGAGCTAAAATATATGTCCGTGATAGAATCCGCACTCAATCCGGTGGCCCGTTCCAGGGTTGGAGCTCTTGGACTATGGCAGTTCATGTACAACACAGGCAAGAATTACGGGCTGAAAATCACCTCCTTCGTAGATGAAAGGATGGATGTTGTGAAAGCGGCGGAAGCGGCTGCCAAGTATCTCAATGACGCATATGAAGTCTTCGGAGACTGGTGTCTGGCCATCTCTTCCTACAACTGCGGCCCGGGCAATGTCAACAAGGCTATCCGCAGAGCCGGCGGGAGGAGAGACTTTTGGTCTATATATCCTTATCTTCCACGTGAGACACGAGGATTTATGCCTGCTTTCGTAGGTGCGATGTATGCTATGACTTATTACAAGGAATACGGTCTCACTCCGGGAGAAACGATAATGCCGCCGGCCACTGACACTCTTGAAATAAAAAGAAATCTACATTTCAAGCAAGTCAATGAAATCATCGGAGTCCCGATTGAAGTATTGAGGGAGATGAATCCGCAATATACTCACGATATCGTACCGGGAGCCGAAGGAAAATACATCCTGAAGATTCCATATGATTATACATCGGCTTTCATTGATAATGAAGACACATTGTATGTCCACAAAGTTGATTCCCTGATAAGTCAGAAAGTATTGAAGAGCATTTCCCAGGGCGGTGACGGTTCATCCACAATATACGTGGTTCGCAACGGGGATAATCTCGGGAAGATTGCCCTTCGCTATGGTGTGAGTGTCGCCAATCTGAAACGTTGGAACAATCTCAGCGGTTCGATGATTCGTGTCGGTCAAAGACTGGCAATATACAACGGGAAAGGTCCCACAAGCAGTAAAACCAAATCCACACCATCCAAAAGTAAGATTGCCCAACCGATAACAGAAACAAATTCCTATGGAGAGACGGTCTATACTGTGCAGTCCGGTGATTCGCTATATACCATAGCAAAGAACTTCCCCGGTGTAAGTGCTGAAGATATAATGAAGCACAACGGTATCAGCAAGAATATCAAGCCCGGGATGAAAATCAGGATTCCCAACATCTAGCCGCAATTCGACGAGCCAGAATACCCATAGAGATTCCGACTAAAAGGCCCGCCATCGTACCGACCAATACATCACCAAGGTAGTGTTTTCCAACGAAAACCCGGCTGACGGCCACGAAGACAGCCCATATGTAAATAAGAGTCGAATAGAGACGCCAATGCGATGACCGGTCAATTCTCATTTCAATTGATGAAGCGGCGGCAAGGCTGAACACATTGGCTGCGTGTGCAGAGAAAAAACCATAATACCCTCCCCTATCCTCCAGAATCCGGAGTCCTCTCGATATCATATCAATATTGTGACAAGGCCTGAGCCGACCTGCGCCATTCTTGACAATATTGGAAATCTGGTCGCACAAGACTAGACCAAGGACGAGAGAAAGAACAAATATTGCACCCCTTTTCCATCCGAATCTTCTGAAAAGGATGAATGCTATCAAAGCATATAGAGGGAACCATATACGGACATTGGAGAAAAGCTGCCATATTCTGTCACTGACAGGCGAATGCAGGCCGTTGAGGGCAAGAGTTGCAGATTCATCAATACAGACCAATCTGCTTATCATTTGTGTAAAGCCTTCCATAACTCGTCTTTCAATTCTTTGATTCCTGTTTGATTCAACGAAGAGATAAACACGTGCGATATTTTCCCAGGAAGCTTCGACGCGATCAATTTCTTGTCTTCCTCGTCTATGAGATCGCATTTGGTAATAGCCAGAACTCTTTGTTTATCAAGTAATTCCGGATTGAATTCTTTCAACTCGGCAAGCAGAGTCCTGTATGCCTTGCCGATATCATCTTCTTCAGCGGAGACCATAAACAAGAGTACGGAATTCCGCTCTATATGGCGAAGAAAACGTATGCCTATTCCCTTGCCCTCGTGAGCGCCTTCGATTATCCCGGGAATATCGGCCATTACGAATGACTTGTCATCATAATAACTGACTATACCAAGATTGGGTTCAAGAGTTGTAAAAGCATACGAAGCAATCTTCGGCCTGGCAGAAGTGACTGTTGCGAGCAATGTGGATTTGCCGGCATTCGGAAAGCCAACAAGTCCTACATCAGCCAGGACTTTCAATTCAAGGATAAACCAGCCTTCTTCTCCATCCTCTCCCGGTTGTGCGAAACGCGGAGTCTGCTGTGTTGAAGACTTGAAATTGTTGTTGCCCAGACCGCCACGGCCACCGCGACAAAGAACCCTTTCTTCGCCCGCTTCGACAAGTTCAAACAGTATCTCCTCTGTCTCAGCATCTTTTACAACGGTTCCCAAAGGCACATCAAGAATAATATCCTGTCCGTTTCTGCCATGCTGCAAAGCAGCTCCGCCTTTACCTCCCTCTTCAGCCTTGACGTGTTTGCGGTATTTAAGATGTATCAAAGTCCAGAACTGAGGATTCGCCCTGAGGATAATATGTCCTCCTCTGCCGCCGTCTCCCCCGTCCGGGCCGCCCTTGGGGATATACTTCGCCCTATGAAGATGCATCGATCCCGCGCCTCCGTGTCCGGATGCACAATATATCTTTACGTAGTCTATGAAATTAGAATCGGCCATAACTTTCGTATTGTTAGCAAATTAGCGAAACTTGAAAGGCTCCCGTGCAACAGATATGCAACAGTTTTTGCCAAAAAATCAAAAGTAAACCTCATAACAAGCATAAATTTATAAAGTTGCTTTGTTGCACGGATATTGGTCTATTGTGGCCAATTTATGTCAAGTTTCATCCTTCTGACATGCAAAGATAGTGAATTTGAGTGATACCATTCAATAAGTTGGTCAATCTGTTCATCAGTAAGGTCATCGAGGCTCATAAGCTTGCGATAGATAAGTTCTGCCTGGATGAAAGGACATCTGCGGAGAACTTTGCCGAACTGGTCTTTTGGATCTGCTGCGATTTTCAGCATGATTTCCGAAATGTGCTGGGGCTGGCTCATCTCTTGGCCCTCCTTACTATTTCGAAAGCTTCCTGATCAATCTCGTCCTGAGTTTTTTGCCGGCCTTTGGTGAGCCATTCGTCAATCTCGCTCTTTAGAAAGCGGAGTCGCTTCCCATTACCATCCTTGTGGACAGGGACTTTTTTGAGACTTACCCATTCATAGACAGTGGCACGGGCAGGCTTGTCCGGGTGATAGGCCCTGAATGCATCAAGGTCCATCCACTGGTCTGCGGTTGAGTTCTCGCCGTCACCGAGAGCGGCTATCATTTCTTTGATGCCGAGGATTTCACCCTTGAGTTCAACAAGCAGTTGAGGCATCTGCTCCAGAGTGATTTTCTCTTCTGTAGAGGTCATTGCTTTACAATTATTAAGTTAAACAATGGCTTCTTTATTGTCCGGACAGAAAAAGAAACCGTGGCTGTGTTTTACAACCACGGTGCGAATATATATGCTTATTTCGGTGACGCCTTTTTGGTAAAGCT
>JAZRYB010000023.1:0-3136 GCA_045600565.1 Candidatus Cryptobacteroides sp. | reverse complement strand
GTTCTGGGCAGACTGCAAGGGATGCTACGGTGTCTCTGACCTCACAGCCGTCCAGATGCTGAGTCCGGAGGGCAATAAGGATACTTTTGATGCGTTCTGTACAGTCGAAGAGGATTATCTGTGTACTGGAAATGGTAATATCTCCGATACATTGACAAGGCCTCTGTCCCAACTGAATTTCATCGCTACGGACTTGAAAGATCTTGAAGCATTTGCCACAGCCGAGGCATATCCCAACTACAAGCCGTCGGACTTCGAACTGACAATTCCTGTGGCCAGGAAATACGATGTTTATGCCGGTGCCGTGCTTGACTCCGACATTACCTCACGCACCATCAAGGCATCAGAAATTTATGGCACATATTCACCGGCGGCAGAAGAGACCACACTCTTTATGTCCTATGTCTTTGCCGATTCCAATACAACCAAAGACCTGGGATTCAAGTTCAAGTCCAATCAGGTCAATATGGGTACCAATGTGACGAACGTTCCCGTAAAGACAAACTACAGGACCAATATCAAGGGCAATTTCTTCACCGGGAAAGTGCAGTGCAGTGTGACTGTCTGTCCGGATTGGAACGAACCTGAAGTTGAAGTGTCATTATAATGATGAAACGCATATTTTCCATATTGCCGCTTGTGGCTCTGTTGTTGTCCTGTTCAAAGGTAAATCTGCCGTTGAAAGAGCAGTTGCCTTTGAAGGAACATCTGTGCCTCTCGGTGGCCATACCGGGAATGAGTGACACGAAGGCAGCTGCCGATGGGGACGGCGACGCCCGATATGTGGACAGATGTCGTATGCAGGTGTGGTTGGCAGACTCGCTGTGCTACGACAACACTGTGGCTGTGGAAAATATGCATGCGAGGTTCGATATTCTTCTGAATGAGAATCCTGATTATGTATTCCTCTTCTGGGCGGACAATGCGGAAGGAAATTATTACGACACAGACTCTCTTACACGTGTCCGTTTCAATCAGGAATACTGCGGAAACAATGATGCACGGGATGCATTCTGCCGCAGTATGACATCTGCTCAGGTAAAAGAGATTGGCGATGGATGGATTCTTCTCACGAGACCTTTCGGACAGGTTAATGTCATAACTGATGATATCTCTGACCTGTTTGCGAGGTCAGTATCGGAAGCAAGTTCATTCTTGCCGAATACGGTCAAGGTGTCATTCAGCGCCCCGACCGAATATGATGTATCAACCGGCAAAGTGTCGGCCGTACGGAAATTCTCGTATTCTGCACATGTTTATTCAATGGCTACCGATGCAGACGAGAGCACCCTTGTGATGGACTATATCTTCGCGTCAGAGGAACAGTCCGTCTTTGATATGAAGGTAAGCTTTCTGGATCCGATAGAGAGTATTGACTTGGAGCTTGCAAATCTTCCTCTACAAAGGAACTGGCGGACCAATGTACGAGGCTCCCTGTTGACGGGCGAAGTCAAGGCAAGCGTCAAAATTGACTCTCTGTGGATGGGAGAGATTGACAAGTCAGGAGATTTCGGAGATTGACGCCCACCTGCCCAGTAGCACAGCAGTCCCGGTTGTTCCTCTCTCAGACGTAAGTGCTGATGATGAACCCGGGTTTTTCATAATCTGTCGATGCGTTCCAGAACTGAGTCCGGCAGGACATCAAGACCGAAGTATAGATGATCTTCAGGATATCCGAGGAAATTGACGTAACGGACAATGAGGTCATAGTGATCTTTTGCAAGGCCGGTGCTTTTGCTTCCGTTTGAATCAAAGCATATAGGCTCGTGATGCGCAATCCTATTCCTGAAATTTTTGACAGCCATCAACTCGTTGTATATTGCTCTCTGCCCGAGTCCGGTTGCTTTTGCCGGAAAAATCTTCAACAAACTCTGACCACCGAGTCTGAAAGGTTTCTTCGTGAAAAGATATGTCCAGAATCCGAATGTGACGGAGGAGACAACGCGGTCATTGGTATATCTCCCCACAGAGGTAAGGTCTGCGATGGTTTTGTCTACAACCGATTTCTGCGGATGCTGCGAAAGCATCCCACCTGGCGCAAGCTGACTGCGAATCCAGTCCGAATCGTTGAAATATGCCTTGTAATGCTCATTGATAGCATTCCGGAGAATCACTTCGAAGATATTAAGCATACCATAGAATTTCTGGCACAACTTCACATTATGCCGGTAAAGGATGAGAGCTTTCGCGGTGTTGCCACCGCAGGCGGTCAGATATTTGTTAAGTCTTGCAGCCGAAAAGGCTCTTTCATATTCGGGATATTTCATACGCCTCAATCAAGAATCTTTTTGCAAAGATAAAAATAATCATTACATTTGCATCGTAATCCCCGGATGTCCCTGAGCAATCAAACATTCGGGTTTAGTCTTTTTATAGGGTCTCATCTCCTATCTTCCTTTTCCATTACCTCATCGCGCCCCGGAAGAGCGGACTACAGGAGGTGTGTCGTAGGCGCCCTGATTTTTTGACGATATATATCAATGCTATTTTGCAAAGCATTGTGCTTAAGTGATTTGAGTCGCCAAAACTTCGCAGTACGTATTCAAAATCATTGATACAGACGTATGAGCCCTAATCATCTCCTTCGTCTTCTTCCTGATGCAGTTTTTCCAGTTCTGAGCTGACGATATTGACAACGTCTTCACGGATTTGTCGGTAGTTTTCCTCGACCAGACGGTCTATCTCCTCACGCGGTAAATCCAGAATTTTCGGGATATCTTCATTGTGAGTTGGCGGGTCTCCAGCCTGCACTTCGCCACAGAACGTCTTGGGATGCACGTGCTGCTTGAAAGTGTCGGCAACATAACCGCAAAAATATCCCTGTGACAGAGCCTCAATCTTATGTGGAGGCAGCAGCTCCCGTAACTGATAGGAATATGTTGTGTGGTCTGAGGGACCTCCTTCCTGGTATGAACGCTGTTCCCGGTCTTCCTTTCCGAAAGACTTACTGAGTTCCGCAGCCGTATCACCCTTGACGGCTCCTGCGAACAAATTTCCGACCGTATTGAAGATGACATCCGATTCTTTCTTGTCATAGTCACGTACAAGCTGCGACCTGTCCTGTGCACCTATGAGGGTGGCCACCTTGTTCTGCCTACCGGTATCGATGAGGTTATCCAAGCCCTTCAAATAAATC
>JAZRYB010000022.1:0-3711 GCA_045600565.1 Candidatus Cryptobacteroides sp. | reverse complement strand
GGGACAACAATCATCATCTCCTCCCCTTACCGCAATGAGATAATGATGTGTGACCGGGCAACTTTGATAGAGAACGGAAAGATAGTGCGTGTCGGTATTCCTTCCGAGGTTCTGCCTCCGGAAGAGGTGACAATCTGTGGTGCAAATGAAAATTTGGGAGAGGAGAATGTGATAGAGGTTAATGGACTTACCAAGCGTTTCGGCGATTTTACCGCTGTGAACGGCATCAGTTTCAATGTCCGCAAAGGTGAGATTTTCGGCTTTCTTGGAGCAAACGGATCCGGCAAGACAACAGCTATCCGTATGTTGTGTGGACTGTCCAAACCTACATCAGGTACTGGAATGATTGCCGGTCTTGAACTGAACAAAGACTACGAGAAGATTAAAAGCCATACCGGCTATCTGAGCCAACGTGACTGTCTTCCCTCGGATTTGACTATCAGAGAGAATCTCCGGCTCATTGCCGGAATGTATGGGATGGAAAGAAAAGAAGCTGGCAGACGTATAGATGACTGTCTTGTCAGAATCGGTCTTGAGAACTATTCAGACCGGATGTTCGGGAGTCTCCCCCTTGGCTGGAAGAGACGTGTCGGCTTTGCAGCAGCGGCAGTCCATCAGCCGGATATCCTGTTTCTTGATGAGCCTACAAGCGGAGTGGACGTCGAAGCCAGGAAGCAGATATGGGATATCATACGCTCCGAGGCCGGGCGTGGTACGACTATTCTGGTAACTACACACAATATGGAGGAGGCCCTTTGGTGTGACCGTCAGAGCATTATGGTTGATGGATCAATAAAGGCTATAGGCGACTTGAGGTCCCTTGTAAAGAGTGGGGTTTCTCCTGACTTCGATGACGTGTTTGACCTTATTACACAGGCAAATCTATGAAATCCCCGTTCAGACCGACCGTTTCCTGTATGTAACCACGGACAAATATAAGGTCACCGCAGTCAGGCTTGCAAGCCATAGGAATGGCAAATGAAGGTCTGACAGAGTCGAGGACTTAAGATATACGTTGCGAAGTATTTCCACGAGATGACGGCAGGGATTGAGATATGAAATATATTGTAAGGATTCGTGCATATTCTCCACAGGCGTAAAAAATCCGGACATCAGTTGAATGGCTGTTGTGTACATAAATGAGAGCAGCAGGGTCATTTGGGCATTTCCCGTGATATTGCCTATAAGAATAATAGTTGCGGACAGGCCCATAATGAATAAGAAAAAAGCAACTGCCACCAACAGGATAGAACCGGACGGAATCATGTTATGGGCAAGCCGCAACAGGAGTACAGTATAGAACAATTCGAACAGTCCGAAGAGACAGCAGGTGAGGATTTTGGAAAATACGTATACTGTAGGACTTACCGGGCTTGAGTTGATTATTTCTACAATTCCTCCATTCATATCATTGGACAAGGAAATTCCTGTAAGGTTGGTACAGAGGTAAAGGGCGATTGATATAAGGACGACAGGAAGCATATACAGCAGATAATCCAGAGATGGATTATAGTAATGCGATTCCGTAATATAACTCCTCGATGCGCTCACGGCCACTCCTATCTGACCGATTTTCTCAGTTATCGCATTCTCTACGGTCTTGAGGATATTCCGGCCACCAAGCAATGCCTTTACAGGCTCCACGGCATTTATGGAAAGCGACAGTTCCGGCAGTTTTCCCGTTGTAATCAAAGTTCTCTCGTACCCCTCGGGGATTTCAAGGATGCAATCCACCTTTGATTCTTCAAGCAGGGAAACGGCCTGTCCGTATGTGCTGCATTGAATGGGATCCGTTACTCCTTCCATATAATGCAATGCTTCTATGATTGAACGGGAAAGGTCGCTGTTGTCATTATCCACATACGCCACATTGTCGATGTCAGCGTCATAATTGATGAGATGGGGTACAACCAAAGCCGAAAAAACAGGATAGAACAACAAGAGATATAGGATTTTCCTGTTGCGCACCAACTGTATCACTTCTTTGGTGAAAAAAGTCTTTATCTGTTTCCAAGCAACCATCTGTCTTTTCTCAAAAGATAAAGGGAACCTGCCAGGAACACTATTGTTGAAAGTGATATCATTATGGTCTCCTTGAGAACGTGTGCGGCGGACACTCCGCCTATCATAATCTTGCGCATGGCATCGGCGTACCATCTCACATATATCAATCCGCTGACTTTCTGTGCCCACGATGGCAGATTGTCCACAGGCACTTCAACGCCTCCGAAGTACATGACAGGAAGCATGATTACTGCCGTACTCAACACGTATGCATCCACTCTGCTGTGGCAGAAGTTTGATACGATTAGACCGAGTATCAACGACGTAATGACATATAGCAACGTGATGGCCAATATCAGCGCTATCGACCCGTTGATTGGCACTCCCACGAGAAAATATGAGGACAGCAATCCCGTGCAGCCGGCAAACATTCCGAGGCAAAGATAGGGGAACAGTTTTCCTGTCAGGTATTCCACGGTACTGATTGGTGACAATATCAGATTTTCAATCGTACCCTTTTCTTTCTCCTCTGCCATGGCCATACTGGAATATATGACACACATAAGAACAATCGCCAGCGCAATCAGTCCGGGACAGAAGAAATAAGCACTCTGGAGCCTTGGATTATACAACATCCTTACTGAAGCGAAATCCTGCTTTTCCGGTCCGATCTCAAGGGCGGACTGCAGATACAGGGAGGCAGCGGAGGCTGTTACGCAGTTGGACGCATCGGTAATAATCTGTACCGGCATCGGCAACGTCGGGTCCAGAGAATATTGGGGCATTATCGTGTCAAAATCCCGGTGTAGCACAAGCATTGCGTTGATTGCATTCGTCCTCATCATCCTTTCTCCTTCCTCGACGGAGGAGATCTGTCCTTTGAATACAAATACAGGATTATGTTTCAATGGAGCAAGAAATGATTCCGTCGCGGGTGACGGAGATTGCACGACAGCTGCTACCTTGATACTTCTTACGTCCGTAGACAATATGAAACTGAACGAGATTATCAGGAAAAACGGAATAGTGACGGCAAGGACGAATAGCCCCGTATCACGTATGATATGGGTGAATTCACTGTGTATTATGAGTAATATTTTACTCATTTGGCAGAACAACTTCTCCTGCAAACCCCAGTTTGATATAGCCGTCATTTCTGACCGCTACTTTAACGGGATACACGAGATTGGAACGCTCCTCATCGGTGGGAATTGTCTTTGGGGAGAACTGGCTCTCCTGCGCTATCCACGTCACAATACCTTCATATTCACGGACGGAATCCTTGCCGAATTTGGCAATCACTTTCAGCTTTTGTCCAAGTTTAATATTCTGAAGCTGGCTCGACTTGAAATATGCTTTAAGAAAGACATTGTCAATATCGGCTATTCTAAGAAGTGGGCGTCCGATTGCAGTAATTTCACCGATCTGGGCGTATTTCCCGATGACAACGCCATCTGCACAGGACCGGACGTGACATTTTTCCTTCATTTCCCTGATTCCCTGTATCTGAGTCTCTATCGAAGCCACATTACCCGATGCAGTTTCATTGGCAGTCCGGATTGTGGCGGACGCAGCATCTATCTGGCCGCGCACAACCGCTATGCTGCTTTCTATCTCATCCAGTTGATTGCGAGGAGCCGCGCCGACCTTGATAAGTCTGCTGATCCTGTCCCTATCGCTTTCAAGACGTACGAGTTGCTCACTGAG
>JAZRYB010000021.1:0-20527 GCA_045600565.1 Candidatus Cryptobacteroides sp. | reverse complement strand
AGCGTTGAGGAACTCAGCTGCATTGTCGTAAATCTGCTCAGGAGTGAAGGAGATCTTACCGATGGCGGCGTGTACGATACCGGTCTTGTCAACCTTGAAGTCGATCTTACCACCCTTGACTTCCTTTACTGCGTTGCCGATTTCCATGGTGACAGTACCTGTCTTAGGGTTCGGCATGAGGCCGCGAGGTCCGAGGATACGTCCGAGAGCACCTACCTTAGCCATGACTGAAGGGGTACAAACGATAACGTCAATGTCGGTCCAGCCGCCCTTGATCTTCTCGATATATTCGTCGAGGCCTACATAGTCGGCACCTGCCTCCTTTGCTTCGTTCTCCTTGTCAGGAGTACAGAGAGCGAGGACTCTGGTGACCTTACCTGTTCCGTGAGGAAGAGTGACGACGCCACGGATCATCTGGTTGGCCTTGCGTGGATCAACACCGAGGTTGGTGGAGATCTCTACTGATGCATCGAATTTTGTGTAAGTGATGTCCTTCAAAATCCCACATGCCTCAGCAAGCGTATAAACCTTGGTATGGTCATACTTGGCCATAACGGCTTTCTGGTTCTTTGTCAATTTGCTCATTTCGTGTAGATTTTAAAGGTTCTCAGGGAATTCACCCGTTACTTTGATACCCATGCTCCTTGCTGTTCCGGCAACCATCTTCATCGCGGATGCGATGGTGAAACAGTTGAGGTCTGACATCTTGCCTTCAGCAATAGTCTTGACCTGGTCCCAGGTGACGGATGCAACCTTCTTCCTGTTAGGCTCTCCAGATGCTTTCTGAATCTTTGCGGCCTCCTTGAGAGAGATGGCTACAGGCGGCTGCTTGACCTCAAACGTGAAAGACTTGTCTGAGAAGACTGTGATGACTACAGGGAGGACTTTGCCGGCCTGTGCCTGCGTAGCAGCATTGAACTGCTTGCAGAAGTCCATAATGTTCAAGCCTTTGGAACCGAGTGCCGGTCCTACCGGAGGTGCTGGATTAGCTGCTCCTCCTTTGATTTGGAGCTTGATGAATCCGGTAACTTCTTTTGCCATACTTTGTTATTCTTTAGTTACTTGTGTAAAACTGAGTTCCAGAAGAGTCTTTCTTCCAAAGATTACTACGACGACTTTTATCTTGCTTCTGTCCTCGACAATTTCATCCACTGTACCGCTGAATCCGCTGAACGGGCCATCGGTGATCTTGACTGAATCTCCGACCGCGAAGTTGACCTCAGTCTCTGCCGCGCTGTCGATATTCTCGTCCTGCACACCAAGGATACGCTGAACCTCCTCGTCTCTGATAGGGACGGGGACTTTCTCGAATTGGGTGTTGCTGATATTCTTCTTCTCAGTAAGAAAACCGGACATCCCCGGAACGAGATTGCGTATGATGTTCTCCAGCTTCGGGCTTAATTCAGCCTGAATAAGCACATAACCCGGGAAAAGCAATTTTTCGCTTGCCTTTCTCTTGTTGTTTTTTGTGATTATTTCTTTCTTGACTGGTACTAAGACCTGAGCTACTTGATCCTGGAGGCCGCTTCTCTCAATTTCTTTTTCGAGATAATCTTTTGCTTTTTTTTCTTTACCTCCGGCCGTCTTGAGAACATACCATTTTTTGTCGCCCATAAGTATCAACGGTTAATTACAATGTGTAAATTGCTGTCATCAGATGCTGGAAAACGAAGTCGATAATCCAAAGCGCAGCCGCAAGAATGACTGTCGCGACCATTACCAGAAGGGCAGAGTTCTGCAACTTGTCCCAGCTTGGCCACGTTGTCTTCTTGGTGAGCTCAACGAACGACTCTTTCAGATAGTTGATAAACTTTCTCATCTTTACTTTTAATGGACTCAATTAAATTGGAAGCTATAACCGAGCCTGTTAAACAATTACCAAATCGTAACCTTTGATATATCATTGGCAGGGGAAGCAGGATTCGAACCCACATCGACGGTTTTGGAGACCGCTGAACTACCCTTGTTCTATTCCCCTAAGAATAAGTCTGAAGGCTGACAATCAAGCCTTCAGACCTTATAATGAGCTTATATTACTCAACGATGCGGATAACCTGACCGGCACCTACTGTACGGCCACCCTCACGGATAGCGAAGCTGAGACCCTCGTTCATAGCGACCGGGGTGATGAGCTTTACGTTGATTTCAACGTTGTCACCAGGCATAACCATCTCAACGCCTTCCGGAAGAGAGATTTCACCGGTCACGTCAAGTGTACGGATGAAGAACTGAGGACGATACTTGTTGTGGAATGGTGTATGACGTCCACCTTCTTCTTTCTTAAGCACGTAAATTTGCGCCTGGAACTCTGTATGAGGAGTGATGGAACCTGGCTTAGCAACAACCTCACCTCTTCTCACTTCTTTTTTGTCGATACCGCGGAGGAGAAGACCTACGTTGTCACCTGCCTCACCCTGATCGAGGAGTTTGCGGAACATTTCGACACCTGTACAAACTGAAGTCTTTGACTTCTCCTCGAAACCTACGAGCTCTACAGGATCGTTAACGTGGATGGTACCTGTTTCAATACGTCCGGTAACGACTGTACCACGGCCTGTGATAGAGAAGATATCCTCGATCGGCATAAGGAAAGGCTTATCCTTGTCACGTACTGGAAGCGGAATATATTCGTCAACCGCAGCCATGAGCTCAACGACCTTTTCGACCCACTGTGGCTCTCCGTTGAGCGCACCAAGTGCAGAACCACGGATTACAGGAGCGTTGTCGCCGTCGAAGTCATATTTTGAAAGAAGGTCGCGAACCTCCATCTCAACGAGGTCTAGCATTTCCTCATCGTCAACGAGGTCAACCTTGTTGAGGAATACGACCATCTTAGGTACGTTAACCTGCTTTGCAAGAAGAACGTGCTCGTTTGTCTGAGGCATAGGACCGTCAGTTGCGGCAACGACGAGAATAGCACCGTCCATCTGAGCGGCACCTGTTACCATGTTCTTTACGTAATCTGCGTGGCCTGGGCAGTCTACGTGTGCATAGTGACGGTTCTCAGTCTGATACTCTACGTGAGCAGTGTTGATAGTGATACCACGCTCTTTCTCTTCAGGAGCGTTATCGATCTGGTCGAATGATTTGACTTCACTCAAACCTTTCTCTGCCAATACTTTTGTGATAGCAGCGGTGAGAGTGGTCTTGCCGTGGTCAACGTGGCCGATTGTACCGATGTTGACATGCGGTTTGGTTCTTTGGAAAGTTTCTTTTGCCATAATATTATGTAATTTTAATGTGTTAACTCAAATAAGTTCTTCATAAAAAAACCGGCTCAATCAATCACCGGCACAACATTGAGCCGATGATGGGATTTGAACTCATGACCTCATCCTTACCAAGGATGCGCTCTACCCCTGAGCTACATCGGCGATCTTGGAGCGGGGTAGGAGAATCGAACTCCCATTTCCAGCTTGGAAGGCTGGCATAATAGCCATTATACGAACCCCGCATATGATGGAAGTTTCTCGCTTCCGCTAGTGGGAGGAGCACGATTCGAACGTACGAAGGCATTAGCCAGCAGATTTACAGTCTGCCCCAGTTGGCCACTTTGGTATCCTCCCGATATTCCGGTAAAATTGCGGTTCCGGAAAACCGAGCCGATGGAGGGAGTCGAACCCACGACCTCGAGATTACAAATCACGCGCTCTAGCCAACTGAGCTACATCGGCAGTATGTCAAAGTCCCTTTTGAGAAGGGATTGCAAAGATAGATATTCTTTGCAACAATCCAAAAAAAAACTATAAATTTTTAATTAAATTTCCGTAAAAGATTCAAAATGTTATCTACATCCAATCCGCACTCCTTCTGCTGCTCTTTCTGGCTTGCCTGACCTATGAATCTGTCCGGAATTCCGATGCCTTCCACGTGGATAGGACGCTCTCTGGATGCCATATATTCGGAAACAGCCCCGAACAGACCTCCGCCCCTCGCCCCGTCCTCGATTGTGATGACGCTCTTGCACTTGCCGGCCACGGCCTCTAGTATGTCCTCGTCAATCGGCTTGAGATACCTCATATTATATATATATGGTCTGCGCCCGTCGTATCTTGATGCGGCCTCGACAGCTCTGTAAGTCACAGGCCCTGCGCTGAGTATGGCTACATCCCCTTCACCTTCCAGAATGCATTCGCCTCTCCCGACAGGCAGCGATTGCGGCTCCCTGCCTTTCCATTCGACACCTTCTCCCTGGCCCCGCGGATACCTTATTATGACGGGACTGTCGCTCTCGAGCGCCGTGTACATCGCGTTTCTCAGCTCCATCTCGTCTTTCGGGACGATTATGGTGAGTCCAGGGATAGCCCTGAATGCGCTGAGGTCGAACGCTCCGTTGTGTGTCGCTCCGTCTTCCCCCACCAGACCGGCTCTGTCGAAACAGAGGACAACCGGCAGATGTTGCAGTGCCACGTCGTGGATAATCTGGTCATAAGCCCTTTGGGCAAATGAGGAGTAGATGTTGCAGAAAGGCCGCATACCACCGGCCGCGAGACCCGCCGAGAAAGTCACGGCGTGCTCTTCTTCTATGCCCACATCGAAAAATCTGTCCGGGAAGGCCAGCCCGAAGGCCGTCATCCCGCATCCGCTCGCCATTGCCGGCGTCACTCCGATGACCCGGCTGTCCTTTGCGGCAAGGTCGATGAGTGTCTGCCCGAATACATCCTGATATCTGTCTGCCTTAGGCTTGACCTTGATTCTCTCGCCCGTGGAGACATCAAATCTGCCGGGAGCGTGCCATATGGTAGGAGCGAGCTCCGCCGGCTTGTACCCTTTGCCCTTGACTGTCAGGCAGTGGAGGACGCGCGGCCCCTTGAGGCCCTTGATTTTGCCCAGAGCGTTGATTACCTGCTCGATATCATTCCCGTTGATGGGACCGAAATATCTGAAGCCAAGGCTTTCAAAGAGGTCGCCACCTGTCTTCTTGACTATCCAGGACTTCAGAGAGCGTATCCATCTCTGGAAAAAATATCGGGCCCTGGTCTCTCCCAGAGTCATCCAGATCTTTTCCTTGATTTTGTTGTAGGCAGTGTTGGTGGTGATTCTGAGCAAATGGTTGTGGAGACCTCCGAGATTCTTGTCTATGGACTGATTGTTGTCATTCAGTATTACCAGAAGATTTGCCTTGCTGTTCCCCGCATTGTTCATACCCTCGAAGGCGAGACCTCCGGTGAGGGCTCCGTCGCCGATGAATGCCACTATTTTCTCATTTGTACCCCGTATTCTTGCGGCTTCGGCAAATCCCAGCGCGGCCGAGATGGAGGTGGAAGAATGCCCGACTCCGAACGAATCATACTCACTTTCGGAGCGGTTGGGGAACCCGCTGATTCCGTTTCTGGTACGGTTGGCCCTGAATGCCTCCCTTCTTCCGGTCAGAATCTTGTGGGCATATGCCTGATGCCCGACATCAAAGACAAGTTTGTCGTCAGGAGCATCATAGACATAATGCATTCCGACTATCAGCTCCACAGCACCAAGGCTTGAGGCCAGATGGCCCGGATTCTCGGCACAGCATTCCACGATGTACTCACGCAACTCTGTGCATAGACTCCTGAGCTCCTCGAGACTCAAGCCTTTGATGTCCTGCGGACTGTTGATTCTGTCAAGAATAATTCCCATCAATCTCCCTCTCCGATTCTTCTATTGCTTGAGCAGATGAGACATTTCGCCGTCATATCTGAGCGGCTTGCCATAGGTCGATGGAGACGGAGTGCCTCCGAGCGCGATTCTGGTCATCAGTTCGATACGTGTCTGGTCCTTGAGATACACATTGCTCAAGCCATAGCCGCAGATACCCTTGGACTGATTCTCCGCCGGCTTGCAACCTTCTGGCAGCTTTCTTGAGTCAAGCACCGCCTTGGTAGCGACAACGTCATCGACATCGAAATCCAGATGATTGTACAGTCCGAGCTCCCTCTGGTCGAGGTCGTGGTCGAAGAGCATCAGCTCGACATAATCGGTGCCATCAGGCACTTTCATCTTGATCCAGTTGATCTGGTCAGGCTTCTCGCCGCCTCTCCAGAACTCCGTAAACCCGAGAATATAGCCGTAGAAGGCGATATCCTTGGCGGAGTCAGGACAAATCCATCCGGTGTGGCGGAATGTGTCAGACACCCTTGTGGCAGGCATATTCTTGCCCTTGTCCGCAGCGAATGCCCCCTTGTCCGTATATTCGAGGAACTCCACGTCGTGACCGTTGAAATCCTTCACGGTGACTGATTTGAACCCGAGCCCGGCATCACTGACAGCATCCGGGACCACGACACCCTTGCTTCTCAGATACAATCTCATAGCCTCCACATCATCTGTCTCGAAGGCTGTATGCATATACTTCACGAGACGGTCCTTGCTGTCCTGAAAAAGTTCAATATACTGTCTGTCATTGACTTTGATAAACGTGATTTCGGTACCGCTTTTGAGCGTGAACACATAAGGCTTCCCGAAGCCGAAATAATCGGTGAACAGGCTGACGGCGTTCTGTATATCATCAGTGTATAGGCCGATATGGGCAATTCCGGTGATTTTTGGCCTTTCGGGCTTGTCTGTCTGTGCAAATATCGAAGGAATCATAATCAATGCGACAGCTGCTGAGAGTATCCATTTTTTCATAATGTCGTACTGCTATTTGAAGAGAAGTGGCGCAAATGTGTTGAGATAGAGTCTCCAGTTTCTCCACTCGTGTCCGTTCTCGGATACGAAGAATGTATGGTCGAGACCGAGCTCTGTGAGAGTCGCGTCGGTCTGCTTTGCTCTGTCGAAGAGGAAGTCGGCGTTTCCGCAAGCCAGCCAGTAAAGTTTGTAGCCGTCATTTTTGAGAGCCTGGAGCTGTGCCTTTGTTTCGTCATTTGCCGCGCCTCCCATTGACAGAGGGCAGATGTAGTCAAACAATGAAGGATAAAGCTGAGATGCGCTCATAGTATGTCCACCACCCATTGACAAGCCGGCGATAGCTCTTGAAGCAGGCTTTGCGATTGCGCGGAAATTTTTCTCAATGAACGGGACTATTTCAGTGCAAAGACTTCTCACATAAGCATTTGCAAATGCAGGATCTCTGAAGTTGAGATCAGAATTCTTTGTTCCTGTAGTGCAGGCTGACTGCTGGTTGGGGTTTCCGTTAGGCATAACGACTATCATAGGAAGAGCCTTGCCCTGCTCGATGAGATTGTCGAGAATCTGTGCCGCGCGACCCATCGAACTCCAAGCCTCCTCGTCACCACCTGCTCCGTGAAGGAGATAGAGGACAGGATATTTCTTGTTCTTGTTGGCCTCATATCCGTATGGGGTATAGACTGTGACACGGCGGTTCATACCAAGGATGGCGCTGTCATACCATACATAGCTGACAGTTCCTCTGTGGTCTGCCTCATAATAGTTGGCAGAGCGCTCTCCCGGGACGAAAAGCATGTTGAGATAGCGGGTGCCGTCTCTCTGGACCATATAGTTGACAGGGTCATTGACTGATACTCCGTCAACCACGAAATTGTAGGTATAGATTTCAGGCTCGGGGAGAGGGAGCTTGATTGACCAGACTCCGTCATTTCCCTTCTTCATAGGCAATTGCCCCTGAAGCCAGTTGGTCTGAAGATTGACGATGGTGGCATAATTGGCATTGATGCGGAATGTCACGCTGTCATTCTGAATCTCCGGGGAGACGATTCTCTGCTGCCTCTGGAAATTGGCGAGCTCCTGCCCGGACAATACGGCGGCGCTTAATGCAACCGCTGCTGAAAGTGCTATTAATTTTTTCATAACAATTGTGGTTTACTGTATGTTCGGCAACTCGAGCCCAAGGCCGCGCTTCTTGTCAAGAGCCTTGAGATAAAGCGCGATCAAGAGCGCAAGGACACCGAAACATGCAAAGATTATTAATGGAATAGTGTAGTTGTACGGGATGAATTCAGCGCCTGCCGCCTTGGCTGCGATTACAGCGGGATTGTTGGCGTTGGATGAGGCCAGGACGCTGCCGATGAGCGAAGGCACGAGGCAGAGTCCTATATTCTGCACCCAGAAAATGAGGCAATATGCGGAGCCGAGGATTTTCTCATCAATAATCTTCGGCACTGAAGGCCATAGAGCCGCCGGTACGAGCGAAAAGCTGATACCGAGCACGACGATAGTCGCATATGCAAGCACCTTGCTGTGTGTGGCCGGCAGGGCAAAAGCGAAAATCAGATGGCAGACAATCAGCAGTAGTGCTCCCCATATCAGCATCGTCGCGCCTTTTCCCTTATGGTCTAGGTAAGACCCGAGGAAAGGCGTGATGGCGGCCGCTCCGATAGGGAACCATCTGAAGATATTGGATGCCGCGGCTGCGGAAATACCGTCGAGATTGCACTGGAGCATATTTGCTCCATATCTCTGGAACGGGAAAATCGCTGAATAATAAAGCACGCAGAGCAATGCCACCACCCAGAAATTGAGTGATCCGAAGATGTTCCCCAGATCTTTCACTTTGAACTCATCTTCGGCTGCCGGCTCCTCCGACTTGATTCCAGCCGCGACGAGCTCTTTGTCGAACTTCGAGTCCATAAATGTGAAGATGATGAAGTTGATGAGACCGATGAGCAGGAGCACGGTGCAGAATCCGACCGGTGCCTGGACGGAGCCGAGCTTGCCGGCAATCAGCGGACTGATGGAGAAAATGGCGAACACGCCGACACGCGCGATAGCCATCTCGATGCCCATCGCAAGAGCCATCTCCTTGCCCTTGAACCATTTGGCTATGGCTTTCGATACGGTGGTGCCGGCCATCTCACATCCGCACCCGAATATCATAAAGCCCAATGAGGCCATTTTGGCGCTGCCGGGCATAGCTGTCCACCAGCTTCCGAGCCAGGTGCAGAAGCCTGTGCCCTGGAACCATTCCGTGATTCCGACATATTTGATTGAGGCGCCGATAAACATCATCGAGGCCGAGAGTACACCTGTGAATCTCACTCCCATCTTGTCGAGTATGATTCCGGCGAGAATGAGGAAACCGCAGACGTTGAGTATATATTCCGCGCTGGCATAAGTTCCGAAGACATCCGGAGTCCACCCGCGCTGCTGTTCCACCAGCGCCTGGAGCGGGGACATCACATCAACGAACATATAGCCGAAGAACATCATAAGGGCTATGAGGATGAGCGCCGCCCATCTCAAGGCCGGATAATCGTTCATCAGTTTTTGGGCTTTTTCAGTCATTTCCGAAGGGTTTTCAGGTTCTAGAATGGAAGGTCGTCATCAGGCATGTCGCCACCGAGGCCGGTATCGACAGGTGATTGAGTCACCGTCGCTTGCTGCTGATAAGACGGCTGCTGCGGCTGCTGATATGCAGGCTGAGCCGGCTGATACCCGCCCTGGGCACCCGGATTGTCCGCTCTGCGTCCCAGGAGCTGCATATTGTCCAGAACCACTTCTGTGGTACGCCTCTTCGCTCCTGTCTGATCTGTCCATTCGCGTGTCCTGAGACGTCCTTCGGCATATATCTGTGTGCCTTTCTTTACATAATTCTCAGCTATGTCGGCAAGATTTCTCCAGGCCACCAGATTGTGCCATTCCGTGTTTTCCTGCATATTGCCGTTTCTGTCCTTGTACCGCTCAGTGGTCGCCAGTGAGAATGTGGCCACTTTCGCATTTCCCTCGAGGTAACGGATTTCGGGATCTCTTCCAACGTTACCGATTAGCATTACTTTATTGAGTGACATATCCTGTATGATTAAATGTGAATTTGCTTGGTGAGGCGGATGTCATCGGATGCGCTTCCGAGGAGAAGCTCGATATCGCTCTCCTCCAGAGCCCAGTCATTGATATCCTCGTTCCAGTATCTCAGAGAGCTTACAGGGACCTCGATGGTGACTGTCTTGGTCTGCCCGGCGTCGAGAGTGACTCTCCGGAAGCCTTTGAGCTCCTTCTCGGGCCATTCTACCTTTGCTCCGATGCGGCGTACATACAACTGCGCGACCTCATCAGCCTCCATATCACCCTTGTTGGTGAGGCTGAATGTGACTTTGATGACGTCCTTAGCCTTGTAGCTGGTCTTGTTTGTTTTCAGACCTGTATATTCGAAATCGACGTATGAGAGTCCGTGACCGAATGCGTACATCACAGGCTGTTTCTTGGTGTCGAACCAGCGGTAGCCTACCAGCGGTCCTTCGGAATAATAGGCTGTAGGTGCCGGGAAAGACATACGCATCCTTGGTGCGTCGCCCTGCTGCGGCCTCTGACCGCCTGCGAGGTCCTGTCTGTACTGAGCCATGAATGCATCCAGACCCTCAATTTTCTGTGGATAATTTCCAAGGGCATAGGCAGGTGAGTCCTCAAGCTTGAGCGGGAAGGTGAACGGGAGCTTTCCGGAAGGCGCAATCTTGCCGAACAGAACTTCTCCGAGAGCATTTCCGCCCTCAAGACCGTTCCACCATCCTTCGACGATAGCCTTTGACTTCGGCTCCAGGGTTCTCAGATCACAAGGGCCTCCGGAAATGATGACGCTGATGATATTCGGATTCACTTCAGCAAGAGCCGTGATGAGGGCGTCCTGTCCCTCCGGGAGGAACATATCGGTGCGGTCGGAGCCTTCCGTCTCGATGTTGCGGTTGGTCCCGCAGACGAAAATCACCACGTCTGCATCCTTCGCAACTTCGAGAGCCTCGGCCATAAGTACATCATTTTCAGGGCCTTCTTCGGGAAATTCGCGTCCGAAGAAACGTCTCGGTGGGAATTTGTATCCTTGCGCATATACTATCTCGGTGCCGGCGGGGGCGTGGTTGCGGATGCCGGTGAGAGGAGTGATTTCATAAGGAGCCTTGACTCCTGCGCCCACACCTCCGAGAGCTGTGGTATTGACAGCATTGCGTCCTATGACGGCAATCTTGCCGCCTTTGAGCGGAAGAGCGTTGCCTTCGTTCTTGAGCAGGACAATGGCTTTCTGCGCGACCTGATATGCGATATTCTGTGTCTCCGGGGTCGATGTCTTTGTGGTGTTCGCCACATCTTCAGGGATGGCTTCGACTGCGAAACGGAGTCTGAGAAGCTCGCGGACCTTGTCATCTACGACCTTTTCAGTCAGGGCTCCGGTCGCGATAGAATCGATAACCGGCTGGCCGAGGTAGTTGTCTCCTGTCATCTGGACATTGAGTCCGTGGAGTGCGGCTCCCATAGTGCTGTGTGTCGCGCCCCAGTCGGAGACTGTCATACCCTTGAATCCCCACTCGCCGCGGAGAATCTCATTGAGGAGATGCTCATTCTCGGAGCAGTATTCACCTGCCACCTTGTTGTAGGCGGGCATTACGCTGTAGGCTCCTCCTATCTTGACCGCATCTTCGAAAGGCTTGAGGTAAATCTCCCTCATTGTGCGCTCATCGACTATCACATCGACTCCGCTGCGGCTGTTCTCCTGGTTGTTCAGCGCGAAATGCTTGACACATGCCGCTGTACCGGCATCCTGTGTCCCCTGGACATACCCTACAGCCAGCTCTGCCGCAAGGATAGGGTCCTCGCTGAGGTATTCGTAGGTGCGTCCTCCGGTCGGGATTCTCTGAATGTTTATGGCAGGGCCGAGGATGACATCCTTGCCTCTCAGACGGGCTTCCTTGCCCATTCCTGTTCCGTACAGATATGCCAAATCCTTGGACCAGGTCGCGGCGAGGGCCGAGCCTGTCGGGAAATATGTGGCCGAGTCGGTCTGCCATCCCAGAGGGCGGAATCCGTCACCGACTTCCTCGCGTATTCCGAAAGGACCGTCGGCATAGCGTATCTCCTGTATTCCGAGTCTCGGGACTCCCTCGGAAGACATAATAGTCTTGCTGTGAAGCATTGCGACTTTCTCTTCAAGAGTCATCTGCGCAATGATTTCATTTATTTTCTTGTCATTTACGGTAAGTTTCTCCTGTGGGGTCATTTCTGAGCAGCCCGCAAGAACGGTGGCAAATGAGATGAGAAATAATATCCGTTTCATATAGTTAAGTGTTTATTGATTATGTCCGTCAATCAGGAGAGGGAACCCTGCGAGCGCCTGATATCTCAGCCATTCTGTGCCGGGGACATATCTCTCCGCAAGTGCGCCGGCGGCCTGCGGGTCCCTGTAGTTGGCTTCGACAAGGCAGCTGAATGATGCTTCTTCCAGAGCCGGGATGGCTACGGGAAGAGTATATATTGTGACATCAGCCACTGCGGAGAGTATGGGTATCTCTTCCAGCGGCCGTATCCCCTCCGCCTTGGAAGTGGTCCTGTTGCAGACGACCACATCGAGGCCCAAATCCGCCGCCGCCGCTGCCGCCGCTTTCCCCGCTCCGCCGAATCCGATGACCAGGGCTACTCCTTCGGTGATTCCCAGCTCTTTGAGCATCATCTTGATTCCGAGGTAATCGGAATTGAACGCCTTGGTGCCTCCGGCTGTCTTGACCACGATATTGGCGGCTCCTGTCCTGATGCACTCCGGGCTGAGGATGTCCGCTTTGGCGAGCGCCTGCTCCTTGAAGGGAGCCGTGACATTGATCCCGTCATATCCGGAAATGAAGATGCTCCAGGCCTTTTCGAAATCAGCCTCATCTATCAGATCATAACTGTGCTCGTCGCCATAAGTCTCCTCAAAGAGCCGTGGGCTCTGAGAATGCTCGACAGGATGACCGATGAGACCGAATTTCATAATTCCAGCAGAAAAACAATCAGCGGTAAATATAAGAAAAAATCACTGACGTTGTCGCACTGCCTCGAATAAAAGAACAGCAGCGCTCACCGAAGCGTTCAGACTGTCCAGCCGTCCGAGCATCGGAATCCTGATATGGGCATCCGCCGCCTCTCTCCACACGTCCGTCAGGCCGGTGGCTTCGGTGCCTATGACTATCGCAGTCCCTTCCCGCATATCCGAGTCATAATACCACTCGCTGTCCTGAAGCTGAGCTGTCAGGATCTTGATATTGTTGGATTTCAGCCATTTGATGGCCTCCGCCGATTCGCACGCCACGACCGGGACAGTGAAGACCGCTCCTATGCTTGCGCGAATCAGATTGGGATTGTACAAATCTGTGCGCGGGTCGCATATCAGCACAGCATCAGCTGCGGCCGCATCCGCGCTTCTGAGCACGGCCCCGAGATTCCCCGGCTTCTCCACGCTCTCGAGGACAACGACAAGAGGCTTGTCGCTGACGCGCAGCTCTCCCAGCGACAGACTTCTGGTCTTGACTTCGGCGATTACCCCTTCGGTGCTTCCGCGATAGGCGATTTTCTCATAGATGTCGTTGCTGACCTCCACCCACCTTGCATCCCTCAATGCGGGATTGCTCCGGACAAGAGAATTGCCTGCGATTTCGGGGCAGAAAAATATCGTATCTACCTCGAAGCCCGCCTCCAGGGCGTGCAGGAGCTCCCTGAGCCCCTCCAGCACAAACAGACCGCTCTCGCGCCTGAGGGAACTCTTCTCCCCGAGCGCGAGCAGCTGCTTGATTTTCGGATTCCGGGCCGAAGTGATGGTCTCCGAGCGCATCTTCAAAACAGATTTTTATGCCTCCGCCGAATCTTCTTTCTTCAATGCCTTTTCCGGCTTCATCTGAGGGAAGAACAGCACATCCTGGATGTTCATCTGATTGGTCATAAACATAGTCAGGCGGTCTATTCCCATACCGAGCCCTGATGTAGGCGGCATACCGTATTCGAGAGCGCGCACGAAATCCATATCTATGAACATCGCCTCGTCGTCACCGTTGCTCTTGAGGCGGGCCTGCTCCTCGAACCTCTCGAACTGGTCGATAGGGTCATTGAGCTCTGAATAGGCATTGGCGAGCTCCTTTCCGCAGACGAAGAGCTCGAATCTTTCGGTGAGGTCCGGATTTGTCCTGTGACGCTTGGTCAGAGGGGACATCTCCACCGGATAATCGGTGATGAAGGTAGGATTGATGAGCCTGTCCTCGCAATAGCTCCCGAAAATGGCATCGATGAGCTTGCCTTTGCCCATTGCCGGGTCAACCTCGACATTGAGCCTCTTGCAGGTGGCTCTCAGCTCGTCCTCATCCATCCCGCTGACATCCACGCCTGCATATTCCCTGATGGCGTCGAGTATCGGGAGTCTTCTGTAAGGCGGCTTGAAATCCACCGTGTGCTCTCCGATGGTGATTTCGGTCTTTCCGTTGACCTTGTTGCATATTTTATCGAGCATATTCTCCACAAACTCCATCATCCAGTTGTAGTCCTTGTAGGCGACATAGATCTCCATACAGGTAAACTCCGGATTGTGGGTCTTGTCCATTCCCTCGTTGCGGAAATCCTTTGCGAACTCATATACGCCCTTGAATCCTCCCACGATGAGGCGCTTGAGATATAGCTCATTGGCGATGCGCAGATACAGAGGGATATCCAGAGCATTGTGGTGAGTGATGAATGGACGTGCTGTCGCGCCGCCCGGAATACCCTGGAGGATAGGGGTCTCGACCTCCAGACAGCCCGCCTCGTTGAAATACTCGCGCATTGTGGCTATGATTTGGGCTCTCTTGACAAAAGTCTCCTTGACTTGAGGATTTACGATGAGGTCCACATATCTCTGACGATAACGGAGCTCCGGGTCTGTGAATGCGTCGTGGACAGTCCCGTCTGCGTCAGCCTTGACGATAGGGAGGACCTTGAGCGACTTGCTCAGGAGTGTGAGCTCCTTGGCGTGGACGCTGAGCTGGCCGGTCTGGGTGATGAATGCGAATCCCTTGATGCCGATGATGTCGCCTATGTCGAGCAGCTTCTTGAAGACTGTGTTGTACATAGTCTTGTCCTCTCCCGGACAGATTTCGTCGCGTTTGATATATATCTGGATGCGCCCTGTCTCGTCCTGCAGCTCCATAAATGATGCGGCGCCCATTATGCGGCGTGACATTATCCGTCCCGCGATGCAGAGGTCCTGAAGATTCTGCTTCTGAGGGTCATATTCCTGTGCTATGCCTTTCGCCGTGTTGTTTACCGGATAGAGGGGAGCCGGATACGGTTCGATGCCGAGCGCCCTTATCTGTCGCAGCGACTCTCTTCTTTGAAGTTCCTGTTCGTTGAGTTCTGGAGTATTCATATGAAATGATTTATTCAAAATTAATCTCGCAAAATTACGGAAATAAATTCAAAAAAAAGAATTCAAGACAGGCCCACTTTATTTGGACAAGTCGAAACTATTTGCGAAATTTGTATCAATTTGGAGAATTTTTCGAGGTTATGATCAAAGAGTGCAAATGGGTGTTGAAAGAACCGGCTGACAGTGCAAAAGTTAGCCAGCTCGCAGCCGAGCTCGGTGTAGATCGTGTCCTCGCTGAGCTCCTTGTCAAGAGGGGAGTCGAGACCTTCGATCAGGCCCGTGCATTCTTCAGACCCTCCCTTTCCAATCTTCACGATCCGTTCTTGATGAAAGATATGGATGTCGCAGTGGAGAGGCTACACAAGGCCATCTCCACCGGTGAGAATATTCTTGTCTATGGCGACTACGATGTGGATGGCACCACCGCAGTCTCGCTTATGTACTCGTTCCTGAGGCGCTTCACCTCGCGGGTGGATTACTACATCCCGGACAGATACGACGAGGGCTACGGACTCTCCCTCAAGGGGATAGACTGGGCCGCCGGGAACGGTTTCACCCTCATCATCACCCTCGACTGCGGCATCAAGGCAATAGAAAAGACAGAGTATGCCCGCTCCAAGGGGCTTGAGCTCATCATATGCGACCATCACCTGCCGGAGAACGACATCCCCAAGGCTGTCGCTGTCCTCGACCCCAAGCGGGAGGACTGCCACTATCCTTTCGACGACCTGAGCGGTTGCGGCGTGGGTTTCAAGCTTGTGCAGGCCTATTCCCAGATGTACGGCATTCCTTTCGAAGAGCTTGTCCCTCTGCTCGACCTGCTTGTGGTCAGCATATCCTCCGACCTTGTCACTATGGTGGGCGAGAACCGTATCCTCGCTCATTTCGGGCTCAAGCAGCTCAACGAGAACCCGCGCAAGGGCCTTCTCGCTATGATCAATCTCTCTATGCTGGAGCCCGGCCATCTGACGATAGACGACATAGTCTTCAAAATCGGCCCACGCATCAACGCCGCCGGCAGAATGGAGAGCGGCCGCCTTGCCGTCGAGTTGCTCACCGCCGCCGACGCCCCCACCGCGATGAGCCTGGGCGCCAAAATCAATGACAACAACAACGAGCGCAAGAGCATCGACCGGGAGATTACCAAGGAGGCCCTGGATATGGTTCAGAGTGGACAATGCCTCGCTTGCGAGAATGCCATAGTGGTTTACAATCCGAGCTGGAACAAAGGCGTCGTCGGTATCGTCGCGTCCAGACTCGTTGAGGCTTTCTACAAGCCTACTGTCGTCCTTACCTCCTCCAACGGCTTCGTCAACGGCTCGGCAAGGAGCGTCTCCGGATTCGACCTCTACCAGGCCATCGAGCATTGTGCCGACCTTCTCGAGAATTTCGGAGGTCACGTCTATGCCGCCGGACTCACGCTCAGAGAAGAGAATCTGGAGGAGTTTGCCCGCAGGATAGACGGCTTCATCGCGGGGAAGATTACATCCGAAATGCTCACTCCTGTGGTTGAGATAGATACCAAGCTGGATTTTACCCAGATTACGCCCAAATTCTTCCGCCTCCTGAAGCAGTTCCAGCCGTTCGGCCCGGGCAACAACAATCCTCTCTTCATCACCGAGAATGTCTATGACGACGGCAACGGACGCAAGGTGGGCGCGGGGGGCGTGCATATGAAGCTCGACCTCATACAGGAGTCGCAGCCTTACCATCAGATAGCTGCAATCGCCTTCAATATGGCGGAATATTTCGATTACATCAAGGCGGGCAATCCTTTCGATGTCTGCTATTCTATTGTTGAGAACTATTATCGCGGCAACTCCACCCTCCAGCTCAGAGTGAAGGATATCCGCGAGAGGGAGGAGTTGATATGAAGCATCTTGCCATAGTCCTGGCCCTGTGCGCCTGTATTTCGTGTGCGCGCGAAGGATATGTGATTGACGGGCGCATCGACGGTCTCGAAGGGAAGATATCCCTCGTGGATATGTTTGACCACGTCATCTCGACTTCGCCCATAAAGGACGGGAAATTCAGGTTCGAAGGAGTCGTGGATGTACCTCAGCTGATGTATATCAACAACGGCCTCGGCCAGACCTACCCGGTGGACACGCCTGTCCTGCTGGAGAATACCCGTATCAAAGTCCGCGGAGATGTCCGGACATATGACATATCAGTCAGAGGGACAGTCGCCAACGAGAATATGACCGAATATATCAGACGCAAGAAGCAGCTTGACCAGATGGATATCGATTCATACGCAGCCCTCGTCAGGGAGACCTTCTATGCCAATTCTGACAATCTCCTCGGCGCTATGCTCATTTCCAATTTGGCTCCGCACGTGAGCAGTGAAGAGCTGCTTGCCTGCTGCGGGATGCTCCCCGACTATCTTCGCGAGTCCAAGGTCGTCAACCATTACGAGTCATACGCCCGGGCCGTGGTCAACACTTCCGTGGGCAGGAGATACGTCGATTTCGAAATAAATGACCGGGACGGCAGAGCTGTATCTCTTTCTTCTGTGGTTGGCGCCGGCGAAGTCACCGTCCTTGTGCTCTGGGCGACCTGGGCCCGTGTGGCCTTGGACACTATGTCCTCATATGCCCGGATATGCAGGCACTATGAGTCCAGGGGACTGACGATGTTCTGTGTATCCCTCGACTACAACAAGGAAGCCTGGGCCTCGATGTCGGAGGAGGCCGGGCTTTTCGGCATCAATATCTGCGACACCCCCTCCAGAGCGCAGGAAATCGCTGATATGTACGGTATTGAAGGGCTTCCGCGTGCTGTCGTCATAGGCCGTGACGGAGTCATTCTGGGCCGTTGCAAGACTGAGACTGAAGTTGAGGAGGTCCTCAAGGCTTATTTCAACGACAAATAATCCATAACACCAAAACAATCATCAATATGAAAAAAACTTTAACAGTCATTGCATTTTGCCTCGTGGGAATGAGTGCATTTGCACAGCAGTTCGTCATCAGAGGGACAAAGGACGAAAGGACTTTGCCTATGAAGCCTCAGATGTCAGAGTTCTATTATCCTCAGATTGAGAAAGTCACCCCTGGTGACCAGGCCACAGGCGCAGCTCCTTCAGACGCTATCGTTCTGTTCGACGGCAAAGATCTTTCAATGTGGCAGAGCGCCCGCGGTGGCGAGGCCGGTTGGAAAGTCAATCCTGACGGCACTATGACAGTCAACAAAGATATGCGTAATGGCGGCGGAGACATTATGACCAAGGATGTATTCCGTGATTTCCAGCTCCATATCGAGTGGTGCGTTCCGGAGAACATCACAGGAGAGGGTCAGGCACGCGGCAACAGCGGTGTTTACCTCCAGAACAAGTATGAGCTTCAGGTTCTTGACAGCTATGACAACGCTACTTATGTCAACGGTCAGGCAGGTGCATTCTACAAGCAGTCCGCACCGCTTGTCAACCCTTGCCGCAAGCCGGGCGAGTGGAATGTCTATGATATCATCTATCAGGCTCCGACATTCAAGGAGGACGGTACATATCGTACCTACCCTTACGTTACCGTCATCTTCAACGGCGTTCTCGTCCAGAACCACACTATGCTCGTAGGTACCACCGAGTACATCGGCTTCCCTACAGTCGATCCTCACGGAGATGGTCCTATCCTTCTGCAGTGCCACGGAGACAAGAGCGAGCCTGTAAGCTTCCGCAACATCTGGCTCAGAAAGCTCTAATCACCCGGCCCCGGGCATAGCCCGCAGCTCAAACTTTGCACAATACGCGAGTCACTCGCGTATTGCGCAAAGTTTATTATGATAATCATCGGGCAATCAGTTGCCCAGCAGAACGCAAAGGGGTTTGTGCACTTGGATGTCGTTGAGAGTATCTTCCAGCAGACCAGTCCGGGCGTCTATCCTGAAAATCCTGATGACCTCCGAGTCCCGGCAGGCGCACAGGAGATACTTCCCGTTAGGAGAAATGGTGAAATTTCGCGGGTGAACGCCTGTCGGCTGGTATCCCACCCTCTTCAGTGTTCCATCCTCCTTATTTACTCTGAAAATGGCTATTCCGTCGCCTTCCAGACGATTGCTGGCGTACAGAAATCTCCCGTCGGGACTGAAATGGATGTCGGCGCTTCCGCGGGCGAACAAATCATCGGCCCGCACCGTCTGCACGGTGTTCAGATTTCCGTCGTCATAGCCGAATACCGTTATCTCTCCCGACAACTCTCCGATTACGTAGCAATATCTCCCGTCGGGACTGAAAGTGATGTGCCTCGGCCCACTGTCCGGGCGCACCGGAGATGCTCCGATATAGATGAGGTTTTTATTTGTCAGCCTGAATCTCAGAATCCTGTCCGCGCTGAAATCGGAGGCGAACACATATTTCCCGTCAGGCGTGAATATCGAACAGTGCAGATGTGCGGTGGATTGTCGGGACTGGTCCGGACCTCCTGTCCCTCCGTCTATTTGCTCTCTGAACGGCTTTATCTGCCCTCTTTTCCCGAGCTCAAATACACTCAGGCTGCCGCCTCCGTAGTTGGAGGCCAGAAGCAGCGATCCGTCTGTGGACAGATGGCAGGGCGATTCCCTGTCTGTCGGGCGGGTGCTGACGAGAGTCATCTCTCCGCTCCCGGGGTCCAGTGAGTATGATTGTACGGCCGAATTGGCGCGGTCCGTCTCATTGACCGCATAGAGATACTTCCCGTTTTTGGAAAATATCACAAAAGTCGGCTCCGTGGCCTTGGCGCTCGACAGGAGCTTCCATTGTCCGGTATCCTGATTGAACTCATACGAGCGCAGGCCGGTCCCGTCACTGTCTGTAAAGGACCCTGTCACCATAGTCAGCACATCTGAGGACCCCGAGCAGGACACCAGCAGACTTGCGGAAATCAGAATTGCAGAAAATCTTTTCATCAATCATTTCAAAACAGGTTCTAAAAAATAATCAATTCAAGGTAAGGATTTTTTGCCTGCTATACAAAAATTTTTCATTCATATCGGCTGAAATGTTCGGTTCCTGCAATATAGATGTTCGGTTCCGACATATATCTTTCGGTTCCTGCAGTTTGACTTCGGTTCCTGCATCCCGATGGTCGGTTCCTTCAACTACAACAACAAGCTCGCACGCTGCTACTATCCTTACGACGTAAAAGACTACCGCGTCGGCCGTGGTGAGGCTGATGTTATGACTACCCTCAACCAGAGCCTCCTCGGAAGCGTTCAGCTCAACTACACCAAGGAGATCGGCAAGAGCTCCATCAACGCTCTCGCACTCGTCGAGGCTCAGAAGTATGACTACTTCTACAGCAAGGCAGAAGCTACAGGTTTCGATACCAACTACTTCCTCTACAACAACCTCCAGGCAGGTTCTTCAGTGAAGTATGGTTACAATGAGTCCAGCGCCAACGAGAACCGCATTCTCTCCTATATGGCCCGTATCAACTATATGTATGACAACCGCTATGTGGTCACAGTCAATGCACGTGCCGACGGTTCGTCAAAGCTCGGTGCCAACCACAAGTGGGGCTTCTTCCCTTCAGC
>JAZRYB010000020.1:0-76885 GCA_045600565.1 Candidatus Cryptobacteroides sp. | reverse complement strand
ACCAATTAATATTCAATAAATTATGCAACTTTTTCAACTAAATTTCAATACCTCTCAGAGGCCTCTGCCGGAAGGTCAGAATCGGCAGTTTTCAGCACTTTTTTCTGACCATTTTTCAAACAACTAACTTAACACCCTATTCAATAATACAATCAAGATATGAAAATCAAAACAGTGGCAGCAATAGTCCTCACGCTGATATGCGGGGCTGTATCAGCACAGGACAAATATGAAATCAATCTCAAACCGGGCGCCCCTATCCCCGGCACACTATATGGGATATTCTTCGAAGACATAAACTATGGAGCCGATGGAGGGCTGTATGCCGAACTGATAAAGAACAGATCATTCGAATTTCAGAGCAATCCCCTTCAGGGATGGAAAGTATTCGGCAACGTCACAGTAATGGACGATGGGCCGTTCGAGCATAATCCTCACTATGTCAGACTGGGAGACCCCGGGCACGCTCAAAAATGGACAGGCTTGCAGAATGAGGGCTTTTTCGGCATAGGGATACGTAAAGATACTGACTACAGGCTGAGTTTTTATGCAAGAACGGCAGGAGGAAATTCCGCATTGAAGATTGAACTGATCAATCCGTCATCAGACGGCAATCAGGCTTTTGCTTCGACAGAAATCGATGTCAGCGGGAAGGAATGGACCAAGTACGAAGTCCTCTTGAGGCCACAAGAGACATCTCAGAAGGCAGAGCTGCGCATATTTCTCCTCAACAGGCAGGAAAGCATTGACATAGAGCACATCTCGCTCTTCCCTACTGATACTTGGAAAGAGCGCGAAAACGGTATGAGAAAAGACCTTGCCCAGGCGCTCTATGATCTCCATCCCGGCGTTCTCCGTTTTCCTGGAGGCTGTATAGTTGAAGGTACTGACCTTGATACAAGGTACAACTGGAAAAACAGCATAGGTCCGGTAGAGAACCGCCCGCTCAATCAGAACCGTTGGCAATACACCTTCACGCATAGATTCTTCCCGGACTACTATCAAAGCTACGGGCTGGGATTTTTCGAATTCTTCCTGCTCAGTGAAGACATTGGCGCCGAGCCGCTTCCCATACTCAGCTGCGGTCTCGCCTGTCAGTTCCAGAACAGCAGTCCAAGTGCACACGCAAGCGTGAACGAACTTGATGAGTATATTCAGGATGCCCTCGACCTCATAGAATTCGCCAATGGAGACACTACTACCAAGTGGGGAGCCCTCCGCTCCGATATGGGCCACCCGGAGCCGTTCAATCTCAAATATATAGGCATCGGGAACGAGCAATGGGGCTCCATTTATCCCGAGCATCTTAAGCCATTCATCAAGGCGATAAGGGTCAGGTATCCGACAATTGAAATAGTTGGCTCCTCCGGACCTGATTCCGAAGGAAAACAGTTCGATTATCTCTGGCCTGAGATGAAAAGGCTCGGAGCCAATCTGGTGGATGAGCATTTCTACAGACCATATGAATGGTTCCTTTCACAAGGCGCAAGATATGACAACTATGATCGCAAGGGGCCGAAAGTCTTTGCCGGAGAATATGCCTGCCACGCCACCGGCCACGCTGTAAACCATTTCCGCGCAGCTCTGATGGAGGCGGCATTTATGACTACAATCGAGCGCAATGCCGACATAGTTCAGATGGCCACATATGCTCCCCTCTTTGCCCACATCGAAGGCTGGCAATGGCGTCCGGATCTCATTTGGTTCGACAATCTCAGGGTTATGAAGACCTCCAGCTGGCACGTCCAGCACCTATACTCGATGTATAAGGGATCCAATGTGTTGAAACTCACGCAGGAGGGGCATAATGTCACCGGTGAGGACGGCATCTTCGCGAGTGCAGTGTCAGATGGAGACTTGATTTATGTCAAAATCATAAACACCACAGACAAGTCAAGAGCAATCGACTTGGGATTCAAGGGATTGAAAAAAAATCAACTGATTCGCGGAATCAAATGCATCAAATTCGCATCCGACATTCCTGATGAAGACAACACTCTTGATGAGCCCGACCGCATAGTCCCCGTTGAAGACGCATTCATAGCGGAAGGAAAATCCCTTACCGTTTCTGTCGAGCCAATGACCTTCCGGATATTTGTTCTGCATCAATGATTCATAAGAAGACATTCTTCCAATATGTTGAAACAAAATGATTCAAACCTTTGACATGCCAAACGGATATAATGCGTCAGCCGAACTGAAAGAACTTCTGTCACAGCTGCCGCAATGGCGTCTGCAGAAAGCGCTGTCGTATCGTCAGGATATTGACAGATTCCTCTGTGCCAAAGCCTTTATCATGCTTGAGGATATGCTTCGAGAGAGCTTCGGACTGCCGGGATGCCCGGAGTTCTCATACACAAGCAGCGGAAAGCCATTCCTTCGGGATTATCCCGAGGTATTCTTCAATATTAGCCATTGCCGCAGGGGAATAGCCTGTGCGATTATGGACAGGCCCGTAGGAATTGACATAGAGGAGATTCAGTTTGGCGAAGAACTTGCAAAGGTTATCTTCAGTCCGGACGAACTTGAAGCTGTCAAGAGTGCAGATGAACCGGCGGAGAAGTTCACGGAATTATGGACCCGCAAGGAAAGTTTTCTGAAACTCACCGGAGAAGGGCTTAATGATAATATGAAGGATGTCCTTTCGGGTACGGATGATGTTTCCTTCACCACCGTAATCAATCGTTCTGCCGGTTATGTCTATTCAACAGCCATCCGGAAATAAACCGGCCTGTCTAGCCAGGTAGCCAGGAGTATCTAAAGTAATTTGTGGGCACCTTACTGTCATCCACACCCACGATTTCGAGAGCCATTACAATAACGGAAATTGGCAGATCTTGTCAGTGCAGAATTACTTTTTTCTTGCGGATTGATGACTTTTTGAGAAATTTAGTATATTTATAACATTATTTTTGTTTCATTTCAAAACAGCTTCTTAAACAACGATATGAAAAAGGCATTGCTTCTCCTTGCCGCTCTGTTCATCCTGCTTTCATTAGCATCAGCGGCCGGATACACTCAAAACAGATACCCTCTCGCTGAGATACCTTATCTCGAACTTCCTATCGGCGCCATCCGTGCCGACGGCTGGTTGCTCGAGCAGCTGAACCGCCAGAAGGACGGTCTCACCGGTCATCTTGACGAGGTCTATCCGCAGGTTGTGGGGGACCGAAATGCATGGCTAGGAGGAGACGGTGACTGCTGGGAGAGAGGCCCGTACTGGATTGACGGACTCCTTCCGCTCGCATACATCCTCAATGACGAGGGCCTCAAGGCGAAGACCGGCAAGTGGGTTGAGGCCATACTCAACTCGCAGGATTCGACAGGCTTCTTCGGTCCTTCAGTGGACCTTCCCGCAGAGCCGGGACTCCAGCGCAACAATTCCCACGACTGGTGGCCGAAGATGGTGGCGCTCAAGATCCTCAAGCAGTATTATATGGCTACCGCGGACGAGCGCGTCATACCTTTCCTCACCGACTATTTCAAGTACGAGCTGCAGATGTTGCCGAAGTATCATCTGGACCATTGGACCTATTGGGGCCGTCAGCGCGCCGGGGACAATCTCGAAGTCGTATACTGGCTCTACAATATCACGGGCGATGAATTCCTGCTCGAGCTCGGCGAATTGATCCATTCGCAGACAAACGACTGGACGGCCGTATTCACCACATCCGACGAGCTCTATAGACAGAATTCGATACATTGCGTCAATCTCGGCCAGGGCTTCAAGGAGCCGGTGGTATATTACCAGCAGAGCAAGGATAGCAAGTACCTGAACGCCCCGAAGGAGGGGATGAAGAAGATCCGTTCCTTCATCGGACTGCCTACCGGACTCTGGGCAGGTGACGAGATGATTCACATCGGCGATCCTAATCGAGGTTCTGAACTCTGCACCGCAGTGGAGATGATGTTCTCGCTCGAGGAGATGCTCCGCATATCAGGCGACCTGCAGTGGGCCGACCAGCTGGAAAGGGTGGCTTACAACGCCCTTCCGACCCAGACCGACGAGCATTTCGGCACCCGCCAGTATTATCAGCAGACCAACCAGATCTCCGTAACCAACGAGCAGAGGGTGTTCTCCACCCTTTACCTCGGCAAGGACCAGCTGTTCGGCGAACTGACGGGATACCCTTGCTGCACCTGCAACATGCATCAGGGCTGGCCAAAATTCACCCAGAATCTCTGGTATGCCACCCCTGACAACGGCGTCGCAGCTCTCGTCTATGCACCTTCCGAAGTAACGATGAAGGTCGCAGACGGAGTGGACATCGTGATTAAGGAGGATACCTGGTATCCTTTCGAAGGTGTCGTGAACTTTACTATGGACTTCCCTGAGAAGAAGGTCAAGGGAGCATTCTTCCCGTTCCGCTTCCGCGTTCCGCAGTGGAGCGTCGGCGCATACGTCTCCATCAACGGAGAAAAGCAGGCAAATGTCCTCCACGCAGGAGAGACAGTCTGCATCAGCCGCAAGTGGGCCAAGGGCGATGTCATCACCCTCACCCTTCCGATGAAGGTCTCTGTCAGTCGCTGGTATGACAATTCTGCCACCATCGAGCGTGGACCGCTGTTGTATGCCCTCAGGATGAAGGAGAACTGGAAGAAGGTCGATGTCGCTCCGAACGAGCAGGTGGCTGCCGGAAAATGGTATTACGAAATCACATCCGACTCCAAATGGAACTATGCACTGCTCTCTGGCAACTTCAACGAGGAGAATATTGACAAGGCATTCGAAGTCGTGACGTCCGACAAGCGATCTGCATATCCGTGGACCGAAGCGAATGCCCCGATTGTGATAAAGACCACCGCCGTCACCCTGCCGTACTGGAAGGAATACAATGGTTCCGCCGGCCCTGTGATCTTCTCCCATTCGAAGAAGGATTATGGCGAGGCGTGCGATATCGAACTCATCCCTTACGGATGCACCAAATTGAGAATAGCAGAATTCCCTGTAAGAAAATAAGAACCTGTTTTGAAATCGGCGTCTGAAGTTCTCCAACCGTTCATTATCTTCGCATACATTTGAGTACATAACACAGCACTCTGTATTTTTATGAAAACCATCACAAAGTATTCCTTAATTTCCATTCTTCTGGCAGGCGTGGCTGTCCTGCTTTCTTCCTGTAAAAAAGAGACACCTCAACAGTATCAATATAGCGCCACCTTCTATGTGGGAGGCAATGTCGCAGGAGATGCCGCCTACATCTACAAGGATAATGAGCTTCTGTACCGTCTTGATGACAACGCCGCGATATCCGGGATTGCAGTGATGGATGACGGCATATATTCCTGTGGCTCAATCTGGGACTGGGATGCAAAGCCATTGCCCTCTACTGAGCCTGTCATCTGGAAGGACGGTAAGCGACTTGACGTGGATCTCGGGGGAGCAGTCGGAATATTCAATAATATGGTAAAAAGAGGGACAGACTGGCTATGCTGCGGAACCATAACGGGTGAGGACGGCAAACACGGCATCATCATCGAAAACGGGAAAGTAGTGTTCCGAAGCGAAGATGCGGTCTCTTTCGATTGTATCGGCATCGGTGCGTCAGGGGATTACTATGTATTGGCGAACGTTGATGACGGTATTGAACTCTGGCAGATAGATGCTTCAAAAAAAATGCTTGTCTCGTCCAATATGATTGCTGTCAATGAAGACTATGAATTTTGGAAAGGAGCCTGTATGTATGTCGGGGAGTGGGACATTGCAGTGGGAATATGGAAGACGAATCAGAGGGTTGACCAATTCCACTCATATATATGGCTGAGCGGGAACAAAAGACTTGTGGATTTGCGGGACAATTCGTCTGTCAACGAACTGTGTTTCTTCAACGGCTACTGCCTGGCCGGAGGCTGCGTTCTGTCAGAAATGGACGAATCCGGCAATCCTACATCCGGCAAGGCTGTTCAGTGGATAGTGAACGGAGGACCGACCATGCAGGATTTCAGCATAGGGCGTCTTGGGAACAGCGATTTGAGACTGATGATGAACTATGATGACCAGTTCCTGTTCCAAGGTGTCCAACACGATGGAGGCGTTCAAATCTGCGATGACGGCAAAATGTTTGAAGAAATAAAGACTCTGAACGGTTTCAATGCAAATTGCTGGGACGTGACAGTAGAGAAGATACCGGTTGTGCTCAAATAATTCAACCGCGGCTTTACCATTTGATATGTTTGGCGAAAGGGAATCGGTCTTGCTGCTTGTTGAGCTCTTCCTTTTGTTTCTTGCTTTTTCGCGGTTTACTGACAGGAAGATCATCGTAAATTGCTTCTGCTATATTGCAAAGTTCGCCCGCAGAAATGCCATCGGGGATTATCAGGAACAATTTGCTGCCGGGAAACAGCTCCCGCCTTTCAGCCTCGGGCAGCAATTTGTCAATGGTCGGTCCCGGTTCAAGCATCAATTGGTCGTCACCGATGAAACCAAGCACTTTTCCGGCCATATGAATGACATACTCCCCCATCATAGGCTTGATGGACACAACATCCAGCCGGGAGAATTTTCCACGGATAAAATCAGCATATTCCCTGCTTGTCGCCATATCATAATAGATTAACTGCCACATTCTGAATGAAAGGCTAAAGTAATAATAAATAACATAAAAGAGAAGAGGATGGTCTAAAGTCTCCGGGACTTTTGTCCACAAGATTAACCGATTTGTCAATTAAAAACATATCCGAAACTTTCACGTTGTTTGATGATTCGTGTTTCAAAAATAGTTGTATCTTCGTATGAGTTTGAACATCAGGCAATGGAAAAATTGAAATATCATATTCTGGCTTTTCTGGTAGTGGCCATATGGGGTATAACATTCATCTCCACCAAAGTGCTCATCCTTGAAGGTCTGCTTCCTTCTCAAATATTCGCAATCAGATTTCTCATCGCCTATGCCGGTATTTGGCTTCTGTGCCTCAACAAAGCGGAATCCAGAAAGCTGTTTTCAAACAGTCTTAAAGACGAACTCATTCTGGTCTTGCTCGGCATCTGTGGAGGCTCGATTTATTTTTTGGCTGAAAACACAGCGCTCGCCAACACCCAAGCCTGCAATGTGGCATTCCTTGTATGCAGCGCTCCGCTGTTCACAACCCTTCTGACCATTATGGCAAAAAAAATGTTCAAAGGTGAAATTGCCGAGGGACTGGAAGATGTCAGCGGAAAATGGACTCTGGCTGTCGGTACAGTGCTGGCGATAGGAGGGATGGCGACAGTCCTGTTTGACGGTAACGCTGTCCAGTTTTCTGTCAAAGGAGACCTTCTCGCCATTGGAGCAGCTCTGTGCTGGGCTCTGTACAGCATCTTTATGGGTCAGATGACAGTGCGCTACGGGACTGTCTTCGCCACGAGAAAAGTGTTCTTCTACGGTCTGATTACAATCATTCCGTTCATAATCGGAAAAGAGATGGATTTCAGCATTCTGTCAAATGTAAACGTCTGGGGCAACCTTCTTTTCCTCGCGGTGTTGGCGTCACTTGTATGCTTCATCCTTTGGAACAAGGTGATACCGCATCTGGGTAATATAACCGCAACCAATTATGTCTATCTGAACCCGTTCTTCACCCTGATTTTCGCAGTAATTCTGCTGGGCGAGAGTCTGACCTTCCAGTCAGCCGCGGGCTGCGCGGCCATTCTGGCAGGAGTCATAATTGCCGGAATACATTAGAACCTGTTTTAATAGTATCTAAAAATCACTATATTGGTAGCAGATAACGACAAACGATTTCTACCTGATGAAATAGTCCATCTCTATTTTGCTAAATCCATAAGAAACTGATTCATAATTCAATAAAACTATGAGAAAGAATATTGAAAAAGGCATCCTGCTTTTTGCCGCATCAATGCTATTCTGTGTCAACGCCGGGGCGACCAGGCTGCTCGGGCTGAAGGTGATTGACAAAGAGTATCTGATGGTTCACTTCCGCGATGGAGAGGTGAGGTACAGAGACGACGCAAGCGGTCCCAGCGCATATCTCGGCCATACCTTTGTCGAAGGCGATGACACCCTACTGGTTTTCGGCAAGAGACTGGACCCGTCCATCGCCGCAGACGCTTCGAATTGGACTATTTCTTCCCCTGACGACAAAAGTTTCGGTACCGTCAAGGCTCTTGCAGCCTGGAGAAAATCCAAACCGATGAATACGGACAACACCTTGACAAGTGAGCTCGACCACTGGATTTTCCTCCGCCTGCCGCAGTCGATGAAGCAGGGATGTACATATAAAGTGAGTATTCCGGCCGGTCTCTCGTCCGACTCGCCAGAGGCGGAAGTAAGATTTGACATCTGGAACTGCCAGTCGGAGGCGGTCCACGTGAATATCCTCGGATATAGTCCGTCTGAGCCTGTCAAGGGCGCTGATCTTTATCTCTGGCTCGGCGAAGGCGGTCCGCGCGATTACAAGTCCTTCGAAGGGAAGAAAGTATATCTCTACAATGTCGCCACCGGCAAATCCAGAAAGGTAGGCAACGTCAGATTCTGGAAGGGCTCCGACGCTTCTGTTTTCGAGGCCGGCAAGAAAGATTTGACAGGATCCGATGTCTGGAACATTGATTTCCACGAAAACACACCCGGACGATATCGCATAGTCGTGGAGGATGTGGGGTGCAGTATGGACTTTGAAATAAGCAACGATATCTATTTCCAGCCGTACAGATTCTCAGTCAGGGGTTATTATTATATGCGCCTCGGCGAGCCTGTGGATTCTTCGATTACTCCGGTTCCGAGACAGCCGATGTTCATTCCGGAGGTTGATCCTGTCGGATTCACTGTTTACAAGACAGACCTGCAGCCGTGGCATCCGGACTGGAAGAAACTCAGAGGTGACGTCTGGGACGAGCCTCACTTCAAGCCGGCTCTCGAATCGGCATTCTGGCAGCATCGTCTTCCGGGAGACCCGGTCAACGTCAACGTCCGGGGAGGACATTCAGATGCTTTTGACTGGGACAGGCATCTCGCTCACGTCAGCAATATCTATGATATGCTTCTTCCTTACATACTGACCGGAGGACGTCTTTCAGAAGATGACCTGGGTATCAGAGAAAGCGGCAACGGCATCCCGGATCTCATTGACGAGGCAAGGAACGAGGTGGATTTCTTCCTCAGCATCCGAGACGGTGAAGCATATTCTCAGGGAGTCACCAACCCGTCTAAGGAATGGACAATAATGTTTCAGGCCGGATGCACGACTATGGCAGCCTGGGCGAATGCAGCCAATTGCGCCATACTCGCAGAGGCGCTGCGGATAGATGGTAACGATGAATTATGCAGATACTACTCTCAGGAAGCTGTCAAAGCATTTGAATTCGCTTCGCGCCAGGAGAATCAGCAACTTGATGATTTGCAAGATGTCGGCAGCGCAAGAATGCGGGGAAGAGATTTCCGCCAGATGGCGGCCGCATTCCTGTACAATGTGACAGGAGACTTGAAATGGGAGAAGATAATGGCCGACGAAAGTATGATCAAGGGGGCTGAATCGCTCATAGTTGACAAGAGCGTGAAGAATACATATTACCAGTTATGGGCAACGGCAGCATATCTCACCTGCCCTCGGGAGAGACACTTCACAGAGCTGTATGCCAATATGAAATCAAGCGTGGATTTCCAAGCCGACGAAAACAATGTCAAGCTTTCGAACCAGCGTCCGTCACGACGTTCAGCAAATGATGCAAGGTGGCAGACTTCGGAGAATCTGCAGCTTGTGATGATGGCTCATTATATCGCTACCGACAGGTCCCGCAAGCTTCAGCTCGAGCGCTCGATGTATCTGGAGGCCGGATGGGGGCTCGGCCGCAACCCTGCAAACACCGTAGAAATGACGGGTCTCGGAGAGCGTCATATTACTGACTGCTACACAACCGGCAGGAATGACGGCACACCGGGAACGCATCCCGGACAGACTCCGTTCAACGGCACGGAGACCTGGTCACCCGGAAACGGAGGAGATGCCCGAATCATACTTGAACGATGCTACCCGGACTGGTATGAAGGAGGCTGGCCTCGTCAGGAGTCATTCTTCAATATACGATATATGTGGGTCAACGGTGAGTTCACCCCACGCGAGACTATGAGAGGGAAAATGGCCCTGCTGGGTTATCTATACGGAATAAGAAACTGATAAAAAAATAATTAACAGCCAACACTTCACAAATTATGAAAAAGACACTGACTCTATTATTCATTTTTCTGACTCTCAGCGCTTATGCACTTGAAAGAGAGCCTGTCTGGCCAAAGGGAAAGATGCCTGACAGGCAGGAGCATCAGATTGCCGCTATGACCAATGAAGTTGACAGCCCGAAATTCAAAGCAAAGAATTATACGACTGCCTATCTCGAATGGTTTGACGCACCTGCTCCCGAGGTAAGAAACGGTGCTTGTATGATACTTATCTCAGGAGGAGGATATTACAACTGCTGCGATGTGAGCCTGATAGAGTATTGGAGCAAAGAATTGACGGCCATCGGGGTACAGTGCGTCAACTTCGTTTACAGAACTCCGAGACCTGTCGGACTGCCTATTTATCAGACAGCCTGGGAGGATGGCCAGAGAGCGGTGAGAATGGTCAGGAGCGAAGCCGCAAAACGTGGTTTTGACCCGGAGAAGATAGGCACGGTATCAATGTCGGCAGGCTCACATCTTGCATTGCTTCTTGCCACAAGTTCAATGACACCTGCATATGCGAAAATAGATGCAATTGATGATATTTCCTGCCATATCAACTGGGCTATAGTGAATGCTCCGGCATATGTCACGACAGACGGTGAGAGCGGCACGCCGGCGACCAGAGAAGGCTACGGCCCGGACGTGAAAATCAGCGATGTCTTCAAGTTCGATGCCCGGACTTGTCCTATGAGCCTTCACCACGGCGGCAACGACATCTACTCCCCCAATGGCTCCACATTAGTGTACAGAGAGCTCAGAAAGAGGGACATCCCTGCTGAGCTCCATCTCTATCCGGACAAGGGCCACGGTGCCTTCGGATTTGAGCGGGGTATCGAATTCATGCGTCAGATGGGCTTCCTCGGTGAGCTCGGTGAAGAGATTGCATTGGACAGCAGATATTCGGATGACGAGGACCGCGCCCAATATTTCAAGGAGGACATATGGCCTGAAGGGAAGATGCCGAATGCACAGGAGCATCAGTGCACACCATATCTCGAGTGGCACATTCCGGCTGTTCTCAGCACAAAGGCCATCCAAATCATCTATTCCGGCGGGAGCTATACAGGCAACGGCCCCGAGAGTTTCGAGGTCGCCCCTGCAAGACGTTACCTGAACGAAAAAGGTATGGCAGTTGTCACTATCAAATACCGCACACCGCGTCCGGAAGGTCTTTCAAAACATACAACAGCTTGGGAAGACCTTCAAAGGGCAATCAGAATAGTCAGAAGCGAGGCCGCTCAAAGGGGCCTGGACCCGGACAGAATCGGAATCATGGGCAGCTCGGCAGGTGGCCATCTTACTCTGATGGGAGTGACATCCTCAAGGCACAAGTCATACTATCCTATCGACGAGCTTGACAAATTGTCCTGCAACGTCCAGTGGGGCATCGGCATATATCCGGCGTATTCTCTGACCGACGGGCTTGAATCCCCTAACAAGGAAGGTGGAAACGAAGACTCAGCTGTTCTCGCTCCGGAATTCGCTTTCGACCTTGACACCGCTCCTATGCTCTTCGTACACGGAGATTCAGACGGATGGGCAGCCATGAATTCAGTCAAGAATTGGGAGAAAATGCGCAGTATGGGCATCCAAAGCGAACTCCACACCCTTGCCCTCCGCGATCATTGCTTCCAGAGAAATGCTTCTCCGGGCACAGGAAGCTATACTTATCTCGACCGTATTTGGGAATTCATGACAGCCAAGGGATTCAATAAATAGGCAGAACTCATAGGAGATTCAGCGTGAGCCGCGGGTTGCAGTACTTGATGATGATCTGGATGAAGGTCTTCCGGCTGATGCGCCTGAAGACCTTGTTACGCTTGTAGTGGAAGATCCGGATGAATTGACGCGGCTGCGAACAATGGTACTACCGGTGGAAGACCCGGCAGTCCTGCTTGCTCCTCTGTTGGAAACGGCACCTGTTCCTTTTGTCACTGTCGATGCGGCAGAATTGCTCCTTGTTCCTGCAGCGGCATCGCGTCTCACCCGCGTAGCGGAACTTGCAGCCGCCGCATTCCTGTCCTGTGCAGACATCGTACTCCCCTGGGATTTGGCCTGAGACTGACCGGCAGTGCTTCCGGTAGTCCTCGTAGCAGAAGTGGCGCTTCTCTGCAGAGTCGGAGTGTATGTAGTTGTGACCTTTGAAGCTTCGTTATTCATCCTGATATCATAAGCGTTACGTACCACACGGCTCTCGTTCGGCCGGCCACTGCCCACCCGGCCTCCTGTCATAAGAGTGTTTGCATTTCTGACAGTGAATGATCTGTCAGGATGAAGGTTGCCGTAATCGTTACGCTGATAGTCACGGGTCAAGACAACATAGTCACGATAATGAGGCTCGCGCGGATATATCACTTCCCGGCAATAACGGTGGGTTGACATATATGTATGGATATATGCCTGATAATGATTCAGATATATCGATTTGGAATGTCTGTAGTGAGGAGGGAAATGCCCCCAATACCAAGGAGAGCGCCAGGGTGAATATGTCACACTGAAGAAAACGTCAAAGATATGCGGCCTGATAATAAAGGTCGGTCTGATGATATAGTTCGGTCCATAGATGAATGGTGAGCCTATGATCTCGACATGATAATTGGCATAACTGGGGACCTCGGCGACAAGTGTGGCGACATCCTGAAATACATTCTCGGCAAGGACAGCCTGGATGAGGAACACGTGGTTGTAGCCCTGGACTGTCTCGAGGACACGGAGATAATCTATATAACCGTCACCGTCAAGGTCAAGGTTGGACACGGGATATGAGCCGCTGTTGAGCAACTGTTCGAACTCCTTGACAGACGCAGACTGGGACCACAGGGCGGCAACAGCCTGGAGATCGAGATGGAGAGTCATATCCTCATTGGCAGAATATACCTGAGCGACCGTTGTGGTCACATTTGACCTTGGTGGAGTAATCGTCGTGGCATAATATGTGGCCGCAGGCCTTGGGGAATAAGTCACGATTCTCGTTGGAGCACAAGCACAGAATACCAGTGCAAGGAGTGAAGGTATGATAATGCTGCGTTTCATATGTATCTATATAAATCCAGTTATACAAATATATGCAAAAACCTGAAATCGTCTCAAATGATAATTGCAATCATCAGGTCAAAAACTATCTTGGATAGAAAATGTGCTCCGCCATCACCTTCCCTGTCATTATGTTATGGACAAGAATCTTAAGACGGCCATTCTCTACCTTTCCTTCGAGCACTGTCGGGAAGTCCTTCTGAGATTTCATATCATGACCTCCCCCGACAATCTGGGCCCAGCTGCGGCCTGCATCCGGAGCATCGTAACGGTAATTATGCATATGGGCGGAAATGATGGCCTGACAGCCTGCTTTCTGAAGGAGAGGGGTCCAGAGATTAGCGCAAGTGCGCTGCCAAAAAGCAAAATCTGATTTATATTGAGGGTCGGAATCTGCCGGGAAGACATCCCCTGGATTGTGAGTAGGGTCATCATCATGGAGCGGGATATGGCAGAAAGCCACCAGATATGGCGCAGAAGCGATTTCCTCGCGTTTCAGAGCATCATAGAGCCAGTCCACCTGAGCCTCGCGATATGCTCCGCTGTTGAACAGGCCTGCGAAGATGGGGTTGGTATCGACCTTGTCCTCAGCGGTGTCGAGACCTATCATCGCTATGTCACCGAGACGGATGGCGAAATTGCGGCCGAGATCCCAGTCACGTGAACTGCGCTCCTCCGGCTGACGGAACATCATCACTTTCTCGATATGACGGTTTGCCAAGCCACGGGAATCGTGGTTTCCGGGACAGAAGATATATGGGATTTCTGAGGCGTAGTCCCTGCGGGCAATCGGAGGGGCAAGGAAGATTTCCTTCTGGCTTTCAATCGTAGCCTCATTATTAGTGGCGTCTCCGTTCCAGATGACACAGGCCGGAACCAGTTCAGCAATCTTGTCCGCCAATTTGCCGAAGGTCTCGAATTTGGCGTGCGTGTCATTGATAACGCAGAAATGGCCTTCAGCATTGCAACCTGCCGTAACGAAAGAATATACACGCGGGTCATTCTCGTTGCCGGTTATTGTCATATCGTAGCCCCCCTTATAGCTGATGCGGTCGGCTCCGATTGTATAATAATAGCGTGTGGAAGGTTTGAGTCCGGTGACACGCACGAGCATGACTTGGTCATTCATATCCGTCACCCTGTAGCCTCCGCATCTGAATGTCTTCGCTCCGGACATATCGGCACTTTCTGATACCTTGACATATCCGTTCGCCATATCGCCCACAGCGAATGCGACACCTATGCTTGTGGCCGCGAAGTTCTGGAGCATTGGAGCCGAGGTGATCAATTTCGAGGCGTCAGATACCTGATTGCCTACTGACCCGGCGTCAGGAGCAGGGGCTCCCTTTGCTTTCGGATTTACCACTGACGCCGCAGCAAGAACTGCTGAACCTTTGATGAATTGTCTTCTGTCCATAATCTAAGAATGTGTTTAGAATTTATCGGTTTTGAATATTAGATGACAAGAACAAGTTCTAAATATTACTGTATTTGTCAAAGGGGATGATCACTTTCAATGCGGCAGGAATAACTTTCAGAAATATTTCAGAGCCCATTTCAGAAGGGTCGCCGTCAATGTGGACCGGGCCGGGGCCATCCCGCACTACCCTCACCTCAGAGGTCCGGAAAGTTTTCACAAGAGGATTCCTGTCAAGAGTACCATGCATAAGCATATGTGCGAGCACAGGGATATCCGCATTGCGGAAAGGCTTCACCACCGTGACATCAAGCATACCGTCAGAGACAGACGCAAGAGGCGCTATTTTGGCCTGATTTCCCCACTGGTTGACATTGGCTATGGTGACCATAGCGGCATTTCCGGACCAGCTGTCTGTGTCTGCCATTATTTCATAATGTTCAGGTTTGAAATTCTTCCATACCTTGAAGGCGTCGAAAATGTACGATTTCAACCCCCTGCTCCTCGACTCGGCGAACTTATGGCTGACAAGGGCATCCAGCCCCATTCCGACCGTACAGAAGAACGGATGTCCGCAAACTTCCGCATAATCCATAGGCACTGCCAGGCCTCCGTTTATGGCTTCGACTGCATCACGGACATTACGGCGTATACCGAGGTGAAGAGCAAGGCCGTCTCCGCTTCCGCAGGGGATTATGCCGCAAGTCTTCTGAGTTCCGACCAGCCCAAGAGCCACTTCGCTGACAGTGCCGTCACCGCCGACCGCGACAACGATTTCAGCATCAGTTTTTCGGGCAAGGTGCGTTGCATGTCCGCCATATTCAGTGAAGACAAATTCACTGACATATTTGGTGGCATTGAGCCTGCCGCGTACAGAATCAACAATCCGGGTCTTATCCCTGTTCCCGGCGATAGGATTGACTATGAATAGAATCTTCTGCATTTCAGACTGTTATTTCTCCCCTCAGATCCTGAGACAGGAAATATACCACTTCCTTATTGTCGGAGAATTTTCCCATCAGATAAAACAACTTGCCAAGGGCGCTCTCCGTGGTTGAATCAAATCCTGAAAGGACTCCGGCATCCTTCAACGGCTTGCCCGTCGCGTACAGATTCATATTCACCCTTCCGCTTATGCACTGGGTCACATTCAGAAGTATCTTTCCCATGGCGCAGGCTTCACGGACGATGTTGATGAACCAATTCTTGGTGAGAGCATTCCCGGAGCCGTAGGTCTCAAGTATCACTGCTCTTGTCTCGGGACCGCATAAGATATTGCGGACCACCTGAGGCGTTATCCCGGGATGTATCTTGAGGATGGAGACTCGTGTATCCAACGATGTATTTATCTTAAGGCCGGCACCCCAATCTTTCGGATACCGTATCAGAGGGGTGTTGTAGGTTATGCTGATTCCGGCCTCGGCAAGAGGAGGCACGTTGGCCGACGAAAAGGCATCGAAATGCTCGGAATTGACCTTCGTCGAGCGGTTGCCGCGCAGCAGAAGGGAGTCGAAGAACACACAGACTTCAGGGACAAGAGCATGTCCCGAAGCATCTCTGGCTGAAGCTATCTCCACTGAAGATACAAGATTTTCCCGTCCATCTGTACGGGGCTTACCTATAGGCAACTGACTTCCCGTGAACACCACCGGTTTGCACAGATCTTCGAGCATGAAACTGAGAGCCGATGCGCTGTATGACATCGTATCCGTACCGTGAAGGACCACGAAACCGTCATACGAGTCATACTTTTCCCTTATCAGGCGGGCAAGAGCCTGCCAGAGTGAAGGTTCGACATCAGATGAATCTATCAGCGGGTCGAAAGTATATGAATCAATCTTCAGCGCAAATTTGGCAAGTTCAGGCACTGAATCAAGTATCTGGCTGAAATCGAAAGGTTTGAGGGTTGAATCCACCGGATCCTCCTTCATCCCGATCGTTCCTCCGGTATAAATAATCAAAACCGATGATCTGGAATCTGTCATTATATTAGAACCTGTTCTTAATCAACATACAAAATTAGTCAAAAATAACACTATATTTGAGAATCCGTTTTGAAAAGTTTTCTCCTGTCTCCAGTCCCAACTTCCCGCAGGAAAATCTGCCCCGATAATTTAGCACCGAAAATCATCAAATAATCTCAATTATGAAAAAAATTATTGTATTCGCCCTCGCAGCACTTGTATCCTGTGCTCCCCAAAGCCTCGACCTCCCGAGAGGTAAGGCTTCAAAAGCAATGGATGAAGCATTTGCAGCATACCTTGATGCCGCCGCACAGGCAGAAAAACAGGAATTGCATAGTGTAATGGTCGTCCAGCATGGTAAAGTCCTTGAAGAGACCTGGCTGAACGGAGGAGCTCCGGATGTCCCTCACGAATTGTGGTCAGTCAGCAAGACTTTCACATCTGCGGCCGTAGGATTCGCAATCGATGAAGGATATATCAAATTGGACGACAAATTGGTCGATTTCTTCCCGGACAAACTCCCTGAAGATGTTTCCGACAATCTTTCCGCCGTCACCATACGCAACCTGCTCACTATGAGCTGCGGTCATAACGATGAGCCTAAAAATATCGTCAGAGGTCCGGAAGACCGGTCCGACTGGATCAAGTCATTCCTCGAATGGCCTGTAGAGCATACTCCCGGCGAATATTTCTGGTACAACAGTTACGGCACATTCATGCTTTCAGCCATCATCACAAAGGTTACAGGGCAGAAAGTTGTGGATTATCTCCAACCAAGACTCTTCGACCCGCTCGGGATAGAAGCACCTGCGTGGGCAGAGAACCCTCAGGGAATCAACTGCGGAGGATGGGGTCTGAAACTCAAGACTGAGGATCTCGCCAAGATGGGTGTCTGCATATTGAACGGTGGCAAATACAACGGAAAGCAAGTCATCCCGGCTGATTATGTAAAGCAAATGACAAAGAAACAGATTGACTGTTTCCCCGCCGGAATGAGACCTCAGGAAGCCGCACAGAGGGGACTTGATGTCAGCAACAGCGACTGGGTACAGGGCTACTGTTTCCAGATGTGGCGCTGCAGGAACAACGCTGTACGTGCCGATGGAGCCAACGGTCAGTATATCATTGTAATACCGGACAAAGACGCTGTAGTGGTAACTACTGCGAAGATTGATGACATGCAGAAGGAGATCAACTTCATCTGGGACTACATCTATCCACAGTTATAAGAATAATATGTTCAACTACTCTTTCTGCTTTCCGGCGACAGATCATATGGTGGCAACCTTGCGTGGAGCAACGGTCTGATGCTCCGCGCAAAGAGACTTTCTTTTCACCACTGACAGGAGAGACAATTTCTTTTGAGTCGAAGGCTCCGTTCTGAGGAATTTGTCTATATTTGCAAATTTGGAATCTGTTATGACGGTCAGAAACAAATTAGTCGAAATCTTCCAGGCATACCGCAAGGATGATTTGAAGGATATTCTGGATTTCTTCAGGATAGACTACAGGCAGGGTATGCGCAAGAATGAGTTGCTCGACTATCTGGTCGAAATAATGGCCGATGAGCCGGAATTCTGGTTGGAATCCTTGCCGGAGCGTGATATGATGCTTTTGAAGTTGTTGGCCTCAAAAGGGCCGGACAAGCCGATATACATAGAGTATCCGGATTATCCAAGTCTGGTTGAGACTCTCCGTCTGATAGACAGCGACAATTCCGACCCTGATTTTCTCAAATTATCCATCAGTCCCGAAATATGCAGACTTGTCAGTCCCCATCTCGCTAAAGTAGCTGCGAGAAACGAGGAAAACAGCATCTATCTACTTGAGAGGCTGATACTTGGATATCTCAACATCTATGGGATAATAGCAGCTGATGACCTTGTTGACCTGATTATTGAGAAATTGCATCTCAACAAAATCGACGATGCCGATGAATGCGTCCGCTTCGTCAGCAGGAATTCCCTGATGCGGATATATGGAGAAATCATCAATAACACTCCTTATTTCTTCAGCCCCTCCGCATATGATTATCAGGGCATATTGGAGAGTCGCGCCAACTTTCCCGAAGCGAAGGATTACAAGTCTTTCAGCTTAGAAGAAATACTTGAGGCCGGCAGCGATGCGCCGTATCCGTGCTTCGGTCTGGGTTCGCAGGAAGGTAAAAGGCTGACTGAAATGCTCAGTGGGCTGGGATATGCCGATAATGAGCTCAAGAGAATAATTCACGACATCTGGATAAACGCCCAGTTCACCGGTGATGACAAATCAACGGAAAGACTGTTCAGCTCCATTACCGCCAAGCAGGAGCTGATTAATGATTTCAACAATTACAAACACTGCATAGACACTATCGTGGAATATGCCAACAATCTTCCGAAATGGCTGTTCAAAGGGCATAGCGCAAACGAAATGAACTTGATGAAAATCAGCATAAAAGTTGAAGACGGCAACTGGAAGCCAGGCACAGATGATGAGATTAAGGTCAAGCTTCACTATGACATTTCGACACTTCTCAGCAGCCAGGGAAGATCATCTCTATCCTGGATGATTTTCATCGCTCCCGACAAAGCCACGACAGGAAAGAACCGCATTGTTCTCTCCTGAAGCATATTTCGGGAATTTCCCATTTCAGTGTCAATACTGAAGGTGTCTCTTCCTCAATCCGAGTCGGGACGCTATTTCTTCCACATTATCAATCTATAAAGATTGCATCCTATGAAATTGCCAAGCACAATGCAGATATAAAGCAGCATGACAGCTCCACAATGATCGCAAAGATACTTGCAAGGAACAGCGAGATAATAAAAAGCATCCGCTATGCTGTGAGGGAAGCCACAGAAAATAAACATAGGGACTCCGAAAAGTAGAGGTATGAATTTACCCTGACGGGCGAATGTCACCACAGTGGTCATTATGAATCCGCAACCGATTGATAGAGCGCCGCACTCCAATGCTCCGGCAGAAAGTCTGGACTCAAGTATCTTAGTGGCATTCTCCTGGATAGGAAGAGGTGACACGCTCCCGAGAAGGGATACGAGCCAGCATCCTACTATATTTCCAAGGAGGATGACAAGAAGAGAAGGCAGCTCGCCTGCACTCTGAATGAAGCCAGCGGTACCGGTATAAAGCTTGAACTGATAACTTATGACAGCGAGCAGACCGAAGGAGAATACTATAGCTCCGACAGTTCCACCTATCGCCAGGTTACCGAATCCGGCGATACCGATGCAAATTCCTGCCAAGACAGCAGATCTGAATTTTTCGAACATAATTTTTATTTATAATCATATTTTCCATCAAGGACATCACGCACAGCCTCCAGATAGCCGAACCCGTTGAGACGGTCAGGAAGGAGGTAACTGCCTTCCACCCATTCATTCCAAGCATTGATCATCATAAATTTTGGCTGGGCGGGATGAGAAAGGACATATTCTTTCGCCTTCTGGAGATAAGTCGCGAAGGCCTGTGGGGTGTTATGATAACGTGTAAGACCGTCCGGCCCGTGGTCCGGATAGCGCGGTGTATCATCCCAACCGATTGAAACGGTGGCAAATACAGGAATGTCAAACGCTTCGTCCATCTGCTCTCTGATAGCAATTGAATTGGCGCCGTGGACAAGATAGTCATTGCTGAAGCCTCCCATATTGTACAATGCTTCACTGTTTATTCCGAGTTTGTCGATATAGTAATTCATCTGGTCTATCCTCTGCTTACTCATAAATCCGCCACCGCCCTGTGTCTGCTGAATATGAAGATCCGGGAATCCAGCCTTCTTGACTTCCTCACGGAAATAGGCGAAAGCCTTGGCCGCCTCATCGACGGAGCCGAAACTGCGGATGAAATTCTCGAGAGAGAAAATGGCAAACACCGGACACCCGTCTATCTTGACATAGTTCGGCTCCTTGAAATATTTGTTGATGACTCTGTCAACTATGGTCTTGAATTGAGCCCAGTCAACATCCGGGTTGAAGAGTAAATCTGTCCTGTCTCCCCACTTGTGATAATTCCAATAATTGTAAATCACATCGTGGTTTGCCCACATAATATAGAAATCCATTTTGTCGTGGCTCGGAGCACCCAGAAAGCCATTGTCAATGGCACTCTCCAGATACGGGCCCGAATATCCGTCCTCGGTATTATACCAATACCAGTCGTAAATGAAGGTGTTTATGCCGTATTTCAGAGCCGTCTGTATCCATTTCTCGACAACGGCCGGGTCGTCATCCATCTCATAGCCCCAAAGCGGCTGTTTCGGCTGATAATGGCCTGGGAAGCGCTTGTCGCCTTTTTGTATCACTTCCCATTCGCCTATGCCCTCCTCCCATAGCCACTTGTGCGCAAGAGAATCGTCGTGGCACGATGGCCAGATGTAAGCGCAAACGTGAAAATCAAAATCTTTCCTGCCACCGGTGTCTGCCACCTGAGTGCAGGATGAAAGAATAGCCATAAAGGCTAATGTTGACAAAAGCAGTTTTTTCATATCAATACAGTTTAATATTCGAAGTCCCGGCGCAATAGTTCAGAGCCGCATCCAAAGTAGTTTCTTTCAAAAGAATGTCGCCTTCAGCATTTACAAGAAAAAACGAAGGCATCGAACGGAAGAAATATTTACCTTCCCGGAAGAAATTCTCATCCGAAAGAATGTAATCGGAGCAATACACCGGGAAGGGTACCGGGAGGGCTTTGTCAGAAATATTGATGCATACAAGCTTAAGCGCTCCCAAAGCGGAAAGATAGGCCAACTGCGCACTTGCTTTGATATCCGATATCACCTCCAGACAGTGGTCACAACTGTCATCATAGAAGAACAGGAGTGTCTGTTGTTTTGCACCAAGACTATCATAAAGTCTGAGTGTTTTCCCGTCTATGGAAGACATAGTAAAATCGGGGGCCCTGGTGCCCGGTCTATTGGCCGTTATCTGCCGGAAGAGCTCTTTGCTCCCGACAACTGACAATTTGCTGACTATAGATGCATACAGCTCATCATCACGCATAGGAGAGTCAATATCGTACAAATACTTCTCCACCAAAGGCATAATGATTCCCACATCAGACACACTCCTGAGGAAACGTCTGATTGGAGCGCCAATCTTTTTGTCAGGTAATTCTTCCAGTAGAGTCAGAAAATCAACCACAGCCTGCTCGAGAGACGAAGACTTTATTTGCGCAATATCATCCACATCATCCCAAAAATGTCCGGCGAGCCATAGAATCTGCTTCCCGGGGTCCTTTATTTCATCGGGGATATCAGGATAGGGAAAAGACAATCCGCCGATCTCGGACCTAAATTTCAAAAGAGCCACAGGACCGAGCAGCCCGGATTCCCGCAATTCGGCTCCCTCCGCTGGTCCGAACATAGTCCAGGTCTTGCGGGACGCCTCCTCAAGTCCGGCATCATAGGCAAGACGATTGTACCAGGTACTTGTCACATTGATACTTATTTCATTTGTTCCTGTTTGCAGGGCGGATGTGATATCCACAGAATATGGTTCGCACCACAAAGTTCTGAATTCCTTTCCGTTGACTTTCACAGCCGCTACCATATCGACATTTCCGAGATTAAGGACGAAAGACTCCCCTCTTTCTATGTTTCCAAGAATGACAGTCGTCCGGTAATCTGCCGTACCCGAAAAGGCTGAGCCTTCCTCACCGAGCCCCATATCCTTCCAAGGTTTCAGATCTCTGACCCTGACTGATTCCGGAGCGCCCCAGCCCTGAGGAAAATGAACAGTCCACTCATTCAATGCAATGCTCTGCTCCAACTTGAGCGTTTGTTCCACCGGAGCCTCAACCTCATCGATATCGTGGCGGAGAACAAGGAAACAGGCCCCGCCGCGAGGCAGGTCAAGTGCAACGCTTGTCCGTCCCATAGCACTTTCGATAACATTTGCAGGTCTGACAGAACCGTCAACGGCGTCCCATATCTGGGCGACACCCGTAGCTCTGACATCGACAGTGCCATTGAAACCGGCACCGCGAGGAGATGTAATAAAATACCAGTCCGCGCCATCTGCAGCACGGTGCATCCACTGAGCCTTCCCTCCGTCACGCACGTAAATGCCGTCATCCGCGACTTTTGAGACAGGTGTATGCCGCTGAACAAGGTCGGGAGCAATGCCCAAAAGATGCAGGGCATCCTGAAGTCCAGTTCCGGAAATGACCTGCCCCCTTCCGACTCTGTGCAGACCAGTTCCGCATCCCCAAAGGGCTTCGACTTTATTCTTGAACGATACGGCACCGTTCTCTGTCAACGATGCATTACCGAGAGGAGCATCCGCTACAAGTGTGGCTCCCACATTGACAAGTTCAAGCAGTTTGTTGACAGTATCGGGCCTGAGATTGTATGTGACAGGAATCCACAGGACCTCATATTCCAAGCCTTCAGGTGTCACTATCTTGCCGTCTCGCACTGACAGTCTGTTCATCAGTGCATCGTGGTTGACATAATCATATTTGTACCCTTCCGGAAAAGCCGCATACTGGTCAGGTTTCTGCTCTATCTCGTCGCCTATAAACCAGAGAACATCCGAGACGCTGTGTCCCCTTTCGAACATATAGGAACTGCGAGCCAGATAGGTGGTGAATTCCGGCATATACTGCCACCAGGTTTGATTGCGAAGGAAAGGAGTGCCGATATTGGAGCCGAACGAAGTGCCGGGCACATACAAATCGGCGGCAGGGTTGTGCGTATAGGTATGGAACACATAGTGAGTCACGCCCTGCGCGCTGTTCTGATTGACAGTCTCCTTGAGTATGTCCAGATGCTCGTCCCAGGTCAGTTCGGAAGACGTAAGAGACTCGGCATCCACACGTGGCTTGCCATACATACGTGCCGCAGAGACCGTAGGTCTTATCGGTTTGAAGTTGAAAGAACCCAGAAAAGTCGAATCCGTACTCTGCCAGAACTCACACATAGGGATGTCTGCATACTTGTAATATTCCAGAGGATCCCCGGTAAAGATATCGCCCGATGATGTTTCGTAGGCAATATTCAGTCCATCTCTATGAGCGTGCTCAGCCATCCTCCCATAGAACTTATTGACATACAAATAATTAATGGTCGCCCTCCAATCATTGAGAAATCTTCCGCTGGTCTGTTGGTCACCAATCACGAAACCGAATACAGCGGGTATCCATTTGCGCAGCCCGTAGCCGTTGAATGAAGCGAACTCGTTCTCCATATCTTTTGTCCAGGTCTGTGTACGGCACTCCCAACTGTCCATAAGCATAGACCCGAGCATACCTTTCACAGGCCCGTCGGCGAGCCTGCCGATATATCCGGGATAATGAGCATCTGCGCCGGCAAAGGACAGCTTGTCACACTCCCAACCGACCGCCTCCGGCGGCGCAGGAGCATTTTTCATCCCTGTATTGACGTGGCCGATGCGAAGCACAGTCCAGTTCCCGGCGGGAGCCGTCCACACCAAATGTCCGTCGGCTGACATATATTCACTTATATCAATGATATCATCATAACAGATATAAGCATCTGAGGACTGGTGCGGCGATGCGCTTTCCCGTACTATGCTTCTCAACGTCCACCCGGCCTCCGCTTCCCAATTATTCTTTCTTGCGGCGGATGTCAAACGCATACGGGAAATGTTCATATCGTATATATTGTCCAGACGTATCTCATATACCGATGCCGACACTTCATCCAAGGCAAAAGTCATAGTCCGGTTGTCCTGCCAGTTGGAAGCCGGCATTCCGGCATCCAGGACTTTGATTCTTTCTCCGCCTTCCACAACAGCCTCGACCGTGACGTGAATGCCCGGTTCCGGACTCATATGATGATTCATCCCGTCAATAGAAGAGAAAACCAGGCTTCTGATTGTATGTGGAGTGTCAAAGGACGCTTTGAAGGACTGCGAGCCCGGGGCATATCTGACTGTCTTCCCCGGCTCTATGACATCATATTCAAAAGCATTCCGCTCACCCGAAGGGGTCGGGAATGCAAGCACCGCAATGTCTTTATAATCGGGATCATTGGACTGCGAATCCTTCGGTCTCTCCAAGCGGATATCTACCTTGCCGGAGGTGACATCCGCACGGGAATATGCCAAATGTCTCATCGCGATTTCCTGAGTAATCCACGGTCCCCCGGACATAGCCCATCCCGGGCAATTCTGCATAGTGAATCTCAATCCCAGTCTGGCAGCCTCCCGCGCCGTATGAGCGACAAGGTCATCCCATTTCTCAGTAAGACAATATATATGATCCTTCACGCCGGGCCAGTCGCCTCCGAAATTGCCTCCGTGGAAAAACTGAATACCGGAAATGCCTGCAGCGGCGATGGCCTCAAGGTCTTTGGTGATACCTTCCTTATCCACATTGCCATCGACATAGTGGAACCAGGTCTGAGGATAAAAGACTTTGCCCGGTCGGGAGAATGCTCTATAGTCCTCGTCACAGAAAGGGGATGAAAGCACCGAAGCATCCGGCAAGGCCGGAACAATCTCAGGAGAACTCTGAGCGAAAACTGCGGACTGAAGGCATACAGCCACTAATACGCTTGTTGAAAATTTTTTCATATCTTTACAAAATTACTGATATTATTTTTTTTCTCAAATCTCTTTCTTCTATATCTTTGTCAAAGAATGCAACTGCAGACAAAGTTGTTTTTCTCTTTATGAAACGGGTAATACTATTTATTTCCATAATACTCACCATATCCGGATGTTCAGACAGAGGCAGACGGGCCGGAAATGAAGCGGGCACTCAGAATGACACCATCTACCCCCTGGGATTTCTCACCGACACCCTGATTGTCGAAGAGGGAAAAGTGAGCTCGGGGGCCACCTTCAGTTCATTGATGGTTAAGTTGGGAATGTCATCAGAAGATGCATACAGACTGTTTATGGCCTGCGACTCCACTTTCGATGTCAGGAAACTCAGGGCAGGCAACAATTACAAGGCATATTATTCGGCGGACTCACTGGGTCGGGCGCTGCATTATCTCGTATATGATGACGACAGAATACGACAGACAGTCTTCAAATGCTTCGACTCTCTGGCCGTATGGAAATATGCCAAGCCCGTCGATTATGTCCGCAAGACAGCAGATGTCACCATCACTTCATCGTTATGGAACGATATGATCGCCGCGGGAGCCTCTCCTGAGCTGATAATCAAATTGTCTGACATATATGCGTGGACAGTCGATTTCTTCGGGCTCCGCAAGGATGACAGATTCAGATGCATCTACGGTGAGACCCTTTGCGAAGGAGCTGTAATCTCCGTGGACACTGTGTATTTCAGCATTTTCAGCCGGGATGACAAGGAGCTCAACGCCATAATGTTCGATCAGGGCGACAACGGCAATCTCTATTGGAACGAGAAAGGAGAAAGTATGAGAAAGGCTTTTCTGAAGGCACCACTCCATTTCACAAGAATCAGTTCGGGCTTTTCCTATTCGCGCAAGCATCCGGTGACAGGTCAGGTCAAGGCCCACACCGCCGTTGATTATGCGGCTCCCACAGGTACGCCTGTAATGTCCATAGGAGACGGGACAGTTATTGAGAAAGGTTATAAGGGAGCAGGGGGCAACACAGTGAAAATCAGACACAATTCAGTCTATACTACTGCCTACCTGCATCTGTCCAAATATGCATCCGGACTGAAGGTGGGCCAGAGAGTGCGCCAGGGTGAAGTGATAGGGTATGTCGGGATGACCGGCACCGCCACGGGGCCGCATCTGGATTTCCGCGTCTGGCGCAACGGAAGTCCCATCAATCCTCTCAATTTGGAATCTCCGTCTGAAGAGCCAATCAATCAGCAATATCTTGCAGCCCTTGATTCGGCATATGTGATGTATAAGAAAGAAATGGGCATCCAATGAAGCCTATTGCCCATATTATCAGTCCCTTTGACGAAAAGTTCGGCACGCCGCGCCAGAGCGGGCTGACAGATATTGTTTGCGAAATCCACTTCGTTGATGAATTCCGCTCACCCGATGCGCTCAGAGGACTTGAAGAATTCGACTATCTCTGGCTGATATGGGATTTCTCGCTCAACAAAGACTCCGGATTCCATCCTACAGTACGGCCTCCGCGACTCGGAGGCAATGAAAGGATGGGGGTATTTGCCACAAGAAGTCCATACCGTCCAAACCCGATAGGCTTGTCAAGTGTCCGTATCGATCACGTGGATTTTGATAAATGTATCATCTACGTACGAGGCGCCGACCTGGTCAGCGGGACACCCATATATGACATCAAGCCCTACATTGCATACTCAGATTCGCATCCTGATGCGCGTGGCGGCTTTACCGACTCACACGAATGGAGTCAACTGAGCATCAGCAACCCTGAAGGTCTGGACGAAGAGTTGCTGACTGTCCTGTCTCTCGACCCCAGACCCCGATATCACAGTGACCCCGAAAAAGTCTATGGTCTGACTTTCCGGGGTCACAATATCCGATTCAAAGTGAACGGAAAAGAACTCACAGTGATTGACTGCGGTGACTAATAATGCAGAATCGGCTGTCTGGCAGCGGTGGTCTCATCCGGTCTCGATACCGGAGTACAATGAGGCGCATCGTGCAGAATGTCAGGGTCCTGTGAGGCTTCAGCCGCAATCCTGCGCATAACATCGATAAAAGCATCCAAGGTCTCTTTCGACTCAGTCTCAGTAGGTTCGATCATAAGAGCCTGATGGAAGAGCAGAGGGAAATAGATGGTCGGAGCGTGGAATCCGAAATCCAGAAGTCTCTTGGCAACATCAAGTGTCGTAGCGCCAGCCTTCCCTGTAGATGAACCGTCATCGACCAGTCCGTCAAACACGAACTCGTGTTTGCATATCGAAGGAATCGGAAGTTTATAGACATCCTTCAGGGACTCCTTGACATAATTTGCGGCAAGGGTGGCATATTTCCCGGCCAGTTTGATATTCTGACGGCCAAGCATAAGTATATAGGCATATGCGCGGAGTATCACTCCGAAATTGCCGTGATAACCTGACACGCAAACATCATCGGCCAGACAAGAGAGTTTCTCGCACACACCGACAGGGCCCGAGCCCGGGCCTCCTCCACCGTGAGGTGTACTGAAAGTCTTGTGCAGATTGAGATGCATTATGTCGAATCCCATATCTCCCGGGCGTACGACTCCCAGAAGCGGATTCATATTGGCTCCGTCATAATACAGCAGACCGCCGCACTCGTGGACAAGAGCCGCAATTTCCTTTATCTCACACTCGAACAAGCCGAGAGTATTGGGATTTGTCATCATTATGCCGGCTATGTCATCTCCGAGAAGAGGCTTGAGGTCGTTGACATCCACAAGTCCGTCAGAATTGGACTTCACCTCGATAATCTGCAGGCCGCAGACGGCGGCAGATGCCGGATTGGTACCGTGGGCACTGTCAGGGACAATAACCTTGGTGCGAGCGAAATCACCCCTTCGGATATGGTATTCGCGCATTATCATAAGGCCTGTCAGTTCTCCGTGTGCACCGGCGCAAGGCTTGAAGGTAAAATGCTTCATTCCGGTGATTGCGGCAAGCGCCTTGTCCATCTCCTCATAGACCATCTTCACTCCTGGCAGATTCTTCTGAAGCGGATGCAGACCGAGGAAAGACGGCATAGAAGCTATTTGCTCATTGATCTTGGGATTGTATTTCATAGTGCAACTCCCCAGAGGGTAGAATCCGGTGTCCACGCCGAAATTCATCTGGCTCAGATTGGTGTAATGTCTGACGACATCAGGTTCGCTGACCTCCGGCAATGAAGGCGCTGAAGCGCGCCTCAGATGAGAAGGGACAGCGGCAGGTTCGGCGCTGGGGAGTGAAAAGCCGCCACGGCCGGGTCTGGACAATTCGAAAATGAGTTTATCGTAATACTTCATACTCAGAACTCCTTGACAACATTAACAAGTGCATCTATTTCACCCTTCGAACGCTTCTCGGTTGCACAGAAGGAGACATATCCTTCCTCTGTCTCCAATGCAGCGAAGAATCCGGCATCTGCGAGGCGTTGCTGCAGGTCTGCGACCGGCACAAGGGGCTTCAATACAAACTCCTTGAGGAAAGGAGCATCGAAGACCTTTTCGAATTTGCCTGTCTCGAGAAGCCGCTCATAAAGATAATGCGAGCGTTCATAACAGATATCGTTCACTGCGGCAAGTCCTTGCGGGCCCATAAGCGAAAGATAAACTGTCACCCAAAGAGCCATCAGCGACTCGTTCGAGCAGATGTTGGAAGTAGCCTTTTCCCTTCGGATATGCTGCTCCCTAGCCTGGAGAGTGAGGACATAGCAGCGTTTGCCGTCCTTATCCGCGGTCTGCCCGACTATCCTGCCGGGGAGTTTGCGCAGACAAGCGCCGCTGCAGGCCATAAAGCCCACATACGGACCTCCGTAGCAGAGTGGAATGCCAAGAGACTGTCCGTCACCGACTGCTATATCCGCCCCCCACTCGGCAGGAGTCCTGACAAGAGCGAGAGCGGAAGGATCGCAATATTCGACCATCAATCCTTTTGCGGAATGAATGATATCCGCAAATCCCGTGTGATCCTCTATGATGCCGTACCTGTTGACTGAAGGTACGATTGCGCCTGCAAAATCATCATCTATGAGGGCTTTCAGACTGTCCGGGGAAGTCTGCCCCCCGACACAATCTATATACTTGAGCCTTGTCCCGGAATATGAGGCATAAGTCCGAATCACTTTAATCACTTGAGGAAGAAGCGCACCGGAGACAAGCACGGTATTCTTTTTCTTCGCGCTGGCCACACACATACGCATAGCCTCGGCCGCGGCCGTAGGGCCGTCATACATCGAAGCATTTGAGACGTCAAGACCCGTAAGGGCACATATCATACTCTGATACTCGAAAATATACCGCAGCGTACCTTGAGAGATTTCACATTGGTATGGAGTATATGCTGTCAGAAATTCTGAACGGGATGTCAGGTATGGAATCACCGAAGGCGTATAGTGGTCATATGCTCCTGCACCGACAAAAACCTTGAGTTTCGGATTGGCATCAGCGAGATGCTCGAACCACTCGAGAACTTCCTGCTCGGTCCTGGCATCCGGAAGGTCATATTCATCCTTATAAATGAAGTCGGCCGGCACATCGTCATAAAGCCCGTCAAGCGACGAGACCCCTATGCGTTCCAGCATCCGGGTGACATCCTCTTCCGTATGAGGAAAATACTGGAAAGTGGACATTACTTACAGATGGCTTTATATGCTTCAGCATCAAGGAGCTTGTCCAGCTCTGAAGAATCACTCATCGCGACCTTGACAATCCAGGCTCCGAACGCATCCTCATTGATTTTTTCAGGAGCATCTTCAAGTTCTTCATTGACTTCGACCACAGTACCTGATACTGGAGAGATAAGATCTGAAGAAGCCTTTACACTTTCGAGAGCGCCGAATTCCTCACCGGCCACCACTTCATCATCGACATCCGGGACATCGACATAAGTGATATCGCCCATTTCCGCCTGCGCAAAATCGCTCACGCCTATGACAGCGACATTGCCTTCAACCTTTACCCATTCGTGCGACTCACTGTACTTGAGTCCATCTACAACTTTTGACATAGAATTCTATTTTTTATAGTTTGGCTGATAAAATCTTTTCTTGACGACCTTGCCCGGAAATGTCTTCTTTCGTATATGTATGAACAGCTGTGTGCCGAGTGACGCATATTGAGCCTTCACAAGTGCAAAACAGATACTCTTGTCGAGAGTGATGCTGTGATAACCTGTCGTAACGGTCCCGACTTCGGTACCGTCTTTAAGCTCGACAAGATAGCCTGCGCGCGGGACAGCCCTGTCCTCTATCTCTATTCCGACAAGCTTTCTGAGCGTTCCTCCATTCTTTTGAGCAAGGAGAGAGTCCCTACCTACAAACTCCTCCTTGTCCAATTTGCAGAATATGGACAGACCCGCCTCGACGGGGGAAATATTCTCGCTGAGCTCAGCACCGTAAAGAGGAAGGCCTGCCTCAAAGCGCAGAGTGTCACGACATCCCAGTCCGCAAGGAACGACTCCGGCGGCAATCAGTCTATCCCAAATCAGGCAAGTGAGTTCAGGAGTGGAATAAAGCTCGAAACCATCTTCGCCGGTATATCCGGTACGACTGATAATCAAGCGTTCACCCTCAATCCCGGCATCCAGAAAATGATAGAATTCCAGGGAACGGGCCTCATCATAACCGAGGGTCTGGGCAATTGCGGATTCTGCTCCAGGCCCCTGCACAGCGATTTGTCCCCATTCATCAGAACGGTTTTCTATAGTCACATCAAATCCCTGAGCATTGTCAAGCATCCACTGATAGTCCTTGTCTATGTTGGCGGCGTTGACCACAAGCAGGAAACGGTCCCTCTCGAATTCTTTATAGACAAGCAGGTCATCGACGGTACCACCATCCGGATACAGGAACATTCCGTAGAGTATCTTTCCGGGCGTCATTCCCTTGACATCATTAGTGAACATATGGTTCACATATCGCTCGGCATCCGGGCCCGAAACGAAAATCTCACCCATATGCGAGACATCAAAAACACCTACGGCATTTCTGACCGCATTATGTTCATCCGTTATATTTGAATACTGAATCGGCATATCAAACCCCGCGAAAGGGCTCATCTTGGCACCGAGAGCCAGATGCTTGCCGTGCAAGCAAGTCAGTTTGAGTGCATCGTCGATATCCATAACACTTAATTAATAGCAAACAAAATTATGCATTAATTCAGAACTAATCAATCATCATTCGCCCCAGTTATCAACAATGTTTTCAAAAAAGTCCTCAAATCCCTGTCGGTCCTCCTGTTGATGGAAATATCGGCTCCGGTGGCTCCTTTGCTCATAGACAATCCTCCGCAGACATCGATTCCGAGGATAGTCTTTCCGCGGGCAACATCAGCGACGGATGCCATCAATTCGTCAAGAGTCATATCTCCCTGATCCCAGTCAGTCCGAGCGTATGCCTGCGAGAGCACATCCTTGTCAATTGACAAATATACGGCCGCATCCTGAGGAAGCTTAGGGATATCTCCAGCATTCCTGATATGGTGTATCTCCTTGCAGCAAGGGAGACTGCGCGCATTTTTCACCCAACTTCCGCAAGAGAGCAGATTGTCCCCGAAGACCGGCTCCATATCGTCTGAATGATTGTCGAACAGAATCAAGACGAAATCCCTTTCGATTTTCTCGAGCCAGAAGAGGGTCAGATAATGATAATCACCGCTGTCAATCCAATGCAGACCGGTGTATGGAAAAGGCCTGAATGCCAAGCGGATGGACATCGACGCCTCTTGCGAGCAATAGCATTCAGTACCTTCCGTCGCAGACAGATCGAGTATCGATTCAGCAGGGGCGATTCCTTCATCCAAATAAATGCCTGACAAATTGCAAAAAAGTTCAAAAATGCTTTCCAATGGCGCAGAATATAGATTTATTAAGGACCTGTTTTGAAATGATTAATATCTTTTCTTATGAATCTTTTTCAGTCTTTCGCTTCTGTCATTCGGTCACGTAGCTACGGCTACGCTCCCTCATTCCAGAACCAAAATACAATAAAAATCTTTTACAATAAAATTCATCAACCATTTCAAAACAGGTCCTGAGTAAAAATAATATTTTTTAAAGAAATTGTGCTATATTTGTATGTTTTTTTAAATAACTGTCAAATCCAATCGAATGGAGACGGAAGAACTATATCCTCTTGACCCGACGAAGACCTACTTCTCAATGGACGAGTTGACTTTGGACACCGAAGACGGCCCCAAGACACTTCGTCTGGGTGCCTGGATAACAGTTGACCCGGTAAGAATCCACAAACTCATCATAAAAGAGAAAGTTCTTCACGTCGATCAGTTTGAGGTGATGAATCCGCTCAACAGCAAGCTTCGGCGCGCCGATCCGGACTATTACAAGAGATTTATGGGACTCCAACTCAATATTGACTACCCCGGATACAGTGCAGGAATCAAGGCCAAAATTCCATTCGAAAACGACCCGATCGGTTTTTATAAATGGTGGAGGAAAGGCAAACACGAAGACAAGGTCCATCTTTCGCTGGCCAACAGGATAATACTGTTCCAGAAAGTCTCATTGATGGACCCAAAGATTATTCTCAAAAAGGATCTCGAACTTATTCGATAATTGCCTCAGCGAGATTCCGGAGAAACATTTCTTTTGCAGAAAAGAACTGAGGGACAAATTCCTGCTCCCGCAGTCAAGTTGACACACAGCTAATCCCAGCCTTCAAGTCTGTCGGCAATGTCCGGCATTGATTCCTTACGGAATTGAGGTTCTTTGATTCCGGAGTTTTTCTGTGTCTCGTAATCGCGCAAAAGCCGGAAGACATATCGGCTCAACAAGACCAGAGCAATCAGATTGCAGATAGTCAAAGGCACCATCATCAAATCAATCATAGCCCAGGCCGTCTGCAGCTCAATGACGGAGCCGATGAAAACGATTAACGGAGTTGCCAATCTCAAATACCAGAGCCATCTTTTCTTGTTTCCTATAAAAAAGATATTAGTCTCTCCGTAATAGTAATTGGCTATCATTGTGCTGAAAGCGAACAAAAAAATAGCGACAGAAAGAAAATATTTCCCTGCGACTCCCAGATGAGACTCCATTGCGACGGAAGTAAGCATTATCCCATCCTGTCCACAATCATAAAGTCCTGAAAGCAGTATGATGAAAGCCGTACAACTGCAAATGATGATGGTATCCACAAACACGCCCAGAGCCTGGACCAGCCCTTGCTTCACAGGATGGGTTGTATCCGCGATAGCGGCGGCGTTCGGAGCCGAGCCCTCTCCGGCCTCATTAGAGAAAAGGCCCCGTTTGACACCTTGCAGAATGGCTGTACCCACCATTCCGCCGGTAGCCTGGCGAAGTCCGAAAGCATTGTCAATAATTATTCTGAGCACATCCGGAAGCTGAGCGGCATTGACGATGATAATCCAGACGGCAAGCAGAATATATCCTATAGCCATAAAAGGAACCAGATAACTTACCACATTGGATATGCGTCTTATTCCTCCGGAAATAATAATAAACAGCGAAACTGCTATGACAGTCGCAACGACATATTTGCTTATTCCGAACGTCGAAGATATGGATGCCGTCAAAGTATTGCTTTGAACGGCCTGATTGGCAAGGCTGAATGAAAGCACCATCAGAATAGCGAACAAAACGCCCATCCAGGTAGCCCCGAGTCCTGTTTGCATATAATATGCCGGTCCTCCGTAGAAAGAGTCAGTATCTTTGGAGCGCTTTTTATAAAGCTGGGCAAGAGTTGACTCCATAAACGCTGTCGCGGCTCCAAAAAAGGCCATAATCCACATCCAGAAAACAGCACCCGGTCCTCCTACAAAAATGGCGGACGCCACTCCGGCAAGATTTCCGGTCCCCACTCTGCTGGCCAAAGACACGGAGAAAGCCTTGAATGAGCCTATTTTCTTGCCCTTATCAGGGGCCGGATCCCGTCCGAGCATAATCCGGACCATTTCTGACAACATTCTGAACTGGACTCCGCGGGTACGTATTGTAAAATAGACGGCGCATCCCACGAGGGAGCCAATACCTATATAGGTCCAGAGAAAGTCGCTGATTCCGTTTATCAAGTCAGTCATAAACAAAGGAGAAAATATCAGTTGCAAGACAAGTTATCAAATACGGTCATAATATACGCATTTTTGATTAATTTTGCATAAGATATTCGAATAATGGATTTTGAAAGTCTCGGACTGTTCGGCCTGTTTCTGGGTTCGTTTCTTGCGGCAAGCATATTGCCGTTCAGTTCAGACGCCCTGTACATCGCTTTCATAGCACTGTCTGACAACGTTTTCGGATGCTTTGCCATAGCTACTCTCGGCAATTGGCTGGGAGGAATCACGACTTATTGCATAGGACGTCTCGGACGTTGGGAATGGATAGAGAAATATTTCAAAGTCAGCCGTGAGAAACTTGAGAAACAGAAGAAATCCATAGACAAGTACGGCGTATGGCTGGCCCTGTTGAGCTGGGTACCGTTCATCGGAGATATTCTGGTTGTGGCGCTCGGTTTTTACAAAGCCAAGCCATTCTGGACTATTACATTCCTGCTAGTTGGAAAGGCTGCGAGGTTTTTCGTTTGGACTCTACTGATGGGTTACATCAAATGAAATGGACATCAATCCGCAAGGCCGGAAGACAAATACTTTTTCGATATTGAAGCGGCTGCGAGCATCGCCGTTGACCAGGCCGCCTGCAGGTTGAATCCTCCTGTTATGGCATCGACATCAAGCACCTCACCCGCAAAATAAAGGCCCGGATACGTCTTGGACTCACAACTCGACAGATTAATCTCAGAAAGCGACACGCCCCCACAAGTCACGAATTCTTCCTTGAACCTGTTTTTACCCTTGACTTGATACGAATCAGAGACAAGAGCATTGCATAACTTGTTGATGGTCTTTGAGCCCACCTCAGAGCACCGGAGACTGTCACGTATTCCGCACTTATCGACAAGATAATGCCAGAGTCTTGAAGTAAGAAACGGCGGGTGAACGGAGGTAAGCATTTTATTTCCCCCGGATTGAATAAAAGACCTCAGGAAAGCACAGGCAGAATCCTGATTGAGATCCGATGTCCAGTTTACTCTCAAATCACATTCATAACCATGTTCCCACAGATAACGGGCCGCATAAGAAGAGAGCTTGAGAACGGCAGGACCGCTCAGGCCCCAGTCGGTAACAAGCAAGGACCCGAAAGAGCTGAATTTAGTCCCGGCAATGCTTGTCGTAACATTTGAGACCACAGCACCCGCCAAATTGCGGACAGGGTCATCCGGGATAGCGAAACTGAACAGAGAAGGCACGGGCTTCTCTATTTTGACATCGAGTTTGTTCAGCATCTTTACGGCTCCTCCCCCACTGCACACAACCACACAATCGTATTCTTCCAACAACGAAGCCACATCCGAAACTCTATTGTTGCAGAGAAGTCTCACGCCTGTGTGTCTCATCAATGAAAACAGAGTATCCACCACCTGCAAGGCATCCTGCGAAACGGGGAAGACACAGCAGTCATCCTGCACAAGAAGTCTGACTCCTTCATTTTCAAACCATCTGCAGGTATCCTTTTCAGTAAAGAAAGAGAGGGCACGCCGCATAAGCTGCGCCCCTCTCGGATATGCTTCGGACAAATTATTTATATTTTCGAAACTGTTGGTAAGATTGCATCGTCCGCCACCTGTAAGAGCAAGCTTGGCCATAGGCCTGGTTCCGGCTTCAAGCACAATCACTTCACTGGTCGGGATCCGGCGCCTGAGCTCTATCGAACAAAAGCATCCGGCAGCTCCTCCACCAACGATTGCAATCTTGGGAATCATTCGAAATCAGAACGATACAAGCTCGAATGAATGAGGTTTCAAAGATACTTCCTGCCTCTTGTCGCCAGCGATTACAGTGACTGTCACAGGTTCATCCAGGAAGGACTCGACTATAGCCTTATCATTGTCATATACGAAGAGACTGACCTTCGAAGGACCTTCAAGACGCACCTTGAGGTCTTGGCCAAGTATGGTTCTGATGAAGTTAAGCGCAGGGACAGGGTAATGGTACAAGTCGGAAAAGTCTTCAGGAATCGTCAGGACATAGAGCCTACCTTTGGAATACTGTCCCCAAAGCAGTACAGGATAGCCTGATGTTCCCTTTGAAAGAGGACGGCCTGCAGAAACCAGCTCCCAGGTATCATTGGTGAAATAACTTACTTGAGGAATAATGAATTCTCTGTCGGATTTTCCGTATCTGCCGAAATCATTGACCAGTGTATGTCCCTCGACATAGACCTGCGCGAATTGCGCCATCTTCTCAGGGATAGCCTCAAGAAGACCTGTGGTGATGACCACATCTCCACCTCTTTTAAGCTGAGCGTCTATCTTCTTCACAAGGTCAGGATCGCTCTTGGCCTGCTCTGTGAGGAGAACGACCTTCTGGTCTGTAGGAAATTCGGAACGCATATCCATAGGAATTCCCACCATTCCGAGATAGGTCTGGAGGAAATCATCTCCCTCGGTATGATATGCCTTATAAGAAACGACTCCCTTTGGATTGCCAAGCTGGGCAACGACAGGGTCAATCTTCTCAAAGACATAACCTGCTGTACGCGCAAGGGTTGTAGGCTTGACGCCATTGACCGGCTTCATCATCTCGTCCCAATCGAAGCTGGTGCCCTGACCCTGCCAAGGAGTCTTGTATCTCTCATCAAGATTCACACCGATAAGCTGGCGATAGTCAAAGAGGGCCATCTCAGGAGCTTTCGCAAACATAGTGAGCCAAAGTTGCTCTGCATAGCGGTCCATACCCATGTTGATACCTCCTGAATCAACCCAGCCACCACCGTTGCGTCCGTTGCTGATAGCGCTGAAATAAGTGATAATGCTGTAGCTTTCATAATTCTGGAGATGCTGGTCGCCTGATGGGTCACGTGTCTCGGTACCTGTCCAAACTCCGTCGAAAATCTTCGGTCCGCGGTCAAGATCGAATCCAAGACCCTGGAAATCGTCATACCAGTTAGGATATTTGATGATCACCTTCACCTTAGGATTGACTTTCTTTGCCGGCCCGATAACGAGATCAAGGCCTGCCTGTGTCATCAGATCACGTCTGAAATCTGACCAGCTGCGATCACCTTTGGCCTCGATGCAGAGATCGCACTTGCAGTCCGTGAAGAAGAAATCATCAAGAATGAACTCATCGAAATTCTTTGCCGTATATTCAGCAATTTCCTGGACTTTCTTTCTGTGTTCAGGGTTGGTATAGCAGAATGTTTCGAAATTGTTCCTCTCGTTCACCGTATAGGTGATGCCACCGGCAACTTCGACATCGTGAGCCTTGAAGAATTTTTTGGCGGCATCAATAGTTGACTGCGGGACAACAAGAAGGTCTCTGTGTGTCTCAAGATATATTTTGTCAACCTTCATCTGTGATGAAATGGTCTTCCAGGTTGACTCAAGCCACTCGGGATCTCCCATTTTCTCCACTTCATAAGCACGAGTGTAAATGGAAACCTTATAACTCTTGTAATTACCTGCAAAAACGATGGAAAAACCCGCCAACAATACAGCGAGTGTTGAAATAAGGCGCTTCATATAGTTGAAATTAATTATGAGTTTGAGCGGGATACGGGAGTCGGACCCGCCTCCTTGGCTTGGGAAGCCAATGCACTACCGATGTGCTAATCCCGCTTTCGAGTTTCAAAATTAGGAATAATTACTGAATTTTCAAACCCTGATTGACATTATATATACATATTGACTATGGATTCGAGCAATTCCTGCTTTCCGGAGACAGCCTTAGGCTCACCGTTGGCCCTCGCATAATCAGCGACCTGCTCAAGAGTGAGACGGCCATCCTCGAAATCCTTGCCAAAGCCTGAATCATAAGAAGAGTATCTCTGAGCGAGCATTGAAGGAATTGGAGATTTCTCAAGAATATCAGCCGCAACCAGAAGTGCCCTTGCCATAATATCCATAGCTGAGACGTGCGCGATGATGATGTCCTCAAGGTCAGTAGAATTCCGGCGAGTCTTGGCATCGAAATTCGTTCCGCCTGCAAGACCTCCGCTGCGGACAATCACAAGCATTGCCTGAACAAGCTCATAAATATCTATCGGGAACTGGTCTGTATCCCAACCATTCTGATAATCGCCTCTGTTGGCATCGATGGAACCGAGAAGGCCGGCATCAGCGGCGCACTGAAGCTCGTGCTCAAAGGTATGGCCGGCAAGTGTTGCGTGATTGACCTCTATATTCACCTTGAAGTCCTTGTCAAGGCCATTGGATCGAAGGAATCCGATGACAGTCTCAGTATCAGCATCATATTGGTGCTTCGTCGGCTCCATAGGCTTCGGCTCTATCAGGAATGTGCCCTTGAAGCCCTTGGACCGGGCATAATCTCTTGCCATCTTCAGCATAGTGGCCATATGCTCCTTCTCCCGTTTCATATCAGTATTCAAGAGAGTCATATATCCCTCACGGCCGCCCCAGAAGACATAGCATTGTCCTCCAAGCTCGATAGTCGCATCTATGGAATTCTTGATCTGGAGCATGGCGCGCGCCGCCGTGTCAAAATCAGGATTGGTGGATGCCCCGTTCATATATCTCTTGTGGCCGAACACATTGGCTGTGCCCCAAAGCAACTTGATGCCGGTCTGCGCCTGCTTCTGCTTGAGATAGGCGACAATTTCCTTGAGATTGCTCTCATATTCCTCCACAGTGGCGGCCTCGTCAATAAGGTCAACATCGTGAAAACAATAATACTCGATACCGAGCTTCTGCATAATCTCGAAACCGGCATCTGCCTTATTTTTGGCCTTTTCAAGAGGAGTTGAGCCTTCATTCCAAGGGAAAGTCTTGGTCCCGGGGCCGAACTGGTCAGACCCTTCAGCACAGAGAGTGTGCCACCACGCCATTGCGAACTTGAACCAATCCTTCATTTTCTTGCCGGCGACGATTCGCTGAGGTTCGTAATACCGATACGCCAGCGGATTCTTTGAATCCTTGCCTTCAAAGGCGATTTTCCCTATTTCGGGGAAATATTCTTTCTGTATCATAATTAAACGGTTAGTGAATGATTTCAATTAAGATGTTTCTCCAGCTCCGCCTTCCAGGACTGATAAGACTCTTGAAGAGCATCTTTCCATTCCGGCAAAGGATTGGTCTCATCAACTTTGTTGAGCGTGGAAAAGGCTTCTTCAGCTGATGAATAGAGCCCCGCACCGAGGGCGCCCCCTCTGGCGGCACCGAGAGCTCCATCAGTATCAAAGAGCTCAATCCTGGCATCACAAACAGTTGACAGGGTATTCCTGAACAGGGAACTGAGGAACATATTCGCCCTGCCGGCTCTTATGACATTCGGCCTCAGGCCGAGCTTCCTCATCACATCGATACCGTAACGGAAGGAATATGCGATGCCTTCCTGAACAGCACGAAGCACGTGGCTCCGTGTATGACGCACCAAATCGAGACCGACTATTCCGGCAGACACATTACGGTTGCCGAGCACACGCTCGGAGCCGTTTCCGAAAGGAAGGACCAGCAAGCCGTCCGAGCCTGCAGGGGGGTATTCAGCGTAGCAATTCATTTCGGAATATGTCAATTCGGGCGCCATATTTCTGTGAATCCAGGAATTCATAATGCCTGTACCATTGATACATAGCAGCACGCCAAAACGAGGCTCACCCACCGCGTTATTAACGTGGAGAAAAGTATTCACCCGGCTCTGCGGGTCAGCTTCCGGCCGGTCGGTGACACCATAGACGACACCGCTGGTGCCGGCAGTGGCGGCAATCTCACCGGGATTGAGAACGTTCAGCGAGAAGGCATTGTTCGGCTGGTCGCCTGCCCTGTAAGAGACGGGGACTCCGGCCGGAATACCCAACAGGGCCTCGGTCTCTCTCGATATGCGGCTTGCCACGCCTATGGACGGAACAACATCGGGAATCATCGAACGGTCAATGCCAAAATAATCGGCGACGAAACCGGCAAGACAATTATCCTTGAAATCCCACAGAATCTGCTCTGACAGTCCTGTTTCAGTCGTGGCCACCGTCCCTGTCAGACGATAAATGATATAATCCCCAGGGAGCATGAATTTCCAGATCTTGTCATAGATGTCAGGCTCGTTGCGCTTGACCCAGGCCAATTTCGATGCGGTGAAATTGCCTGGAGAATTCAACAGATGCTCCATACAATGCTCATAACCCAAATCGCGAAGAGCCTCAGAGCCTGTCTGCACGGCACGTGAATCGCACCAGATAATGCTGTCTCTCAGCGGCTTGACATCCTTGTCCACAACCACAAGGCCGTGCATCTGATATGTGACGCCTACAGATGCGATTTCAGACAAGTCACACTGTGATGCAATATCACGGACACCTTCGCAGACATATTTCCACCAAAGTTCCGGACTCTGTTCCGCCCACCCTTTCCGCGGTGCGGAAATAGGCATTTCAAGACTCGGATTGGTCGATGAGCATACACAATTACCTTTATCAACATCCAACAGAGAGACTTTCACAGAGGACGAGCCGACATCAATACCCAGAGAGAACATACTATGCAGATTTCATTTCCTCAAATATAGCATTTATTCCACAAATTCATATTCGCTGACTTCTTTTATTCCACATAATCCATAATAGGCCTCGACTATATTCCCCTTGAGGAACACCCCCCTGCCGAGCTTGTCCGGATTGGAGGCGAGTCCGAGCGACTCACGCACATAGCCCTGGGGAAGTTGCACAGACAGGCAGGAGGCCCTGTCAGTCACTGAAGGTTTTGGAGCAATCAATATATTATTGTCGCTCTTGAAAGGCGGGGTGAAAGAAGCCGAAGAAGAAGTCAAATCTCCTCCCACAATATATCCGAATACCCATACTCTTTTCTCTCCGGCCTTGTTCTTCACCTCATATATATTGTATGCATTCTCAGGGCGGCTTCCCCTTTCACCCAAGCCTCCGATGACATAATTGTCTGAGAGCCACACTGCGGAAGTATCCAGTTGTATGGCAAATTGAGCGCGAGAATCTCCTGATGATCCGGAGTCTGAGGCGACAGACACATTCAAAGTGAGTATCTCGCCCACGTCAAGCCAACGAGTGTTCAGGATTTCATCGGATGCCCCGCTGCTCATCATAAGGGAGACATTGCCCGGGGAGAAATAAGCAGTCCTCTTTTCATTACAGCTGTACATCAATTTCCCCGAGTCACAGACAAGAAACAGGGATGCATCAGGATACAAATCCGGGAACTCCGGAGCGATGTTCATCTTGATTCCGCAATTCATCCGCCTGCATTCCAATTTGACCTTCGCCCTCTTCCCCGGACTTACAAGAACCACACGGCTGTCGCCGAAAAGAGGAGCATCAAACATTGGAGATATGAACTCACGCGAAATCACATCTATCGAGTAATTGCCCGAAGGCACCGACAGATATTCAGGCGCAGAGCCGTAACATCCGGTGAAATGTACAACACCCGAAGCATCCGTAACCGTAAGGATAAAGTCATTGGTGTCGGGAATCTCGGGGCCTGATTTTGTGTCTGAATTGTCAATGCCCCTGAAACTGAAACAGATTTCTCCCGCCGGCAAGTCAAGGTCCGAATTGCAGGAAGAAAACGCAGACGCGGTGATAATCACCACACTCAAAATTTTAATGAAATCAATCATAGTCTTTAGGTTTATTTTTGCCGAAAGATATGGCGCACAAACTTAAATTTCTTTAAAATTTGTAAAAAAGGGGTGAAAAAATAAAAACACCACAGGGCACCCGCATCACTGCGACCACCCTGCTACTAAACCTAAACTTAAACTATGAAAAACTGAGAATGCTTAAAAAAGCAACTCTTTGCAAATATAACTTTTTTTCGGAAAAACATTATAAAAAAGGATGTCTTTTTTTGTAATAAGACAAAAAACAAGTACATTTATTTATATTTTGCAGGCAATTGGCGGGAAGACCCGGGTCCTTTCTGCAGACCTGAAAAGCTATTTTCCTAACTTTGTGGGATATAGATAATGATAGTAGAGATAATTAAAGATTCCATTCTGGGCGCGATTCTGATAAGCGGCCTTGTTGTCATAATGATGATGATGGTCGAATGCCTCAACATTCAGACACGCGGCACCTTCTTTTCAAAGCTGAAACGGCATCCTGCAGGACAAGTGATTGTCTCAGCATTGCTCGGAGTGATTCCCGGATGTATGGGAGGATTTGCTTCGGTATCGCTTTATGCGCACGGGATGTTCAGTTTCGGCGCGCTCGCCGCAATGATGATTGCATCCTCCGGAGATGAAGCTTTCGCAATGCTGGCCATGTTTCCCCGGACATCCCTGAAAGTATTCGCCATCCTGCTCGCAATAGCCATTGCCAGCGGCCTAGTCATTGATTTCATCATAAAGAAATGGAATATTCCATCCCCTTGTCCGGGGCTGGAATGCAATGAGATGACTGTCCACGAAGAAGATGTTCTCACTCGCTCGGAAAAGGATGAAGTCAGAAGGCATTTCGGATGGAAGAGGGTATCAATGATAATAGGAGTCACCGCATTCATTACCGCCCTTGCGACAGGAATTCTGGAGCACGACGGTGAAGAGTCCGAAAAAATTTCAGGACTCAATCTTCTCGATGAGTCCTGGATGAATATCCTGTTTGCAGTCCTCAGTATCGGGGTTATGGCTGTTCTGATTTTCGCCAATGACCATTTCGTCAACGAGCATCTTTTCGAGCACGTCATATGCAGGCACCTTCCCCGTATTTTCGCTTGGACAAGCGGCGTGCTGCTTTTGCTCGGGATAATTATGAACATCTTTGACATCAGCAGCTGGATGAGCGACAATACGGCTTTGATGATATTGCTTGCCGCCGCCATCGGTATGATTCCCGAATCCGGGCCTCACCTTATCTTTGTGACGCTCTTCGCATCCGGGGTGATTCCTTTGCCGGTGCTGCTCACGAGCTGCATATCTCAAGACGGGCACGCCTCATTACCGCTTCTGGCGGAAAGCAGAAAGGATTTCATCAGAGCCAAGGTCATCAATTTCATCATAGCGATTGCTGCAGGTTTCATTTGTATGGCAATATGATAAAGGAAGCTATAAACAATTATTGTTCAAGAAGAGGGATAGACAGATTGGAACTCAAGCTGTTTATGTTCGATATGGACGGAGTCCTGTTCGATTCTATGCCTTATCACGCCAAGGCCTGGCGTATGACCCTGCTGGAGGATGGTCTTGATTTCGATGAAGATGTCTTTTATCTCCACGAAGGAAGAACCTGCGAGGATACAGTCAGGATAACATACGGCAAGGACATTCCGGCACAAAAATGCAGAGAAATATATGCCCGCAAGTCGGTCATCTTCGATTCCCTTCAGGAAATCAAGATGATGCCGGGGGCACTTGAAGCCGCAAGCATTGTCAGAGAAAGAGGCTTGGATGCAATAGTCGTGACGGGGTCCGGGCACAAGACCCTGCTTGAGCACATCGGCAACTATTATCCGGGACTCTTCCATATGGATTGGCTAGTGTCATCTTCCGATGTCACGAAAGGCAAGCCCGACCCCGAGCCCTATCTGACTGGCTTGCAGAAGGCTGGAGGCCTGAAGCCACACAACGCCATAGTGATAGAGAATGCGCCCCTCGGCGTGAAGGCAGGACACGATTCGGGATGTTTCGTGATAGGTGTCAACACAGGTCCCATCCCCGCTCAGATGCTGCTTGATGCCGGAGCCGATCTCCTGTTGCCTTCAATGACGGCATTGGCAGGCAAGATGAATGAAATTATTGACGAAGCATCAAAAGGTTGACACAATGAACGAAATTATCGTTGGCATAGGCGAGATACTCTGGGACTTGTTACCTTCAGGGAAAGAACTTGGCGGGGCAACTGCCAATTTTGCATATCACGCTTTCAGGCTGGGTGCGGAAGGATGGGCAGTCAGTGCCATCGGAGATGACCCTCTGGGAGAGGAGATTATCTCCCGTCTCTGCGAGAAGAAGTTGAAAACTATCATCGAAGTCACAGACAAGCCCACCGGGACAGTGCAAGTCTCTCTTGACGGCACAGGGGTTCCATCATACAATATCATGGAAGATGTCGCTTGGGACAACATCCCCTTCACTGATAATATGAGAGCTCTTGCAGAAAGAGCCGATGCCATTTGCTTCGGTTCGCTGGCGCAGAGAATGAATTCAAGGCAGACCGTCAGAATGTTCATCCGGGCAGCCGGAGCGAAAGTTCTCAAGATATTCGACATAAATCTTCGACAGCATTATTTCGGCAAGGAAGTGATCGAAGAATCTCTTCAAATGGCTGATATTCTGAAAATCAACGATGAGGAGTTCAAGGTCGTCAAGGACATGTTCGGTCTGGAAGGCGGAGAAGTCAAGGTCTGCAGGTCGCTGATAGACAACTACGGATTGATACTTGTAATATTGACAAAGGGAGCGGCAGGAAGTGAAGTCATCACAATGGAGGACGTCATAACTCAGGAAGCCGTAGAAGTGGATGTCGTCGATACCGTAGGAGCCGGAGATGCATTCACGGCCGCATTCACAGTGTGTTATCTTCGTGGCAAATCATTGTCTGATTGTCAGAGAATCGCAAGTGAGACAGCCGCATATGTGTGTTCCAACAAAGGTGCAATGCCTAAATAAATAAGATATGAAGAAAACAGCAATCATCGCAGCTTTATTTTATCTGGGTATTACTGTCAGCGCCCAGACTCAATCAGTAAGATACTTCTCGCACAGAGGAGGACGTCAGGAATTTGACGAGAATACCATTCAGGCTTTCGAAGCCAGTTATCAAGCCGGATACCGCGGTTATGAGACCGATGTAAGACTGACAGCTGACGGACAAATGGTTATTCTCCACGACAGCAATCTGTCCAGAACATCAGACACGGACGGATTCGTCGAGAAAATGACAGCGGAGCAAATACGCAAGGTCCACACCAAGCAGGGAAACAAGGTGATGTTTTTGGAGGACCTGATGAACTGGCTCGATTCGAAGGGAGACGTCACGTATGTGGAATTCGAGATCAAGACCAACGCAAACGATTACACGGAAGAAAAGCTCCACGAACTGTGCGACAAGATGTACGAAAGAGTGCTGCGCAACAAGCCTTCCGGAGCGCTGTATCTCTTCACATCGGGCGATTACAGGGCATTGCGGTATATGACAATAGCCCATCCTGACGCAGAACTCCTGCTCATCACCGGCAAGCCTTGCTGTGACGAGACCATTGATTTATGTCTCGCTATGGGTATTCCACGTCTGGGTGCCACTATGGACGGAACCAGCCGTGCGGCTGTCAAAAAAGCTCACGACAAAGGCCTCATCGTCAGTCTCTGGCCGGGGAACAGCCCTGAAGATGCTGTTTTCGGAGCCTATGTGGGAGCGGATTTCCTCTGTACCGATGTCCCGGTTGCAGTCAAGAAGCATCTGGAAGCCGATTTTCCCTGGATAAAAGCCATATTCTGAGAACAGCAGGGTGAATCAATCCCGGCAGATTCTCATACTTTGATGAAGATTTTGTGCTTGTGGAGAACTTTCATAATCACCCATAACACAAGACCGTCCGTCAAAGCTACCGCAAAGCCATACCAACCGCCGCCCAGATATTGTTCAAGGCCATAGACCAGCTGCTTGCTGATATTGCTGAGGTGGAAGAACTCGGCGCACATATATGCAACGATGGCATTCATACCATATACCTTGAGCCATCCCAAGCCTTTGAGATGACGGATGTCCACCATCCAATAGAAAAGGGCCATGACAAGAAAGGAATAGCCTCCTGCAACGAGAGTCATAGAACTCGTCCAAATATGCTTGATGACAGGCATCTGAAGATTCCACAGCCATCCGGCAGCCGTCATTGCCACACCGGTGACAAGGAGGATACGCAACTTGTCACGTTCGGTCCTTTTGCTCATCATTACCTTTCCGGCAAGCATTCCCAACACAACCGTAACTATGAACGTCAAACTGCTCAGCACCCAGGTATAGTTGTATTTCTCCCTGAAGACTACGGCTCCGGTATCAGGGTCAAGGCTTGCGTGGTCACAATGCAGGCCCAGAACCTGACGGTCAACCCACTCGCAGAGATTATGCTCCGGGCTGAAATCACCTCCCCCGAAGCCTTCCGCTCTCACAAACATCATCAGTGCCCAATACAACAGAAGCAAAAATGCCGCAAGCGAAATTTGAGTACGCGTCCCCGAATAAAGGAACAAAATGACAGCGGCCAGATAACCGACAGCAATTGACTGCAGTGTATTGCTGAAATAGACAATTTTCTGCGGGTCAAGAGAAAGGAGCCTTCCCTGACACATCATACCCAGTATCCAGAGCAAGACGACACGCTTGGCGACTCTGAGGAAAATCCAGGATGCGGACCTGTCCTGTTCCTTATATTTTGTCATAGCAAACGGGACAGCCGCACCGGCGCAAAACATAAAGAATGGCATAATCATATCCCACAGAGTGAATCCTGTCCAGGACGGGTGACTGAACTGACGCAGGGCGGCATCGCTGCAGGCGAAATCTCCGGCGCTGAAAAAGGAATATACTATAGGGCCGAGCGTGGTCAGGAGAAACATATCCAGACCACGCACGACATCAAGAGAGTCAAGCCTTTTCATAAAAGGACTACCTGATCGCTATTTCTTTCACGCTCTCTTTCGGCAAAAGGACATTGTTGACCTTCCAGGACTGAGCCTTGAGCGAAACGGCACCGCTGGCCCTGACGTCCTGAATGTTGGAAGCAAAGCTGACCAGATACTTGCCGGCCGCAGTCTGCCACTCTTGGGCATCCTCATTGAAAGATGCCAGAGAATAAGCATCAATGGAGACTGTAAGTGTCTGACTCTCACCCGGCTGAAGCTCCCGTGTCTTGGCGAAGCCCTTGAGCTCTTTCACAGGTTTTTCAAGCCCGCCGTCAGGTGCGGACACATAGATTTGGACAGCCTCCTTTCCGGCGACCGAGCCTGTGTTCTTGACTGTAATGGAAGCCACGATGCCGCCGTCCCTGCCTACTTTCACGGAAGGAGAAGAATAAACGAAATCAGTATAAGAAAGTCCATAGCCGAACGGATATGAGACCTCCTTGCCGGCAGTATCGAAATAGCGGTAACCGACCCAGATTCCTTCCGCATAGTCAGTATAATCTATATCTTTGGTCAATTGAGGCCTCTGTCCCCGTCCGAAGCCCGGGATGCCCATTCCTCCAAGCATAGCCATCATTGCTCCTGCCGAATTGCCGGACATCCCCTCATATGGAAAATTGGATGAAGATGGGATATCCAAATAATTGAGAGGGAATGTCATACTGAGTTTGCCGGAAGGATTTGACTTGCCGGACAAAATATCAGCAACTGTATTTCCGGCCTCTTGTCCCGGTGTCCAGGCGAGAAGGACAGCATCAGGAACAGCTTTCCAGGAAGCTGTTTCAATCACACCTCCGATATTGAGGACCACTATGACTTTCTTGCCGGCTTTGTGATATTCATCACATACTGTCGTCAGAAGATCACGCTCGATATCAGTGAGATAGAAATCATCAGCCACCCTGCGGTCATCACCCTCACCGGCATTGCGGCCTATCACGACGACAGCAGCGTCATTGCGGCCGACAGAATTTGAGATTGCGGCTTTCTCGACGGCGACCTCAGGAAGGACAGCTTCTCCCAGAAGGACTCCCCCCCCGAACATTCCGCCTCTCGACGATGCGGAAAGGGCACTCTTGGAATCAGAGAAAGCTCTATATTTAGCATAAAAATCAGCGATTTTCTCATCAATGGCATATCCTGCATTCTTAAGGCCTTCATCAATATTGCGGACATATGGCTTGTTGACATTGCCGGAGCCGGTGCCCCCCGCAATCGTCTTATAAGCATTGAGGCCAAAGAGAGCCACTTTGCAAGAAGAAAGAGGCAAGGCCGAATCCTCGTTTTTGAGAAGGACCATACCCTCGGCCGCCGCCTTGCGGACAAGCGCGGCATGAGCCTGCAGATCCGGCTTATTGCTGTACTTATATCCGGCGAATCGTGGAGTCTTGACAATGTATTCAAGTATTCTGCGGACATTTCTGTCAAGAACATCAATGGAGAGACTTCCATCCTTGACTGCGGCGATAATGCGCTGAGTCTCCTGAGGCATACCAGGCTCCATAAGGTCATTCCCGGCCTTCACGGCTTCCACCGTACCGTCCTTGCTCCCCCAGTCAGTCATAACTATACCCTTGAAGCCCCATTCATCGCGGAGAATTGTCTCCAGAAGCTCAGGATTTTGCTGGGTGTACAAGCCATTGAGCTTGTTATAAGAAGACATAATAGTCCAAGGGGCCGCTTCTTTGACTGCGATCTCGAAATGCTTCAAATATATCTCCCTGAGAGCACGTGGATTGACCCGGGAATCATTGTTCATTCTGTTGATTTCCTGGTTGTTGACCGCAAAATGCTTGAGAGATACGCCGACTCCCTGGCTCTGTATCCCGCGTATATATGCGGCGGAAATCTTTCCGGCCAGGACAGGATCCTCGGAGAAATATTCGAAATTGCGACCACAGAGAGGATTGCGATGGATGTTGGCGCCAGGAGCCAGGAGCACGTCGGCACCGTATTCCCTGACTTCATTACCCATTGCCTGCAAAAGATTTTCTACCATCTCCGTGTTCCAAGTGCAGGCAAGCACGGTCCCGACAGGGAATCCCGTACAATAGAAGGTGTCATCCGTCCCCGGACGCGTCGGATTGATACGGAGCCCTGCAGGCCCGTCCGACACTACGGTTTGAGGGATTCCGAGGCGAGGTATGGCCTTAGTGGTGCCGGCAGCGCCGGGTACAAGGACCTCGTCAGCAGCAGTCATTGATCCGATTCCCATACTTCCCCATCCGCTGCCCACACAGAGGTCAGCTTTTTCTTCGAGGGTCATAGCCTTGAGGACATCGTCAATGTTATCCTTTGTCAATTTAGGTTGCGCAAATGCAATCGTGCAAGCGGCCGTCAATGCGGCGACAATAAAAATCCGTTTCATAATCAACAAAAATAACGTGGTTATCAGTTTTGCGTAAATATAACGAATATTAGATAAAAATATTTCATATTTGCACAAAACGAATCGGACTTGGGGCATAAGAAACAGCCTCAACCGACAACGAATCTCCAAAAAGACGGATAATTATGGGACTTTATATTTTCAAAGGAAGAGAGATTCTTGTAAACTTCTCAGGAGAAGCCTCTGCGCTCATCACCGACAACGAATGCATTCTGGACAGATATACAGACCGGATTACCGGAGCGGAAGGAATGGAAGTTTCCGATGAATGGCAAGTGCCTCAAGGATGCAGTTTCATTCAGCTCCGGGAGTATTTCGCATCCCGCCCGGAAGATGACGGTGCCGCCGCGGCAAAGATGAAGGGCCTGCTCAACTGGAGAAAGAACACGGCATTCTGCCCTGCCTGCGGTGCCTCTCTCAAAGAGCACCCCTCAGAAAATGCCAGAATATGCCCGGACTGCGGGAAAATCCATTACCCACGGATAGAGCCCTGCGTCATAGCAGTGATAAAGAGAGATGATGAGATATTGCTCCTGCGTCACAGACAGCGCAATCAGGACATCTATGCCTGTCTGGCAGGATTCGTAGAGACCGGGGAGACGCTGGAGCAGGCTCTCAAAAGAGAAGCCAGAGAAGAGACTGGGCTGGAAATCAAGAACATACGATACGCAGGAAGCCAGAGCTGGCCCTTCCCGGACCAGCTTATGATAGCTTTCTATGCTGACTATGAAAGCGGAGAATTAAAGCTTCAGGAAGATGAAATCAGCGATGCCGGATGGTTCCGAAGGGACTGTCTTCCCAATTGTCCGAGGCCCGGCTCAATCTCCTGGCGCCTAATTCATTTCGATTTCTGAGGCCGCCACCAGCCAATATTTCTTGACGACTTTTCAATCTTGGATGCCAACTTCCCGTTGAATTCGCTCCGGCAGAGAAGATTCTCAATCGTGAGATGCATTCTGTAGCGCCAGTAGTGACGAGGTACAGCCGGGATATTGATACGTTCAGACATAGGATCCGGGTTGCGCAGGTCCCCATCCATCCCGAGCCAGTCCTGCAAAGGGAGAATAACCAACATTGATGGAGACTCCAGGTGCATACCGACGATTTGTTCGATGACATCGGGAGGGCAGGAGTCCGGAGCCACTCCCTCACGACCGAGTACATTATTGTAATACTCCTGAATCAGAGCCTTATCTTCTTCCTCCCACCAGCCTCTGAGAGTCGGCATATCGTGGGTGGACGAAGCGCAAACGCTCCAATAAGAATATTTGGAGGTATCCGCGAAATGGACTCCCAACTCCTTGGGCATTCTCTGGATTTCCAATGAAAGGAGTTTTTGATTATCAAGCACTTCAGCGACGCAAGCAGGAATCATTCCGAGATCTTCGGCACAGGCGAGCATCCCTGTCGCGCCAAGGAGATCAGGAAGCTTTCTGAGAGACTGTTCCTTCCAGAAATCATTGTGACGATGATAGAAATAATCCTCATACAGGGCATTGAACTTGTCTTTCGAGCTTTGGTCCAGAGCAGCGAATTCGTCTGTATTCTGAACTGAAATGCGCGGATGCAGATAGCCTTTCTTTCCAGAATCCTCAAGGAAAAGAAGGTCAACAGGGAGCCCGGAAGAAGTCATTTCATCCTTCGAATACGGCATAGCCGGACTGAAATGTCCCATCAGACCGCTTTTGTGAGGCAAAGGAATCTCCCAGATTCTGAAGAATCCCAATATATGATCGATTCTGAAAGCATCGAAATATTCGGACATTTTACCGAGTCGAGCCCTCCACCAGGCATAATTATCCCCGGCCATTTCATCCCAGTTATAGGTAGGGAAGCCCCAGTTCTGACCATCCCGGGCAAATGCATCCGGCGGGGCTCCGCACTGAGAATCCATATTGAACAATTTCGGAAAGCGCCATACATCCACTCCGGTACGGCAGATGCCTATCGGGAGATCTCCCTTGAATGCGACATTCTTGCCGCGCGCATATTCGCACACTTCCTTGAGCTGGCTGTCGAGAAGGAACTGCACAAAACAGTGGAAATCAACCGCTTTTTTGTTTTCGGCATAGAACTTTTTGACCTTGGAGGCAGAATAAACGGCAAACTCGCCCCACTGTGAGAATTGAGGATTGCCTACAATATCCCTGTATGTCGAGAAAACCGCATACGGCAGCAGCCAATGCTCGTTTTTCTTGAAAAAAGCGGTATATTCAGCCGAGCTGACAATTCTTTCCCCCTTGGGACCGGCATACAGCTTCTTGAGATAAGCAAGCTTGGCATCATTCACTCGCTCATAGTCCACGGTCGGGAGGGCATTGAGCTCCGACTGAAGTTTTTTAAACCCGGCAGTCTGTCTGACTCCGGCAGCCTGGAGATTGATATACTGAGGATGGAGAGCAAAAGCGGAATTGGGATTGTAGGGATACGAATCCTCCCAGGTGTGCAGCATAGTGGTATCATTGACAGGGAGAAGCTGAATCACGTTCTGCCCGGTCTCAACAGCCCAGTCAACCATTTTCTTGAGGTCAAGGAATTCGCCGATTCCGAAATCATTTTCCGTTCTCAGTGAGAATACGGGGATTGCCGTGCCTGCACCACGATAGTTCTTTCTGTCAAAGATGGGCATGGAATGGCGGCGGAGGAAAGGGTTGGCGCCTTCGGGACGGTCAATCCAGGCATCAGAGATTGTATTTTCACCTCTCGCGGCTTTTCTGGAATGGTGGGCCCATTCCTGACGGGTAACTATCCCATTACATATCACTTCATAAGAATAATCCGCCAACATCCCGGATGTGAACTTATCAATTGACACAGTCCATACTCCCCCGTCGGAATACATCATCGGAAATTTCTTTCCGCCTGACACCAAATATAGATTCTCGCCCCAGACGGTCTTGTACTCAATGCTAAAATTTACCTTCATAATTAAAACCTGTTTTGAAATGGAAGGTCCAGCCGTCTCCGGGGAATGCACGACCATCCCCGTGAAAAGACAAGACCGGCTATTTCCAGCCGACATACATTCTGCAGATACCCAAAGAAAAAGCTTTGTGCATCACAGACTTGTATCCGCATCCTGACATAATTTGCATCCATTCTTCCCTGCCAGGAAAATTCAAGACTGATGCCGGAAGATAGCGGTATGCAGACTTATCCCCTGAGATAAGTCCCCCCACCAGAGGCAGTATCCCGGTAAAATAGAAATTGTAGCATAGCCGGACAAGCCTGTTTGAAGGAACTGAAAGCTCCAAAATGACAAGACTGCCTCCCGGCTTGAGCACTCTGAGCATTTCCTTCAGTCCGGCTTCTCTGTTTTCGAAATTTCTGATACCGAATGCTACCGTGACTGAGTCAAAACTTTCATCAGGGAAATCCATATGCTCGCAGTCTCCGTGTATCATCACGATTTTGTCCTCCAATCCCGCCCCGGCGACCTTTTTCTCCATCACGGCCAGCATCCCCTCCGACAAATCCATTCCGGTCACAACAGTGCCGGGGGCCGCCTTCCGGGCTATTGCAATGCTGAAATCACCTGTCCCGCAAGCCACATCCAGAATGGATTGCTTTTTCCCGGGCTCCACTATCCATCCGAGAGCTCTGCGTCTCCACAATTTGTCCATACCCAACGAGAACAGATGGTTCAATCTGTCATAATCCCCCGCTATCCTGTTGAACATCGATCTGATTCCGGCTGACCTGGGTTCTTTCATCATAAGCATTTCTTTATCGGACAAATTTATCAAAAAAACGAGTAAATTTGTAGGTATCGTTCACAATAATACAAGATACAAAATGATAAAAGCCATATTCTTCGACATTGACGGCACTCTCATCTCCATCAAGAAGCACAAGATACCCCAGACGGCGCTTCAGGCAATTTCGAAGGTCAGAAGAAAAGGCGTCAGGACATTTCTTTGCACGAGTCGCGCAAAACAGTTTCTCAGCAATATTCCCGGCGTAGAATATGACGGTCTGGTATGTCTGACGGGAGCGCATTGCCTCGACCGCAACAAGAACGAAATCGACAGCATCAAGATGAATCCCGGAGATGTGGCGGCAGCTGTGGCCTATGCACGAAGGCACGGACAGCCGATAGTGGGAATTGCCCCCGACAGAGTCTATCTTGACGACCCCTCCAATCCGGCTGTCATCAATCTGTTCGGGACAGGCGGGCTCAAACCGGAAGACATTGAAGGCGGATTCTCCGGATTTCCGGATTTTGCAGGAGGTGAAGACCCGGCAGCCGTGGCTGGAAAATTGGGAATAATGCAGATGATAGGTTTCTTCCATTCGGGAGAGGAAGAGGAGGAAATAATTTCCGAAATGCCTCACAGCCACACCCAGAGATGGACTGAAGCCTTTGTGGATATCATTTCAAAAGATGCCACCAAAGCCAGGGGCATCGAAGTTATGGGCCGCCATTTCGGCTTCACCGCAGAAGAGACCATGGCCATAGGAGACGGTGCGAATGACATTCCTATGATAGATTTTGCCGGAATAGGTGTGGCAATGGGTAATTCCGCAACGGATGTGAAAGATGTTGCAGACTATGTCACCGATGATGTGGATGAGGACGGACTCGCACACGCACTTGAGCATTTCATAAAATAATAATTACTATATTTGTCCGGTATCTCACAGCATAATGACATATTCTATTATGAAGAAAACTATATCCGGTGCGGTTTTGCTTACGTTCGTATGCGCCTGCGGTCCTACGGCCAACGTGGTCCGGAATGACAATTCCGACATCAATGTCGGATATACTACCGTATCACGCAACGCGATGAGCGACACAAGCAACAGTCTGACAATTTCCGACTCAGACCACGAACAGTACAACAGTATGCTCGAATATCTCAGAGACAGAGTACCGGGAGTCGATGTTCAAGGATCAAGCATCATTATCAGAGGCATCAGTTCTCTCCAAGGAGCCTCGGACCCGCTTATCATGTTTGACGGTGCCGAGATTATGGATATCAATATGGTAGACCCGCGTGATGTTTATTCTGTCGATATTCTCAAGGACACAGGCGCGTCGATGTACGGAGTGAAAGGCTCCAACGGGGTGATTCTCATCAAGAGCAAAACATCCCACATTATGGAAGTGCAGGCACGGGAAGCCAAGAAAGCGGCAAGGGCAATCAGAAAAAAGAAATAAAAATGAAAAACAAATCCCTCCTCATCATCATTGCCGCGACATTGTTCACCATTTCCTGCGGCCCTACAAGACAGTTCGCCGATCAAAACGGCACAAGAGAATACGGTGAAGTCGAAGATGCGACAATAAGCTACGGAGGCATCGCCATTGATGCCGGTGGCTACGCTGTGGCGAAAATGAAGCCGGCAGAAGACAACACCGTCTTCAGCTACCGCACCATCACTGAGTATCTGCAGGGGAAGGTACCGGGACTGCAGATTAGAGAAATCACAGGAGGAGAGCCCCAGATTACCATCCGTGGAGTCAGCAGCAACACGGGCAATACAAATCCGCTATATATTGTAGATGGGATGCAAGTCCCTTCTATTTCTTCGCTTGATCCCAACAATATCTATTCAGTCGAAGTGTTGAAAGACGCCTCCGCCAGTCTGTACGGCATACAGGGCGCAAACGGTGTACTGATTTTCACCACCAAGGGAGCGCATATGGCCGAGGAGCAGATGGCCGCTCAGAAAGCTGCGGCAAAAGCCGCCGCCAGAGAGGCGAGAAAAGCCAGAAAGGCGAAATGACCTATTCTACATAGAGGAGCAGTCCCTTGAGGTACTCCCCTTCCGGATGATAAATGGACACGGAATGGTCTGCCGGCTGATTCAAGCGATCCAGAATGTGCACTTTCCTTCCGGTCTGCGCCGCAGCTGAAAAGACGGCAAGAGCAAAAGCCTCCTTGTCAACTACCTGCGAGCAACTGAAAGTGAATATCAGGCCGCCCAGGGCCACTTTGGCAATAGCTGCCGCATTCAAGCGCTGATATGCCCTGAGAGCATTGCCCAGCGCCCCTCTGTGCTTTGCAAATGCAGGGGGATCCACTATCATCAAATCATATTTGCCGGACGGCGAATTCTTGAGAAAATCCATTGCATCAGTGCAATACCCCTTGTGGGAAACAGAGTCTCCAAAATTGAGTCTGATATTATCATAGACCAGCGACATCGCCTTCGATGAGCTGTCAACAGAATCGACAGATACGGCTCCTGATGCCAGGGCATATATGGAGAATCCTCCCGTGTAACAGAAAAGATTGAGCACAGAGCGTCCTGCAGCGTATTTGCCGACAAGGAAACGATTTTCTCTCTGGTCAAGGAAAAAGCCGGTTTTCTGGCCTTCCGTCCAGTTGACAATAAACTTATGGCCATTCTCAAGAACGAGTTGACTGCTGTCCTCGAAACCTTCACGCCTGAAAAGATATCCGTCAACAAGATCCAATCCTGCCTTGAACGGGGCGGTACCCGAACTTTTGTCATATACCGCCTTCAACGAATCTCCGTACAGGCTCTGCAGTGCACGGCAAATCTGTTTCTTGGCACGAAACATACCCACAGAATGGGCCTGCAGCACACATACGCCATCGTAATAATCGATAACAAGGCCCGGAAGACTGTCTCCTTCTCCGTGAACAAGTCTGTAGCAATTGGTCGATGTACTTGTCGTCAATCCGACAGACTTTCTCATCAAATAAGCCCGTCTGACAGCCGCTTCCCAGAAATCATCACCGAGCGTATCCGTTTCGAAACTGAGGACACGGACAGCGATGGAACCTATCTGATAATGGCCACAGGCTATGAAATCACCTTCAGAAGTATAAACGTCGACCACATCACCTTCCTCGGGATTACCGACTATCTGGGCGATTGCACCCGAGAAAACCCACGGATGAAAACGGAGAAGAGACTCTTCCCTATGCTTTTTCAGTATTACTTTGTACATTTTTAGGCGGATTTGGAGGAGGTGGAGCCATCTGTTCCGGAGAAAGAGGATGTTTTTCCGAACGCATAAGTTTCAGATACATTTCCCGGCAAATCCAGGCATCAGTCGCCGCATACATCTTCTGAGCCTCAGAAAGGACATCCGCCTCCCAATTGGACAACTGCTGAGACTTTGATACCTTGACCCCCATTATGATGGCCGCCATCTTCTTGACACTCTTATCTCTGATGCCATATTCCCACGCTATCTTCTGAAGGTCCACGAAAGCTTTGGCGTCAAATCCCGTATGCTTCTTGAGCCCTCTGATATCATCATTGACAGCGGCACCTATCTTGAGAATCTTGTCATCAGAGAGTATCTTGCACAACTTCTTCTGCATACCCATCTTCTTCACCCTGAAAAGGTATGCCCTGTCAGGTCCGGACAGTTGCAACAGAGAAACGCCGTAATGCGGCTGGTCCGGTGAAAACGATGGTCTGGACTCGGTATCAAAACCTATTATCTGCTGTTTCTTCAAATAATCGATTGCCCTGCGAAATTCTCTTCCACAATGGTCAATCACAAATATCTGTCCGGGGAACGAAGCCAGTTCCAAAGCTTCGATCTCTTCTTTTGTAACACTAATTTTGTACATTCAATGTCAATCCTATTGGATACGCAACATTGTGCGTGAACATATTATGATTACGGAGCTGCCAATAGCAGGCCTTGGCCGCCATATCACGACAATCCACCACCTCGAACTTCACACTTATCAATTGCCTCAATGCCAGATTTTCCGGGCTTTCCACATTGATTATTTCATCAATCTCCGAGAGGAAGGCGGCGGGCTCGGCCATATAATCATCAAGTACAACGGCATCCAGAGCCACAGCATCTACGCAGCTTGCGTACTGGGTCAGCAAAGTCCTGAATGACAAGGAATCTGACTGATCCGGAACACAGACGACATACGGATGCGAGAAGAAACGCTCATATCGGCCGGACTCGTACATAGACTCATCCCCTGTGACTACCATAGTGGATGCCTCCTGGCCAAATGTGGATTGTACATACTCCGATGCGCTCTTGACCGGATATATGACAGGGACATCAAGACCAAAGAAATGTTTCAATGAATCCACATCGAACGCGGCATCCACTGCCATCAGCGGGGAAGACAATATTACGGCCTTGGCCCGGACGGCCGTATCAAGAACAGAGATGAACGACTTCACTGCAAGTTCCCTGACACCTGACGAATCAGCGAGCGCCATCTTCGCATCAAAACTGCTGTCAATCAATGCGACCACAGTCTCACCCGCAAAATCGGGAAGAAGATCCGGAGTCGGTTTGCCGTCTATGTTCTCAAAGAAATCGCAATTCAAGATCACATCACACAGAGAGGATGCGCGCATAGGGTTATCGACAATCGCCACAGTGCCCTTCGAGCCGATGTCGGACGATGAAGACAAAACATTGAACTCATATCCCGTCCTGTCGCTCAGGATATTCTTGACGTACGGAATGGTATCCGGCCCAGCCGACACCGCCTTGCGACAGGATATGGTCAATGCCGAGAGAAAAAAAACAAACAGTAAAAAGGTTCGCAGTCTCATATATGCATCATTCCTGATTCAGAACACCGAAACAGCTCAATATTGCAAGAAAATAGCATTTCAGTCCGATATTTTAATACAAAGGTATAAAAAAAATCATATCTTTACAGAAATAACTTGACACGAACATGCCTACAATTTCCAAAACAGCCCGCGAAATACCGGCATCGGCAATCAGAAAACTTACCCCATATGCAGATGCGGCCAAGGCGGCAGGAGTGAAGGTCTACCATCTCAACATCGGAGCGCCGGATATAAAATCCCCAAAAAGCGCAGTAGATGCTATCCACAACTTCGATTTCGACCATATCCCATACACCAACTCTGCCGGAGAGCTCAACCTCAGAGAGAGCCTCTCCTATGATTATTACGGCAAGTTGGGAATCAAATTCACCCCGGACGAGATACTTGTCACAGTAGCCGGCAGCGAGGCCATCGATATCATCATTCAAGCCGTCTGCGACCCCGGAGACAACATTCTGGTCATAGAGCCGTACTACACCAACTATTATTCCTTCGCCTTCCGCAACAATGTTGAACTAAAAGGAATACATACAGACATCAGGACAGGCTTCAGTGTCCCGTCCATTGAGGAATTCGAGGATGCCCTTTCAGACAGGACCAGAGCCATACTTATCTGCAATCCAAATAATCCTACGGGGACTCTTTACCCGAAGAACGATCTGTTGAATATAGGCAAATTCTGCAAGAAACACGATCTTTTCCTCATTTCCGATGAAGTATATCGTGAGTTCTGCTACACTGACGAGCCGCACTTCTCAATAATGAATATACCCGGCATAGAGCAGAGCGCCATACTCGTTGACTCGGTATCCAAACGGTACAATCTGTGCGGAGCGCGGATAGGATGCATCGCCACCCACAACAAAGAAGTATATGACGCCATCACGAAATACGCCCAGGCGCGTCTCTGCCCTCCCGTTTTCGGACAAGTGGCGACACTCGGAGCCCTTCAGGCGCCCGGTGACTACTTCGAACGGTCAAAGAAAGAATATATAGCCCGAAGGGACTTCACCATCGAAGCATTGAACAAAATGGACGGTGTTTTCTCTCCTAAGCCTGACGGCGCGTTCTACACGGTAGCGGAGTTGCCGGTTGATGATGCAGATGATTTTGCAAAATGGCTTCTGACAGACTTCAGAATCGACAATGAGACGGTGATGATCACTCCAGCCGCGTCATTCTACAGAAATCCGGTCAGATGTCGCAATCAAGTCCGAATCGCTTATGTCCTTGCCGTGGAAGAGCTGCGCAAGGCAATGCATATCATTGAAGAAGGTCTCAAGGCCTATAACAGTCGTTGAAAGGCCCTTTTGATTTCAGGAATCAGGAGCGAATCGATAAAAGTCTCTTCCATATAATGGGATCCGTCATAGATTTCAAAAACATCCCCGAAACGGGCTGCGAATCCCTTTACACTCACTATTCCGCACCTGCGATAATGGTCACGGCGACCGAAGAAAGCTTTTATGACAGGCGTAGAAGCATCCGAAAGGGCATCCTTACGGAAAGGATACCACTCTCTCAAGGTTTTGTAATCAGTGGAAAGCTTCTGACGTCTGGCCGAACGTGGCTTATGATACCTTAGAAAACATCGACCGACTCCCGGAATCAGAGAAAGAGGAGCAAGAATACTGAGAAAAAGCGGAGCGTTCAATGCGGGTGATATAAGAATGCAGGGTATCCTTCTTGTCGATGAGAAATACATAGTATGGACGGCCCCGAGAGACTCCCCTATCAGAAGCGCAGGTCGCAACTCCTCTATCCAGGAAGATATCTGAGTCCTAGCAGTCTCGGGCTCAAAAGAATATGTCCTGACAATGACATCGAAAGATGCGGAAAGGATAGAAGGAATCCTGCTATCCTCACCGCCACCCATTCCGTGTATATATAGAATCCGCCTGTTTTCCAACACCCTCTAATCGTATCAGATTGACAACGCCCTATACAGAATATTTGACAGGACGTACAGTACAAAGGTCAAAAGTATGATGAGGGACCAATTGAGTCCGAGCGCTACAGTGATAATCACGACGACAAACACATTGGCCAGGAAGCAGATTCTTTTCTTCGTGAGAACAGGCTCTTGATGCTTGCTCAATTTCATTGAAAACATCGGAATCTCGCAGACCAGAAGTGCGCAGAGCACGACCGACAGCACCGGGATGAAGACAAATCCGGAAGCCCAGGCTCCAAGGAATGAATCAGGCTCATTGGCGATGAAATATGAAAGCGAACCGCAAATCATAGCACAGGCCGGTGTGGCCATTCCTAAGAAATTCTCGCTCTGACGCTCATCGACATTGAATTTGGCGAGTCGCAGACCGGAGAACACAGCAATGAGCAAAGGAATATAACACCACACACTGTCCGAATAAGTGCAGGTGCGCATAAGTTGATATAGCATCACTGAAGGCAGAACGCCGAAAGTGACAGTATCGGCAATAGAATCAAGTTCTTTTCCCATATCGGAATAAGCGTGAAGAGCCCGTGCTGTCAATCCGTCCAAAAAATCACAGACGGCGCCGGCAAGCATCAAAGGAAAAGCAACATCAATCCTGCCCTTGAAGGTAAATGCCACCCCTATGATACCGCAAAGCAGATTCATAGAGGTGACAAGATCAGGAATATACTTGGAAAGTCTTTTCATTATCACTTGATGCCAAGTTTCTTGGCAATATCCTTAGGAAGAGCGTCCTTGTGGACCACTATATCCATAGACTGATTTCTGACATATGACTCCGTAGCATACCACAGACCGTCATATTTGCCGGTGATCCCCCAGGAATTCTTGACCATATAGTATTTGGTTCCCCACTGGTCCTTTGCAATTCCGTAAATCTGCATTCCGTGATCATCGGTAGTCGTCTTGTTGTCAAAAAGCTGCTGGCGTGTCTGCTGGTTGGTAACCTTCTCCTTCGGAGCCACAGCCACCTTCGGAGCATCATCCTTACCGACCCAATGCTCCTGGTCGGAACCGGCTGCACTAATGGCGGCAACATCGACGAGAACTGCAAGTCCGTTTCTGGTGAAACCAACATCGCTGACATCGGCGCCCCAGGCTGCGGTGAAACCGTGCTCGAGAGCATAGTCAAGAACTTGAATAAACTCATCGATAGGAAGATTATAAGATTCGTCCCATCTCCAGTTGTCACAAATCTCAAGAGCGAATTTGGTATAGAACGGATGATGAGTGAAAGATGTGAGATTGACGTAGTCATCAGGATTGATCTTGAGGGCATCTCTGTATGACTGTGGAGTATAAGTCTTGCCGTCAACGGTGAAAGTCTCCGGATACTCTCCGAGATACTCCTTCAGGACAGCATCAAACCCTCTCTTCCAAGCTGTGGAGAGAGACCTGTTGGGATTTCTGACAACCGCAGAGACATATGCGAGAAGAACAGCATCCAACTCGGCCTGACGCGGAAGTTCGGTACCATAATTCATACCTGTCATTGCTTCTTGAGGAACGATACCGTGGTCTCTGACAACGTGAAGTGCATCATCGGCCTCACTTCCGGCACCGAATCCAAGCTTTCCGTCAAGTCTTACATACTTGTCAGCTCTCTCTGAATAAGAATGGGAAACAACAAAAAATTCTGAAAAATCAGGATATTTTGCTTCGTCCTTGATGTTGTTGATACGGATAGCCTCAGACTCGAGGAATCCGATGGTCGAGTAGCACCAGCAAGTACCGCTGGATGCCTGGTTTTTGACCGGAGTAATAGGATTGGACAAAACTGTCTCAAACTGATATTCAGGCCATTGGATAGTTTGTCCCTGTGCTTGTGCCAAAACGGCCGTGCTCAAGACAATGATGAGCGACAGTGTCAAGGTTCTTTTCATAAGTTTTTGTATTATTAATTAAAAAAGGGCGACTTATGATAGCCAAAGTCACCCCTTGAAAATGAAGTTTCAAATTACTTTGTGATGACCTTAGCCATTTCACATACTTTATTTGAATAGCCCCACTCGTTGTCATACCAGGCGCAAACCTTTACGAAAGTAGGATCGAGCTGGATACCGGCCTTGACGTCGAAAATGGATGTACGGCTGTCATTGCGGAAGTCTGTAGATACGAGAGCCTCATCGGTGTATCCGAGAATACCCTTGAGCTCGCCTTCGGAAGCCTCCTTCATAGCCGCGCAAATCTCCTCGTAAGTACAAGGGGTAGCGAGCTCGGCTGTAAGGTCAACAAAAGAAACGTCTGATGTAGGGACGCGGAGTGACATACCTGTAAGCTTGCCGTTGAGAACAGGGAGGACCTTGCCTACTGCCTTTGCGGCACCGGTAGATGAAGGAATGATGTTCTCGAGGATACCGCGACCGCCTCTCCAATCCTTCTTTGAAGGGCCGTCAACAGTCTTCTGGGTAGCTGTAGCGGCGTGAACTGTAGTCATAAGACCGCGTACGATACCGAACTTGTCGTTGAGAACCTTTGAAATAGGAGCAAGGCAGTTGGTCGTGCAAGAAGCGTTGGAGATAATCTTCTGGCCGGCATATGTCTCGTGGTTTACACCATATACGAACATAGGTGTAGCATCCTTTGAAGGAGCTGACATAATGACCTTCTTGGCACCGGCTGTAAGATGTGCAGATGCAAGCTCCTCTGTGAGGAAGAAACCTGTTGACTCAACAACCACGTCTGTATCGAGAGCACCCCAAGTAATGTTGGAAGGGTCCTTCTCAGCGAATACCTGAATCTTTTTGCCGTCAACTACAAGGCAGTTTCCTTCTGCGTGAACCTCACCTTTGAACTGACCGTGAACTGAGTCATACTTGAGCATATAAGCGAGATAATCAGCATCGAGGAGGTCATTGATACCTACTACCTCGATTTCATCTGCAAAATTCTCATAAGCTGCACGGAATACCATACGGCCGATACGGCCAAATCCGTTAATACCAAGTTTTACCATTTTTTGAGTTGTTTTATATAAAAGTTAAACTAAAATAATCTTCAAATGCAAAACGTGCAAATTTAAGAAATTTTCAGCATATTTCAATTATATTTGCATAAAAATCAACTCATATATGAGAATACTCGTAACCAATGACGACGGCTATGACTTCAAGGGGATAAGTGCGCTGGTGGAGATACTCCGACCTATGGGGGAATTGACTGTCGTAGCTCCGAAATATCACCAATCAGGTATGTCAATGGCCGTCTCTATCGGCTTCAAACAGATAGCTGTCAAGCAATTGCGACAAGAGCCCGAGAGATGGTACTATCTCGACGGCACTCCGGCCAGTTGCGTCAAATTCGCTCTGGATGAAATTTACGGGGAAGACAAGCCGGACCTCATCGTTTCAGGAATCAACCACGGGTCCAATGTTGCCTCGGCGGCCCTGTATTCAGGCACTCTGGGAGCCTGTCAGGAAGGAGCGCTTGCCGGAATCCCGTCTGTCGGCGTGTCGATTGACGACGTCAGCCTGAATCCGGATTTCAGTTTCATACGCCAGTTGCTGCCATCTCTTCTAGATAAAATTCTGAAGAATTGGAGCGGAAGATTCGGGATATACTACAATCTGAATTTTCCGAACCTTCCCGCAGAATCAATCAAGGGAATCAAAGTCGGCCGTCAAGGCATTCTGCACTGGGTGGATGAATTCCAGCCGTTCACGATGAATATTTTCGACCGCATCGGCATCACGCCCAAAGATGTGGGCATAATGGCTTTTCCTAAGCTGGAGCCGGGCGAGAAAGCCATTATGATGACAGGACGGATGACCAACGATGAGCGCAATGATGACAGCTGCGACAACATCATCCTGTCCGAAGGATACCTTTCCATCACGGTTCACAACATAGACACCACCGATTACGCTGAGATGGAGCGCATCAAATCCATATTCGAGCAATGAAATACTATCTTATCGCCGGAGAGGCATCCGGAGATTTGCACGGGAGCAATCTGATCAAAGGGTTGCGTACAGAAGATCCTCAGGCCGAATTCCGTTTCTGGGGAGGAGATTTGATGCGCGCCGCGGCGGTCCCGGACGATTATCATGGTCATAATTCCGAATGTCTGGTGCGACATTACAAAGGAGGCGCCGTAATGGGTGTCAGCGATGTCCTTGCCAAAGCCGGCCAGCTCCTGGGAAACGTCAAATACTGCAAACGGGACATCCTTGCCTGGCGGCCTGACGTGGTGATACTCATAGACTATCCCGGGTTCAATTTCAAAATTGCGAAGTTCGCGCACAAAGCCGGCTTCAAGGTGTTCTATTACATAGCCCCCAAGACCTGGGCATCACGCGAGGGCCGCAATCGGAAACTCAAAAAATACATTGACAAACTCTTCATCGTATTCCCGTTCGAAAAAGCATATTTTGGCGAAAGAGGCATAGACTATATCTACAAGGGCAATCCTCTCATCGATGCCATCGATCAATCCCCCGCTCTTAATGAGACGAGGGGCGCTTTCTTCGAGCGCATCGGCTTGCCGGACAGAAAATACATAGCTCTGCTCGCGGGTTCAAGAGGCCCCGAAATCAAGACAATGATACCTGTAATGATGCAGTTTGCCGACACCCTGCGCAAATATGACGGATTCAATGACTATGAATTCATCATAGCCGGCGCGCCGTCACGGGATGCGGAGGACTACCATACAGGCGGGAGGGATTACGTCCATCTCATATTCGGAGACACTTATGGAGTGCTGAAAAATGCGGAAGCCGCCGTAATCAATTCCGGCACCGCATCTCTGGAGGCAGTTCTGATCGGGACGCCGCAGGTGGTCGGATGGGCAAGTTCGAAGCTGACCATCTTCGTAGCCAAGAAGATTCTCAAAGTGGGAGAACACATCAAATATATCAGTCTGGGCAATTTGATAATTGACAAGAGTGCCTTCAAAGAGCTCATTCAGGAGAGTCTCAACGTCACGGAGGTCACCGATGAGATTCTGAAGATACTCACGGACGAAGGATACCGAAAGCAGATGCTCGACGACTATGCCGACATACGGAAAGCCCTGGGAGGCAACGGAGCGTCAGCATCCATCGCCCGAGCGATGATACAGGAACTTACCAAATACAAATCCATATGAAGAAAACGATTTTTTCTCTGATTCTGACGGTGATGTCTTTGATTACCACAGCTCAGAATCCCAATGTCATGTCCGAACTGCTCTCAGATCCGATGAAAGCCTACGGCAATGACTATCCATACAGATTCAAACCGGGAGAGCTGACAAAAGCCCCCAAAGGGTATAAAGCATTCTATATAAGCCATTACGCGCGTCACGGGTCAAGATACTACTGGAACAGCACACTCTACAGGACTCTTGACACTCTGTTGACTGCGGCAAAGGAGAAGAATCTTCTTACAGAGGAAGGCAAAGCATTTGCAGACAAATTTTTCGATGCCAAAGACGAACTGATGACAGGCATAAGCGAGCTCACACAATTGGGATGGGAGCAGCATCAAGGAATCGCCAGAAGGATGTACAACAATTTTCCGGAGGTGTTCGACAAAGGCGGCAATATTCTTGCAATCTCATCTCTATCAGGGCGTTGCGTGATGAGTATGTCGGCATTCTGCCAGGAACTCGTCCAATGCAACCCCAAGCTCGAAATCAGAGAGCAATCATCAAGATTCACATTGAATGCAGTCGTACCGACTGACGGAGAGAATCCACACAGAGTCTCATACGCCAAGATGACTCCCCGCTACGAGTCGGGCAGTGTCAGATTCCCACGTGACACTATGATGAGCAAGACCGTGATTGAACGCGTATTCACCGGTACGGAAGGGCTGCCAGGAAAGGTAAACGGCATTGCCGGAAGTCTCAAGAGTCTGTACACCTCACTCCCGAACATCTACCACGAAGGGATGATGGGGAACATTTTCACCGACAGCGAGATTGTAAATCATTGGGAAGAGGACAATCTCGGGAGCTATTCCTGGGTATTCGGCAGCCAGAATGATATGATTCCCATTCTCGAGGACATTCTGAAAAAGGCCTGCGATGTGATTGACGGCAACAGCGGAAACGTGGCTGACTTCCGTTTCGGTCACGACAGCTGCATCGGCCCTCTCACCGTGCTTATGGGCATAAACGGAGCCAATCTCGATCCGGAGAATCCTTATGACGTCAAGTACTGCTATCAGAATTGGGAGACCAGCAAAGCCTGCAACATCCAGCTGATATTCTACCGCAACAAACGCAATCCTTCCGATATACTTGTGAAATGTCTTCTCAACGAGTCCGAAGCGACTCTCCCGATAGAGACGGATTCGTTCCCATACTATCGCTGGAATGACGTACTATCCTACTATACAACACGTTGTCAATCAGTGCAACCAATAAAATAGCGGTTCCTCAAGCACAAGTCCCCCAATCTGATGTCTGTCTCAAAGAATATTGACTTCCAAATTCTTATCGACACCATAGAACATATTGGATACTGTGTATTTCAATCCCTGATCCTTCTTGAAACTGACTCTGATGGATGACAGCGGAGGGAGCAGCACATTGACTGAAGTCGAAGAGCCGTTGAGCAGATAAGGGAAAGAAGTCTTGTTTGTAATCAGAAGATTGCCGTTGCCGTCTTTGTCAACATAGACTTTCTTGATGTCAACCGAAGCATAGAAGAACTTCTCAAGCATTTCCCTGCTGCCGGAGAGTGTACCGCAGCCATAGGCGATGGTTCTCTGCGCGAGAAGAGCCTCCTTGATGGCAGACAGAGAGCATTCCTTCGCGAACACTATGGTCATATTGCGGAAATATCCGGAGCGGATATAGAAATCATATGTAGTCGGGTGAATGTCGCTGTTGCCGGCAACGAAGCAACGGTTATTTACGGCATCCTCGATATTCTTGGGATAGAATTCCTCTCCGTTGAATGTCTCGATACCGTCTATCAGACCTTCCGCGAGGGCCTGTTTTGCAGGCTCGGTGAAATTTGCGTCATTTCTGGCCCATCCGGGATGATTGAACTGAATTACAGCCCCCTGAGCCTTGGCGTTGCGTATGGCGACAAGAGGGTCGTCATCCGGGATTTTGTTGTTGTCTGTAGTGAACAGGGCATTGAAATGTCCTACTTCACGTGGGTTCCTTGTGATTTCCGTGCCGGGAATGATAAGCAGACCATAACCGGAAGCGGCGCCTTGGGCCAGTCGGTAAGAGAGGTTGAGGTCTGACTGCCCGGACTGCGTGACACCTAGATAGCTTTGCATTTTGGTGTCGGTCGGTCTGTATTCTATATGATCGGTGATGGCCATAGCATCAAGTCCGTCACGCCAGCCTTCCATAACACGATATTCCGGAGAGCAATCTCCGTCGGAGTAGAAAGTGTGGACGTGAAGATCAGTCTTGACGGCTTTATAGCCATCCACATCCGGGATGAGGATTTCAGTACGTGACAAGTCACGGATAGCTCTGAAAAGGTCAGGATTTTCTTTGGCCTGCTCTTTTGTCTGTGCGCAAAGACCGGCACAAACCAGTACGGCCGCAATGATGGAAATGGTTCTTTTCATAAATTTCATAATTAAGTTTTATCATTCGGTTGATGTCGGAAAGACTTTTTCTCTTCAATCCTTAGAACCTGTTTTGAAATGATTGATTTCTTTTCTTATGAACCTTTTCAAAACGGGTTCTTATTTTCTTGTAAATATACAATATTTCTTATAATCGGGCACAAACAGGGTACACCTGAGCATCAAGTACTGTCAGCCTTCTCCATCAGAAGGGATATCCGATTCCGAAATTGAGTCTCAATCCATCCTTCCAGAAATTCGGAATATTGTAATAACCCGCGCGCCCCGTGTCGAATGGTGCGTGGACAGCAACGCCGAGATCGAGTCGGATGACGATTGATTCGTAGTCAAGTCTCAATCCCGCACCGGTACCCAGAGCAATCTGGTCAAGAAAAGTCTTGGGATCTATATAGCATTTGTACATAGTGGTCAGGTTGAAACCTTTCAGGAGAGCGTCTATTTCTTCCGGGGACATATATTCCTCCGGACTTCTCTGGCTCCATATGTTTCCGGCATCCACAAAGACGGCTCCGTTGAGTTTCCAGACAATCGGGAAACGGAGTTCGGCATTCAATTCAAGTTTCAAATCTCCCGTATGAAAAATCTGAGAACTGAAATTCTCGTTATGGAAATTGCCCGGACCGATTGAACGCGGTGAGAATGCCCTGATACTGTTTGGGCCTCCAATGGAAAAGGCTTCGGAAAGAGGAGAGACCACACTGTTTCCATAACTGATGACAGCCCCGACAACAGCTCTGGTCGCAAGCTCGAATCTGTCATTCAACTTGAACTTGTTTCTCAATTCCATCTGATATTTCACGAACTGATCATAATTGACACCGAGAATAAGTTTGTTCTTTTCATTGAAATCAGCCCCACAGGCGGCCATTATGCCGGAAATGAGATTGGCTGATTCTCTCAATTGTATATCCAGGGCAGTATTGACATTCCTTCCCTTGTCCCTATAGTTGTTGTAGCTGAAAGAGTACCTCGCGGACGGGATGAACTCGTTGCCGGCAAAGAGTTTGAGAAGATCGACAAAACCCACATTCGTTGACAGATTCTCAGAGGCCCTGTCCGCCAATACAATGGAAAGATACAGCGGAGAAAAACTGTGAGTGACATACTTGCTGTGGCGGAAACTGTAATCGGCACCGGCGTAAAGTTTGTGCATACCATAGTCTCCGGAAATATTCTGATTCAGATAGCCCAGACGATACGACGTCTGACCTATATACTTGAGGGCCCAGTCGCCAAGCTGCAAATTGGGAAAACTGAGAGAAAAATCCGCACCCAACAGGTATGTGTCGTTGCGAGATGGGTCTTTCAGCTGTTTTCGGTCGAGATTCCAGTAATATGCGCCCTTGAGTTTGGCCGTGAAGACATCTCCCCGGCTGAAAAGATTATTCTTGGTGAGCGAAATCGCGGCATCAGGTCCCCATTGTTTGTTGCTCCTTTCCACGAAATTGGTTTCCACACTCAAATCGGCAGACCTGTCCAGGCTGTCGCGTCGGCTGTCAATGTTTTTATTAAAAAGGACGCCTATGCCCGACTTATAGAGCTCCCCCTCCACAATATTGTTGTAATCCTTTATACTGAACAGCCTCGCCTTGAATGCTCCGGCAGAGTCAAGCTTGTATTCCGCGGAAAGATTGTTCAGAAAAGATACCGAGTTTTTGTTGACTTCGGCATTATCGGACACACTTCCTCCGAGTTTGACATTGAGTCTGTCCTTGAAGAAACTCCTTGAGACATTCAGGATATAGTCGGTAGTCTCAATTCCCCTACCGTGCTTTCCCCTCGCCACGCCGAAATTCAAATCTACAACATGCCCCAGCTTATTGGCGGTAGCGGCATTCAACTTGGACTGAACGATACTGGAGAGCGCATAACCGTCCATCTGCGCGGCTTCGTTGCTGTCAGAAGCATACATCCCGGTAGCCAGCAGGACAGCGGCAAGGCCCTCCCGGTCTTCCTGTGACATTTCGGAGAGTTCTCTGCGTATCTCATTGTCCCGGGGTGCATCCAGATAGAAACCTATGTCAATCTTCTTGAGAGTCCCCCCGACCTTGACTCCGGTGATGAAATCGACCATTCTTGAAACCTCCCCTACCGGCTTGTAGGTAGCTTTTGCTCCCTGAGAAGCGGATATGGCAAGTTCTGTATCTTCAATAGCACCGTTGAATCTGATGCAGCTGCTCTTATCCACAGAAAACGGCATCATAGGATATAGCTTCGGAGAGAAGAATATCCTGCCCTTCGGGACATCAAGCCGACCACCGAGGCTGAGACCTGTCTTGGCATCGAATCCGACCCTCACCAAGCCTGAAGGGCTCACCTGCACCATATTTTTATCATCAATAGGATAGGTAATGTCGGTCTGAGGGAGGATTTTCACATCAACCATAGCCAGCAGACTGTCCACCGGACCGGAAATGCCGCCTTCCAGACTGGTGAGCAGCTTGCCGTAAACGGGGATAGGGCCGTCTTCAGGCAGTTTGATCGGCTCGAAGGCGTCGGACTTCAATGCTATATCCAGAAGCATCGTCTCCAGATCCAGACCGCCGTTCAGCACCACGGAAGTGCTGTCCGCTCCGATGATGGAAAGGCCGTTCAAGTTGATTCTATTGTCCTCCATCGTAATTTCCTGGTCGCCAAGACACAACTGTACCTTGTAGGGCAGATATTCAAGCGCCACATCCACAGGCTTGACACCTGTAAAAATACTGATTCGGCCAGGCAACCCGGAGACTGTCGCGCGAGTTCTCACCCTACCCCGAATCCCGATATCCTCAGGAATCGTCGCGAACTGTTTCACAAGCTCGACCGGGATATCATCAAGATGAGCGTTTGCAACAAAACGCCCAGAATCCTCACTGTCAGGCCGAAGATTGAAAAAGACGTTCTTTTCCCCTATATTCTTGCTGTCATATACGAGGTTTGTCAGCTTCAAGTCACCGTCCACCTTCAAATCATCCCCATCGCGGGACAAGACTGTATTGAGATCGACACCCGCGTCTATTCCTTTTACGGACATCAGGCCGTCCTTGATTTCGGAATTGAGACTAAGAGTGGCGCACATTCTGCTCCCCGACAAATCTGCCGATAGATTGGCTGAAATTGCCGGAAGCCTGTATTCACCGTCAAGAGCCGGTGTTTCCAGCGAAACTCTGAGATTTCTGGATGCTCCCGCAGAATGCAGTGCCGCAGATAGTGCCTTGATATCAAAACCCCTTTTCAGAAGAAATTCCCGCATAGGATTGTTCTGCTCAACCTCAAGACTGGCGCTTATCCCGGGGAAAGCGGCGACTAGAGAATCCAGTTCAGGGAGAGTCTCCGGCACTCCGGAGAAAGTCGGGAGAAGAGAAGGTATCTGCAGAGCGTGCGCGGGAAGATTGGCTTCCAGAGCGATTCCCGGCATATCAACCGCAGTTTCGCACAGGCCTTCGCGTGTTTTGAAATCGAGACCAAGCCCGCTGACCTTGAATGTGTCGCCCTGAAATTGCGCATCAATATCTTCGATATCGGCCTCCATCTCGATTCCCGGGAACTTCCCGAGGAAATCGCTGACCATAAAGCGGCTGTCCAGCATCAGCGAAGCTGTTATGGAGCTGTCGCTGTAGTGGACAGGCGAGGCCATTGTACCTTTGACTGTGCCGTTATCCAAATTGGCGGACAGTCTGATTCCGGAAACATCCATACCGTTGAACCGGCAGCTGTCAAGGGCTACACGCACATCTGCGCTCATCTTTCTGTCAGTCGGATCAATGCCGAGACCGGACGCACGGACTCTCCCTGCTATCACGAGCTCACTTCCGGACATCTCGAGCACCCGCGCAAGATCTGTTTTCTCCAGGTCGAGTTCGGCTGTAAAAGCCTCGTCATCTATATCATATTCGGCATCCAGAGAGAATTCCGCGCCTTTTATGCTACCCTCCCCAACAGAATTCACCCGCATTTCATTCAAGTCAAGATATGTATCACGAAGTCTGGCCTCTGCCTGCAACTCCGGGACACTTACGGACAAATAATCGGAAGATATGAAAGAATTTGCGAGATCCACGACGGCATCTCCATTGAAACCGCCCACCGGAAGCTCAAAAGTCCCTATGCCGAAATCCAAATCTGCAAGATCAATACTGCGGACAGTATAGCGCGATTCACCCAGATCGATCAAAGCATCAACATCCGCCTTGCCCAAATTGAGCCTGAGGTCATACGGTTCAAGGCGGAATCCTACATTTTTGAGTGACATCTCCTGAATATCGACAGCCAAGGCGGGAGAATCTCCGCCAGAAGAGCTTTCCCCTCCTGTATCCTCATCTTCCGTCAGATCAATCGTCATATCGGCATCTTCCAGGACAGCATCCTTTACGGGAAAGACCATCTCCTTAAAATTGAAAGGCTTAACTTTCGCCGACATTCGGCCTAAATACCCGTCTATCTTCACCGAAGGAATCAAGTCTGAAGTGTGGGCAACCAGATTCTCGATTTCCAAATGCCTGACTGCCACCGAATCCGGCAGGGCATTTATGCGCAGCCGTACATCCATACGTCCCACGAAGACAAGAGTGTCACCGGGACTTTCCCCGGCGAAGACATCTTCGAGGAGAATGTCAAGCGGAGGCCCCACGGAGAAATGTCCCACAGAAGTCTCAATTCCTATCTTGTCAGACAAAATTCTGGCGGCCGTTTTCGCCGCCTTCTGCTGTACAGAAGGTATGGTCAGCGCAATCAGAACTCCCGCCAGCAATACAATCGGCAAGAGAATAAGGCTCACAATGACGATTATTATCGGTCTCCGCCTCTTCATAGCTGACCATTATTTCTCAAAACTTCTTGACGACACCTATGCCGTAATCGGCAAGTCCCTGAGCAAGACCGGCAAAACCGCCCTTATGAAGGTCCCAATTGCTTGTAGTGACAACTTTCTCAGGATAGTCGGATCTGGTGCCGTACCATCCCAGAGAAATAAAGCCTAAATGGAGCTGCAGGGCGAGCTTCTCTGTCAAGTCGATGTTGACGACCGGGAGAATCTGGAAACCGAACTCCATCTCTCTGCTCCATTCGGGGAAAAAAATTTTTCTTTCCTTACCTACATTATAATTCTGTCCCAAAAACACATTGGCCTCTCCCCAGACGCTTACGATCTTCCATTCCAGCAACTTATATCCGAAAAACGGAGATACAGACCAACCAATGGCTCTGTCAATGTTGACGATGTCTTCTTCCTTGTCTGTTTTCTCCGAATCGTAAATCATTCCGGTATTAAGGCGTCCGAACGCAAATCCAATCCTTCCTCCGACCTGCATTCTCTCGCCAATATTCCAATAGAACTTCGGCTTGAGTTGAATCATATATGCGTTTTCCTTGTCATCAGAATAGCCGATAGAGGAATAGTCAGTGTGTTCATTGGCAAAATTGATATTGAAAGAGCCTCCGAAATGGAATTGTGCGTTCGCGGAAACTGCAACAAACGCAAGCAGACAGATGAAAATGATTTTTTTCATTATATATAGTTTTTGAGAGCAGGGGGTTTCCCGGCACCCTGTTTACGCAAAGATATACAAAAAAACAAGAGTTTTGAGAAATGAGAGTTCCGTCACTCTGAATAATAATTGTTATTTTTGCACAAATACAGAATCATCCGATTCATTTAAGGCTAAATGAGCATGAACGAAAAACTGAAGAAAATAGGCAAGATTATTCCTTCTCTGATGAATTCGATGGAAGCCAGCCATCTCCGGGGAATACGCACAAGGATACATATTGCTGTCATTTGCACTTTATGTTCCATTGCCATCAATACTTTGTTTGTGGCATTCAACTACAATGTCATTCCAAACGAAATCCCAGCCTTTCACGACGTAAACGGAGTGTATGTGGATGCGGTACACAAATCCGTATTTTTTCTCTATGAGCTGGAATTTCTCCTTCTGCTGCTGATTGTGGCTTCAGTGGCAAAAATGATAAAAACTCTTTTCAAGGATTCTCTCATTTATGCACGCACACGCTGCCTGCTTTTTGAAACTGCCAATCTCTACATCACATCAGTGGTCGGCATTACGACGATACTCCTTGCCATTGCCAAAGGCGACAGGACTGTAGAGTTATCCTATCTCTCACAAGTGATGATCTTTCTTTTCTGGACGGCAGTGATGATCTTTGAATATGTAGTTGACCTTCGGAAAATACGCAAAGGGATATGAATCATCACATCCCCGCGTAAACTTTCCGACCTTCAAACCAGGTGCTTGCGACATTTGTCTTGAAAATGTCCATTTTGTTCGTTTTCTCAAGCTCAAGCACATCCTTGTCCAGCACTACGAAATCAGCATATTTCCCCTTTTCGATGGACCCGCGTTCCTGCTCCAGTCCAAGGCTCTCCGCACCGTTGATGGTAAGGCATTTCAGGGCCTCGCTTACAGTAATAAGTTCTGACGGGTTGAACGGAGCCGCATTAGGAAAATCAGGGCTCAGGCCTGTCACACAGGCACCGATGATGTTCGGTACAGTACCTATGAGTTCCTCACCGCACGGAGCATCGGTCGAAGATGTTGTAAGGATACCGGCATCCAGCAGTGATCTCATCGGATAACCGCTGTCAAAAATGCTTTGCGGCATAACGGACAACATATATTGACGGCCCTCCTCAGGGACTCCGGTATGCCATATCATATTGGATGCGATGTCTATTTTGTTGGCGGCGCAACGGGCGATGTCCTCGCTTGAAATGTTCCTTACGTGGGCAAGGGAATTATGTATCTTAAGACTTGATGCCGAAGGAGAAGCGGCGTATGCGTCAATGAGGGCGTGACAGGCCAGATCCCCGAAAGTGTGAGTATGGACAGGGAATCCTTTGGCATTGGCGGCGGCCACAACCTGATTGAGCTCCTCCTGCTCCCAGATGATGTTTCCGTGCTTCTTGTCGGCAGGCAATCCAGGCTGGGTATATTCCTCGCTTATCCAGCCTGTGGCCGTGTCGGTCACGCCGTCCTGGAACAGTTTTATTCCACCGGCTTTGATGTGGCCTCCGGTAAACACGCGGTCAAGATAGTTTACATATTCAAGTTTGGCTTTCACATTATCCGGAAGAGGCCCTCCCTTAGGCAGTCCCCAGTCGTAACTGCGGATGGTGAAGTATCCTATCATATTGACCGTGAGCAGTCCGACCTTGTCCATATCGGCCAGATACAGATAAGTGTTCCCGGCATCCATCCCGTTGATGTAGGCATCCAGATAGTTGGTGTAGCCGCGTTTGTTGAGCTCTGCCACTGCACTCAGGCAAGCGTTATAATATTGGGTATCATCGAGTATTGTTCCTATCGCCCTTTCAATGACATACGGCACCACTTCGTCTGTTATGTATCCGCTTGCGATATTCGTAGGATTGCCATTCTCGTCAAGAGTAGTGATGATATCCCCTCCTCGTACATCGCATATCTTCTCTCCTTTGTCATTGATGATTCCGGCCTTCTTCAATGCCGTTCTGTTGCATAATGCATTGTGTCCGCCTCCATCGTCAAGAACGACGGGATAACCGGATGAGACGGCTTCTATCTCCATTGCATAGTTCCTCTTGCTGAATTTCTCGATTGAAGTCGTATTCCAGCCGAAAGAGAAGAACGGTCCGGGGCTTGACGCCATTGTCTCAGGAACAATTGTCTTGATAAGCTCATCGTACGATGCTCTGAACCCGGGCAGCTGGTGTACTATTCCGTCAAGGCCGACAAAGTGTCCGTGGCCTTCGGTACATCCCGGAATGACCAGTCCCTTGCCGGTGAAATCAACCTTCTGCGTTGCGGCACCTGCGAATTCCTCCGCTCCCGCCTTGGTTCCCACATAAAGGTATTTGCCATTCTTCACTGCGAATGCTTCAACTATGGACTCAGACGCATCAGAGGTGAATATCTTGCCATAGACTATAAGGTCAGCAACGGGACATTCTCCGGAAGTGACGGCCTTGGTCGCTATGTGGTGATATCCTTCATTGTCGATGAGTGCTACCTGAAGAAAAGCGTCAGTCTGGTATTCACCTGCATTGACTATGACAACCACCGGATTCTTTGACACTTTCCCGTCAGTACCGAATTCGGGGTTGAGTACATCTATTCCCCAAAGACTACCGGCATCGGACTTGGTCACAATCGCTTCCGCCTTTCCGGAATTGCCGGTCACCTCGGCCCGAATGCCGACATAGCGGTCTATTGTGATTGAAGGATCAAGAATAATCTCAATCTTATCACCATTCTTGACAGTCTGTTTCTCATAAGACACGAAACGGATTAGAGAATCTTTGGAAGCAAGCTGCTCTTGAAGATCCTTTATCTCCTGCCTGAGCTGGGAGTCATCATACTTCCGACAACTCATAAATGCGCCTATACCTATGACTACGCACATAACAGCTGCGAGTTTGAAAATGCTTCTATTCATATTTGACTATTTTTGCAGAAAGAAATCATAATAAGTAGGCAGCAGGAGGTCTGTTTCTTTCGGGAGAGGGTTCTTCTCCACATAGATTTCAGAATCCCGTCCTACCATAATGGTACTGCGGTCGGTCTTCTCGTATTCAGGGATGTCAAGCCCTTCGATGCTCGGATTGCCGGTGCGCGCGAAATTCACAAAGATATTGCTGAAACGTTTGGTCAAGACCGGGTCGAACGGAGCACCGTCTTCATAAGCGAGGTTGTTGAAGGCGTATGTGAGCTCGCAGGCGTGACAGGCCTTCATATAATCCTCTCCGGGAAGAGCACCCTTTTCATATCCTTTGCCAAAAACGTACATATAGGTCTTTCCCTTGCCGCCGGCCTCGGAGTGGTTCTGGGCAATGGTGATGCTGCCAAGACGGAAATTGTAGTCAGTCAGAATCTGAGTGTATTTCCATATCCCGGGATGTTTCTCGTCCCACTCGTCGCTGTCAGGGTCTATGATTTCAAGGCACTTGTCTATGCGGCGGGCAGTCTGGGGACCACCTATTTTCTTGATTCCATCCACCTTTTCCTTCGCCCAATCGTAATAGAAAGCAAGAGGGCCGGCCTGGTCTGTAGGGTCGTACTGCAAATGCGCCCAGTACCTTATCTCGTCCGCCACCACACCTATCATCACGTCCACGTCCTTGGATTTTCCTTCCAGGATAGCTTTGTAACCATCTGAAGGAAGGATACTCCTTTCGTCACTGCGCATAGGCCAGTTGTTGAAGTCGCCCACGTGGCCTCCCACGCCTTCTGCACTTCTTCCGCCGGCTTCGGTGTTCAAAGCCTTGAGAATATCTTTTTCAGAAAGAGACATCAGGTCTGCCATATCCTTGCAGCCCGTAGCGGCGAGCAGTTTGGCGGCCTGTCCGGTTTCCTTGTAATTCTCAGGTGTATGCTCAAGGCATATTTCTCCGGACATAGGGATGGCCCTGCGGAAGAGGCCTTCGGAACCTTTCGCAATCAAATGCGCGCTTACGGAGCCGCCGCCCGCAGATTCACCGAATATGGTCACATTGTCAGGGTCTCCCCCGAATGCGCTGATATTCTTCTGAATCCAGCGAAGAGCCTGCTGCTGGTCAAGTATTCCGAGGTATGGCGCGTCAGGGAAAGCCTCTCCGCCGGGAACATCCACAAAGTCGATGAATCCCATAGCGTTCACACGGTATTCCACGGAAACCAGTACCACATCTGGATATTCTGCAACAAGATATTTGCCCTCATAGAGAGGGTCGATGGTGCCG
>JAZRYB010000019.1:0-12619 GCA_045600565.1 Candidatus Cryptobacteroides sp. | reverse complement strand
TGACATCGAAATTTTTTTACAATCAGACAGGCCTTGTCTTTATTGGATTTGGCAGCAAGGATATATATCCATCGTCTTACTCGGCTTTTGTTTCCGGTGTATTCAATGGTTGTTTGAGATGGCTTGAAGATGATAAGGACGAGATTACCAACAGACACTCGTCATTAATTTCACCATACGCGCAAACCGACGTAATGATGACGATGATGAAGGGCATCGCTCCTGCGTTCTATAATCAAATCCTTGAATCACAGAAATCGTCTCTTGAAAAAGCCAAGGAGAAGATAGCTACGAAATTGTCAGAACTTGGAATTTCCGATGATGTTATTGAACAGGTAACTAATCTGGAAACGGAAGACATCCAGAAATCTTATGAAGAGGAAATAGGGGCATTCATGGATGAGAATTACATACAAGGAGTGGTTGACGCCGTTGACTCATTTAACTTGGAAGATATGGCCAACATGGCTGAGAGTTTGATATCTATCACCAACCTTCAAAGACACTTCTCTTCGTCCGAAGAGTCTGTTGGAGGTCCAATAGAGGTTGCAATCATTACTCGCGGCAGTGGTTTCAAATGGGTAAAACATCGAAATGTCCCTGCCGTTGATTAATGCGATAGGGGAAATACGCAGGACGACAATTTGCCGCCCTGCGTTTATTTTATTTTGGTAATTTCCAAATCTGCTGGAATTAGTTGTCCTTAATGATATTCGTAGTGATATATTGGTGCAAATGGCATCACTACCCCCTTTGGGAGAACAAAAATCAACCCATAAGTTGTAAATCACATAATTTCTCACTAATTTTGCGAAAACATTGAGTACTTGACAACAACGCCGTGGACAAAGACTCTTTTGATGATTATCTGAAAGAGCTTTTATAACAAAAAGAGGTTACAATGGGAACTACAGCAGCAATAATCTCAAGACTGAGAGATCATCAGTCTGCTACGCCATCAAAATGGCGCGAGAATGCAGAGTGGCGCATGCAGAACAAATCATGGCTCCGCTACTCGCAGCGCATTGCTATGATGATGTTGGACAAAATGGAGGAAATGAATATGTCACAGAAGCAGCTCTCAGAGATGATGGGCTGCAGCCAGCAGTATGTTTCCAAGGTCCTGAAGGGGCAAGAGAACCTATCCCTGGAGACCATATCAAAGATTGAAGTATGCCTCGGCATTCAAATCTTGCCCATATCGGCCGTGTAGGGACATTCGTCGGTGTTCGTTGTTTTTTTATTGTTGAGGAAATATCACATATTTTCAGAATGATAAAAATAAGGTTGGAGACACGAGTTATTCATTTCTTCCATAAGTCCAATCCTTATGCTTCACCCACACAAACCCATCCGCTTTGGTGATGACCGCGACATCGACAGGGCCGCCGACAGACTCTTCCGATGCCGTAAAATGGCGCTGTAGATTTGTGATGGAAATCAGGCTCTCGGCCATATCCGCCATATCCTCCACACCGAAAGACTCGACAGTATCAACTAGACCATTCACATACTCGGTCTGGACGAAGTCCTGAATTTGTCCCTCGTGCTTTTCTGAGACTTCCTTGATATCGGTTTCCTGAACCTTGGCAATAGTCTCAGCATCTACACCGGCGGTTTTCATCGCTTCAATCATCTTTTCCTTGGTCTGAGAAATTGCATCATTCGCAGCCTCATTAACTTTTTCCCGTAGAGCAGGAGACATCCCTTTCATTATGGTCATCATCACGTCGCACTGTGCAAACGGGCAGATGGCAGATTCGTTGTCCCAGCTGATATGTTCCTCTTCATCACGCGAGTAACAATAGCGAAGCCTTCCATCGACAATTCCGGACACGAATATAGGAATCAACGACGGAAATAACTCATCAGTCCCGTAACCGACAAATACGATTCCGGTCCCCTCGTAATAGAACTGAGAGCACAGATAATAATAGAATTCCTTTGCCCAAGCGTCTCCTAAATCTGATGGGAGGTCATCTTCCTTACAGAGTTCCTTCAATCCATCGATGTCCTCCTTGGCATAAGAGATGAATTTTTTGAAACTATATTTCTCGAATTCAGGGCTTTTCTTTTCTGGATCAGTCAATATTCCGATGTTTTCAGTAATGGCCTGCATCCCTTCCTTCAGCCTGGACTGTTTTATGCGAATACGGTCTTCATCAGAAATTGAATGGCCGTCTTCCGGGTTCAGATCTTCCGTAATACACTCTGCTGTGTATTTTTTGACTTTTTCATAATAAGTCCCAATCTCTCCGCGCAGATATCTGTGTTGTAGCTCCGCATCAGCAAAATGTGGCTCTTTTGCCAGGAAAGATATAAAGTTGTCCACATATTCTTGAAGCGTCGAAAAACTCCGGTCTCCAAACTTATCACGATAGATACCGAACAGCACTGCAAGCGGAACCCCCATAAAGCTGTCGCTGCCGAATATCATTGCTCCTACCGGATGCTTGTTGGAGAGCTTGAAAATCTTCGTTGCATTGTTGTAAATTTGGGTGTTGCCACCACGCTGTACGGTAATAGCGCTGTCTGCCGCTATCACCGCAGCCCTCTTGTTCAGTATACCAACTATTGCTGTCATATTGTTTATTGTTGTCTTATTGAATATGCTTTCTTCAAGAATTCATCTATCAAGGAGTCATCCTTGCGGCAGTCCGGAAGTGATGAAATCCTGTCAGCCTTATAAATGGAATTGTCGTGCTTAACCTTGCTGTCCGGGTATTTTGCCTCAAATTCCAGGTTACGTCTGAGCCACTCTCTGTCGCATTCGTCACTTTCTTCAAAGTCAAAGTATTCCACGACTCTGTTGTATATAAACTCTCCCTTACTCATCTCTAGCGGCCGGTGCTCGGCTTCGCGCAGGAACTTGTCAGCGAACTGACGCTCGTCGCAGTCCCGCCACCACCAGCGGCGGCTACCGTCCTGCTCTGCATCCTGCATGACCTCCACGTTGACCTTCACCTCGAAGGAGTTGAGACGCATAAAGTCAGGGACGCAGTAATCTGCGTGCGTCACAATCGCGTGGGTGACATAGCACATCACTATGTGGTCAAGTTTCGGATGACGCAGCCAGCCTTCAGCCCAGGTCGTGCCATCGTCCATCCAATGTCCTATGCCCAGTTCCTTGTCAGTCATCGAAGACTTGTGCTTCTTCTCCGAATCCCAATCGGGATGGCATTCAAGAAGCGCCAAATCCCCGTGAAGTTCGGTCTCTAAGAATGAAATAATCAGAATCATCCTCTTGAAATCCGAGCCGTAGAAGGCATCGTCTTCCAATTGCAGAATGTCCTGGGCGGTGTCGCCAAGAAACTTGAGTGTACCTTCTACGCTGATGCAGTCGTCTTTCTCGTCCGAAGGCATATCAAGGACGGCACGGTACATCTTGGCTGTGCGGTCGAATAGATTGCGCGAGAGTTGCAGCAGCTGTGCGTCAAGGTCCTCGATACGCTTTACCTCGGCATCGCTGCAATGTAGGGCGAACATCTTGGAAAGCGCGTAGTAGCGGTATCCAAGAAGATTGTCCACTATAGCCTTACTGTCCTCGGTATCAAGTGTATTCCACAATGAATCATTAAGTGGGTCGCCGGTGATTTTCAATATCTCAGCTTCGGCATTGCGGACCTCTTCGCGGTATTTTTCGATGCGCTCAGCTTCCGGAAGGGATCTGTAACTGTCCATCCTATCGTGGAAGATGTCATTCTCCTTGTACAATTGTTCCCAAAGTTTCTTGTTGTTTCTTTTTTTCATTTGTGTTCCGTTTCGTTTGAAGTTGTCATCATAAATGTCCATCAATACATTTTGCAAAATAAAACCATATCTCTGCCAAAATCCGGCAAAGAATAAAAAGGATTTGAAATATTTTATTTGCAGAATCTAAGGGAGTATGCCACATTTAAGCAAACACAACGAATAATTTTGCATCGTTGAAAAATAAGGAGTATGAGTCAAAGAGAAAATTACAAAAGATATGGCGCCGGCGGTCCAAAGAAAATCGTCGAGCCTGAATGGGTAAAAGCATTGCCCAAGGACGATATGGATTGGACTCCGGAACAGGAAATTGCTTATTATGAGTGGTCTTCCATATACAGTAGGAGAGGCTATTCAAAGAAGGAATGGGAGGCTATCCACAAGGAAAGGCAGAAAATCAAGGAGGACGAGTTCAAGGAACTTTCCTATATCGATGACTACAACGGGGAAAGCATACTCTTGGTCTTGAAGAAGAAGTTGGAATGGCAGGCGGAGTACTTCGAGAACTTCGGGCATTGCGCCAGCAATCATTACACGGCTTCGAGGATGAGATTGTGCTGCCGCCTGATTGACATCATCTGCTGGGGAGGTCAGACAAAGGAATACCAGAGGTCTTTCAGAAAATACGTGAACACCAGGAATGCCAAACGGTTTGAAGATGTTCCGACCTGGGACAGATCATATTTGCACGGAGAAAAGCAGAAGCTCAGATATCAGAAGGCCTATGCCTTATTATTCAAGACTTTGTACGAAAATATATTGAAATGGTGGGATTAATTTCAAGACTCAAGAAGAAGAAAAAGAGCAAGCTTTCCGAAATAATGATAGAGGAGCTATATAACCTCGACACTACTTTGGCCGAACTGATAACGCACTATCTAAAGGCATTCAGGGAGGTAGTATCCTTGTCAGGAGCAACACCCGGGTGTTTCGTAAATGAATATGGTGACAGAGGTTGGGAAGAATGGGCTGCTATCATCGACAAGATGACTTACGCATTTTCCGAATACGCCAAACACTCCAACAATCAGAAACATCCCCTCAAAGATCTTCCGCAAGAAGAGCAGGAAAAAATCAAAGACGGGATGTCCCTGTTTATCAAGTATTTTAAAGATCTGAACTATTAGGATAAATAGCCTGCTTTCGCGATCATTCGCTTCAGCCCATTTTCGTAATTTCAAGGTCAGACATGTTCAGGGCATTCGCCTTGCGAAGCGAAAGGCCGAATATGCGCATAAACGCTTCTTCCACATATTTCCAGTTGTCCGCCTGAACGGGGCGGTTGACCGGTGTTATGACCTGGGCTTCCATTCCCGGCTCCAGGTTCACGCCGTTGCAGCATTTGCGGCGACGTACTCTTACTCTGTAAAGTGACATAATGTATTGGGTTTTATTGAGTTTTTAAAAATCAAGAAGCGGGACGTCAGTATTATCGAAGACGGATGCCAGTCGCTGAAGCTCGGAGAGTGGGGAAGTGGTCACTATGGAGCTGATGCCGTGCAATGAAGCGAGAATCATCTCTCTGTCGCCACTCTCCACCGCCCTGTCGAGCAGGTCATAGTGCTTCTGGAGCGCCCCGTGACGTTCTTTGAAGGTGTTGTCGAGGAATTCGTGACAGAGCTGGTATTTTGCCACGGTGTTAGCCAACTGCATCTGCGTCATCATCTCCAACTGCTTTGTTCTCTGGTGCATCGAGTAGATATTCTCTACGCTCTGCATCAGCTTCCCTGAGTTCTCGATGCCTTGATTGACCAGATTCACCTTGTCCTGAAAGGACATTACCATTTCGTTTCCGCTGGGGACGACGATTTCTTCATTTTCAATCGGTTCTGAAGAAGTTACTATTGATTCGTCATAGATTTCCATATTCCTAAAGTTTTGAATCGCTTATTGATTTATAATCTTTCATTGCGGCAGCCAGCTGAATCAGTTCCTGCTTTGAAATGCCGGCTATGTCATTGGACTCGAAGACCTTTTTCTTCATAGGCTCGTAGATTGCCATGAATCCTGTGTTGGCTTTGACTATACTCTGAATGATTTCGATGGCGCGTAGCATCTGGCCCTGGCCTTCGGTATAGGCAGAGACTATCTCGTCCAACTCGGATGCCAGGTTCTTCTGGTATTCCGCATTCTTCTCCACCGCCGAGAAGTGATTGTCAAGAACGTGGATGGCCGAGCTTGCCAGCTCGAACGCGGCGATGGCGGCTGAGATCTTCGGGTTCTTGGAAGCGAATGCCATAACAGTCGTGTCATCAAGACTGTTGGCAAGTGAAGACAGCCTGTTCATTTCCATCAATGCGACATCACCAGTGTGCGCAACCATTTCATCGTGAGAGTATGACAGCATCTGCTTAGGTATATCAATTGTTTTTATCGTGTCCTGAACGGTGGTAAGGCTGGAGCCTCCGGCATTGGCGCGGATATAGTTCAGAAGCTCGACTCCGAGGTAGAGGTTCCTGTACGCGCAGCCTCGTGCATAGCCGAGTGCGTATTCTATCTCCTGACCGATTTCCCGTAGTTCGTTATATTCGTGTCTCGCCGAAGAGACGACGCTACTCATAGCGGATGACTGGGCGGCCTTCTTCTCCGTGTCAGTGAAGATGAGCAGCTTGGAGGTCTTACGGTTCTTGATTTCCTGGAATTTGTCAAGATGCTGCTCTATTCTGTTGTCCAGCAGTTTCTTTCTGAATGACCCGAACTTGCGGATAATGCTTTTGCCCCGACTCTTTTCGTCACCGGTGTCCGAGCGCAGGATATTCATATCATTCTGCTTGTCGCTGGAGTTCATCTGGGCCTTGAATTCCTTGAAGACATTCTCGTCGGAAACCTCCAAAGGCATAGAGACCTCGTAGAAGAATTGGAGTTTCCTGTTGACATACTCGGTGTTCAACTTGTCCCAGTTCTTCTGTCCGGAAGTTCCCGTGAGTTTGTCCTTTATGTCCGAAAGCTCAAAATACCTGGACTTGACAACATCATACCAGTCTTCGGGCATTAGGGAGTCCGGGAATGGAAGTCCGTGGATGCTCCTGATAGCCAAGCCCAGAGCTTTTTTTCTGACTGTCCAGAGGGTATCGATTTTCTTTTGGAACTTGCCGATTTCCTCATCTGTTGCTTCAATCGTCTCATTCAATCGTTTGACTGTAGCAACATATTCGTGATACCGCTGCAGGTCAGACTCGTACCTACGCATCTGAATGGCGTAAATAAGGGCGGCGATGCCCGTAGCAAGGGATGACAGTCCAAGGCCCCAGAAGAAGGCGTGCTTTGTCCAGCCCCAGGTGTCCCAAGGGATATTGAAGATGATATTGATAATCCAGATAACGATATGGAAAACAAATAACACAGCGACCACGACTCCGGATATGCTGAAAGACCATCCTGCGGTCTCCTTGATATGGCTTTCCGGCTCATAAGGACGGTGTACTTCTTTCAGATGCTCCAAGTCATAGACTGCCTGATTGTAGGTGTCTGTACTGTCTGAAAGCTGCGACTCCAGTTCCTGCAGTTCCGGCTCAAACAGGCTCTCGTCTCTTTTCAATGCGGCCGCACAGGCTGCCACATCCGTTTTTGCACCCTTATATACGGGCTGTCCGGTCAGTTGGTTATTTTTTCCCATAGTGAATATTGAATTAGTTACTCATTGTATTTCCCGTCGTAAACGTCTTTCATGTTGTTGATGTGCTCTATCATAGCTTCGCGCAGGCTCTGCGGCTCAAGCACTTCCACACAGTCGTTGTACTGAAGGAGGTCCATCTCCAGATCCCAGGTCGGCGCCATATAATACTCAAAGATCGACCAGTCTTTATGTCTCTCTACCTCTTTCTGAGAATCGTGTAGAGAAAGAGTGGTGAAGTAATGCCTCTGCCGGTCCCAGACCTTGAGACGGATGACCTCCGGCTTGTAGTATCTCTCGTCGTGGACGATGCCGAACCAGTCATTGAAATATTCATTCGCATCGAATTTCTCAGGCATCTTGAAACTCCTGAGTGTCTGAAGCAGGCTGTTGATGCGGTCAAGGCAGAAGATCCCGAGACTGTGGCGGTCAGAGGTCTTCCCTACAACATACCATCTCTGCTTAAATAGCTTAACGCAGTATGGCGCAAGCACTACCTTGAAAGCCGGTGTGTCCTTGAATGTCTGGTATTCCATTTCCAGCATTTTACCCTCTTTCATGGCATTGATGATAACCTTGAGATACTTCTGTCCTGAAGGTATTTTCTCCAGAATGATGCGGCCTCGCAGGGTGGAACTCTCATTGATGAGATTGTTCACCGACAGTGATGTCATGAGCCAGTTGCGGATGCCCCCTGCATTCATATCCTCGTTTGCGATATAATAACCGAGAGTCTTGTCGAACTTAATTTCAATTCCGAATGTGTCCAGAATCGCCTCCCTGTGATTATGGAAGGTACGGACTGGGAGACGGTCTCCTTGCTCGTTGATTGCGCTGCGCTGCCAGAGGTCATTGAGATCTGTCAGCGTGATATGTCCGTGCTGCATTATTGTGTCAAGCAGCCATACGTAACGGTTGAAATAACTCTTTGCCATAGTCTTCAAAACATTTACAAAATTATACCTCGTGATTGCCAAAGTTCGGCACTCGACAAATTTATCAAAATTTTTCTTCTATGCCTCATTTTGGCAGACAACCCAAATATCTTCGCGGCATCAAAAACACATTTGACCGAACCGTCTGGTGGGAAAACTAATAGTGTGGTAATTGAAACGCAGAAAACCTATATTTGCACCGGAAATCAATAGAAAATGAAAGATTTTGCGGCAATAGATTTTGAGACGGCGAATGAATGCCGCAGCAGTGTTTGCAGTGTCGGTGTTGTCATTGTCCGGGGCGGGAAAATAGTGGATTCATTCTACAGCCTTATCCATCCGGAACCGGAATACTATCAGTGGTTTTGCCAGCAGGTTCACGGTTTGAGCGCGGAAGACACTGAGGATGCGCCGGTATTTCCATCCGTCTGGAAGAAAATTGAGCCAATGCTGGAAGGGCTTCCGTTGGTTGCCCACAACAGTTCCTTCGATGAGGGATGTCTGAAAGCTGTTTTCAAGGTTTATCAGATGGATTATCCTGACTATACTTTCTACGATACGCTTTGCCCGGCAAGAAGAATCTTTGGCAATTCCGTTCCGGATCACAGGCTGCCAACCATAGCAAAAGAATGCGGATATGATTTGACCTGTCATCATCACGCCCTGGCCGACGCCGAAGCCTGCGCTTATATCGCAATGAAACTGCTGTGATAGATTCATCGCGATGTATGCAAATATTGCGGGTGGATGTCGGGCTTCAGATGCTGTCTATTCGAAGTTTCAGTGTCCCGGCCGGAGCCTGAACTTCGACGATGTCTCCCGGCCTTTTTCCCATAAGGGCTTTGCCTATGGGCGAATTTAAAGATATCTTGCCTTCACTGAGATTCATTTCGTGCGGGCTTACAATCGTATAGGTCATAGTCTCGCCGGTACCTAGATTGGTAAAAGTAACGTTGCTCAGGAGAGTGACCTTGTCTTTTGGTAATTGCTCCGAGTCAATCACTCTGGAATATGTGAGAATGTTCTGGAGGAAACGGATGCGCCTGATAATCTTCCCTTGTGCGCGTTTGGCGGCGTGGTATTCGAAGTTCTCACTCAAGTCTCCCTGGGCACGTGCTTCGGAGAGTTCATCCTTAATCCTGGGAAACTCCACATTGATGAGGTTTTCCAATTCGGCAACGATGCTATCGTGACGTTCCTGTGAGAGGTATTCTATCGGCATAACTTACAACCAAAGTTAGTGAGAATTCTCTTAATATAGCCTTAACAGCCGACAAGTCGTCTTATTCTTTAGTAGCGAACGGCAATCAGCATGCGACTCGCGTCCGTGCAAAGGGTTAATTGATGGATTCCGTAATAAGGTTGAAAATCGGTTCGTAGGTGGTGAATACCGCGATGTCCCAGCTGTCCTTGGCTGTGTGGTAGTAAGGGAAGGTGTCACCGCTCTCATTCTCGAAAAGGATGCAGGGCACGCCCCTTTCGGCAAATGGCCAATGGTCACTATTGGCGGCAAGCTTCCCTAAATGAAGGGACTGGAAATAGTGTTTTTCGTTATTGTTGGACACCATTTTGTTGAAGACACTCATCCCTGGTTCGCTAACCTCACAATACTGGACAGGGTTATTGTCTCCGATCATATCAATATTGTAGAGATATTTTATGCTTTCAAGCGGGACTGCTGGATTCTCCGCAAAATATGTGGAGCCGCGCAGATTGGCTTCCTCACCGGAGAAGGCTACGAATATCATATCGAATTCAGGTCGGTTTTGTGCGTAGTATTCAACCAGTGTGATGATGGAGGCCACTCCTGATGCATTGTCATCCGCTCCAGGAAAGTATAATTTTCGGCCGAAGTTCCCAAGGTGGTCGTAATGCGCTGTAAACACAAAGCAGCTGTCATGACGTTCCCCATTCACTTTAGCAATGACGTTGGATGTCTCAAATCCCGGAAGAAATTTGTTTTCAACATCTATCTTCACAGTCTTTGCACCGCTGAGCTGTTGTGAAGTAACCCAGACAACAGGCTTGTCCACGACCTTTTCCCCATAGGCTTTGTAGAATTTCAAGGGTTCATCCCAAGTGAAGATCAGGCCTGCATTTTCTGCTTCCCCGGAGGTTTGAAGCTTTCTGAAATCCTTGCTATGCTTGTAGGTGAACCAGAAATCGCAGACGACCATAACGCCCTTGTTCTCGGGTTTGGCAAGGTCGGAAAAAATCTTTTCTGAATTGTAATTCAATGTGTCTATGAAGTAAAGATTGAATTCCCCTTTCACCCCCGGGGAATATTCGCGCATTACAAAATCGTCTCCCGGTGTCATTCTTTTCCCGTCAATGAACATTTCTGTCTTGCCGGGGAAGGTGTTGATGTCGATTGTAAATGGCTGGAAACTCACCTCATCCGCCCCGGCCTTGCGGAATTGTTTCCCTATATATTTCTCAGCCTTGACCACCCCGCCCTTTGCGTAGCCTCTGCCTTGAAACCGGGATGAACTGAGGTCTTTTACGACTTTCTTGTATAAATCCGAGTTCTGTGCATCGCAGAAGGACAGCGCCGTGAACAGACAAAACGCGAGGGTAATTATTCTTTCCGTTTTCATATGTATGAAATTTTCCTGGTCTGCAAAATACGAAGAATCCGACAAATTGAAAAAAAGTCTGGGCCGATAAGTAGAAATAAAATATTGATTTTTATTGTATTTTGGTTCCGGAATGAGGGAGCGTAGCCGTAGCTACGTAACCGAATGACAGAAGCGAAAGACTGAAAAAGGTTCATAAGAAAAGAAATTAATCATTTCAAAACAGGTTCTAAGTCGATGACCGTCTTTTCACCTTCTACTTTTAGATGAGGCGTTACATTCACAACTGGCCTGCCGGATTTCAGGAACGACAGGGTGCTGATAAACTGGGTCGAAATCATCCCGCTAATCAGATCCTCGGGATAATCCTCCGGTGACTGAGTGGCGAGCACTGCAATCCCGCAGGTGAAGGCCCAGAGCTGACGGTACAGTATCAGAACCTGATCGTCCGTCAGATGATACGTCCCCTTTATCTCATCCAGGCAGTTCAATGCCATATCCGGAGCATTGTCCAGAAGACTGTTTCCCCGTTCAAGAAACAGTTGGAAAATATTCTGCTCCTGCTTGGCGAAGCGGATGAGTCTCATCCCGTATTCCTTGAACGCAGGCTGGTAATAAAGAACGTCTTTCACATAGTCGGAGAACAAGGCGGCTGCAGCCTGCCTTACAGCTGTATGGATTTCGTCCATATCCTTGAATACTGTGAATATTGGACTGAGCGAGCATCCGAGCTGTTTGCTCAGTGCCCTTGCAGTAAGCGCTTCGACACTTTGCTTGCGGACGATTTCAAGTCCTGCAGCGGCAATGGTTTCCTTTGAGAAGTATGCTGATCTTGGCATTTTAAAACATTTGTTTTAGAACATCTGTTACAAATATGAGAATTAAAATTATATTTGTATGGGATTTCGCAGAAAATAACTCGATTTTTTGCAAAGAATATGGAAAATCGTGAAGAAAGATTGATAGATTGGAATAACCTGCAATGGGATGAGATCCTTACCTAACATATTGTCTGCATCCAGAGGCATCGCTGCACTCGCAATGCTGCTTTTTCCTCTTTTCAGCCCATGATTCCGGATCCTGTATTGCTGGTGTGGCATCTCCGATATTATTGACGGGCCAATTGCAAGAAAAACTGGAACGGAGAGTGAACTCGGCAAGCAGTACAGGAAAGAGTCTGTAGCAGCTGCGAAGAAGTAAATCTTCGACACCGTTACAAAATCAAGTCAGGCAGTCATCTCTGCCTTTATTCTAGTCTATCTTTGTCCAGGTCCATTCGAACTTGTAGCCGAGAGCCTCTGCCATTGCCTCCATATCGGAGAGATTGCAGTCACCCTTGGCGAAACGCAGATTCAGTCCCTGACGGGTCATACCGAGTTTCTCGGCAAGTTCAGTCACGGACATATTGCGCTCGATAAGGCTGTGGAGTATCGGTTTGAGCCTCTCGCCACGGTTCTTTGAGAAGCCTATAGGCATCTGACGATGGTACGGCCTTTTTGTCTTTTCCACGGTCATAACGGCCGGTTTTACGGTTTTTTCAGTCTTTGCCATATCCAAAACTTGCATTATTCAAAATATTTTCCCTACATTTGCGGAAAGAAATACTTTCCGACATTTAGGGACAGCAAGCGAAAGCGTATTTTGAAATACCACTTCGACAATAATTTCTTTACAAAGGTATAAATTATTTTGAATTTGGCAATGGATAATAAGTTGTATAATTACCCGATAGCGTCTATTCTGAA
>JAZRYB010000018.1:0-3997 GCA_045600565.1 Candidatus Cryptobacteroides sp. | reverse complement strand
GATTACCGTACCTCCCTCATCAGAATGAATACGTCGAATGCGTAGTGAGGTGAATATATCATAATCCTTGATCGATACGGTCTTCCATTCATAATGATATGGTTCCCAATACTCACTCTCTCCATGATACTTTGAAATAAGTTCCCTCACGGGCACTATCTCATCAGATTCTGCGGTTACAGAACTCAGGAGGAACATTGCACCTTTCTCAGGTGTGTTTACATGGAACCCGACACCGCATATTGTAATATTGCCACGGTCCAGATCGAAATCCACATCAGGAATTTGTTCACACGCCAACCCGAATTCCGCGTACAGGTCTTTCTTGGAGCAATCAAAATCGTGACCAAGGAAAGTGAACTTATAATGAGGATCATCCTGAACCTCAAGAGCAGCTACTGACTTGGATGCAAGCGTGCTTTCATTTGCTTTCTTATTGTTCTGATTTCCTGCGCAAGAGAGGCACGCAATTAAGGCGATTGTAGCAAACGCTATGTAGTTGTGTAGTTTCATGCCTCAAATATACTCAACCCAAACGCAATGTATCTTCGTCACATGTTGGAAATTTCGCGCGCGGGTGACCCCCGAAGCCAATCGTAGTTGACCCTCTTGGGCGAAGTTCGCTTGACCCCTTTGTACAAAATAAAAATGACCCCTGTTGGTGAGTTTCCAGCAGGGGATTTTTTCGTAGTTTTGATTTCCGTCTTGGCCGGCGGGGAAACAAAACCACAAAATTATGACAAAAGTAAAAAACATTCTCCGTTGTTATGCAATGGGGATGGGGATAAAAAGCATAAGCAGTGCTTTTGATATCTCCAGGAACACCGTACGCAAGTACGTACGCATGTATCAAGGCAGCGGTATGTCTCTAGACAAACTGCTGTCAATGTCTGAAGACCACATCCAGGATATCTTTGCCATTGGTCAGACACGAGAGGTCAAACCATCTCGACGACGCGAAGAGTTGGATGCACTCATTCCGGAGTACGCCAAACGTCTCAACCACAAGGGCGTAACCGTTGAGTCCTTATATCTCGAATATGAGAAGCAATGTCCGGATGGCTTCAAGCGTTCAAACTTCAAACGCATTCTGCGCGAATACACCTACAAAATCAAGGTGGTAGGTCACGTTGAGCATCTTGCGGGAGACCATATGTATATTGACTTTGCGGGCGATAAACTGGAAATAGTGGATGCCCTGACTGGTGAAATAACAAAAGTAGAGGTCTTTGTTGCAATCCTTCCGTGCAGCCATCTCACATATTGTGAAGCTGTATGGTCACAGAAGAAAGAAGATCTGATATCCGCTTGTGAGAATGCTCTTCATTACTATGGTGGTGTTCCCATGGCGATTGTCCCTGACAATCTGAAGTCCGCCGTGGTTCGAAGCGACCGCAATGAGCCCGTAATCAACGAGGAGTTCTCAGCCTTTGCCGAGTATTATGGTTGCGTGGTATATCCGGCAAGGGTGAGACATCCCAAAGACAAAGCGCTTGTGGAAAATGCCGTGAAACTGATGTATAGAACAGTGTATCAGGATATAGAAGGTCAGGTCTTCCATGATCTTGAGTCCCTGAATGCAGCAATCCGCGTCAGCCTCGAGTCTTACAACAACAAGCCGATGTCCGGCAGGAAACACTCGAGGAGAGAGTTGTTCGGCAATATGGAGGCAGAGTATCTGCAGCCGCTACCCGATGCTCGCTTCCAGATGAAAACCAGGAAGTCGGTCACGGTAATGAAGAACAGCTTTGTCACGCTCAATAAACACCATTACAGCATGCCGAAGGAGTACATCGGCAAACGGGTGGATATAATCTATGATGCCGACACGCTTGAGATCTTCCACGGCCTCAGGCTCGTAACGACGCATCATCGCGACGACACGCCTTACGCATACACGACAAAGGCGTCCCACAATCTTCCGGGGCGTCATGGTTCATACGAAAACGATATTGACGAGGTCTTCCAGCATGCTGCGGACATTGACAATATTGTCCTTGTATACCTGAAGGAGGTCGCCGCAGAGAAGAAGTATCCACCAATTGCCTTTCGCTCATGTCGCGGCATCCTGTCTCTGGAGAAGAAGTATGGCCAGGAACGTCTTATGGCAGCCTGCGCGTGCGCTTCTGAATCCAGAAGGTATGGCTACAACGAAGTGAAGGACATTCTTGAGCAGGCTGAAGACATTGATTATATGCCGTCAGCTGACAGAGACGACAATGTCACAACATCCAAGGCTACTGCCAATCACAAGAATATACGTGGAAAAGAATACTTCTCCAACCAATCAACACCATCTAAGATCAAACAATAATGGAAACAAATACAAAAACATCACCTATCACCCCAGAGAAAGACAGGAACTCCGTATCTCTGGATCTCATGCACCGCATGAAACTCAATGGCATGGCGGCCGCTTTCGCGGAAAGTCTGTCGTCGACCTTTGCAGAAACAATGACTCCTGACGGCTTCCTTAATTGGCTGCTCGCAAGAGAATGGGACTATCGCTCCAACGCTGCAATAGAACGTCTGATACGCAATGCGTCTTTCCGTTACAAAGCCTTCCCGGAGCAGATCGACTATGCGATCAATCGCGGTCTTGAACAGAATCAGATGGAGAGGCTCCTTTCCCTGGAGTTCATAAAACAGGGGCAGAACCTTTTCATTACCGGCTCGTCGGGAACGGGCAAGAGCTTTATAGCAACCGCCATAGGATACCATGCGTGCAAAGCGGGTATCAGAACTTATTACTCTAACACGTCTAAACTGATGGGCAGTCTAAAGGTCGCCAAAGCAAAAGGCACGTTGGATATGGAACTCAAGAAGATAGAGAAATGCCAGTTGCTTATACTTGACGACTCTTTCCTTATACCGTTGGACGCAAAAGAGCGCCCCATCCTGCTGGACATAATCGAGGATAGGCACAGCAGAAAGTCTATCATCATAACATCGCAGCTACCTGTATCAAGCTGGTATGATGCAATAGGAGACCCAACTGTTGCCGATGCAATACTTGATCGCATTGTTCATACTGCTCACCGCATAGAACTGACAGGCGACAGCATCCGTAAAATCAACGCGGGTAAAAAATAATCCAAAATAAAAATGACCCCACCGGCCAAGACTTTATCGGGGTCAATCAAAAAATGTTATCAGGGGTCAAGGCTTCTTTGGCTTCAGGGGTCACTCGCGCGCGGCGCTTCCACAGCTCGTTTACCTTTGCGTTGATGTTGGCGATTTTCTTTGGGTCGTAGTCTTTGATGAAGTAACTTCGGAATGCCTTGGTGGAATCCATACTGTCCTTGCCGATGTTCTGAGGCTCGTCAAGGTCTGGATCACGCGTGATGATCTTGATGGCGCTGTTGATTCTGGCGGTGAGTTCGCCGTGCAGGTCTCTGTTCTTACGAATGTACCATACCTCGGCCCATGCAATGATATCATAAACCTGGTCCTTGATAATGTCTATGAGTGTAACGCTGTTGAATGGTGTTTTGGACTCATGCATGTACTTTATAAGGAAGTCCTGAACCGGCGTGAAGTGCGGGTCAGATTCAACAATGTCAGTTGCGAAGCCGATGTCTTCGTTTTCTATAATGTAGTCATGTATCTGCTTGAGGAATGTGTGGACCTGTATGCCGTCGGCGTGCTTTCCATCTTCGAGTAGACCTTCGAAGAAGTTGTCTGTAAAGTGGGTGAGGGCATTGTCAATGTCCATGGCCAGGATCTCCATATCTTCCTGGTCATAGTCGTCGAGATCGCTCTTTAGGAGTTCGTAGTATGTGTTGAGTTCGTTGAAGTAGAGAATGAGGTTCTTCTCTGCTTCCCATAATTGCAGCTTTGATAAATGATCGTCCATGGTCTTAGTTCGTCTTCTTTGTGCGTCAGGTGGGATTTCCCCTGAAAGGGCGGGGAAAAGGGGAATGAAGTTACGAAAATTCTGCGGACCACGGGAGGTGAAAAATGAAAAAACCTCCCACTATTTTTCAACAGGGGAGGG
>JAZRYB010000017.1:0-5380 GCA_045600565.1 Candidatus Cryptobacteroides sp. | reverse complement strand
AAAATCACCCTTTCGGGTGACAGTATATCAACATATTTAATATCTTTGTTGTAAATACTAATTGAATAAGAGATGGGGAAAAAAAGCAACTATACAATCGACACATCAGCTTGCGATAATCCGTCATGCATAGACTATATGTTTCAGATCATTGATGTAACTTCCAGGTTGACCAATACCAGCATGCTCCTATATGACTTTGAGAAGCGTTCCGTCATCCATAAATCAGAGAAACTGTTATATATGGATGAAGCGACGATTTCCGACATACAGAGGGATAGTTCAAATCCGTATTGGTCCCTAGTTACTCCGACGGACCTCAACGTGCTGCTTGGCGTTGAAAAAGCCTACTTCAATATCATCAAGTCCTTTTCTCCCGAACAGCAGATGAAACATACACTTGTCATCAATTTCAACATACTCCTGAAAAAAAAGGAACAGATTGTCACCCAGAAATTATCACCCTTGAAGGTGCAGCAGGATGGGACGCCAAGTCTCGGGCTAATCAGCGTCACGCAAACAGCAAACGAAACATGCGAAAGGGCAGCCATCTTCGGCAACGGATTCAGATATGCTTATGATTTCCAGTCCAGAGAATTTGTCTTGATTCCCCAAAGACTGCAGCTGACACTTATAGAAAAGGCCATTCTCTCCTTCGCATCCAAGGGATTGTCCACGGAGCAGATTGCAAAGGAGTTGTACCGTTCCCCAAATACAATCAAGACACACCGGAAAAGGCTTTTCGAGAAACTGAAAGTATCGACCATTGCCGAAGCGGTAATGCTAGTGGACAATTACAATTTAAGTTAATTAGTAGTTTGTTATACATTTATTACTTTACTACTATATTACTTTATTTCTTATTGCGGTATGACTCGATCTGCTTACGGTACAATTCTTTCACCTCGTCGGGCCATTTCTCCATCTCTTCGGAAAGATTCTCGAGATCAGCGCTGTAGTCGTACGGTTTGCTGAATTCTTTCCTGAGTTCCTCAATAACGGACGGCTCGATATGTACATAAGGTCTTGCAGCTTCAGGAATACCAATCATTGCCTTGTACATTTCTTCCAGATCTGCATCGGAGAAATTGACTGTGTCCGCCAAATCGTAAAGCACACCGGACTGGTCCTCCTGTGAAAGCTTCTCGAACCCAGGAATCTGGTGGAGAATCTGGACCATTGCCGCCTTGTCTATATTGTACGTTGAATTCACGGCAGCTCCAAGATCGCGAATCCCTGATATCCGCTGCTCATCAAGGATCCTCTTCTGAATCTTCTGCTTTTTCTCCTCTTCGTATTTCTGTATATCCTCGATTGTAGAGTTCCACCACTGTTTGACTGTGCTACGGCTGATGCCAAGTTCTTTTGCACAGGCATACATGGTTGCATCCGGATGTTCCTGCTTCCATTGAAAAACAAGTTCCTGCTTGCGTTTCCTACCGCGTTCAGTATTCCATCTATGACCTCTCTTTTCGTCGTGAGAATCGCGAACGGCGCGAGCTTCCATCAGATGCTCCACCTGGGCCTTGTACTTGCGTCTCTGGTTCTTTTCGATCTCCACTCCGGTGATGTCACGAAGATCCGCCATCGGGAACGTGCAGTATGTTTCCTGGTATGCAGCGGCCGCATCAAGGGCGTCATCCACGGTAAAACGGTCTTCTTCTTTTTTAGTAAAAGAGAGTCCATCGAGGACGGACACGAAGTCCATAAGATCCTTCTTGAATTCCTCCTCGGTCACTCCCCTCCTCTTCTTGTACCGGTTCATGATCTGTCTTTCGGACAATCCCTTCAGACGCTCGGCATAGACAGCCCTAAACTGCTCGTATGTAAGCTGCTTGCATTTCTTCGCAAAGATCGCAAGCGTCATTAGGCAGAAATAGCGGTGTCCTACGGATGCATGCAGAAAAATCTGATTTCTCCACCAATCGTAAAGGTCTCGTTTGACATACCAGCGACCGGGGGGAGTCTTCAAAACTATCCTCCTCTCATACCATTTCGGATAAAGCTGCCTGGCTCTTTCAACAGACACCCTGTGTGGGTCATATTCGCCCTTTTTAAGCAGGTTTTCTTCCTCCATTGTAAGGAATCCCCCACCACCGAATGTAAGGTCTGAAATCGAATAATACGGCTTGCAGTGAGGGTTTATGTTCTGGAACGCCGTGACGGTCTTCCTGGTCTTTGTCTGCGTGCCCGGCACACGGAATCCCTGACAGTTGCCTTGGAACTGCGGATGCTTCGGATCCTCGTGCGTCGTACCCTTGTTCCATACACGCCGGGTCAGTTCCTTCTTAATCTTGTTCAAAATCGGATACGCGTCCTTGAACATCGGAGCCGGTTTCTCAAGAAGGAAATAGATGTGTATGCCGCAACCTGAATTTACAATGATCTGCGGCTGCGGGAAGGTGATGTGCTTACGGAACGGGTCGGACTGGTAAAGCAAATTCTCAACATTGTCGCCGTCGACACTGTCAATATCGATGGCAATGGCAAAAAGATATCTGGCATTGTTCTTCGTGCGTCTCTTACCGGTATAAGATATCGGGGACATAATAACGAAAGGATGTTCCAGCATCTCATGCAGGCGCTCGGCACCACTGGTTATAACGAAAGTCTTGTTCTTGTTTTCCTTCTGCCTCTTCCCATAGATAGCCTGAGCGATGCCGTTATAGACATACTCATACTGAGCAGGCCTCTTCTCTTTACGTCCCGATGCATCATTGGTGGTCCACCATTCATAGGCCTCGCACCACTCCTCCTCAAAAGGGAGCATCATTCCCCCAGTATCATCATGCTCTCGACAGAACAACAGATGAAGGAAAGCATCTGTATCAATCTCCCTGAACATGGGACTACTCCTCAGATACTCATTCTTACTCTCGTAGTAAGCAACTGAACGTAGGTAGTCTTCATCCACCCTCGGATCAACGGACTCCCCTACCTCCACACTATCTTCATCCAAAGGAAGATCATCAACCGACTCCTCTACCGAAGTACCGTAATACACCTCATCAGGCATATCACCTACATCCTCCAAAGAAGGAACTGAAGACTCATCAGAAAACTCTACCATACTACTTCTATTCTACTGTTCTTTTTTGAGAAGGCAGCTCGCTGACGCTCGCTGCTCTTCGGGGGGCGTTATATTATCAATATATTTTTTGGACTATTTCAATTGCACTCCCCTACCCTGCCCTTTCCCCATCTAGGAAAAATAGTTGTTTTCATTCGTTCAACCGACCATTTTTATCACTATATTTGTTGTCATAAAGTAATAAAGTAACACTATCATATATGAAGAAAGCCAAAATCATCGCCGTAGCCAATCACAAAGGCGGCGTCGGCAAGACGGCATCGGTGGCCGCTATCGGAGCCATCCTTGCGTCCAAGAAAAAGAAGGTACTGCTGGTCGATCTCGACACCCAGGCAAACCTTACCAGACACTTCATGGAGGATATCCCCTCCCGCATCATTTACCACGCAATACGCGAGCGCAAGGATCTTCCGATATATCAGATCAGGGAGAACCTGGACATCGTGCCCAGCGGCCTTGATATGGCCGGCATCGAGATTGACATGACGTCGATGCGTCAGCGCGAGAACATCATCGGCAATCTGCTGGAGCCGTTCCGCAACAGGTACGACTTCATCATCATGGACTGCCCTCCTTCCCTGGGCCTTGTCACCCTGAATGCGCTGACAGCTGCCAACAAGCTGCTCGTCCCGATGAAGGCAGATCTGATGTCCTTCTATGGTCTGTCGATGATGGATAATTTCTGCGCCGGTATGCAGGATCTCAATCCGGGCATTCACATCGACTACATCTTCTTCAACATCTATGAGAAGGGACAGAACATGACGGACGCAATCGAATCAGACGTGCGCGAGAAATATGGGGATCGTGTCATGACCACCGTTATCCGTAAGAACAACGATATCGCCAAGGCCGCATTTGAGTACACAGATGTGGTTTCATATGATCCGAACTGTAACGGAGCGAAGGACTTCCTCGCCCTGACAGAGGAGCTTGTCGATAAACTGTAATATATTCATATAGTAGTAAAATCATAAAGTAATATAATAATATGGCAAAGAAACTCACAGTCCCTCAGAAAGGCACGGAGAAGGCTCCAGAACTTAACGTCAAACAGGAGAGGACTCCGCTCGAGAGAATGATCAAGCCGGAGGTGAAGGAGAAAAACGAGCGCACCACCATCTGTGTTAATCCGGAACTTTATAAGGAGTTCAAGGTATATGCTGCGCAGCATGACACCACCGTCACCGCCCTGCTGAATCAGGCAATGCGGGACATACTCACAAAATAATAATTATTACATATCATAAAGTAATATATTATGGATAGCAAATTACCTATAGGTGTCCAGGATTTCGCGAAATTACGCACCGAGGGATACAAATACATCGACAAGACCGGGATCATATACCGCCTGGCAAAGGCTGGCTGCTACTATTTCCTCTCTCGTCCCAGGCGTTTCGGAAAGAGCCTGTTTCTTTCAACCCTTGAAGCATATTTCCTTGGGAAAAAAGACTTGTTTACTGACCTCGAGATAGAGAACATGGAAAGGGACTGGATTGAGTATCCGGTACTGCATCTGGACCTTAACACTGCGAAATATTCCACCCCGGAAGATCTGACAAATATACTTAACGCAGCCCTGTGCAATTGGGAATCCAAGTACGGTGCCAAGGAATACGAGAAATATCTTGGAGGACGGTTCCAGGGAATCATTCAGAGGGCGTATGAAAAGACCGGCAGGCGAGTGGTCATCCTCGTCGACGAGTATGACAAGCCTGTCCTGCAGACAATCGGAAACGATGCCCTCCAGGACGAATACCGTTCCACGCTCAAGGGATTCTACGGAGCGCTGAAGTCCTGCGACAGGTATATACAGTTTGCCCTTCTAACCGGAGTAACGAAGTTCGGAAAAGTCAGCGTCTTCAGTGATCTGAACCACCTTAACGACATCTCCATGGATCCAAGGTACTATGACATCTGCGGATTGACGGAGAAGGAAATCCGGGAGAACCTGTCCGGGGAGGTTGACGCACTGGCCGGGAACCTTGGCATACAGCCGGAAGAAGCATACGCCATGCTGAAGGAGAACTACGACGGATACCATTTCAGCGAGGACGATACGCCTGGTATGTACAATCCGTTCAGCATCCTGAACGCGCTCGATAAGAGGAAGCTCGGCTCGTACTGGTTCGAGACCGGCACCCCGACATATCTTGTCGAACTGCTCAAGAAGCACAACTACAATCTATCAGACCTCGAGAAGGAAGAACCGACGGCCGATGAACTGAACAGCGTCGACTCGGCGTCCACCAACCCTATTCCAGTGATATATCAGAGCGGATATCT
>JAZRYB010000016.1:0-35400 GCA_045600565.1 Candidatus Cryptobacteroides sp. | reverse complement strand
CGAAATAGCCGAACAGCTCGGCTTCTCCTACGCCAACCATTTCACGCGCTTCTTCCGGACCAAGACAGGGATGTCACCGTCAGATTACCGCAGGAAAGGGTAAAAGACAAAATTTACAGACAGCAATATTACAGGAAAATTTGTAATTTCAACTTTCAAAATACCATATGAATATGGAAGAGCACATATCAAGAGAGGAGGCAGTTGACCTCCTGAAGAAATACAACCGGGACCCGTTCCATATCCAGCACGCTCTGACGGTCGAGGGTGTGATGCGATGGTACGCCTGTGAGCTAGGTTATTCCGAAGATGCTGATTTCTGGGGGCTTGTCGGCCTCCTGCACGACATCGACTTCGAAATGTATCCTGAAGAGCACTGTATCAAGGCTCCTGCCCTGCTTAAGGACGGAGGTGTCGGAGAGGAGATGATCCACGCCATCTGCAGCCACGCCTACGGCACACACGTCGACATCAGGCCTGAGCACGAGATGGAGAAGGTTCTCTTTGCCGCTGATGAACTTACCGGGCTGATCTGGGCCGCCGCACTGATGCGTCCTTCAAAGAGCACCCAGGATATGGAACTGAAGTCTCTGAAGAAGAAATACAAGACACGAGCCTTTGCCGCAGGATGCTCCCGCGACATCATCGAGCAGGGAGCGCAGATGCTCGGCTGGGAGCTTGATGTTCTGTTGCAGAAGACACTGGATGCTATGAAATCCTGCGAGGCATCCATAAATGACGCGATGAAATAGAAACCTCCGAATCCAGAACGCATGAAGATTCTACGAATCTGGTCAGTAATCGCCGTCTTATTCTGCATGTGCTCTTGCAATATTGACGGTCCCGATCCGTATATACCGTCAGAATGGAAATATGACAGGTATTCCGACATCAGCATCATGCCGGGCAGTGATTTCTATCGCTATGTCTGCGGACGGGGCATATCAGAGCCTGGCGCAGACGCTTGGGCGCCTGTCCCACGCTGGACCAGGCAGACAGAGGATTTCTCGAGTCTGGCATACAGCGAAGGCGATGACAACCCTGTGCCGGTCATAAGAAGATTGAACGAGCTGAAAAGCGTCTGCACCTCCCGTGAAAATATGGAAGAGGCATTTGTCCAGCTGCGGAAAAGGCTGTCCGCCATAAGTGAGTTCACGGATATCAAAGATTATCCGCAGGCCGTGGCCAGATGCACGCGTGAAGGGTATAATTTCTTTTATGTCCAAACCCAGAATCTCGATGGTCACAAGTTCGGAATAAAGGTCACTGCCATTTATGACGGGCTGCTGGCAGACTGGAAGGAAGAGTGGCTCAAAGAAGCTGGCATATATGATGAATACACCAGGCTTTTGCCAAAGGCGCGTGAGTTCGAGAAATATCTGAAGGATAATATCAAACTTGACGGCGGCGAGAACCTGAGCCTCCTTGATGCCGGCGTACCGGACGAATGCAAGAAGATAAAGAAGTATCTCGCCCACGCAGCCTCCTCGACTAAAGCGGCTGGCGGAGCATTCGAGCGCTTCGCCGAGGCCCTTGGCAATGCGAATCCCGATTTTATCCCAACTGACGATGCGACACGCCAGTACTTCGAACTTATAGACGGTATGGGGGACGGTATGCTGGAAGCGGCGAATGCCTTTTTATGGTGCTCCGCTGCCTCTCTTGACATCAGCATCCTGTTCGAGCCTGAAAATATGGTCAACTTCCTTATTGCGTTTCTGTCCCCAAATCTTCTGATGAATATATCCCATACATTCTGTGACTTATATGCAACCGCGGAGAACAGCAGGAAGAACGAGGAGATTTTCGAAGGTTTGCGCTGCACAATGATGGAAAGGATCGGCAAGTCGGAATGGATGACAGCCGGCTATAAAGCGCTTGCCAGAGAAAAACTCGAAGCGATGGAATGCCATACCGGAATACTTGACTGGGATAGATATGAAGCCGAAATGCCTGTGTCTTCTGATTTCTGCTCAGCTTTTCATGAGATCAGTTCTTCATATATGGCCAAACTGATGAACAACAGCGGGGATAATTACAATATCGACCATATCATTGCCGCCGCCTATATGACGCCGTTCGTCGGTTACCCGGCATATGATGCGAATTCCTTCTATCTAAGGACCTGCAACACGATGTGCATCCTGCCGAGCACGGAGGTCATGAGGGATATGAACCCGGGCTTCCCGTTCATCCGCTTCGTGATAGCACACGAAATGTGTCACGGATTCGATACAGAGGGCTGCAGTTACAATGCCCGCGGAGAATTCGGAGAATGGTGGACTGCCAGTGACAAGCTGGAATTCGGTAAGAAGAAAGAGCGCCTGATAGAGCTTTTCAACCAATATTATGTCGGCGAATCAGTATTCTGTGATGGAGCCAGGACAATAGATGAGGATATGGCTGACCTTGGAGGGATGGAGATCGCCTGGCATACTGCAAAAAAGGAGCTTGAATGGAAGTACCGTGGGGATCAGCTTCTGGATATGGAACGCCGTTTCTTCAAATCCTATGCAGTGTTCTATGCTCAGTATCTTAGCCTTGAAGATAAGATAAAGTCGGTCAGAGAAGAGGTCCATTCAATCAATGAGTACCGCGTCAACGGCATAGTGAATAACATTGACGACTGGTATTCATGCTTCGATGTCACATCTGAACAGCAGTATTACTTGCCTTCAGAGCGCCGTGTTCATTTCTGGTAGCACCCTACAGCACAAGCAGGTCATCCCCCAATTCCAGATACGAAAAGTGGCAGCCCGAAGGCTGCCACCGCAGTTTATTTCACGTTTATCAAGTGTGAGTTCAGCGGAATTCTGCACTAATATTCTTCCTCGTTGAAGATTACGTACTTTTATTGATTATCAATTTGTTGCGTAAGCGAATTAGCCAACAAATGCTGTTTTTAGAAAAAATAAATGTCATTCCCTGTCCGCAAAAGTCAACTACAATTTATGCTTAGATCCATCCTCATCATCTATTGACTGAAGGCCGACCTAGTAATAGATATTTCGCAATATTCTTATTAAAGTCATCCATATCAAGGAAATAACTAGGATATGCTTCTCTTAATTCCTTATATTTTGAAACTGACACAAGGACAGCGGCATTATCTTTATCATTGATAACAGCTTCAATTTTGTTATACGCCTCATTCGCTTTATCCTTATCGTCTTTATTAAACGGAAGAATTCGAAGATTTTTTTTATTGAAGTCTATATATAACAGGAAAATATCACCTTGAAATTTATGCTGTTCAACAACATTTACAGAAAGTTTAAGCGCCAAAAGTTTGTCCAAAAATTTATTTTTATCATCTAGCTTTTGAAGCCGTTTTATTAATTCCCCCTTCGTTTCCCCACAAAACAGCTCCATAACTTTGGACTTCTCTTTCATAGAAAACAGGCAACTAATTATTTTGAAAAATTCTTGCCATTCATCAGAACCTTGCCCAGACTTCATCGCAGTGTTTGTTACTAGCCCTGCTGTTTCAACGGCCATCGCCCAGCTATGCTGCAGTTGTGTTCGAAGCTGAATCTCTACTTTCATACCATCCCAGTCCTCATTGTTACTGCTATGGTATTTATATACAAGGTGGATACTTCTATATCCACTTAACTTTGGTTTGTCATCAACATAATCATTTACTTTCACAACCTCAAATTGCTCAATTGTGAAGCTTAATAAGCAAAAGGATGCTTGTCTTAGAGCATCAATTCCAGAAAACACAAATCTTCCACCTGCAATATCTTGCATTCCTCCTAGTCCCATCTCTGGATTCAAGTCAAGTTTATATTGGATTGAAGTCATTCGCTTAAGTCTATAAGAAGAAAAGACAGGCTTCATTGAATTCTGAGAGAAAACTGTCTGTATCTTTTGCATCAAAAGCTCAATGACAGGAAGGTGTTGCTCTCGCCATTCGTTAACAATGGCGACCGACTTTGCAACTGCAATCTTATCACCAGAGGTTGTTATTGTCTCTCCAGCTTTTGTTATCTGTTTTGCTGAATATCTCATAACATACAATGATTAATATTCGGTACGCCAATTGCGGTGATTAATAGACTACTACCTCCGAATCTCGAACCATTTCTGGGAGGGACTTTTGCAGATTCAACAATTAATTACCAAAGGAAAAAATATTATTGCTTGAAAATATCCCAGTTGTTCTGCAGGTCCTCTCCATGCATAAGTGGGAAATATGATATTATATCCTTTGCCAGATCGTAATACTTTGGATCCGTTTTCATGAAATTACTAACACTAGTAGCCTGACCACTAGTAAAAGCGAGTCTATATGAAGATTCAATCATCGCCACTATATCATATATGATATTCTCAAGCTTCTTATCCAAATCGTCAGCTGAATAATTGGAAAGAATAGGTCCATATTCAAAAGAAGTGGTGTCACTTAATACTTTCGGAGAAGCATTGATATCATCTTCTGTGATCATCTCATTTACTAAACGATAGCACATTCCCAGGATTGCAAAAATAGTTTGCTTACCGTTCTTTAGCACTTCAATCTGTTCAGGGCTGAGCTTCTTTTTCGTGCCTTCTTTCGTTTTAAATTTCCGCTCAATTTCATCATACCGTTTCTTTAGGTCAATGAGATCTAATAAGAATGTCTTCTTGTTCTTGTCTTGATCATAATTCACCTTGAAGAGCTGCCCATATACCGTCGAATTCTCAAAAATAACCTTCTTTCCAGACCTTGAGGTACCAGGTCTCTGATGAACAAATGATAATACGATCTGTCCTAGTTCATCGTTTTTGATAGTATAGGAAGGCTTGAAATCTGGTATATGACCTCGTTTAATTTCGACATAGATTGTTTCATCTTTCATCCACCTACTTAGGCGGACCATTTCAGGAGAATTTGATTTTAAATCTCTTGGGAAGATCGGCTTCTGTGAGTTCGATGCCTCCGCTATACTTGTGAAGAAGTCTGCAGCCTTTTTATTATTTTTCGTGGAAACGATTTTGCATGGGATAAAAAACTCCTTGGTGTTTGAACCTTTATATGTCCCTATCAAAGTAGAAGTCTGACCACCATTGACGATTGAAAAATTATAAAGCTTAACGGTATTTCCATCTGGGATAAACTCTTCACAGGCTATTATGATACCATTATTGAGGAACCAGAAGTTATCTCTGTCTTTATCCAACGTGTGCCTAATTCCTTCGTCAACCATGGTGTTCTTGATATAACGCCTAATATTGAGATCAAACAGACCTTTCCCTGCATATTTATTATAAAGGCGTGATATTGAAGTAGACCCCACATTACAAATAATACCACAGGAATTATTAGACTCATATGACAGGTAGTTTTTCGGCTTATCAATAGTTACCTTATCTTCAACTACCGTATCCAACTCCTCTTGATCTTTGATTATGGCTTTTTCAACAGCCTCGCCATTATAAATAATCACTGATTCTACAGGGATATCGGAACTAGACTTTTCAAGTTTTACGATAGCAGCATCTACATCTACTGGCGCAGTAGAAAAGATTTGATATTCATAATTATCTGTTGCATCATCAGGAAGCCGATCAATATAATCTTGAAGATATTTCTTCACTAGATCATTATATGAGCCTGTTCTCCCTATCTTAAAATTATTTACGGTGCTTTGCATCTTTTGAAGCTCTTCAACAACAGCTTCAGGAGATAATGAGGACGTGAATTTAGATTGGCCTAAAATAACCTTCTGCTCTTCTTCGTCATAATAGAGAAAATCTATTCCGCCATCATCCTTCCCGTCTGTCACAATCTGGTCGGAATAATCTTCTTTAAAAACATGCTTTAAGATTACATGGCTAAAAGCCCGATCATCAGAAATAGTATTTCCCGACAAACTTTTAATAGCGCCTTTTGCCTGAATAATCGCAGTTTCAATAATCTCACTCATATTGTCTCAAATTTTAATTGCTAAGGTAATAATTCTTGGCTAAAGCTTTATTCTTTCTCAAGTAATTCTTTCAACTCATTTAATGATAAGACCTTATTCTTATACCGGTGCACCATTCTATGACAATTTGGACATAAGCATATCAAGTCGGTTTTAGGGTCCACCTCCACTTCTTGATCCTTACTATATAAAGGCTTGATATGATGGACTTCTATGAAATTCTTTCCAATCTCACCATATGTCTTTTCAAAGTCAAATCCGCAAGCCATGCACTTGCATCCATGATATTTAATCGCCAATCGCCTGTTATTGGCGCTCCTCTCGTATCTGGTTGAATAATAAAGCTTCTTTTTCCCTTCGACATCATTCTTCCCATCACACACTTCTACCTCGCTTTCGATATTGTCATTGGAATCGTTATAGATCGTAGAGCCAGGAGTGTCTACAATGGTGACGTCATATGAGTCTATCTCTACCTTGGTGAAGATAATTGCAGGATAATTGTCTGGCTGGTGCGGATGCGCATTATATTTCTCAGACAGATCACTATGCCAAAACATTCTAATTCGGCCATGATCATCTGTTGTGAACTGAGCATCATAACTAATTCCTTCGAAAAATAATTTGATATCCTTCTTATGGGGATAAATCAGGCTATCTACGCCCCAGAATGAATATGTGTTCTGGGGGATACCGGTTCCATGGTGATCAAAGAATGATTTATCGCCATACTTGATAGCTTCTTTATCATTCAATATTTCAAATGAAAAATAACGTCCTGTTTCCATAAGTTCATTCATTAAAAGGCAACTCTGGATCGGGCTGCCAGATTGGAACTACTCCAGTTTTAACAGAATTGATTATCTTAAGTAATACTTCTGGGTCTTCAATCACTTCATAAGGGTAATGGATTCCAAGGTTTGAGAAATATATAACCCTTAGACCTCGTTTTTCGCATAGAGCCTTTTTGATCGTATCTCTTTTTTTATTTTCCTTATATCCTGGTTCTCCACCGAAATAATCAACGGGCTTAAAATGCTGGATGCCTTGACATTCTATTACGATATTATGCTCATATAAATAAAAATCAAGGTGAAGAGTACCATTATACTTTAACCAATCAAAAGTCTTTTGCGGGATAAAAGGAATATTGTTACGAATCAATAGACTGGTGATCGTGTCCTCTAGGAGGCTATTATTGCACATCGGACATCCTGCCCCGCGAATATGAGCTTTAGGAGTCTGCAAAAATGGCCCATGTTTTGGGCATATTATTTTAACTGGAATGCGTCTATTAACATATTCAATTTCCGAATAGTCGTACTTTCCTTTATGAACAGTCTGAGCTATTGATAAGAAATCGGTAGCAGACTTCGTTAATCGAGAACTAGCAGATTCATTATAACAGAGTCTACATCCATGACCTTGAAGATGACCATTTGGCTTTATCCAAAACTCGCCATGTTTCGGGCAGACAATACATACCTTCGTTTGGCTATTGCTATATATTACTTTTGAATAATCATATTTATCGCCGTGGACCAATCTCGACTTTTCAATGAAAAAATCTTGATCCAAATACCTCCCACTGCATTTGGGACAGCCTAAAGACTTCAAATGACGATCAGGAGTCTGCCAGAATTCACCATGCTCAGGGCAGATAATACAAACCTTCCGTTGGTACCCTTTCCATTCAACCTTTGAATAGTCATATTTTCCATGGAATCTCTCATCCGCTTTTTTCAAGAAATAGTTTAAATCAATACCATAATTGCCACTACATTTAGGACAGCCATGGTTCTTTAAATGATTATTGGGGGTAGTCCAAAACTCTCCATGTTCAGGGCAGATGATACAAACCTTAGACTTATTTCCACGATATTCGACTTTGGAATAATCATATTTTTCACCATATATCGCCTTTGATGCTGAAATAAATTCTTCAGTAGATGGAACATAATTATTAGTGCATTTGGGGCACCCTGCTCCATGGAGATGATTGTGAGGAGACTGCCAGAATTCTCCATGTTCTGGACATATTATGCACACATCTTTTTCGTTGTGGGAATAATCGACCTTGGAATAATCATACTTGTTTCCATGAACTTTTCTGGCTTTCTTAATAAACTCTTCAGTGGAAGACCTAAACCTTTCTGAATTCGCTTCTGACATGCATTTCGGACATCCTGCGCCATGCAAGTGATTATTAACCTCTTGCCAAAATTCACCATGTTTTGGACAGATGATGCACAACTTTGCGTGAACGCCCAAATATTCTGCCTTAGAATAATCATACCTATCCCCATGCACCTTACGTGCATCGGCTATGAATTCCTCTGTTGTCTTTTTTCTTGGCATACGCTCAGTTTAGTTGGCTAGTACTATTTAGAACGAATGGCTTCATCAATATCTTTAATCACGTCCATAAAGTCATAGCCCTCATTAACATATACCAATGAGCATCCATTTTCAAAACACAGCCGTCTTTTACGCTCATCTCGCTCCTGATTGCTGGCAAAGCCTTCTTCCCCTCCGAAATAATCAACCGGTTGATAGTGCTGGATTCCCTGATATTCTACGCCTAAATTAATATCTTTAAAATACACATCGAGGTGCTGCTTTCCTAGCCATTTAGGATGGCCATGTTGGACGACAGAGTAATCCTTATAATAGTTTTTAATTTTATAAAATAATGCTGTCTCATTTATCCAACCTTCACCAATCTTAGGAGATCCGATAGACTCACGATAAGCATCTTCCGACTCAATAAGTAACACTCTCAACTGTTCAGTAACCGCATGATCGACAAGCAATATCTCATCCATCCTTCTCTTATGATATGCATCCTCACCAATCGAGTAATATACATTATAGCTGTCTTCATCTAGCTGGTAGAATTGCCGATAATACTCTGGCGAATACCGTCCATCGATAGATTTATAGCCCTTATCTTTTTCATAAAAGACATAATAGATACGACAGCCCCATTTTCTTTCAAATCTTTCCAGACAACTTCTAAAGAATGGAAGAATTTCTTTAATATGCTTCTTCCCGAATGCAGTCAAACAACCTGTTCCGCTAATCTTTGCCGCAATTTCCCCATCAAAAATATGGTCCCCTATCTTCTCTGCATATAAATTGACAAGCTTTAATGAAACAAACTCTTTTCTTTTAACGATATTCCACGCTTTTTCATATTGGTCAGAGTTATTATATAACTCGATTAATATATCATCACAATATTGTTTAACCTTTGGATAGCCCTTTGAAAGAAGATCATACTTCTCAGAAAGGGTATCAGGATCACGATACTGCTTCTGCAAATCATATAGCAGCATGAAATAATAATTAGAATTACCTTCAGTGTCCAACACTATCCCATTGGCAAACTGCTTTTTAAAATAGTGATAGAATATCTGAACCTCTTTAGGTTCCATACTCATTGAGTGATCAGGATAAATATAGGTCTTAGGCCAATATGGGATTGGTATTCTCGACTTTGCCAAAACGTTAATGATACCTTCCTCGCTGGCATTCGATGCAAGAGACTTGGTGTCATTCCAATATCTTACTGAACCATCAACTGACACTGAGGAAAGGTCAATTTTCCCTTTCAGCCTCATTGGTAGAGATAAATTACCTCCTACATACTGTAATTTGCCTAAGTCGCTAATTTGAGTATCTCTCAATGACAAATCTCCACCCACAAACTGGAGCTCGCCCAAATCCGACAGAGGCGTATTTCGGAATCCAGCGTTACCATTGACTTTTTGAAGAGATCCTAGAGACGATAAACATGATTTTCTATCATGAAAACTGCACCAAATATCACCGTGCACGATTTCGAGAGGGGAAAGATTATCTATCTGACAATCACTCAATCCTAATGTGCCTTTAATCTCTTTCACAGGAGCCAGAGAGGATACTGTACCATTTCTAATGATTACATCATGAAGGATTGAAAAACCAGAAATTATTTTTTTATATTCTTCCTGAGTATATATATCCGTTTTATCCTCAGTCGGAGAATAATTAGTTTGAATCTTATTTGAGGGTATTGTCCCATATACAATTCGAACAGACTTTTGCGGAATATCAATAGTCTGTCTCTCTGAAGTGGAAGCCTCTTTCTTTGAGCCTCCAAATATTCGGTTCAAGAATTTTAACATCGTCGTCTTGTTTCCTTCTACAAAAATAATAATATTCCATGCCATAAATGCTTATTTCTTAATATCCAATATCGATCAGCAAATGCAACTTGATTATTTTGATTAACTTAATTAAATTCGCACAATGTTATTGCCATAAAAAATGAACCATATGAAACGGACTATTCTATTATTAGCTTTTCTCATTGCAATCTCAGGGTGCAAAAATTATTCTTCTGAATATCAGCAATGCCAACAAGAACTGACAGTCGCGAGAGATAGTATCAAGACACTATTGGCAACGGTTGAAGCATTATCATACCCTGCCGATCAACGACTTGCGAATGTTAATTCATTCATAAAAAACAAGGACTATGTCTCCGCCACTAAAGAAGTCGACGATCTGGTCCGACTATTCCCTAATAGTACTGAGGCGAAGAGTGAAGCCCAGCTAAGAAACATAATTGAGGCAGGCATTCAGGCTCAAATTGCTGAAGCAGAAAGAATAAAAGCGTTAGGATTCAAAGTGCTATCCGAAAAATCAAAAGTTGATGTTGAAGATGTCTCTCTCTCTTTTGGGGCATTTAAAACAGCATCGGAATTTACATTCGATTCATATTCGACTTATTCTGGTTCAGAATGGCGCTATTTGCAAGCAGATAAAGGATCAAAATATATATCTGTTCCTGTTAGCATTACTTCTAAAAATACGAATCCCAAATTACCGCAATGTGCTGTTTATACAGTGAATGGAGATAAACTTACTCTATATGGAACCTTTATGACCAAACTGGCAAGATGGGATGATTATGGTTCATATCTCGGCAATGATGCTGACTTCAATAATGATTTTGCAAAAGTTAACACAGTTAAGTTTAAACTGGGCATTCAGGTTGACGAGGAAATCTTGAAAAAACCTTTCGTGGTGTTACTTAGAAATCAATGCGCATTATCTCGAAACGAAAATAGATATAACAATCCTCCGATCAGCTATGTCGGAAGTTGTGGTTTTGAACAAGAAGTTACTGTTGACAGCATACAAGCTGGCAATTATACGGTAATCAAGAAATACAATTTCAATCTACTATAATTAATACTGTCTTTTCGACACAAGTTTTACATTCCCTGAATTATATGCAGGCTGGTTTCCTATTCTAGGGATCAGTCTGCTTACTTTATCTGATTCACTCTGGGTACTGGAAGGGCTGGAGAAATACTTGTGCCCAGCCCCTGTCTGCATTGTTACTGGCGTTTCAATAGTTCCCATTCGTTATCCTCCTCTGGTGAATACATTTGATTCTCCATCACGTCTTCCAATGGAGATACAATCTTATAAACTTTCTGAATGGTCAGGAAACCATCTGGGTCGATCCACTCACGGTAATCGACCTGCAATAAGTCAACGTTTTTCATAGTCTATGATATTTTAAGTTGTTAGTTCTCAGTTCTTTACCAATGACATAATATACCCATAGACTGTCTGTCAGCCAAGTCCATATGAGATTTATCACCGCAATAACATTTTCGGAGATTAGGGATAGAGTGGATTCAAATACTACTCTTCTTTCGTCGATAAAAATAAAATGAAAGCCTTTTTAATCTCTGCAAGGCTCAAGGCACAATAATGATTCATATTTTGCTCCCGAGATAGGTCCTTAATTAGTAGGAGATATTTCTCCTTCATTTCGTTTCCTTCATTGTGTCCATTCTTTTATTTACCAAAGTAATAGAGAGTGTTTCTGTCCACCAAATACCGTGGGCAGGATGAACAAAAATGTCGGTCTTCTGGATATTTCATCATTTCAACAGTTTCAAGCTCAAGTGAAAATTCGAAGCCATAAATTCGGTTGGGAAGAGCCCCCACAGCCAGTTATAGTTGGATATATAGCATCATACAATTATCTGCTCTGTGAAAGACAAAAATACTCAGTGCTCCTCCAGGCTTCATTCCATAGATCTACGCGCGCTGAAAATACCGGTAACTGGAAATATGCGCCCTCCCTGCATACGAGAGGGGACTACCCCTCTAGTCCCCCCTTAGATTTTTGAATAAAAGAATGCTTTCCAAAATACGTAATAAGAAACAAAACTAGCGAGAATCCGCGCCTCAGAAAAATAGGCAAAATAAAACGTATTCTTAGTGTAATACGCAATACCTCAAATCCTATTTTTATAATTACATCATTATGACACAACAAGCACCCGACAGCCTCAGCCTCTTAGATAGAAGCAGGCCAGTCACAATCGAGCAGCTCCTTCGCTTTAAGCAGAAGCGCGTGGTCAACGAACTTATGGAGCTCTTTGGAGCAAGGTCACTGACCGAACTTGCAATAAGGCTCTCACTATGTTTCTAGTCGCAAAATGTTACAGCCCCATTATGTGCCACCTTATAATCGGTACAATGGGGCTGTTTCGTTTCATCAACTAATCTTTGATTATACTATGGACAATAATGCTATCATCTATGCCCGAGTCTCTAGCAAAGGAGACAGGCAGACAACAGAGCGTCAAATCTATGATCTAAACAAGTACGCTCAAGCCCACGATCTTCAAGTCGTAGCCACATTTGAAGAACATATCAGCGGAGCAAAATCCAATAAGGAAAGAAAGGCTCTTCAGGAATGTTTCGAACTCGCAGAGTCAGGAGCGCCTCAACCATTATTTGCAGCGAATTGTCAAGACTAGGTCGTTCAGTTTGGGACCTGAATGAATCAGTAAAGCGTGCGATCGACAACAATATTAACATCATCTTCTTAAAAGAGGGATTCAGTCTATTCGACCAAGACGGGGAAAAATCTATACTATGTCCAATCCTAATAGCGACCCTGGGAACATGTGCGGAGGTTGAAAGGCAGAATATCTACTACCGCCTTAACTCGGGTCGAGAGCTTGCAAAGGCAAAGGGCGTGAAAATGGGAAGACCTGTAGGCTCCAAGAACAAACACACTCATGACGATGAACTAAGGGAGCAATATAAGAACGCCATCGCTCTCTTACGCAAGGGATACTCCATCATGGCTGTGGCGAGACTCGAAGGGGTGAGTCCAACGACCATCCAGAAGCTCAAGAACAAGTTTATTTGAAATTACTGACCAATGTGGGTATCATTACCACAGAAGAAAAAATGGGTGGTCTCATATATATTACTTGACACCACCCATTTTTTAAATTCACTTCTAGAGCCGATAATTCTGTCGAGCTCAATATCAATCATTTATACAGACTATAAGAATGACTTACCTACGTAAACCGTACCCATTGAGCAGGCTGCTCACAGAATTAAAAGAAGAATTCAATCAGAATATAGATGAAACACTACTGCACCTCGAAGAATGCAGGCAGGTGGGGCTTATAGAGTTTGATGATAAATATGTTTATGCCTATGTGGATATTCTTCAACCAAGGGATTAACGAGCTGAAGCCTCCTGTCCTGACCACATATCTGAGAACAATGTGGAAACTGTCAGAAGCACAGAAGGACAGTCTTTGCCGAGAAGATTTGGTCGCAGGAAATCAGAAGCCAGACACCTTGTCGAAGCATCTGAAACAAGCGAAAGAGGCAGGGCTATTGGAAATAGTGAATAGAAAATACGAGATCAACGGCAATTATAGATCACTCCCCAATGTTTACACCATCTGTGATCCCACACATAAAGTCTGGCTTGATACTCTTTCTGATATTTCAGACGTTACGTCTTATATACTACAGAGACAGATGGGGAAGCAATTCTCAGATCACTATAACAAGAAATATGAATTTGTCGCGGACATCAGGTTGCTAGTGAATGAAGTTACCAATGAGGATTGGGAAAATGCTAATTTCCGTGAGACCTTGTCCTTTAGTAATATAAACGCATCAATTTACACGCAATATGATCCAAGAAGAACTACACAGTATATACAAGTCAGGTGAAAGGGTCACCATTAAGGAGCTGAACCAGACGCTCCAGTCACTCTACGACAAGTACCAGATAAAGAGGAAGGCCAGATCGACAGACCTGTTGCTTTTCGGATTCAATATGAGGAGGGCAACGATAGCTAAAGACGGGAAACGACTGGAAGGAATTCAGGCCAGCCTTTTATTTTTTCACGGGCTTGAACTCGAACGACAGCTTGGTAGTAATGGCATCATCCAGCGTCTTAGGCAAGAATTCAGCGTAAATCTTCTCGGTCGTTGCCACAGAATCACCGATAAGGGTGCTGATCATATGCACTGAGACTCCCTCTTTTAGCGCTTTGACTGCAAAGGTGTGACGGGCTACATGCATGGACAGCTTAAACGGTAATTTCATTTTCTCCCCAAGTGAGTGCAATGAAGTGACAATACTCCGATTTTTCCGACCTATCTCTTCCTTCAGTAACTGAGGGTCAGACACATTGAATCCACTTGACAACCGTCCGAACACAAATCTAGGATAACGTCCCTTCCACCGAGACAATATTTCCAGGGCCGCAGGTGATAGATTGATTGAAATCCGATTCTTCGTTTTCACGAGCAACTTTTGGATCATACCTTGTTTCATGTCAATATGCCCCCATTCAAGAGTCAGCACGTCTGAGACCCTCAGCCCACATGCATAAAATGAGAATAGAAACATATCCATTACCTCCCGTGTCTTATTATACTTAACCTCCCAGTACAGATTGACGAATTGCTGCATTTGCTCATCTGTAAGGTATCTCACCACTTTATCCTCGGGATCCAGTTCAGATTCATATTTCGTTTTTTCTGATAGATATGACTGCGAGATTGCCTCAACAACCTTGTTCTTCATAAGATCATTGCTGGCTGCATATCTGGCTGTTTTAACAACTGGAGTAAGTTTATGATTTATTGTCGCAGGCGAATTCGGACGTTTCCGGTTCCTGCAATCTGAAATGAACCTATTAACGATATCGATATCCATATCGGACATGGCAAAAAAAGGGTTCTTGAGTTCCCTCTTACAGAAGTCTTGAAAGTCCAGAAGGCTTTGCGTGGCATTATAATATGTCGAATACGACAATTTACCCTCTCCTCCAGCATAGAGGACATCTTTATAGTAGGCAAGCGCATACTCGAAGAAATCTATTTTCCGTGGATCAGACTTCGCAGAATATGTTCCGTCCATCATCTTGCCCACAATCTCTGCTGTCAGCTTACCATTATATGAGTCCAGTGCATCCTGAAAATCTCCTTTTATTTTTTCCAGTCTCCTGGTAAGGCGAACAGAGTCCTTTGCCTTTGACGATACCTTCTGTGTCTTCGCATTGAAATCCGATGGGAAAATGCGTATCCCAGTCGACCTTGAAACGGGCTTACCCTCTACCGTGAAAACCATATTAAGCATCACCTGGCCCTGTTCATTGGGCTTTTTATTCTTCACCGCAAAGTGAAGTACATTCTTTGCGCCTTGCTTCAGTTTCATCTTATTTTTACTATGTCGGGAGTTACGAATAACAGCGTAAAGGTAGTAATGTTTTTGGAAAAAATAAAAAATCCTACCCGTCATATACTGTCCTCCATTGCCGGGTAGAAACAAAAACTGCGGCCCGGAGGTCGCAGTGGGAAATTTAATAACTCGCTGTTTTCAGCGCAGTTATATACTATTTTACAGTTTAGTATTCCTCCTCATCAAAAAAGAAGTCATCTTTGGTTGGGTAATCAGGCCAGATGTCCTCGATGGATTCATAAACCTCGCCGTCTTCTTCAAGGTCTTCAAGGTTCTCGATCACTTCGAGAGGAGCTCCTGAACGTGTGGCATAGTCTATCAATTCTTCTCTGGTGGCTGGCCAAGGTGCATCCTCAAGTTTGGATGCGAGTTCAAGTGTCCAATACATTTTTTTATAGTTTAAAATGAATTTTCCGTTAAAGAGGGTTCAAAGGTATAAAAAAAAGCTTAACTCCAAATTTATTTTGGGAGCCAGAAATCGTCCTTCACCCCGGCCTTGAAGGCTATGTGCCGGGCAAGGGTGAAGAGATAGTCGCTGAGGCGGTTTATATAGCTGATTGCCAATGAATCCTGCTCTGAAATATCCTCAATTGCGACTGCACTTCTCTCAGCTCTGCGGCACACTGTCCTGGCCACGTGGCAGAGCGATGCGGCGTATGGTTCGCCCGGCAGGATGAAGGCTGTCTGCGCTGGAAGCTCCTCTGTCATCCTGTCGATCTCACTCTCGAGGAAGGCCGTCTCTCCGGCATCAAGAGGTTTCAGTTTCGCAGAGGTCCCGTCAGACGCCAGCTGTGCGCTTACATTCATCAGGTGTATCTGAATCCGCCTCAAAGGATAGGAGTCGGATGCAGCGCATCTCAGCACTCCGAGAAGGCTGATCAGTTCATCGAGGTCACCGTATGCGCAGACGCGGGGGCAGGCCTTGCTCACCCTCTTGCCGCCTACCAGCGATGTTGTTCCGGTATCACCGGTCTTGGTGTATATTTTCATAACTGTTCTCAATAAGGCCGTCACGGATTGTAATCACGCGCTCGGCATAGAGCGCTATGTCCTCCTCGTGCGTCACCAGTATTATTGTATTTCCTTTACGATGAATCTCATCAAAAAGTTTCATTATTTCAACGGATGTTCTGCTGTCCAGATTGCCTGTCGGCTCGTCAGCCAGAATCATCGACGGGGCACCGGCAAGCGCCCTCGCAATCGCCACCCTTTGCTGCTGTCCGCCAGACAGTTCCGAAGGCTTGTGGTTCTTCCTGTCAATCAGTCCGACCATTTCCAGTGCAGCCTCCGCACGCTTCATTCTCTCTTCACGCGGCACCCCTGCATACACCAGCGGCAGAGCCACATTCTCCACCGATGTCAGCCGCGGCAGCAGGTTGAACGACTGGAACACAAAACCAATCTCCCTGCCACGCACTGACGACAGCCTGTCGTCATCCATACCCTTCACATCCTCGCCGTTGAAAAGGCACACTCCTTCAGTCGGCGTGTCGAGGCATCCGAGGATGTTCATCAGGGTTGACTTCCCGGAGCCCGAAGGGCCCATCACGGCAACATAGTCATTCTGTCTGATTGTCAAGTCCACCCCGTCAAGGGCACGGACAACCTGCCGGTCCACGCAGTAATGCTTCTTCACGCCAGCCAGGCGGATAATTTCTCTCATCTCAATTCCTCCAATTACACATTATCGGCGCGAAGCGGCTCTGCTGCAATTTCCAGACCAAGCAGTTGTGTCATATTATTGAGGTTATTCCAAATATTATTACTAACTTGCTTTAATTTTAGAGATATGCTATGTCATACACCAAATTGGAACAATACGACGAGAAAGTGACTGAAGAGCTTGCGTCCCACTATAAAGAGATACTGAGGCTTCTCGGAGAGGACAGCGGCCGCGAGGGTCTTCTGAAGACCCCTGTCCGTGTGGCAAAGGCGATGCAGTTCCTCACCAAAGGCTACGAGGAGGACGGGGCTGCGATTCTGCGCTCTGCAATGTTCAGGGAAGAGTACCAGCAGATGGTCGTTGTCAAGGACATAGAGCTCTACTCTATGTGCGAGCACCATATGCTGCCTTTCTACGGCAAGGCCCACGTAGCATACATCCCCAACGGCTATATCACCGGACTCAGCAAGATCGCCCGCGTGGTCGAGACCTTTGCCAGAAGGCTCCAGGTTCAGGAGCGCCTCACAGTCCAGATCCGCGACTGCATCCAGGAAACCCTCAATCCTCTCGGCGTTGCGGTGGTCATAGAGGCGTCGCATATGTGTATGCAGCTGCGCGGCGTCCAGAAGCAGAATTCCGTGACCACCACCTCCGCATTCACAGGCGCGTTCCTCAAGGACAGCCGCACCAGGAGCGAATTCATGACACTTATCGGAGCGGAGCTCCATTAAAAGCATAACTATGAAAATCGTCATTGCAGGAGCAGGAGAAGTCGGTTGCCATCTGGCGAAGATGCTCAGTGAGGGCTACCACGAAATCACAATCATCGACAACGACGAGGAGAGGCTTGCGCTCGTGAGCGAGAGCATGGACGTGCTTACCGTCCAGGGGAATCCCACTTCCATCAGCATACTCAAGGCCGCGGGTGTCGAGACGGCGGACCTGTTCGTCGCGGTCAGCCCGGCGAAGGAGCAGGACGTCAACCTTGTCTGTGCCCTGATCGCCAAGAAGATGGGTGCGAAGAAAGTTACTGCCCGAATCAACAACGCCGAATACCTGAACTACGACAACAAGCTGATGTTCACCGAAATGGGCATCGACCTGCTGTTCTACCCAGAGAAGATTGCCGCGTCTGAGATCAGCGGCCTGCTCAAGCAGTCCGATATGGCCGAGTTCATGGACTTCGCCCACGGGCAGCTGCAGCTGGTGGTATTCCGCCTCAATGAGAACTCCAAGATGGTCAACAAGAGTATGGTCGATTTCCCGTACACTGCGGAGAACCTGCCGTTCAGGACAGTGGCGATAGCTCGCGGCGACGAGACCATCATCCCGCAGAGCAAGAGGATAATGTTCAAGCGCGGAGACCTGGTATATTTCATCGCCCGCAAGGACTTTGTCCCTGAACTGATGTCATATTCGGGCAAGGACTATATCGACATAAAGCGCCTTACAATCCTCGGCGGAGGCCGCATCGGAGAGCTTGTGGCTCAGCAGTTCGAGAAGACGGCGGAATTCGTGAAGATCATCGAAATCAGGAAGGACCGCTGTGAGGCGCTCTCCGAAAGTCTCGACCGCACCCTGGTCATCAACGGTGACGGCCGCAACTCCGACTTCCTCTATGAGGAGGATGTCAAGAGCTGCGACGCATTCGTGGCCGTGACCTCCAGCTCGGAGACCAACATCCTCGCCTGCGTCGCTGCCAAGAAGATGGGCGTGGCGAAGACTATCGCCGAGGTCGAAAACATCGAATACATCAAGCTTGCAGAAGGAATGGGCGTGGACGCAGTCATCAACAAGAAGCTCATCACCGCAGGCCGCATCTTCAGGTTCACCCTCAGCAACAAGGTACGCACCATCAAGGTGCTCAACGGCTCCGACGCCGAGGTGCTTGAATATATCGTCAACCCGGGGAGCCTGATCACCAAGGCCCCTGTCCGGGACCTCAACTTCCCTTCCGACGCCGTGATAGGCGGCATCATACGCGGCAATGAGACAATAATTGCCGTGGGCAGCACTGTAATCCGCCCTTATGACAGGGTGGCAATCTTCGCGCTGCCGACAGCACTCAAGAAAATCGAAAAATTCTTTGCATAATCCTTTAACACTTAATAATATCATGATTCAGTACAAATTCAAGACATCCGGCAAGACCCGTTCCGAGCATGACCTTCTCGGCAACAAAGACGTTCCAATGGAAGCACTCTTCGGAGTTCAGACTCTCCGCTGCATCGAAAACTTCGACATCAGCCGCAACCTCCTCGGTGACCACCCTGAGTTCATCAAGGCTTTCGGCATCGTCAAGATGGGCGCCATCCTGGCAAACCACGGACTCGGACTCGTTTCAGACGAAATCAAGGACGCAGTAGTAGCAGCCTGCAAGGAACTGATGGAAGGCAAGCACACCGAACACTTCCCTATCGATATGATCCAGGGCGGTGCCGGCACCTCAATGAATATGAATGCCAACGAGGTCATCGCCAACAGGGCTCTTGAGATCATCGGCAAGAAGCACGGTGAATATCAGTTCATCCACCCGAATGACCACGTCAATATGGCGCAGTCTACCAACGATGCATACCCGACCGCAATGCATCTCGGTCTCTATATGATCCACCAGGATCTTATGGTATCCCTCAAGGCTCTCGCAAAGGCCTTCAGAGCAAAGCAGAGAGCGTTCGCATCTGTCATCAAGATGGGCCGCACCCAGCTTCAGGACGCTGTCCCTATGACTCTCGGCCAGACTTTCGGTGCATTCGCGACAGCAGTCGAGACTGAGATGAAGAAACTTGACGCAGCAGCTCAGGACTTCCTCGTCATCAATATGGGCGCAACCGCCATCGGAACAGGCATCACCTCCGAGCCGGGCTACGCAGAGTCCTGCACAAAGCACATCAAGGAGATCACAGGCTGGAAAATCTCTCTCGCAAAGGACCTCATCGAAGCAACCAACGACACATCCTGCATGGTACGCTACCACGCTGAGCTGAAGAACATCGCCATCCGCATCTCGAAGATATGCAACGACCTCCGCATCCTCTCATCAGGTCCGCGCACAGGTATCGGCGAAATCAACCTTCCTCCGAAGCAGCCGGGCAGCTCAATTATGCCGGGCAAAGTGAACCCTGTCATCCCTGAGGTCACCAACCAGGTATGCTTCAAGGTCATCGGCAACGACACCGCCATCACAATGGCTTCCGAGGCAGCACAGCTTGAGCTCAACGTAATGGAGCCTGTACTCGTAGAATCCCTCGTAGAGTCAATGACCTGGATGACCAACACCCTCAACACCCTCCGCGTAGAGTGCGTGGACGGCATCACCGCCAACAAGAAGCACTGCAAGGAGCTCGCTGAACACAGCATCGGTATCGTCACCGCCCTCAAGCCTTACATCGGCTATGCAGCCTGCACAGAGGTCGCCAAGGAAGCCCTCGTTTCAGGAGGCAGCGTATACCAGCTCGTACTCGACAAGAAACTCCTCACCAAGGCACAGCTTGACAAGATTCTCGACCCTAAGAATATGGTCAAGCCTACTATGGTTGAACTCTAGGCTCTTCCAGCACATATTCACGATAAGCGCCGGCAGTGAAGCCGGCGCTTTTTTTCAAGCACTTGTTGAACATCTTGCCATCTACGAAACCGCTTATCACAGCAATTTCCTCAATCTGAGTCTGACGGAACTCCTCCCTCATCAGGAGCCCGAGAGCATACTGCAGGCGGAAAGAGTTGACGAAGTCATAGAAACAGGTGCCGTGCTGGGCAAGCACCCGGGAGATATAGGTGCGGTTAGTGCCGGCGGCAGTCGCAAGATCCCCCCTCGTGAGGTCCTGATTCAGGAACAGCCGCTTCTCGACCATCACCTTCACAAGCCGTGGATACAGGCTACTGTTCATTGCACTTGCGGTACTCGCGGCACCATTCAGCAGGAGTATAGCCAGAGAAACGCGTGAAGGCGGAGTTGAATGTGGTCATTGACTTGAAACCCACGCGGCGGCATAGCTGGGTAATGGTAAGGGAGGTGTTTTCCGCATAGATCTTCATCGCCTCCTGCACCCTGTAGCTGTTTATCAACTGGACGAAATTGGTCTTGCCGCATATCCTTATGGACTGGGCGAGATAGTTCTTGTTAGTGTAAAGTTTCTCCGCCACGTCCGCCACCCGTATATCCGGATCCAGAAAGGGCTTGTCCCGCTCGACATATGTCACAAGCCGCTCGTAGAGTTCCTCCAGTTCGGAATCCTTTCCGGGCTCGGCATTGTCCCCGAGCATATTAGCGCCCAACAGCGGCTTTTCAAGATAGGGATACTTCCTTGCGGAGATAGTGTCGGCTTCCGCCTGACGCCTCTCTTTCCTGTAGAAGAGGATGATGAAAAATGCAATCGCTCCGATGAGCGGAATGTAGAGAATAATAAAGAGCCATTCGTTCATATCGGTTTTTTGAACGAAGCTATCAACAAAAAAGCGGTTATACGAATTAATCATATAACCGCCATCTAATCCGTCGCCTGTTCCCAAAAAAACGGACGCAGATGCGAATCGGTACTATTTCTTGATGGTTTCGAAACCTTGTCCGTACACTCCCATCACGCTGCCTACAGAGAGGAAAGCAGTCGGGTCCTCCTCGCGTACCATATTGAGTATCACCTTCAATTCGTGCTTGCGGGCAACTACCAGGAGGATGCTCTGGTCATTCTTTGTATACCATCCCTCGCCGTTGAGAAGGGTCACGCCACGATGCATCTCGCTTGCAATACGGTCCGCGATTTTCCCGTAGTTTTTCGAAAAAATCAAAATCTGCACGGACTGCTTAGTGCCTGAGATGAAGAGATCGAGGCTGATGCTGCTGACTCCGGTTATGACATAACCATAGAAAACGGTTGCCACCCTGACGCTCCAGCTTCCATCGGTCGGGATGAAGAGCGAGCAGGCAATGATGATGATATCCATCACAAGGATGGCACGTCCCGGGGAGATTGCCCTGTACTTGTTTATCATCAGGGCTATTATGTCGGTGCCGCCGCTGCTGCCTCCCTGAGAGAAGGTGAGCGAGATGCCGAATGCGGAAAGCACACCGCCGATGATGGCGCAGAGAAGCTTGCCGTTGACCACCGCGAACTCCTGGATGAACTCCGGGTCTATGAGCATCGGCTCCACCTTAAGCAGGACCGTAGTGACCACAAGGGCGAAAACTGTCTTCATTCCGAATCCGCCTCCAAGCACCTTGAGGGCAATGGCGAGGAGAATTCCGTTGATGATGAAGAACGAGTAGCTGATGTCGAAGCCAGTGCAGTAATTGATGATTGAGGAAATACCTGTGACTCCGCCGCCCACCATCTTGTTAGGGATGATGAACACAGTCCACGCCAGTGTGTAGAGCACGAGGCCGAAAAAAATGATGAGATAGGACTTGAGGGTCGAGAGTATCTTCTTGCGTGACATTACTTGCTGACTACGATGTTGATGATCTTGCCAGGGACCACAATCACTTTGCGGATTGTCCCGCCCTGCAGGTATTTCGCCGTTGAAGGGTCCGCCTTGACCGCCTCCTCGACCTCAGCAGGTGTGAGGCTCTTCGGCAGTGAGGTGGTGAAACGCATCTTGCCGTTGAACTGGACAGGGTATGTCACACTGTCTTCGACTGTATAGGCAGCCACATATTCCGGATATGAAGCGAATGAGACGCTTTCATTGTGCCCGAGCCTCTGCCAAATCTCCTCGGCGATATGAGGGACGAACGGGCTGAGGACGATGATGAGCGGTTCGAGGATCTCACGCTTGCGGCACTTCAGATCGCTGAGTTCGCCGAGGGCGATCATCGCGGCACTGACAGTGGTGTTGAATGAGAAGTGCTCGATGTCGTCGGCGGCCTTTCCAATCAGTTTGTGGAGGGCCTTGAGTTCGGCAGGAGTGGCCTTTTCATCTGTAACTGCGAGCTCTTCGCCGTCGAAATAGGTCTTCCAGAGCTTGCGGAGGAATCTGTGCACGCCGTCGATGCCCTTGGTGTCCCAAGGCTTGGACTGCTCGAGCGGGCCGAGGAACATCTCGTACATCCTGAGGGTGTCGGCTCCGTAGCGTTCACAGACATTGTCAGGGTTGACCACATTGTACATCGACTTGCTCATCTTCTCCACGGCGTATCCGCAGATGTACTCGCCGTTCTCGAGGATGAACTCAGCATTTTCGAAATCAGGACGCCAGGCCTTGAACGCTTCGATGTCGAGACGGTCGTTGCTGACTATATTGACGTCCACGTGGATCTCGGTGGTGTCGTACTGCTCCTTGAGGCCGCAGGAGACAAATGTGTTGGTGTTCTTGATTCTGTATACGAAACTGCTCCTGCCCTGGATCATTCCCTGGTTGATGAGCTTGCGGAACGGTTCCTGCTCGCAGACATATCCGAGGTCGCAGAGGAACTTGTTCCAGAAGCGGGAATAGATGAGGTGCCCTGTAGCGTGCTCAGTACCTCCGATATAGAGGTCGACGCTGCGCCAGTACTCATCCGCCTCACGGCTGACGAGAGCCTCGTCATTGTGAGGGTCCATATAGCGGAGATAGTATGCGCTGCTGCCGGCGAAGCCCGGCATAGTGCTGGTCTCGAGAGGATATCCCTTGTATGTCCAGTCCTTTGCGCGTGCCAATGGAGGTTCGCCTGTCTCTGTAGGGAGATATTTGTCAACCTCAGGCAGCTGAAGCGGAAGGTCCGCCTCATCGACCGGCATAGGTATTCCGTCCTTGTAGTAGATCGGGAACGGTTCGCCCCAGTAGCGCTGGCGGCTGAAGATAGCGTCACGAAGGCGGTAGTTGACCTTGCGGCGGCCGAGCCCATTGCTCTCGATATAGTCGATCGCTGCAGGGATAGCCTCCTTGACGGTCATTCCGGTAAGGAAGCCGGAATTGCACATCACGCCCTCCTTCGCATCAAAGCTCTCCTCGGAGACGTCGCAGCCCTCTATGAGCGGGATTATAGGGAGATTGAAGGTCTTTGCAAATGCATAGTCGCGGCTGTCGTGGGCAGGGACCGCCATAATGGCACCTGTACCATAGCCTGCAAGCACATATTCTGAAATCCAGACCGGAACACGGTCGCCAGTGAGAGGGTTGACTGCGTAGGAGCCGCTGAAGACACCGGTGACCTTGCGGGTCTCGGCGATACGCTCGCGCTCTGTCTTCTTCTTCGCCATTGCGAGATACTCCTCGACAGCCTCTTTCTGCTCCGGAGCGGTCAGCTTCGAGACCCACTCGCTCTCGGGCGCAAGCACCATAAAGGTGACTCCGAACACTGTGTCGGCGCGGGTAGTGAAGATTGTCATCTCATACTCCTGGTCACCGTTATATACTTTGAAGACCATTTCGGCGCCCTGGCTCTTGCCGATCCAGTTGCGCTGCATCTCCTTGAGGGAATCGGTCCAGTCAATCTCGTCGAGTCCGGCAAGAAGGCGCTCGGCGTATGCTGAGACGCGCAGCTGCCACTGCTTCATCATCTTCTGCTCCACAGGATATCCGCCGCGTACGGAAAGGCCTTCCTTGACCTCGTCATTCGCGAGTACGGTTCCAAGCTGAGGGCACCAGTTGACTGCTGTCTCACCCTGATATGCGATGCGGTAATCCATCAGGAGATCGGACTGCTCCTTCTCGGAGAGATTGTCCCACCTGCCTTCAGCCCTGAATTTGTCAATCAGAGTTTCAATCGGCTCAGCCTTCTGGGTATCAGGATTATACCAGTGGTTGAACATCTGCAGGAAAGCCCACTGTGTCCACTTGTAGTAGTCAGGGTCGCAGGTCCTGACCTCGCGTGACCAGTCATAGCTGAAGCCGATGCGGTCCATCTGCTGACGGTAGCGGGCCACATTCTGCTCTGTGGTCTTTGCAGGGTGCTGGCCTGTCTGGATGGCATACTGCTCGGCAGGGAGACCGAACGCGTCATATCCCATAGGATGAAGCACATTGAAGCCCCTGAGACGCTTGTAGCGGCTGTAGATGTCGCTTGCTATGTAACCCAGCGGATGTCCGACGTGAAGGCCCGCTCCTGAAGGATACGGGAACATATCCAGGACATAGTATTTAGGTTTTGAAGGGTCAGTCTTTGTTTCAAATGTGTGGTGCTCCGCCCAGTAGGCCTGCCACTTCTTTTCGATCTCGATGAAATTGTAATCCATTTGCCAGTTTCTTTGAAACTGCAAATATAAGCATTACTCTTTATTTTCGAAGCTTGAAGCCCCCTGAATCCTTTGCAAGACGGAATTCCACCGGAATTGTGATGCGCGTGCGGACCTTGGAACCCTTCACCTGCCCCGGAATCCACTTAGGGGAGACTGAAATGACCCTTATCGCCTCGTCGTCAAGGAGCTCGTCGACACCGCGCTCTATCTGCACGTTCGTGACACTGCCGTCTTTCTCGACAATGAAGCTGACCAGCACGGTTCCCTTGATGTTATGCTCGACCGCAGCCTTCGGATATCTCTGGTACTTGTAGACCCAGCTTTCGAGGAAATGGCGCTCGTCAGAGTGGAAGAACTGAGGGCGCACGTCACATTCGGATGGCGAATATACCCTCTCCTCGCCCATCTTTCCGCTCTGAGCGGAGCCGATGGCAGGGATATCCTCCTGTGATGCAAGGACCTTGAGGAAATGGTATATGAAACAGCACTCGTTCTCCATCCTGTCGTAGAGGACGAGGGACGGTACGTCCCGTACGGTCTGGTACTCCCTTGTCATTCCAGTGGTGAAATGGGCCACAGGTATCTTCTTTTCATAGAACGGAAGGTAATCCGACGCCGCAAGTACAGATGCAGCGAATACGGGTGCCTGTCCGACAGGTTCCTCCATCGTCCTGGCAATCAGATAATCGAAATCCCCGGGAGCCATCTGGGAAAAGACCTGGAAAGGATTCTTCTCGTCGCCGCGGCCTATCATATCGAGATTGACCATAGCTTTCACCTGGCCGATCTGCTCAAAGGCTCGGTTGGCGAAATACCAGGAACCGGCAAGGCCGCACTCCGCTGCACCGAAAGCGACGAAGATCACTGATCGAGGGAACATCCAGGAGTTGTCGCGTACAAGCTTCGCGAGTTCTATCATCATAGCCACTCCGGAAGCGTTGGCATCCGCCCCCGGATAGAGCTGCGTGGTCTTCCTGCCGTTGACTGTCAGCGGATTGACTCCCATATGGTCCATATGGGCCCCGACCACTATATACTCGCCGCGCAGATTCTCGTCATATCCCTCGACAATGCCTACGATGTTCATAGAGGCAATCTCCTGATCGCCGTTTACGATTTTGAAATCCTGGCCTCCCCTGTCGGTCAGCATAACAGCCCCGGCCTCCTCGAGAGCGTCAAAGATATACGAAGCGGCCTTGCGCTCGCCCTCTGTGCCCGCCTTCCTTCCGGAGAACTCCTCGGAGCAGAGCCTGTCCACGTGGCGACGCAGTGACGTGGCCACATTAAAATTCTGTGCGGCGAGATTCACCGCACAGAACATTGTAATCAGAAAGAATGATGTTCTTTTCAATGCTATTTCTTGTAGAACGGTGTCTTGACAACGACTGCCTTCAGGAGCTTTCCGCGAACCTCTATGAAAATCTCGCTGCCAACTTTGTTGTAAGGCACATCTACATAACCCATGCCAACTGCTTTCTTGACGGTCGGACCCATTGTACCTGAGGTGACGTGGCCGATTCTGTTTCCTGCCGCGTCGCAGACAGGCATCTCGTGGCGTGCGATGCCGCGGTCGACGAGCTCGAAGCCGACGAGTTTGCGCTTGATGCCGGCAGCCTTCTGGTCGAGGAGATACTGCTTGTCCACAAAGTCACCCTTCACATCGTTGAACTTGGTGATCCAGCCGAGGCCTGCCTCGAGAGGTGAGGTGGTGTCGTCGATATCGTTGCCATAGAGGCAGAATCCCATTTCAAGACGGAGAGTGTCGCGTGCGCCGAGGCCGATAGGCTTTATGCCGAATTCTGCGCCTGCCTCGAACACTGCATTCCAGAGCTGGTCGCCGTATTCGTTAGGGACATACACCTCGCATCCACCGCTGCCGGTATAACCTGTGGTGGAGAAGATTGCGTCAGGGATGCCTGCCACTTCAATCTGCTTGAAAGTATAGTATTCCATAGAAACGATATCCTCCTTGCAGAGCTTCTGCATCACCTCGAGGGCCTTCGGGCCCTGGATTGCTAGCTGGCAGGTCTGGTCAGAGGCGTTCACGAGGTCCTTCCCGATCTCCAGCCCGAAGCAAGGGGCGAAGCTGCAGAGATGGTTCCAGTCCTTCTCGATATTGGCGGCGTTCACTGCGAGGAGATATTTCTCCGTGCTGAAGCAATAGACGATGAAGTCATCCACGATGCCGCCTTTGCCGTTAGGGAAGCAGGTGTACTGCGCCTTGCCCGGGAAAAGCACTGAAACATCGTTTGAGGAGACATACTGGAGGAACGGGAGAGCCTTGGGGCCGGTGACCCAGATCTCACCCATATGTGAAACGTCGAAAACGCCGACGCCTTCACGGACACAGGCGTGCTCTTCATTGATGCTTGTATACTGAATAGGCATATTGAAGCCTGCAAACGGAGCCATCTTCGCACCCAGCGCGATGTGCTTTTCTGTAAAAACGGTGTTCTTCATAGAGTATTGTTCGCTAATTCTACAAAGATAGCATAAAAGTTAGAAAAATAGTATCTTTACATCTGAAATGAAGAGGATTCTCATTATGCTCGCAGGCTTGGCCGCCTGCCTTGCCGCCCGCGCCCAGAGCGCCGACACCGTCCGGCTCGCTTTCATCGGGGACGTGATGTCACATCACCCGCAAGTCACTGCAGCGCTCAGGGCTGGCGCCGACCCTGCAGCCGACAGTTCATACGACTATTCCGACTGCTTCAAATATGTCAGGCCATTCTTCGACTCGGCCGACTTCGTCGTCGCAAATATGGAATTTCCTGTCGGTGTCCGCCCATATACAGGCTATCCGCAGTTCTCAGCCCCTCCGGCAGTCGCCTATGAGACCCTACGCAGCGGAGTGGACCTTTTCCTTGCCGCCAACAACCACATCTGCGACAAGGGGCTTGCCGGAATGGACAGCACCTACACCATCTACTCCCGGATGGGGGTCCCTTTCACGGGGTTCTACCGTTCCGAAGGCGAAGAACTGGAAAAATATCCTCTCACAGTCTCTGTCAAAGGGATAAGGATTGCCATCATAAACTTCACCTACGGCACAAACGGGCTGCCTGTACCGGCACCATACCGGGTCAGCACTATGGACACCGCAGGCGTCAGAGCAGCGGTTGAGAGAGCCAGGGAGCAGAAGGCCGACTACATCATTGCGATGCCCCACTGGGGCGAGGAGTATCACCTGGATTTCAACGCGGGCCAGAAGTGGTGGGCGGAGTACCTCTGCCAGTGCGGAGTGGATGCCATCATAGGCGGCCACCCTCACGTTGTGCAGGCAGTGGAAAGCACTCCCTGCCCTGTGACTGTCTGGTCGCTCGGCAACTTCGTATCCAATATGAGCGTGCCCAACGCCCAGATAGGGATGCTTTTCGAAATGAAGCTCGTAAGGGATGATGACGGCTCTGTCAGGGCCGTCGACCCGAAGCCGACATATCTCTGGTGCGCCAGGAAAGGGATGCTGGAGCAGAACTATGTGGTGCTGCCGGTCAAGGAATGGGTCGGGCGCAGGGATGAATTCCTCGTGAAGGAGGAGTATGACAAGATGGAGCGCGAGTGGGAGGCGATCAAAATGAAATTCGGAATAGAGTAATATTGTATGGAGAAAAAGATTGTTCTTGAAGAAATCGACCCGGTTGACATCTACGGAGTCAACAACAGGCTGTTTGACATCCTTGCCAGCCACTTCCCGAAGATAAAGGCCGTGGCGCGCGGCGCTGAGATAATGCTCGTCGGGCCGCAGGATGAACTGGACAGCTTCGAGGAGAAGATCAATCTCCTTGTCAGGAAAAGGCTCACAAAGAACAATCTTACGGAATACGACGTCGAATCTCTTTTCGACGGCTCAGGCAGCAATGCTGAAGCAGGGCCGGTGGACCTGTCAGAAGACAGGGAATGCATAATTGTGTACAGCAACGAAGGAAGACCTGTCAAGGCACGCACGCCGAACCAGAAAAGGCTTGTCAGTGAATATTACAAGAATGACCTGCTGTTCGCCCTGGGCCCTGCAGGAAGCGGCAAGACCTACACAGCCATTGCGCTCGCAGTGCGCGCACTGAAGAACCGCGAAGTGAAGCGCATCATCCTCACCCGCCCCGCAGTGGAGGCCGGCGAGAGACTCGGATTCCTTCCGGGAGACCTGAAGGACAAGCTGGACCCGTACCTGCAGCCGCTCTATGACGCACTCGGCGATATGATCCCGGCCAAGAGGCTGCAGTCCTTTATGGAAGACGGCACAATCCAGATTGCACCGCTTGCATATATGCGCGGCCGCACCCTTGACAGAGCGTTCGTCATTCTCGACGAGGCGCAGAACACCTCTCTCGGACAGCTGAAGATGTTCCTGACAAGAATGGGGTGCGACGCCAAATTCATCGTCACAGGCGACGCGACTCAGATAGACCTGCCTGACAAGAGCCAGTCAGGCCTTGTGCGCGGCATCGAACTGATCCGCAACATCAAGGGAATAAGCATTGTGGAGTTCGGGAAGGAGGACATCGTCCGCCACCCTCTTGTGACTAAAATTGTGGATGCATTCGAACGCACCTGACAGAGGCGCGGAAATCACTCTTGCTTGTTGCAGCCACAGGGAAACTGTCAAGATCCTTGTAGATATATCTGTAGTAGCCCTGCTCAGCGTTCTTCTCAGTGGATGCCCACCAGAAGGCATATGAACCATAGTTGCTGAAACTGTCGGCCTCTGATGTCGCATTGCCGAGAGGAATCGCATTCCAGCCCACCGTGTTCTTATGAGGGTTGTCAGGCGAGAAAGGCCACATCCTTTCACCGTTCAGACAAGCGTCAGCGGAGCAGTCATCACCGAGCCCTTTCCAGGAGTCTATGAAAGGAACTGCCACTTCTGAGATTGCGCTTGCAAAGTCCACCCAGTCCTCAGCTGTAGGGACACTCCATCCTTCAGGGCAGGCGCCCTGAGGGCCGCAGCCCAGGCCTGAGGCGGAGACGCCGCCGGTGGCCTCAGCCCAGGTGTAGAAACTTCCGAAGAGACTCCAGGCCTCAGGTGAATTCTCATATGGGATGCCTGTTTTCTGATATGCGAGATTCTGAGAGAACCAGTCAAGCGATCCGACGGTCACATAGCCGTACCTCTTGCCGTCCCTTGCGTCCACTATAGACTGACCGCTCCCCCTGAGCCCGCTGAGAGATACGTTGAAAGCGGTGTCGACCGTGGTGACAGTCTTTGTGGTTGTGCTCAGATAATATTCATCGGAATAGGCATAGCCTGCCACCGAAAAGACGCCGAGGCTGTCCGGGAAACGGACTGTAACCTTCGAAGTGTTGAGTGAGTCGGAATAGATGCCCTTGATATACCATCTATATTTCACATCATTCGGAGTGATGATGCCGGATGCAGTCAGAGTGACGAGTTCGCCCTTGAGGACATATGAAGGTATGTCGAAACTGACACTGCCATACATATATTTCTTAGTCTCAAATTCCTCCTCCTCGTCTTCAGCGCAAGCCGAAGCAGCTGCAAGAAGGGCGGCAACCGCCATAAGACAGAATAATTTTCTGAGTATCTCCATTTGTAATACAGATTACAACTTGCAAAGGTGCATATTTTATCGTAGATTTGCAAGAGGCACGTTGAACCAAAACCGTGCCACCGGAATGTCCATTCACAGAACCAGGATTGCCCTCTGGGCCGTTCATCCGATATTTCTGATGCTGTCGCTGCTTTCTTCCTGCAGCAACGGCAATTATATCTTCATTGAGGGATTCGCCCAGGGCAGCACATACCACGTAACCTGCAGCGCCCCCGCCTTCAGGCAGAGGCAGATAAGGTCGCTTATCGACAGCAGGCTCACCGCAATAGACAACTCCCTGAGCGGATACAACAAGGGGTCCCTGCTCTCCCGCATCAATGACGGCGAGGACCTTCCGCTCGACCGGATGTACATAGACTGCTTCAACATCTCCCGCGAAGTCTGGGAGGAGAGCGGCGGGATGTTCGACCCTTCCGCAGCGCCGCTGTTCGACCTCTGGGGTTTCGGATTCCAGAACAGGGGGACTGTGACACAGGAAGCCGTGGACTCCATCCTCCAGTTTGTCGGGATGGGTCTCCTCTCGCTCGAAGAGCGCGCCGACGGCACCCACCTTGTAAAGGCAGACAGCAGGATGAAGGTGAATTTCAACGCAGTGGCGCAGGGGTACTCCTGCGACCTGGTCGCCGCGCTGCTGGATTCACTTGGCTGCAAGGACTATCTCATCGACATCGGCCGCGAAATCCGCTGCCGCGGAGTCAACCCGAAAGGGACTGGCTGGCGCATCGGGCTGGACCGTCCGACAGACGGCAATATGGAAGAGGGGCGGGACCTGCAGACAATCATTGAAGTGACGGACTGCGGAATCGTCACCTCCGGCAACTACCGCAAATTCTACATCGAGGACGGCGAGAAGTTCGCCCATACCATTGACCCTTCCACTGGCAGGCCCGTAACCCACAACCTGCTTTGTGCCACTGTGATTGCGAAGGACGCCTCTACCGCCGACGCCTATGCCACCTGGTTGATGGTGGCAGGTCCGGACAGGGCCCGCGTCATCCTTGAGAGCCGCAGCGGCCTCGAGGGGATGCTGGTTTACGGGCTGCAGGACTCGATGGCAGTATTCAGAACAAGCAATATCAAAACCATAGAACAATGAACAGAAGAGACTTCCTGAAAACCACAGCGTTCGGTGCGGCAGCACTCGGCATCAGCACCCTTCCGGGATGCGGAGTGACAAAAGACTCGTTTGACACCATCATCAAGAACGGTGTAATCTACACCGGCGACGGCAAGGCCCCTATCAAGGGCGACATCGCCATCCGGGACGGCAAGATTGCCGCCATCGGCAAGAACCTCGGCAAGAACGCCCCCACAATCCTTGACGCCCAGGGACTTGCAGTATCCCCTGGTTTCATCGACATCCACACCCACACTGACACCAACCTTTTCCTTGCACCTAAGGGCGACAGCCGTATCTTCCAGGGCATCACCAGCGAAGTAGGCGGAAACTGCGGCGGCGCACCGTTCGTCTATTCCGACGAGGCGTGGGAGAAGCGCAAGGACAAGACCCGCTACGGCTATCCTGCCTGGAGGGACATCGACGGATTCTATGACGCCCTGTCAGCAAAAAAGATCGGCATCAACTACTCCTCGCTCGTAGGTCACGGAGACATCCGCGATGCAGTTGTGGGACCATACAATGTACCTGCAACTGACGACCAGCTTAAGAAGATGTGCGACATCCTCGATATGGAACTCGAGATGGGCGCGGTGGGCATATCCTACGGACTTGAATATGCTCCGGGCTGCTACTCCGACACCCGCGAGATGGTCGCCCTCAACAAGGTCATCGCAAAGCACAACGCACTCTATTCAATCCATATGAGAAACGAGGACGACCGCGTCCTCGAAGCTATGGACGAAGCCATCGAAGCCGCCCGGCTCTCAGGCGCACGCCTCGAAATCTCGCACCTCAAGGCCCAGAACCCGGCGAACTTCGACAAGATTGACCAGATGCTCAAGAAGATTGACGACGCCAAGGCCGAGGGCATCGACATCTCTTTCGACCGCTACCCTTACACAGCATTCTCGACAGGATTCACTTCATTCATTCCTATCGAACTCCGCGACGGCACTTCAACCGACATCTACGCACGCCTCAACAACCCGGCAATCTGCGAGAAGATAAAGAAATACGCTTACAGCCGGCTCGAGCGATTCGGCGGTCCTCAGCAGGTTGTGGTAGCAGGTTGCAGCGACCCTGCAAATGCTATCTATGCAGGCAAGAACCTCGCTGAATGCTGCAAGATTTCCGGAATGGACGAGTGGAGCATGATCCGATACCTGCTCATCTCCGAGAAACTCTCTGTCAACCAGGCCACCTTCGCAATGAAGGAGGAGAACCTCGAGAAGATCTATGCGCACAGCCTCTCGATGCCGGCATCAGACGGCAGCGTCTATTCTCCTGAGGGCGAACTCGGCAAGGAACTTCCGCATCCGCGCTCATACGGCACATTCCCGCGCTTCTTCGAGATTGTCCGCGAGAAGAAGATCATCGACCTCCCTACCGCAATCTACAAGTGCACCGCTCTTCCTGCATCCCGCATCAAACTGAAGGACCGCGGCCAGCTCATCCCGGGCTATGCGGCAGACATCACCATCTTCAATCCTGACACCATCGCCGACGTCTCGACCTACGCAGAGCCGCACACCTTCCCTACCGGCATCCAGCACGTCTTCGTAAACGGAGTCTGGACCATCCGCGACGGCCAGCACACCGGCGAACTCGCAGGCGTCACCCTCGGCAACGACTGCCTCAGCAGATAACTGAGTTACTGGGGCTCCGCCCCAAACCCTGCCGCTGCTGAAATCAGCTCATACCACAAAAAAGAAGAGGTCGACCCGACCTCTTCTTTTTTGAGAATTGACAGATTTCCGCTTAGTCCCTGTCCGAGCGCCTGTATGAGAAGAACTTGTCGAGGAACTCCTCCGTACATTCCTTCGCATCGCCGCCGTGCTTGACATCAGGGCAGCGCTTGTAGTAGATAGGGAAGCCTTGGTCTGTCAGCTCCTTGACAGCCTCAGTGGCGTCACTCTCGCTGCTGGTATTGAAGAAATACACAGGTACAGCCGTCTGGTGAGGCCGGCTGCAGGACTGGGAGATCGCCACTGCGAAATAGTCAGGATAGTGCTCCACATAGTCCCAGGTGCCGACTCCGCCGTCAGAGGAACCCGCCAGATATATTCTGTCAGTATCCACATATCCTTTGTCGATGTAGGCGTCCATTATTGCCTTGACATCGGGATAGCAGTCATACCAGGAGACTGCGTGCTCTACGCTTGCCTGATGGCAGACAGGGAAGAGGGCGATGGCCTTGATCCCTTTCTTTGTCAGGTAGTTCATCACGCTGTCATCAGCTGCGCAGCAGTCAAGGTGATTGAATTCAAAGAGGCTGTGCTTTGCAACATCCGACACTCCGCCGTGAAGCCAGAGGAAGAGGATGCTCTTGCCAGGCTTGTCCTGATTGATGCCGACCACCTTGCAGGGGAGATTATATACGAATTCACCCTCAGGGATACTTTCAGATGAAGTGACTGCAGGTGCCTTATGGCAGCAGCCGCAGGTTATGGCAGCAGCGACGGCAAAGGCGGCCGCGAGCAGAAGGGACTTCTTCATACAGCGGACTATTTGAACTGAGCGAAGAAATCGTTGCCCTTGTCATCCACGAGGATGAAGGCAGGGAAGTTCTCGACGCGGATCTTCCAGATCGCTTCCATTCCAAGTTCAGGGTACTCGACACACTCGATGCTCTTGATGTTGTTCTGAGCAAGGATGGCCGCAGGGCCTCCGATTGAGCCGAGATAGAATCCTCCGTGCTTCTTGCAGGCATCAGTGACTGCCTGGCTGCGGTTGCCCTTTGCAAGCATTATCATACTGCCGCCGTTGTCCTGGAACTCGTCGACATAAGGGTCCATGCGGCCTGCAGTTGTAGGTCCCATTGAGCCACAAGGCATTCCGGCAGGGGTCTTTGCAGGACCAGCGTAGTAGATAGGGTGTTCCTTGAGGTACTGAGGCATTCCCTCGCCTGCATCCAGACGTGCCTTGATCTTCGCGTGGGCGATGTCGCGGCCGACGATGATGGTGCCGTTGAGGCTGAGACGGGTTCCGATAGGATACTTCGTCAGAATCTTGCAGACTTCGCTCATAGGCTGGTCAAGGTTGATCTTGACAGCGTCGCCTTCGCCCGCATTGCGGAGCTCCTCAGGGATCCACTGTGAAGGGTTGTCGTCGAGTTTCTCGATCCAGACGCCGTCACTGTTGATCTTGCACTTGATGTTGCGGTCTGCAGAGCAGCTTACGCCGAGGCCGATAGGGCAGCTCGCACCGTGGCGCGGAAGACGGACGATGCGGACATCGTGTGCCATATACTTGCCGCCGAATTGGGCACCCAGACCTATCTTATAAGCCTCTTGCAGCAGTTGTTTCTCCAGTTCTACATCGCGGAAAGCACGTCCCGAAGCATTGCCTGTGGTAGGCAGGCTGTCGTAGTAATGCGTAGAAGCCAATTTAACCGTCAGCAGG
>JAZRYB010000015.1:0-4705 GCA_045600565.1 Candidatus Cryptobacteroides sp. | reverse complement strand
AAACCATCAAGTCCCTCTGGGCAGAACTCCTTCTCATCGACACCGCACGCCATCCGGAATATCTCATCCAGTGCTGGCACACCGCCGATGGCCACCGCTGCTTCAGCGACGCCCGCTGCCGCATCCTCACCTGTGCCCTTGTCGGGAACCGCAGAATCTGCCGCTTCACGGAAGACGACCTCCGTCCGGAAGACCGCCGCAGCACACTCATAGCCTCAACCTTCGTCATCCCATCAGACACCGGCAAGACCGTCTATGACCTGCGGGACTCCATACTATCCAAGGTGGTGAACAGCCGCGCCGTGGCCGACCTCAACACCGCCTTCAGCAGCAGCATCCGGGGTAATGAACCTGTAGCCGCATCATTCCGTGCCGACGCGCTCATTGCAAAAGAACTCCTCCAGTTCCACGATATGGCGGATATCCTCAATATCCCGGCCAAGGATGACGGGTCCGGCATCCTCACGCTCGATATCACCGCCCTCGCCCCGATAGAGACGGCATACTACGACACCTCCACCAGCCCGCTCTTCCGGAGCGCGATGATGAGGTGATGGAATCATACAACACTGATAATCTGTATTCTTTATGCCTTACATCTATGAAAGATTTATTAAATTTGCCAAGACAAATGATTGCGCCTATGGACTACAATGTATACTGCGACGAAACTTGCCATCTTCTTAACGACGGAATCAAGCCTATGGCTTTGGGCGCCGTATGGTGCCCGAAGGAGAAAAGGGCAGAGATATTCAAGAGGTTGCGAGAATTGAAGGTTAAACACGGTATGCCGCCATTCCGCGAATTGAAATGGCGTTCTGTATCTCCTGCACAATTGGACTATTATCTTGATGTCCTGGATTATTTTTTCGATGATGACGATTTGCATTTCCGTAGTGTTGTCATTCCGGACAAATCCGTTTTGTCTCTCCAGACAAAGCTTTCGATAGATTCCTTGTACTTCAAGGCATATTTCGATTTGCTCAAGACTATAATCGAGCCTCGTTCCGGATATGAAGTTTACGTAGATATCAAGGACACCAGAAGTCAGAAAATGGTTCTCAATCTCCAGAAATACCTCAACGATTCACACTATGATTTTGACCGGGGTGTTGTAAAAAAGATTCAGCAGGTGTGCTCTCACGAAGTGGAACTGATTGAACTCGCCGATTTCCTCGTAGGAGCAGTAATATATGCCCAGAGGGATTTGAATACCAGCGCAGCTAAGGTTGCCATAATAGAGCGCATCCGGGAACGTTCCGGTTATTCTTTGAAAAAGAACACGCTGTATAAGGAAGACAAAATGAACATCTTCATCTGGAAAGGGAGGGAACAATAATGGCCGTATCATTGGAAACATTGCCCGGAATTATCTGCCTCGAAGATTTAGGAGGAGATTACGGCCGCTTCATCGATGCAATCTTTGAAGTCTTTGAAAAGGACTTCATCAAACACAAGGCTCATTTTGGAACGTTCCAATTGCATTACAGGTATCATCCCGCCTATCAAGACCGACCCTATGCCTTTTATCACATGACGCATACAGGACTGGATGAAGACAATCGGCTTCCTGATTTACGCCGCTGTGAGCGAATGCCTTGGGCCAGGCCGACCATTGAGGAAACGGAAAGTCTCGGTTTGAAATTCTGGGAGCAGGACAGACGAAACGGCCATAGAGTCTGTATTTGGCTGGAAGTCGATAATGGTGAGAACTATTTTGTCGTTCTGTATGTCCACAAAGATTATGTTCGATTGCTTACCGCATTCTATGGTGATTATCCGAACTATGCTGAAAAACGTCAGAAGGAATATGATGAATGGAAGAAAAAGGTAAACCGTGACTTCACTCCGGATGAACTGATTAGGGATATTATGGCCCGCGCTGCGAAAGAAGAGGAGGGAGCATAAAAAAACAAGGATCGCCGTGGCGACCCCGAGACCTCCTTTAACACCATGGTCAATGAGATGATGCAAAGTTATCAACTCTTTTTTACTTTGCAAAATATATTTACGAAAATCTGCTGCATCATCCTTGTCAAAGTAAATGCTTTGCTATTCTGAAATCAAATGATTTTCTTTTCTATAGTTCCAGTTGTGATGTCCCAATAAAAAGACTAAACCCGAATGTTTGATTGCTCAGGGACATCCGGGGATTACGATTACAAAGATACCAACTCTTCCGGATATAACAAAACTCCGGTAACTACTGATGACATTTACCTGCGAAGCACGTCACGCGCCCTCTTCAAGTAATCAGCTGCCGTTTCCTCGGCATTCTTGGCATACCTCATCTGGGTCTGATAATTGTCCCTTGCTCCCCGTGCATACCTGCTCTGCGTATTTGCATTGTAGGTATCTCCCTTTTTCGTGTAATACGCAGCCTCGCGCTCGTATGATTCCGCCTTCTTCAGATAGTATTCAGCCTCACGATAATACCCTTGGGCCTTCTTCTGATAATACTCTGCCTCCCTGGTATATTCCGCAGCTTTCTTAACATTGTAGTCATCCTGCGCAAAAACTTCAGCAGGACGGCAAAGGCAGAAGGCAAATATTGCCATAATGGCAACAATCAAATATCCTCGATTTTTCATAGCCCTATCACTTACGATTTCCCTTTGCTTTTACAATTGCCTCCGCCTCAGCCCGCATCTGCTTGAGCAAATCCCAATTCTTGTGAATATGGCGGAACTTTGACACCACTTTTCCCTTACGGTCTATGAAACCATAAATGTTCACCTCTTCATCATCAGACATTCCGAACCCGTCTTCATCCATATAGTACATTCCATCCGGATTCAGTTGCCAGCGAACTTCGGCCACACCATTATGGAAACATGAGATGATGGTCGGGAAATGAATATCCAGACTTCTTGCCCTTTTGATGCAGTCATCATCTAAAGAAGCCAGAGAATCCCAGTCGATATCATCTTGTGTCACTGTGCAGAAGCACTCATTTTCGCTCATAAACTCAATCCGTTTGTTCTTCCGTTTGTCAATCAAATAACGTGGTTTCCAGTACCCATAGAGAGAAATGTTGACCAGTTCCATATCTTCTCCGAGATCCTCTCTGTTTTCGCGAGGAGCGGAAACCTCCTTGGACTTCCTACCTCCAAAAAGATCCAAAATTCCCATAGCGTTGCATTTTTGAAATTAAACAATCTGTATTTACCTATATGGTGTCTCGTTGCCCCCGTTTTCTATCACCCCGAAACAGAAAAGAGCTGTCATTGACAACTCTCTTCCAGAAATCTCTTAATTGTCCTCAACGTCCTACCGCCTCGTTTCCCCTTGTAGAAAGTGTCAAGAACCTTCCCGAATACATCATTCGGTGACAGGAAATCAAACAGCGTCATACACGAACGCGTTTTCTTTGCATCAAGGTCTCCCAAAATGTCAACGACATCTTTCCCGGAATGCTCCAGCAGCGCATTGCTGATTTCCCGCAGTCTGGAGCCAAGGATAGGATGAGACAGATACTCCCCGGCTTCATTTACATCTGCGAGCCCATAATGCAAGGCCATTCTGCTATGGCCAAACTCCCGGAACTGTGGAAATATATACCATATCCAATGGGAGTCCTTCCTACCATTCTTTATTTCGCGAAGGGCAATAGAATATCCCCAGTACTCCGACTCCTGGGCCTCAATGAATCTGGAAAGGTCGTATTGCATAATCGTCAGATACGATAACAAGACTATTTTATCCCGTGATGACCATAATCCTCTATCCCCAGCCATTCAGCATACGACATCGGCTCGTGGCCGTCCTGTGGAATCTCGTACAAATAATAGCTATCTTTCGGCTCAGACTGTGAAGCTTGCTTTTCTCTTATTGCATCAAGTGCCGTTTGGGCCTCTATCAAAGAATCGTAATATCCCACGGTGGTATCTTCGTGGTCAAACCAATCTTCTTTTATGATTTTGTACTTTGCCATAACATTTCAAAATTAGTGATTATTATTGATAAACGGGGCAAAGGCGCTGAGCTTTGCCCCGGAAATACAACCTCACGCGCAAGGTTGCAACTTCTTATACGCAAGAAGAACTATTTGTCGTCGTCGGCAAAGTAGTCTTCGGCCATACAAGCGTCCACCTCATTGCCGGCTTCAGACAGCCTGTCAAAGAATCTAGTGCGGGCCTTCTTTTCCCGTGCGAACATCGCAGATGTTCCGACACCGGTTGCAGCAAAACTGATACTGTTGTGGATGTGTATGCTTGCAGCAACCTTCTCCACGTCCTGGTTCGCTCCGATGTATGTGAATACCCATCCTTCACCCTTGAGTTTGTCTACGAGTGAACTGATGGCCTTCCCGTCATACTCCCTTGAAGAGTTCTCTTCGCCGTCAGTGATGACGGTCACAAGGACTTTGTCGTCTTTCTCCAGTTTCTTCTGGAGTTCCGTGATGCTGAAGCCCATTGCATCATAAAGAGGGGTGCAGCTGGTGGGATTGTAATCGTCCGCAGCAAGCTCTTTCACACCGACAGCCGGTTCACAGTCATATATCTTCTTCGTTTCTGAGCTATTGAACGACACCAGAGTTACGAAATGCTCCTGGTCCTCGTGCTTCTTCTGAGCCTCGCGTATTGTCTGGACGGTTTCATTTACTCCGTCAACTGCCTGTTTCTCGATGGATGACATAGAACCGCTGGCATCCAGAATGATAAGATTGTAAATTTTCGTCTTCATAATACCTCGTTTTTTTAAT
>JAZRYB010000014.1:0-3945 GCA_045600565.1 Candidatus Cryptobacteroides sp. | reverse complement strand
TCTTGACTCCTTGGAAGATATTCCGTATCCTGTCCACGGGCACTTAACACCGGGAAACATCATCCGTGCCGATGGCAAGGACTATTGGATTGACCTTGGGGACTTCACATATGGAGACCCCGATATGGATTTTGCTTGTCTCGCTTTTCTTGCCAGATATACTCCGGCTAAAATTGTAGAATATCTTTTCCATCTCACAAAAAGGCAAATTGGACAATTTATGGAAATATATGGATAATGAATGCATTAAAGCCGAATATACAGTATGAGGAATTCAAACAGTCGTAACGTAAAAAACAACAGCCTGCTGGGGTTCAGTTTTCGGATGACCCTGATTTCAACGACCCTGACGACAATCGCACCGCTTATCACTACTCTTGTTGACGGCCTCTGCACCGGAAATCTTCTTGGAGCCGATGCGTTCAATGCTATCAACACGGTAATGCCTTTGGTCAATGCGGTCAGCGTATTGACCTTGATCTGCAACATGGGCGGCAGTGTCCTTGCTGCCAAACAGATTGCAAGTGGAAACAGGGAACAGGCAAACAGGATTTTTACGATTTCCATTACATCGGCTGTCTTGGTTACTCTGATTGTCATACTGGCGATTCTGGGGAACCTCAATGGAATAAGCCGTTTCCTGTGTCCCGGAGAAAGCGGATCGGATTATGTCCGGACATATCTGAGTATTTACCTGCTGTATTTCCTGTTTGTGCCTTTCAATACCACACTGAGCAATTTCATTTCTGTTGAAGGACATCCGGAGATTGTCACAAGGAGCGTGATAGTATCCAACTCCGTCAATGTCATTCTAGACCTTGTCTTCATCGCCGTCTTTCATTGGGGAATCGCCGGCGCCGCATGGTCGACGGTCATTTCTGGCATAACGAACCTGGCGTTGTATGTCCCACATCTTATGAAAGGCAGAAGTGCCTACAAGTTCAACAGAAAAGCATTCGGCTCCGGATGGAGAGACATTCTGGGGCAAAACCTCAAGCAAGGTTTCGGATTCAATGTTGTCTATATTGTCGTCAACTTGTTTGTACTCTTCTGCAATACTTTGATTTCCCACTCTTTGGGCGATCTGGCGCTGTCCCAGTTCGGACTCTGCATACAGCTTGAATCGGTAACGTTCGGACTTGTAGTAGGTACATGCATTGCCGGCATTTCTCATATTACCCGTTTGCAGGGAGAATATGACTCGGACGGTATTCTGTTTGTCATAAAACGATGTCTGCTGGTTACTGTAGTTTTTTTCAGCTCCCTGCTGCTGGTAATGTTATTCTGCCCTGAACTGATTCTGGCTTGTTTCGGGATGAATACTCCGGAGATGGCGGCAACCTGCAGAATACCGTTAGGCTGTTTTGGAGTATTCTATCTTTGCTTTGCTTTCTTGTCTGTATATGCAACTGTCGTTATGCAGCTGATGGGGCACGTAGGCAGCAAGGTGTTCTTCATTTTCGGAATCTGTATCCTTACCGCGCTATGTATGTTGGCGTGGTCCGCAGTATCAGCCGAAAAACTATGGCTCGGATTTATTACAGGCAGTATTCCGATGGTTGCCGCTGCATTCGCATACGTATACAGCTTCCATCGCAGGAACAAGGGATTCACACGGTTTACCATGCTTGACACCATCCCTGTATACGTGCGTTTTGACTACAGTATGGATTTCAATCTGACAAGGATGGAACCTATGCTTCATGACCTGGAGGTTTTCACCGATGTGTGCCAGCTACCAGGTCATATTATCGAACATATCAAATATTGCTGCATTGAAATGTGCAACAGTATAGGAAAGAAGCGGTTGCGCAGCAATATCAAATACTTTGATATATCATTCATTGAGACTGACGTCGGGTTCCGCTTGATCATAAAGGATAACGGAAGTCCCGACAATCCATTGAAATATGATTCGGCGCTTGCGGATAATATCAAGTCGCAGGACTATGTTCCGACTGAACGCGACACCTGTCTTTATCTTGTTCACAATCTGTCGGACAAAATATCCTACAACTATGTGTTTGGTATGAACATTACCACAATTGACTGGCTTAAGAAATGATGAAAGCCACCTGTCCCTAGAATGTCAGGCACCAGTTGTGAACATCCTTTTCACGGCCTTCCTGAATGTCCCTTATGCAGTTGTAGAGCTTCCGGCTTACAGGCCCGCACTTGTCAGGAGCCCCGAACGTATATGACTTCGTCAGTATTTCGCTTTCTATCGTAGGACGGTCATCTATCCTGTGGACAGGTCTGAGGACTATGGCCGTACCGCAGGTGTTCACCTCTTCAAATTCAGCAAGATCCTCTACAGGGATCGGCCGTTTCACGACCTGGTATCCTAAGTCCTCAGCCAGATGCTGGAGGCTGTTGTTGGTGATGGAAGGCAGGATGGTGTCTGAAAGCGGGGTGACATATGAATTTCCTTTGACGGCAAAGAAATTGGAAGAAGCGAATTCGTCAATCTTTGACTTGGTTTCCGGGTCGAGGAAAAGGACCTGATCATATCCGCGTTTGTGTGCAATATTGCACGGATGGAGCGATGGGGCATAATTGGCGGCCATCTTGAACTGTCCTGTACCATTGGGAGCAACGCGGTCATAGTTGCGGGATAATATCGCCGTGCAGGGAGCCAGGCCTGTGGATCCGCCATATGTCCCTACCGGGGAGCACATTATTGCCAGCATTACATCGATGGAAGAATCGACTCCAAGCTGTGAGTTCGTACCGACAAGGATTGGGCGGAGATACATGGATGCATCGTACCCGTACGGAGGAAGATAGTCTATATTGGCTTTTACACACATCACACACATATCTATGAACATCTCTGTGGACGGAACCGCCATATCCAGATGTGCCCCCGAACTACGGAGGCGTTCGCCACTTTCCTTGGGGCGGAAAATCCGTACTTTGCCATCTATGCCACGGAAAGCCTTGAGACCTTCAATACAAGCACTCGCATAATGGAATACACCTGCAAACGAACTGAGGGTAAGATTGAAATTCTCTGTAACTTCAGGAATGGACCACTGCCCGTCCCTATAAAAACTGACAACTATTGCATTTGTCGGCCTGGCCTTGAAAGAAAGGTTGGCCCAATCAAGTTCAACCATAATATGAGTTTAATTTCGCTTTTACAAAGGTACGCAAAATACTGTCAGTTTGAGCCGACAGTCCAATTTTTGAAAAAGTAGTATCTTCGCCTTACAAACAATCGGCAAAGCCGCCCGGCTCAAATTCTTCTCTCCGATTGCGTTTCGTGCTTGAACTCAGGAGTAGCTAGAAAGGAAGGTAGCCACTTGCTGACACCACTCTCATCCGCAGAGGCGGTAACATAATCCGCAGCATTTTTGACTTCGTCTGATGCCGTTCCCATCGCAATTCCACAACCGGCATATTTCAGCATTTCAATGTCGTTGATGCCATCACCGAATGCGATGATTTCCGAGGGTTTAATGTTGTATATGCTAAGAATCTTTCTTATCCCCAGCACTTTGTCTAATCCGTGTACGTTGATGTCACAGAATTCCCTACACCATCGGTATGTGTCCAATCCTTTCAATACATCCTTGAAAAGGATTTTTTCTTCTTCGGGTGAGACAAAAGGGCAGAAGGAATAAATGCGCTCATTGGTTGCAGCTTCAAGGATATCTCCTTCCTTCGGCGAAGGCATATTGACGCTCCGGATGAACTCCAGGGTCTTCTGTGTCAGATTAGCGCACAATGTTCTTGAGTATGTGCATGTGGCAGATGGAATATGATTCCCGGCAATTATCTGTGCGATTTCTATGGCCTGATGCTCAGGAATCGGATGTTCGTCTATCAAAACGAATCTGTCTCTTTCGCTAAAACGCGCACAGGCGTCTTTAACAAGATAAGTCATTGCCCCATTGCCGCAAACCGCACCATTGACGGCAAAAGGGATATTGTCAATGTTGC
>JAZRYB010000013.1:0-43712 GCA_045600565.1 Candidatus Cryptobacteroides sp. | reverse complement strand
TCTCTCAATGTAAAATACTGCGGTGGCTATTGCGGCGGGGAACCACCTCTTCCCATTCCGAACAGAGAAGTTAAGCCCGCCATCGCCGATGGTACTGCCCTACCAGGTGGGAGAGTAGGTAGCTGCCGTTCTTCGAAAGGTCCGACTGATGACTCAGCCGGACCTTTTTTTGATGAGGTAAGTCAGTTTATTCATGATTATGTCGTGATATTCATTTCAAAACCAACTCAAAATTACTAAATTTGTAAATAATGCCGAGAAATATGGGTAAATTGTTTTCTCTTGAAGGGAAGGTCGCTCTTGACAATGCGTTGGAAGCATACGCCAAATGTGGGATAGATGCGATATGTTTACTTATTATTTCGGCAATTGCTGGAGTGAAGGGGAGTTGAAGACTTCGGAGGATTGGTTCAGGACTGTCCGGGATATGCAGGAATGGCGGTAACATCCACTTGTCCTTTATCTTTTCCCGCAATTGTGAATATTCAGAATATTTATTATTATCTTGCACAATATTAAACAAAATTCGAATATGAAAAAGAATATTATTGTTTGCGCTGTATTAATGCTCGCAGCCGCATTTGGAGTCTCAGCACAGAGTCTTGACACTGCCAAAGCTGATATGCAGAAAATGATTGGAGATTGGACTTATTCAATTGAGAACCCGATGGACGGAGCCACAGTCAATGGTGAAGTCTCTGTTGTCAAAGATGGTGACGCTGTCAATCTGAACATCTCCGGTATGGCGGAGAATACCATCAAGGCCTCCGATTTCAAGCCGACCGAGAATGGCCATATTCAGACGTTTTTCTATGTCGAAGAATATGCGTTCGATGTCCCTATGGACCTCAAATTAGTTGATGACAATACAATCAAAGTGACTATTGATGTCAGCGGTTTCTATATGGAATTTGACATGAAACGTAAAAATTAATTCTATGATTTACACAAAAGAAGTGCAGCAGATGTGCTGCGTTGCCAAAGGCGCTAATCACGCCAATGCACCTATCCCGGAGGAGGGAGCCTGGGTGCATGCCAAGGAGATCAAGGATATCTCCGGAATGACTCACGGTATAGGTTGGTGTGCCCCTCAGCAGGGTTGCTGCAAGCTTACCCTCAATGTGAAGGATGGTATCATCGAAGAAGCTCTCTTCGAGACTCTCGGATGCTCTGGTATGACCCACTCAGCCGCTATGGCATCAGAGATCCTCCCCGGAAAGACTCTCCTCGAAGCTCTCAATACGGACCTTGTCTGCGATGCCATCAACACGGCGATGCGCGAGCTCTTCCTTCAGATTGTTTACGGACGTACTCAGTCTGCATTCTCAGAAGGTGGTCTTCCTATCGGCGGCTCACTTGAGGATCTCGGAAAGAACCTTCGCAGCCAGGTCGGTACAATGTATGGGACCAAGGTCAAAGGCAGCCGTTATCTTGAGATGACAGAGGGATATTGTACACGTATGGCTCTTGATTCCAACAATGAGGTCATCGGTTATGAGTTTGTCAATCTCGGCAAGCTTATGGATGCTCTCAAGGGCGGTGCCACGGGACCGGAGGCCATCGAGAAGGCAAAGGGCACATATGGCCGTTTCGCTGATGCAGTTAAGTATATTGACCCACGTAAAGAGTAAGATAGACTATGGCACTTTTTGAAAGTTATGAGCGTCGTATTGATCAGATCAATGCAGCTCTCGCAAATTACGGAATTAAGAGCATCGAAGAGGCTAAGGCTATCTGCGAAGAGAAGGGGATCGATCCATACAAGATGTGCGAAGACACCCAGAAGATCTGCTTTGAGAATGCAAAGTGGGCTTATGTAATCGGTGCGGCCATCGCCATCAAAAAGGGTGTCAAGACTGCCGCCGAGGCCGCTGAGGCTATCGGTGAGGGTCTTCAGGCATTCTGTATCCCGGGTTCTGTAGCTGATGACCGCAAGGTCGGTCTCGGTCACGGAAATCTTGCGGCACGTCTTCTCAGCGAGGAGACCGAGTGCTTTGCATTCCTCGCAGGTCACGAGTCTTATGCTGCAGCCGAAGGTGCAATCAAGATTGCCGAGATGGCCAACAAGGTACGTCAGAAACCTCTTCGCGTCATCCTCAACGGACTCGGAAAAGATGCCGCCAAGATTATCAGCCGCATCAATGGTTTCACATATGTACAGACACAATTCGACTACGCTTCCGGCAAGGTGACCATCATCAATGAGACAAAGTACTCTGATGGTGTCCGTGGCGGTGTCCGTTGCTATGGCGCTGATGATGTCCGCGAAGGTGTCGCAATTATGCACCTTGAAGGCGTTGATATCTCAATCACCGGCAACTCCACCAACCCTACACGTTTCCAGCATCCTGTTGCCGGTACTTACAAGAAGGAGCGTACACTCCTTGGCAAGAAGTACTTCTCAGTCGCTTCCGGTGGCGGTACCGGCCGTACCCTCCATCCGGACAATATGGCTGCAGGTCCTGCTTCCTACGGTATGACCGACACAATGGGCCGTATGCACTCTGACGCACAGTTCGCAGGTTCTTCATCAGTTCCTGCACACGTCGAGATGATGGGCTTCCTCGGAATGGGCAACAACCCTATGGTAGGAGCTACCGTAGCAGTCGCTGTCTCAATAGCTCAGGCTATGAATAAGTAATCCTAAGATATGAAGGCCACCACGTTGCATATCACGCAACCGTAAGGCAATCAATAATTTACGTAATAACGGTGTATCAATATCGATACACCGTTATTATTTATGACAGGCTGCTGGCCAGACCTCACTTCATCGACTCGGGTGTGAGGGCAAAGTATTTCTTTACGGTGTCGACGGCTCTCTTCGTCCGTGAGCTCGCTTTCGCCTTTTATCGTGGTGTATGACTGTCCGTTGCCCCATCCCAGAGACTCTTCCCACACGAGAACGCCCATCGCATCGCAAAGTTCGAGGAAGCCGTCAGCCTGCTGATAGTGGGCCTTTCTCAAAGCGGAAATCCCACACCCCGGAGAGCGACAGCGCAGAAAGAAGGATGCAAAGAAGTTTCATAGGCGTAAATGTAGAAAAAAGGAGTATATTTGTATCTGTGAGTAAACAGAGTTAATTATTATGAATACAAGAAAATTATGTTTGACAGCGGCGCTGGTGATTATTGCCGGTATCGGCGCATTTGCGCAGGATGGTCTTGGACTTGGCGTTAAGGGTGGAATCACAGGCAGCTGGATGCCGGGTACATATGTTGATGTAGGCGACCAGGTCATCCCCAACATCGGATTCTACGGTGGCATATACGGTTTTGCAGAATTGTCCGATACTATGTTCGGTCAAGTCGAGCTCCTGTATTCCCGAAAAGGATGCACCACCAACAATCCTATTCTCGGCAAATATACCCGCAATATCTCCTATCTCCAGATTCCGATTCTCATCGGATTCAAGATAAGTGATGACAAATTCAATTTTGCCATCGGACCGGCCATTGCCTATTGTGTAGGCAACAAAATCAAATCCGAAATTCCGAATCCGTCTTCTGCAGGCGAGGTGGCCCCGTTCAATTTCTCGGCGATACTGCAGGCCAGATATGCCGTCACAGAGGGCTTTGGCGTCGATTTGAGATTTGATTTCGGTGCGTCAAAGACTTTCAAATCCGAAGACAAAGGTCACAATTCAAGTGCCCAGATTGGCGTGAGCTATATGTTCGGCCAATAGGCATTTTGCTTGAGGATGAGCCTCATCCTCAAGCAAAATTTCTTACAACTCCTTCACGCGAACGTTGCGGAACTTGACTCCGGCTCCGTGGCCGAGGAATCCTATGTGGCCGGTCTTGTTGAACATACCCGGATGATCCTTGTGGTCAACAGTGTATTTGTTGAACTCATCGTTCTTGCCCTTTACATTGTGTCCTTTGCAAGCTTCGCGGATATTGCCGTCAACTATCACTTCTCCGTTGACCGTGACCGTGATGTGATCCCCCTTCACTATGATTTCCTCGGTACCCCATTCTCCGATAGGCTTGTGAACGATTCTCTTGGCAGGAATCACACCATATACTGAGCCGTGTACCTGATACTCCCGGAGATTTGCATAGATAGGGTCATCGTGATCAAGAATCTGCACCTCGCACATTCCGTCATATGCGGCATCCACGCCCATAGGGGTGCGAATACCCACACCGTTGTTCGCTCCCGGACGGACGAAGCAGAACTCGAAGCGGAACACGAAATCCTTATATTCCTTGATGGTATAGAGGTTGGACTCGTTGCCATATTGGGCAGTGACATAGATTGTTCCGTTTACAGGGATATAACCTGTCTTGTTCCCCGTCCATTTGTCGAGATTGGTTCCGTCGAACAATACCTCAAAGCCTTCAGCCTTCTCCTCCTCGGAAAGTACGAATATCGGTGAGACGTCATCAAGCCCGTTGAGGAACTCCTTGATTTCATCCACTGCGTATCCGTCGTCTGAGTCTCCGGTCGCGGCGAGAACTTCGGAAGCCTTGGTCAGAGTGGCCTTTACGAGTCTGGTGTCGATATCATCTTCGCAATTTTTAGCGACAGCCTTGGCCGAATTTGCCGCGGCATAGGCAACTTTCTGCTCGGGACTCTTGACCAGCTCGCTCAGTGTGATGAATGAATCAAGAATAGGGCAGGAACCCAGACTGGTGGCGATTCTTGCTTTTGCGGCCGCAGTAGTTGACAGAGAGAGTGCTTCCATAAGTCTGGAATACATTCTGTCTTTGTTCTTCTCGCCGGCCGTGACGAGGCTGACAAACTGTGCAAGAGCTGCTTCGTCACCCTTCTTTGCCGCTTCCAGCATTGTACCGGCGGTGCTGTAGTTGCTCATCTTCTTGAGGGAAGCGAGAGCAGATTGGGAGCCTTCCTTATATGCTGCGATAAGATCTGCCGCCGCATTGTCCGTGCCCACGGATGCGAGGATGTCATAGAAGCGCTCTTTGTTGGTTGCTTTCTGAATGGAGCCGCGGATATTTGCGTATTTTTCACCTGTGCCGAGCTTTGAAATTGCGGATGCGTATGCCGCCTGAAGAGGAGCGACAGCCTGGCCAGAAGCGGCATCAAGCATCTCTGCGATTTTCTCCGCCTGGAATGGGCGGACTACCCCGGCGAGACTTTCGAGAGCTGCCTGTGAGTGCTTTGCATCATTGGTATAGCCGAAAATCACCGGTGCCATATTTGTGAGATGACGCGCTGATGCGAGCTTGATGAGAGCATCGGCATTGGAATCATCGGCATTCTGGAGAGCTGCGGCAATCTTGTCTCGGATGTCACCGTTGAATCGAAGGAGAGCTGCATATGCCGCATCCGCATCGGCTTCAGAAAGACGTGACAGAAGAGCATCTGCCGCCGCATCGCCACCGAGCTTGCCGGCGGCCTCAATTGCATTGAATCCGAGCTGCCCCGGCTTGCCTATTTCACTGAGAATCAAGCTCATCTGGCTTGTGGCGTTATTCTTGCCCAGCCAATAGAGCACCTCTGCCTTAGCGGCATCGGAGAGCTTCGGATATGCCTTTGCGAGGCTTGAATAGAACTCCTCGGAAGCAAATTTGTCAGCGGTGCGCAGGGCGGTGACTCTGAATGCCGGGTCGCTGTTCTTAAGGGCCTTGATGACTCCCTTCGGAGTGGCTTTGTCCCAAAGTTTGCTGAATGTCTTGCTGTTTGTGGCTGTGAATACAGGAGCCGGCTGCGCTTCAGGAGTGAGGAGGCGGATCTGAGTCTCGATGAACTGCCTGGCATCAGAGTCCGTCTGCTTTGCCAGAGAGTTTCTGAGCCCTTCCAGGACTGCGGCCTTGACAGCCTCGTTGGCAGGGTCGCAAGCAAAATTGGTGACACCGTTGATTGCATACTCGATCTTGTTGTTGGCCGCTTTGGCTGCCGGTTGCAGCATACCTGCAAGCATCTCCACGGAGGCGGGCGCTGACTTGGCGATATCGGCCATACTGCTCTTGAATGATGCCGCATCAGGAGCCGGCATCTGAGCTAGAACATCACCGACAATGGTATCCACTGTCCTGTTGCGGGCATCTTGTGCGAATACGGCAAGTGACAACGTCAACAGTGCCGCGAGAATGGTAATATATCTTTTCATAATTCTTTACCTCCTGATATTATAAAAGTTTGCCCCAATCGCCGCGCATAGGCTGATTGACGAGAAGGTTTGCTGCAGGGTCATTGATGAATGTCTGTGTGACAGGGTCGAAATTGAGGGTCCTGTTGAGACGGAGGGCACATACGCCCATATTGACTATGGTAGAACTGTGGAATCCGTTCATCTCATTGAGAGCGAAGTCCTTACGATTCTTCAGACAATCTACGAAGTCTGTGTTCTGAGGCTGAGGGTCAGGGAGCTCGTTGATTACATCCATAACGTTAGGGATAGTGCACTCGAAGCCTTTGAATACCTTACCCAGAGGTCCTTCGATATATGGAACTCTTCCCTCTGATTCGAAGCCTTCACCTTCCAGAATGATTTTGCATCCGTCTGCATAGGTGTAGGTGATGCTCCTCCAGATACCTACTGCGTCAGGGTGCTGCTGAGGCGCATCGACTTCCACCTTGACAGGGAAATCATCATCCTTGCCGAGAATATACTGCACAGGGTCGATATAGTGCTGTCCCATATCGGCAAGACCGCCTCCGTCATAATCCCAATAGCCGCGGAAGGTCTGGTGAGTGCGGTGGAGGTTGTATGGCTTGTATGGAGCCGGTCCGAGCCACATATCATAATCGAAATACTCCGGGACCTGCTCCGGGACTAGATTCTCTTTACCCACCCAGTAGAATTTCCAGGTGAATCCGGTTGCTCCTGAGATGCGCACTGTCAGAGGCCATCCGAGAAGGCCGCTGTCCACGAGTTTCTTGAGAGGTTCGACCTTTGTTCCCAGTCCGTAGAATGTGTCCTTGAAACGGAACCAGGTGTTGAGTCTGAAGACGCGTCCGTTGCGTTTGACAGCTTCTATGACTCTCTTTCCCTCACCGATGGTCCTGGTCATAGGCTTTTCGCACCATACATCCTTGCCGGCGCGGGCTGCGTAGCAGGACATCAGAGCGTGCCAGTGAGGAGGTGTGGCAACATGAACCACATCCACATTGGTGTCGTGAACGAGGTCACGCCAGTCGTGGTAAGTTGACATTTCGCCGAAACCCTTTGTGCGGGCCAGCTGTACGGCACCGTCAAGGTGCTTCTGGTCCACATCACAGAGGGCGACGAGTCTGTAGCTTTGGTCTGAGGTGAAATGGTAGGATGACTTGCCGATGCCGCCGGTGCCGATGATACCTTTGGTCAGCTGGTCACTTGGAGCGATGATGTTAAGGTCTGATCCCATTCTTCCGAACACGTTTCTCGGAAGTATGGTCAGTGCGGCAATGCCGGCACCGCTTTTCTTAAGAAATGATCTTCTGCTTTGATCCATATTTATTTGTGTTTATTAATTGATAACTTGTTATGGTCTGTCTGACCTCCATATGTGATTTCTGACTTCTTTCCGCGGCAGGGGCCCGGGTGCAATTCTTTCAATTTATTAGAAGAGAATGATTTGTGGGGCAGTACTAAATAAATTTTCCTCAAAAGGCTTCTGTAGAAGCGTATATGACAAAATTAAGAAAAATAGTTTGCTATCTTTGTAAAAATTGACAAAAAATATGGAAAAAATCAAATTGCCGGACAATTTCTCTGTGGAAGAACGGCAGAAACGTGCGGAAGAAATATTCCAGCAAGGTTATAATTGTTGTCAGGCCGTGCTTCTGGCATTCTCCGACATCATCGAAGGTGTTGACGAGCAGACTCTCTCTACTGTAGGCTCCGGTCTCGGGGGTGGTGTGGCGCGTCTTCGTGAAGTCTGCGGAGCCGTTTCCGGTATGGCCATAGTTTCCGGTTTCATAGAGCCGGCGACCGACCCGAAGGATATGTCCCGGAGAACTGCCAATTATGCTATGGTGCAAGGTTTCGCATCCGAATTCAAGAAGGAACGGGGGAGCATAGTCTGCCGTGAGCTCTTGGGCATAAGAGTGGAAGAAGTCAGGCAGGAGACTCCGAAGCCCTCCGAGAGGACACAGCAGTATTATCACGCCCGTCCCTGCGTGATTAATGTCGGGCTTGCCGCCCGTATTGTCGCTGATTATCTGATGACGTCAGCAAAGCGTGAGGGGAAGCGGGAATAAAAGGGAAAGGGCTGATCTCTCGACCGGCCCAATCTCATTATTGTGTCTTTACTTTGCTTATTACTAACATTTTGAAATAATCAATTCACCCGTATTCCCATAATCGTGCCAAACATTTAGTCAAATGAAGAAAAAGATAATATTTTTTCTGCTTCTTGTTGTTGCGTCAGCTTGCAGCAAAACAGAATATCCTGTCGACCCTTTCATTGAGCCGCAGGACAGGCATGATAAGACCTATGTCATCAAGGACTACCTTCGCCGCGAGTATATGAATGTTTATTATTACTGGTACAAGGAAGTCAAGGGTCGGAACGCCCGACTGGACCCGGATAATTACTCTTTGACGGAATTCTTCGATGCAATGCTGTATGACATAGACAGGTGGAGCTGGATGTGCGATGGCGATTATTTCCGCTCTTTGCAGACCGGAGTTTACAGCGGCACCTGGGGAGTGAGTCTCGGACAGGCTTTGGACTATGACGATTACGCCATATACATCGAATATATATTTCCGGGCTCTCCTTTTGAGACATACGGAGTCACAAGAGGTGCCAGACTTGATGCCATAGGAGGATATGATTTGACATCGCCTTTCACTCAGGAAAAGCGCTACCATTTCAACGAAGAGATAGACAAGGACAGCAATACTTTCACTTTCCATCTTGTGGATGGGTCAGATACGACTTTCACCGCATCCAAGGCCGGGACTCTTTCGACGCGTTCAGCGTTGGGTTACGAAATCATCACACCCGAGGACTACCCCGGTCTGACATCGAACGTGGGGTATTTCAATTATTTGTCATTCAAAGCAAGTATGCTGGATGATATCACCGGGGCTATGGCTTGCTTCAAGGAAAACGGGGTACGTAATCTGATTCTCGATATGCGATACAACTCCGGCGGTGACGTGGCGGCCGGCGAGGCGCTTATGTCATATATCGCTCCTCACTCCGCGCAGGGGCAGCCGTATCTGAAGGTCATTCACAATGATCTGCTATCGCAATTTGACTATACGGACAACATCCCGGACAACGAAGCTTCTCTTGATTTGGACAATATATACATCATCACAGGGCCGCAGACAGCATCTTGCAGTGAGACTATCATCAATGGCCTTGCTCCTTATATGGGAGATAAAGTCCACAAGGTGGGCCAGCGGACATATGGCAAGCCGAACGGGATGTATGCCCTTCTCTATCCCGGGGAGGAAAGCGATTACCTTAAATACAACAGCGGCGATTTCTCCGGCGTGCAGTATGCATTTTTGCCTATTGCGATGTATGATATGAATTCACTTGGAGAGCAAATTCCTGATGATGGGTTTGTCCCGGACTGTTATTGGCCTGATGATATCTACAATGATTTCGGTGTTGCGGAGGGCTGTATCGCCGCTTGCCTTGGTCATCTGGTCACCGGCACATATCCTCAGCCACCATCCGTTACCAAGTCTTCACGAATGCCGGAGGCTGTGATGGCCGGGCCCGAAAGAGACCCTCACTATGGAACGGCTATCCACAAGCTGCCCGAGGTGGGCTCTGCTCACGGCCTTTTTACCGGGCTGAGTAGATGATCCTGCCATCGCACAGGACACCCGCAATCACTGATGAGTCGGCTGAATAAATCCAGTTGGATATGATGTCGTGACAAGGCCTCATACGGACATTGTCCATATCCAGAAGAATACCATCGGCCAATTTTCCTTCCTCAATCACACCTGCGTCGATGCCGAATGCTTCCGCACCGTTGACCGTCGCCCATTTGAACAACTCTGCGGCCGGCAGCAGCTCGGGATCTCCCTGCAACTTTGCAAGCAGACCTGCAATCTTCATCTCTTCGCGCAAGTCCAGATTGTTGTTTGATGACACGCTGTCCGTCCCGAGAGTGAGGTGGCATCCTGCTTTTATCAGCATTTCGGACGGCATCCTGCCTGACCCCAGTTTCATATTGGAACAAGGACAATGTGAAATCGTAACCTGACGTTCCGCAAGGATGTCGGCATCCTTGCGGGTGACGTGAGTACAGTGTGCAGCTATTACATCGGGGCCGAGAATCCCGATGCTGTCGAGATATTGGACCGGCGTCATCCCGTGGGCCCTGAGACAGTCATCCACTTCTTTTTTTGTCTCGCTGACGTGAATGTGGATTTTCATACCCCTGTCCCGCGCGTAGCCGGCTACGCGCTTCATTCTGGCTTCTCCTACCGTATAGACAGAGTGAGGGGCCATCACCAGCTGTATTCTTCCCCCCGTAGGATCTTTCCATTCATCGATGAATCTTTTTTTCTCCGCTGTCTGGGCGAGAGAATGATTGTCCATCACCGTTATCCCTATGGCTGCTCTCATTCCCGTCTTTTCGACAACATCAATGGTCTTCTCGATACAGAAATACATATCGTTGAAGAATACTGTTCCGCTGGAAATCATCTCCTCGGCAGCAATCTTGCTGGCCTCTTCTATATCCTTCGAAGTCATCTTGTCCTCAAAGGGCCAGATATATTCTGTGAGCCATGTATTGAGGGCCATATCTTCGGCATAACCGCGCATCTGCATCATTCCCGCGTGGTTGTGTGTATTGTACAGAGCCGGCAGTATGGCCTTCCCTTCCGCATCGACGACTTTCTCCGCTGCCAGTTCAACCCCTGAATCAACTATCTTTGAAAAGCGTTTACCCTCGATAAGAATATTGCATTTCCTGCCTTTGTGAAGGACATTCTCAATGAGTAAAGTGTTCATAATTATGTGTGTTTTATGCTTTGACAGAATGATTTGGACGTGCCTTCGGAGGTGGTGTGACTCTGAGGCTCGCGGAAGCCGAGCAGAAAATCGTGTATGTTCATCTTCTTCTTTCCTGCAAGCTGCAATTCGGTTATCGAGATTGCTCCGTCACCTGTCGTTATGTAGAGATAACTCTTTTCGTCGGACAGAATAGTGCCCGGGGAATATTCAGAACTTATTTCAACTTTTTCGGCGGCGAATATCTTGAGTTGGACCTTGACAAGGGATTCATCTTCTCCACTGCCGGGCGCCACCAATTCTGTGAATGCTCCCGGATATGGGCTCAGACCGCGGATAAGATTATAGATGTTGCGCGTGGTGTCGCTCCAATCTATGTGGCAAAGCTCCTTGGTAATCTTTGGAGCCGGCTTCAATACTTCTGAGCCTTGGATGAAACTGCGCTGGACACGTGTCTCGATATTCCCCTCTATGATGCCTTGAACACTCTCCGTGACCAGAACTGCGCCCATAGCCATAAGTCTGTCGTGAATATCTCCCGCGTTGTCAGTCTCGCTGATTCGACACTCCTCCCTTAGGAGAATGGCTCCGGTATCGATGTTCTTGTCAAGCATAAATGTAGTCACTCCGGTCTGCTTCTCGCCATTGATTACTGCCCAATTGATAGGAGCGGCTCCGCGATATTGAGGCAGGAGAGCCGCGTGGAGATTGAAGGTGCCCAGACGCGGCATCGACCAGACTTCTTCAGGAAGCACCCTGAACGCGACTACAACAAACAGGTCGGCTTTCCAGGCGGCCAGAGCTTCAAGAAATTCAGGGTCCTTGAGCTTCAGTGGCTGAAGAACCGGAATATTGTGGCTGACAGCATATTGCTTGACAGCGCTCTCGTTGATTTTGAGACCCCGTCCGCTCGGCTTGTCGGCTACGGTCACTATGCCGGCGATGTCATAACCTTTGGCTATGAGGGCTTCCAGCGGAGCGACTGCAAATTCCGGGGTACCCATATATACGATTCGTGTTTTCTTGAACAATCCCATAATTCTGTTCTTGAATTTTCTCCAGCGGATTTTGGTTCCGTCATTATTCAACAATGTGGAGTCATTGATGGCCTTCCACGTCAGAAACATCCCGATAGGAGCCAGTAAATAGGCCGAAATGAAGGCTCCGGTCCCTGCGTCTATCGCTCCGTCCTTGGCCAGTTTTTCTCCGGAAATGTCCACAACCCAGTATAAGACAAAGAACAGGGCCGAGATGATGGCGGGCGTTCCCAGACCGCCCTTGCGTATCAATGCCCCCAGAGGCGCTCCTATAAAGAACAGCAACAGACAGGCCAGCGCTCCGGAGTACTTTTTCAGGATTTGCAGGTCCGTTCTCCGGAGGATATAGGTGCTTTCGTAGGTCTCCCTTTCATAGGTCTCCATCTCCGCAATAAGCCTTTTGACCTCCTCCGATGCTTTGCCGTGGGCGGCAATTCTCTCAAAGTCACTTTTCCAGTCTTCCATAAGGCTCAAGTCGATGGGACTTTTGCCTTTTGCCCTTGCCGCACTGTCGAGCTGCTTGATGTATTTGAGGCTGGTCGTCCCCATCATACTTCTCAAGTGCCTTGCGTGCAGGCTGTCCGCTACGTGTCCCAAGGAGTCCTTGACTTGGCGTAACTGCCTGATGTTCTGTGATTTGGTTTGATTGCCGAAACGCGTATCATCAGACTTCTTGAATGCATAGTTCTTGAGCGGTATCACCATCTCCTGACGGACGAAGTTGACTCTCTGCAACTGGCGCGAAGTATCTTGCAAATCATATTTGTTTGTCTCCTGATAGTTCGCTCCGTCGAACATCGTGAAAGTGAGATAATCCTTTGTCTTGGAAAGCCGGATGATAGCCGAGTCGGCCAGTGTCACGGAATTGTTGCCCGAATGCCCTGTATGGTCATACACCATTATTCCGTACATCATTCCATTCTTGCCTTCGGAGTCCTCTACACGCAGAATATACCCGTCTATCCCGTCATAAAAAGTTCCGGACGGAATCTTGATTTCTTCCTTGGTCCTGCCGATGTCATCTCTCAACGTGAAAATCTTGTTGTAGGCGTAGGGCACAAGATTGTTGGCGGTGAAATATGCTCCTGTGCTGATAATGACCGATGTGATTATCAACGGCATCATCACTCTCGAGAGAGAAATCCCCGCCGCTTTGACAGCCATCAGTTCATTATTTTCAGCCAACTGTCCCATCGTCATCATCGAAGCCAGAAGCGTGGCAAGCGGGAGGGCGAGCGGGAGGATGGTGCAGCTTCCCCACATCAGAAATTCAGCGACCACCTTCAATCCCAGACCCTTTCCGACAAGTTCATCGATGTAAAGCCAGAGGAATTGCATCACAAGGATGAACAACACCACAACCAGAATCGCGAAAAACGGTCCGATAAAGGCTTTCAGGATGAAATTGTCGAATTTTTTAAGCATATGTCAGAGCAAAACAGGTTCTCTTATTGTTTTGTCGCGGCTTCGAGCAGAGCGTCCAGAGCCAAGGCAAGTCCTGAGACCTCCTTTCCGCCTGCGGACGCGAATCCCGGCTGTCCGCCTCCTCCTCCCTGAATGAATTTGGCCGCTTCTCTGATATCCTTGCCTGCATTCTTGCCGGCTGCGACGAGGTCGCTCGTGTACATCAAAGTCAGGTTTGGCTTGCCCTCAAATTCGAATGCCGCTATGAAGGCCAGATTGACCGCTCTCTTCTGGATGAGAGAGGCGATGGTGCGGATTAAGGCCGGATTGCGTGAGCTGTCGGTGTATTTTACAACTTTGATACCGTTTATTTCTACGGCATTGTCGGTGAGTGTCTGTGCGTGGTAGGCGGCTTTCTTTGCCTCATCTTCTTCCGCCTTTTTCTTGTATTCTGCATTCACGGTGATGAGGTGCTTGATGGCTCCGATGAGGTTCTGAGGATTGCCCAAGAGAGATTTTGCTTCTTTCAGGGTATCCTCAAGCCCGTTCAGATATTCAAGCGCGCCGACACCGGTGACAGCTTCTATACGGCGTACACCTGCGGCGATTGCGCTTTCTGACAAAATCTTGAACAAACCGATGGTGCCGGTCGCCGATGTGTGGCAGCCGCCGCAGAGCTCGACGCTCGGGCCGAATTTGACGACTCTGACGACATCGCCGTATTTCTCGCCGAACAGAGCGATGGCCCCCATCTCTCTGGCCTGCTCCATAGTGGCGTGGCGCTCTTCTTCACGGGCGAAATTCTCCCTGACGAGCTGGTTGACGCGCTGCTCCACGCTTGACAGTTGCTCCTGGGAGAGCTTCTCGAAATGTGAGAAGTCGAAGCGCAGCCCCTTGTCTGACACATATGAGCCCTTCTGCTCCACGTGCGGACCAAGTATCTCCCGGAGAGCCTGGTCGAGAAGGTGAGTGGCGGTATGGTTGTTGGCGATATTCTGACGGCGTTCGGCATCCACCACAAGCTTGAATTCCTCCCTGCATTTGGACGGAAGCCTTTCAGCAATGTGGATAGTAAGGTTGTTGTCCTTTACGGTGTTGAGGATTCTGATACGCTCTCCGTCCGCCAGGCTCTCGATATATCCCGTGTCACCTATTTCGCCTCCCATCTCTCCATAGAAAGGAGTATGGTCGAAGACGAGCTGGAGCATTTCCTTGTTCTTCTGGACTACGGTGCGTGACTTCAGGAGCCTTGCGGGGGCCACTTCGTTGTAGTCATAGCCGACGAATTTGCTTGTTCCCGGATAATACTCAGTCCAGTCGCCGAACTCATTTGCCGTGGCATTACGGGCTCTTTCCTTCTGCTTCTGGAGCTCCACGTTGAACCCCTCCATATCTACCGTGAACCCGTTCTCTACGGCGATGAGTTGTGTGAGATCGACAGGGAATCCGTAGGTGTCATACAGAGTGAAGGCATCCAACCCCCGTACGGTCTTGTCCGAGTCTTCCTTGTGGATGCCCATATAGTCATTCAAGAACTTGATTCCCCTGTCAAGAGTACGCAGAAAGGCCATTTCCTCCTCGCGTATCACATTCTCTATGAGCTTCTGCTGCTTGGCGATTTCGGGATAGGCCTCACCCATATCGTCGATGAGCTGCGGCACCAGACGGCACAGGAACGGCTCGTTTATCCCCAGGAAGGTGAATCCGTAGCGGACTGCGCGGCGGAGGATTCTCCGGATGACATAGCCGGCCTTAACGTTGGAAGGCAGCTGGCCGTCCGCAATTGAGAAGCTTATGGTCCTGATATGGTCGGCAATCACGCGCATAGCCACCTCGGTATCGGCGGACTCGTGGTATTTATGGCCTGAGAGCTCTTCAATCTTGGAGAGCATTCCGGTGAAGACATCGGAATCATAGTTGCTGTTCTTGCCCTGAAGGACGGCGCAGAGACGCTCAAAGCCCATACCCGTATCAATGTTCTTGGCCGGGAGGTTCTCCAGATGGCCGTCTGCCTTGCGGTTGAATTGCATGAACACAAGGTTCCATATTTCAATCACGTGAGGGTCGCTCTTGTTGACGAGGTCGCGTCCTGCTATGCCGGAAGCCTTCTCTTCAGGGGTGCGGATATCAATATGTATCTCGCTGCATGGGCCGCACGGACCTGTGTCTCCCATTTCCCAGAAATTGTCGTGCTTGTTGCCCGGGACGATGTGGTCTTCCGGGAGATGCTTGAGCCAGGCGGTCTTTGCCTCATTGTCTATTTCGCACTCGTCCGAACCTTCGAATATTGTCGCATAAAGGATGTTCTTGTCAATCTTGTAAACCTCGGTCAGAAGCTCCCAGGCCCAATCGATGGCTTCGGTCTTGAAATAGTCTCCGAAGCTCCAGTTCCCGAGCATTTCGAACATCGTATGGTGATAGGTGTCGTGCCCGACCTCTTCCAAATCATTGTGTTTTCCGCTTACACGCAGACATTTCTGCGAATCTGTGGCCCGGAAGAACTTTGGAGCCGCATTTCCGAGGAAAATATCCTTGAACTGGTTCATTCCTGCATTTGTGAACATAAGCGTAGGGTCATTCTTGATGACCATCGGGGCGGACGGGACCACTGAGTGGCCCTTTGAAGCGAAGAAATCCAGAAATTTCTGTCTAATCTCTTTTGAAGTCATATCTTGATATATTTGGAATCAACAAAATTAGCATATTTTTTGCTAAAAAAGACTATATTTGCCCAATATGTCCAAATACAAGAAATATATTCTTAATCCTGAGACACTTCTGTATGAAGAATCGTCGCTTCCGAGGAAGGAGAGATTCATCCGCCTCGGTATAGCCTTTCTGGTCAGTGTGGTGATGGCGGTACTGTATTTTTGGATATATATCGGAGTCTTGGGGTTTGACCCGCCCAAGACGGCCTTGCTGAAGAAAAAGAATGCCGTGTGGAGCACCAGAATGGAGATGCTGAACTACAATATGGACCGGCACGAGTCCGCACTGCGTGACCTTGATATGAGGAACGAAGATATCTACAGGACCATTTTCGGAATGAACCCCATACCGGAGGAAGTCCTCAATGCCGGATTCGGAGGCGTCAACAGATATTCATTCCTGGACGGTGTCGGGACTAACGACATTCTCAAGAACACATATATCCGTATGGATATTCTGACAAAGCGCACATATGTGGAGAGCAAGTCTTATGACGAGGTTTACAACCTCTCCAGACAGGCCGGAGACATGGCCTCGTGCATCCCGGCCATCCCTCCGATTGTCCCTGAGAAAGGCAATTACCACGTTTCCAGCAGTTTCGGTGGCAGACGCGACCCCTTCCACGGCGGATGGATACAACATACCGGTATAGATTTTTCCATGAAAAAAGGCAATCCGGTCTATGCTACGGGAGACGGCGTCGTCGAGGCGGTTTTGTTCCAGTTCTACGGATATGGCAATCAGGTAGTCATCAATCACGGGTTCGGATACAAGACCCGTTATGCCCATCTCAACACGGTGACTGTCGTGGAAGGAATGAAAATCGAGCGGGGCGACCAGCTCGGCGAGGTCGGCAACACGGGCAGATCGACAGGCCCGCATCTTCACTATGAAGTGATATACAAGGACAGACCGGTCAATCCGAACAATTTTCTTGACCTGGAAATGACTTCCGAGGAATACAAATCTATGGTCAGAAGAAGGGAGACCGAGTCCGAAGCCATTCTCAGACCATCATTCCAGGTAAAGAGGAGATAGGCTATGGGGGTTTACGAATTTGACAAGAGCAGTTTCTCGTTCAAGAAAGCGGGCAGGTCCGTCGGCAATGTTCTCGCTTCCGCCGGGAAGTTTATTTTTGTCACCATCATTCTGGCTCTGGTCTATTATGTGGTTTTCGCTTCCTTGATCAGCACTGATACTGAGCGGCGGCTTCGTCGCGAGAACAGGATGTACGAGAAATTGTATCCGCAGATGCTGGAACGGGAGAAAATGTTGTCCGGGGCCATTTCCGGCCTGCAGATGAAGGACAACGAGATATATGAGGACATCTTCCACTCGGCCGCTCCGAGCTCCAATCCGGCCGGCAGCTTGAATTTCACTTTCGGCAGCGATACCATACCGGACCGCAAGCTGGTCAGATATACCAGCGCGAAAGCGGAGGATTTGCTGAAGAGGGCCGAAGTCGTCGAGGCTGCTCTTTTGAGTGTTTTCAGCAATGCCGGGACTTCGGAATTGCCGCCATTGAGTTTGCCTTTGAACAATATCTCATATGCTCAGGTCGGCGCTTCTCTCGGGAGGAAGATCAATCCTTTCTATAAGGTGAGCACGATGCACAATGGACTGGATATGATAGCCCCGCAGGGAGACCCTGTATTTGCTGCGGCCGACGGAGTGGTGCAGAATGTGGTACGTTCCAGAAAACTCCTCGGGAATGTCGTGGAAATCAGCCACGAGGGCGGATATGTCACACGATATTGTCATCTTGCAGACATTCCTGTCCGCAAGGGCCAGATGGTCAAGAAGGGCCGCTGCATAGGGTATGTCGGGCTGTCCGGCAATTCATTCGCTCCCCATTTGCATTACGAGATATTGAAGGACGGGGAATATGTCGATCCGATCAATTACCTGTTTGCATCGGTGCGCCCCGAGGAATATATGAATATGATAATTATGTCCGGGACAACCGGCCAATCAATGGATTGAAGATTATGGAAAAACTCTATTACACCATCGGCGAGGTGGCCGGGATTCTCGGGGAGAGCGCTTCTCTGGTGCGTTTCTGGTCCAATTCATTCCCCAAATACATCAAGCCCTACCGCAACGCCAAGGGCAACCGTATGTTTACAGCCGGGGATATCGAGACCCTCAAGCAGATACATTACCTGGTCAAGGAGAAGGGCTATACCTTGGAGGGAGCATCCAAGTATTTGACCGCCAACCGCACAGAGGTCGATAAGAGAGTCAAGGTACTGGACGCCTTGAAACAGATAAGATTGCAATTGACCGAGGTAAGAAAATCACTCTAGTAGTGGGCATTCTTATTAATTTTTCCTACCTTTGTATTTCATTAGTGAAAATTTTGATATTCTATGGCTACCAAGAAAATAAAGAAAGTGGAGACTCCTATCGACGAGCGGGAGACCTTCGTGTCCCTTCAGAAGTCGTTTGCCGATTCAGAGCTTAGCGTTGATGAGAAGCTTAAGACCCTGTATGCATTGCAGGAAGCTGATACCAAGATAGATAAGATTGTTCAACTTCGGGGTGAGCTGCCGGCCGAGGTGGAAGCTCTCGAGCAGGAAGTCGCCGGGATGAAAGGCAAGCAGGCTCAGATGAAAGAGCTTATTGAAGAGTACAGCAAGTCCATCGATGCCAACAAAGTGACTATCATCGAAATTGATTCCCAGATGGCAAGATATCAGCAGCAGTTGGAGAATATCACCAACAGCCGTGAATACGATTCCATCAATAAAGAGCTTGAGAATCAGGGCCTTCTTCGCCAGATTGCGGAGAAAAACATCAACGAGACCCGTATGGCCATCGCCGCCAAGAGAGATGACCTTGAGATGCTCGGCCAGAGAATCGCTATCAGGGAAGAGGATTTGGAAATCAAGAAAGAAGAGCTTGCCAATATCATTTCTTCCACCTCCGCCGAGGAGGCTGAGTTGAAGCTTCGCCGCGAAAAGTGCGCCGCATTGATTGATGCGCGTACGATGAGCGCGTATGACCGTATCCGTATGAGTGTTCACAACCATCTTGCGGTTGTATCCATTTTCAACGGTGATTCCTGCGGAGGATGTTTCAACATCATTACTCCGCAGCGTCGCGTGGACATTGCGTCAAACAAGAAGCTTGTCATTTGTGAGCATTGTGGACGGATAATTGTCAATCCGGATTTTGAATGAGATAATATCGGATTATGCCTGATCAGACCAGAAAATCCCCGCGAAAGAGGGAACAGGCAGTTAATTTGGACACCATAGGGCTTGAGATGGGTAATAAACCTCCTCAGGCTCTTGATGTTGAAGAGGCTGTCCTCGGAGCTATGCTCATTGAGCCCGCCGCCGTTGATGAGGCGTTGGAGGAGTTGACTGTATCCTGTTTCTACGATCCGCGCCACAGGATGATTTTCGAAGCTATGACTCTTCTGGTCAACGAGCACGTCCCTGTCGATCTCATCACTATCAGTTCCAAGCTGAAATCTCTGGACAATCTCGAGGCTGTCGGCGGCACGGTCTATCTGGCCCGGCTTTCTGAGAAAGTGGGTGCCGCGGCCAATATGGAGTTCTACATCAAGATATTGAAGCAGAAGACCATACAGCGTGATCTCATAACCGCTTCATATGAGATACTCAAGGACTCATATGATGACGGCATCAAGGTGGATGACCTTATTGACAAGGCTCAGACCAAGGTGTACGCCGCCATTCAGAATAATGTCAAGAAGGAGGTCCAGGATATCGGATCCATTATCAATACTGCGTTGTCCGACATTCAGGAGATGCAGACCGCAGACGGACTCACCGGAGTGCGTTCAGGCTTCTCCTCTATTGACAGGATGACTCAGGGATGGCAGAAATCCGACTTGATAATTCTGGCGGCGCGTCCTTCTGTGGGAAAAACTGCATTCTCGCTCAATCTTGCGCGTAATGCGGCTGTCCTCTTCCACAAGCCGGTGGCCTTCTTCTCTCTTGAGATGTCCGCCATCCAGTTGGCTAAGCGTCTTATGACTTCCGAGTCCGGATTGCCTGCCGACAAGATCAAGGGTGGAGTCAAGCTCGAGGGCCACGAATGGGAGCAGCTTGAGTACAAGCTCAAGAATCTCATCAAAGCTCCGCTCTATATTGATGATACTCCGGGCATTCCGATTATGGAGTTCAGGACCAAGGCCAAGACTCTTGTCAAGAACAAGGGGGTGAGCCTGATTATCGTGGACTACCTTCAGCTGATGCAGGGGCCGAGCGAGCTTCGCGGAATGCGCGAGCAGGAAGTGGCCGCCATCTCCCGTACGCTCAAGGCTACGGCCAAGGAGTTGAATGTACCTATCATTGCATTGTCACAGCTGTCCCGGCAGGCGGTGCAGAGGACCGGTGGGACCGGAAAGCCTCAGTTGAGTGATCTTCGTGAATCAGGCTCAATCGAGCAGGATGCGGATATGGTCATTTTCATCCACAGACCGGATTTCATAGGACTTTCGGAGAATCCGGAGGATAAGGAGATGACCTATATCATCATTGCCAAGCACAGAAACGGCCAGACCGGTGAGATTCCGATGCGCTTCAAGAGTGACCAGATAAAGTTTACCGAAATGGAGGATTCGCTTGACGTTCAGGCGCGCAATATCCCGTCAGCGATGAACGGCCCTCAGGCGGAGGTGCCTGATTTTGATGATTTCTCAAACCCTGATTTTCTCTAGGATATGGGCAGGGATGAAGTCTCGCATATCGGCAAGGTCGTGGATGTCAATCCGGATTTCATTACGGTCGAGATTGTTTCTCAATCGGCTTGCTCGTCCTGTCATGCTGCCGGACTGTGCGGCGTCTCCGAGTTTAAGACCAAAGCTGTCCAGGTACCTGCTCCGGTTCACGACTATTATGAAGTCGGGCAGGAGGTGAATGTCGTGCTGAAGGCTTCTATGGGGCACAAGGCTGTGTGGCTTGCCTATGTGATACCGCTCATATTGCTGCTGGCTTTCATTTTGATACCGGATGCCCTTGGAAAGAGCGAGCTGCAGTGTGCTCTTTGCGGTTTCTTTGCAGTCGCAGCCTATTATTGTCTCTTGTATGCTTTCAGAGGCAGGCTCAGGGATGAATATGTGTTTACAATCAAGAATAAACAATAACTTAAATATTGATGACAACAACAATTATCTGGACTATCGTTATTCTTGCAGGCCTGGGATTGCTGCTGGCGCTTGTCCTCTTCTTCATCGCGAAGAGATTCAAGGTGGAAGAAGATCCGCGCATCGATGAGGTGGAAGCGGTGATGCCCGGTGCCAATTGCGGAGGCTGCGGTTTTGCCGGTTGCCGTGCTTTTGCGGATGCGGCTGTCAAAGCCCCCAATCTTGACAACAATTATTGTCCTGTCGGAGGTAATGAAGTAATGAAGAAAGTCGCGGCCATACTCGGCTATGAGGTAAAGACCAAGGTGCCTCAGGTCGCTGTGGTCCGTTGCAACGGCACTTGCGACAACCGTCCTGTCATAAATGATTATGACGGAGCTCCGTCCTGCCGGGTCAAGGCCTCGCTTTATGCGGGGGATACCGGCTGCCCGTATGGCTGCCTGGGTTGTGGGGACTGTGTGGAGGCTTGTTCTTTCGGGGCCATCACGATGGACCCTCAGACGGGCCTGCCTGTTGTGGATGAGGACAGATGCACTGCCTGCGGCTCCTGTGCCAAAGCTTGCCCTAAAGGTATCATAGAAATCCGCAACAAAGGACCTCGCGCGATGAGAGTGTATGTGTCCTGCGTGAACAAAGATAAGGGTGCTGTTGCCCGCAAGGCCTGCATCGCGGCTTGTATAGGTTGCGGCAAATGCGCCAAGACCTGTCCTCAGGATGCTGTCACCGTCGAGAATAATCTGGCATATATAGATTTCACAAAGTGCAAGCTCTGCAAGAAATGTGTTGAGGCTTGTCCGACCGGAGCCATTCACGCCGTGAATTTCCCGGTCCTCAAGAAAGCACCGGCAGCGGCGCCTGCGGCCATCGAAAAAAAGGAGGAGAACAATGGCTAAGACATTTTCAATAGGTGGCGTCCATCCTTCCGATGTCAAGATAGCGAAGGAGAAGATCATAGAGGTTCTTCCTCTGCCACAGACAGTTTATATTTCGATGGCTCAGCATCTTGGAGCTCCGGCAGTCCCTTGTGTGGCTGTCGGTGACAAGGTGAAGGCAGGGCAGGTGATTGCCGAACCGGGTGGGTTTATTTCAGCTTTCGTACATTCTTCTGTGTCCGGGACCGTCAAGTCCATCGGCCCGCGCAAGGATCTGGCCGGAAGAGCAGTGACTCATATTGAAATCACGGTCGAAGGGGATGAGTGGGTTGACGGTGTAGATTTGAGTGATACTCTCGTGACGGAGATACCGATGGACAGGGCAGCCGTGCTTGACAAGATCAAGTCTTGTGGAGTTGTCGGTCTGGGAGGTGCGACTTTTCCGACCCACGTCAAGCTCAATCCTGCTCCGGGCTCCAAAGCGGAGTGCCTGATAATCAATGCGGCGGAGTGCGAGCCATATCTCACTTGCGACTATCGCATAATGTTGGAGAGGACCGGGGAGATACTCGTCGGCACCGCAATTATGCAGATGGTTCTTGGAGGATGCAAGGCTGTGATAGGAGTGGAGGACAACAAGCCGGAGGCTGTGGAAGCTTTCCGCAAGGCGCTTGAGCAGCTCAAATATCCTTCGATGGAAGTTCTCCCTCTCAAGAAGAAATATCCTCAGGGAGGAGAGAAGCAGCTCATTGATGCTGTGATGAGACGGCAGGTCAAGTCCGGAGGCCTCCCTATCAGTGTCGGAGCTGTTGTCCAGAATGTCGCGACAGCCCTTGCTGTCTATGAAGCGGTACAGAAGAACAAGCCGTTGGTGACCAACACAATGACCGTCACCGGCGACTGCCTTCCAGACAGCGGCCTTCACAATTATCTTTTCCGTATAGGTATGCCTCTCAGCTATATAGCGGAATATGCCGGAGGTGTCCCTCAGTGTGCCGCCAAGATTGTCAGCGGAGGCCCGATGATGGGTAGGGCGATATCCAATATGGATGCCTGCACTGTCAAGGGCACTTCTTCCATATTATATTTGAGTGAGGCTGCTACCAGGCGTGCTCCACAGACATCGTGTATCCGTTGCGGCAAATGTGCCGATGCCTGCCCTATGGGACTTGAGCCTTTCCTTCTGCACCGTCTCTTCAAGGCCGGGGATGTCGCGGCTCTTGAGCAGAATGCCGCTCAGGACTGCATAGAATGTGGATGTTGTCTTTATACTTGTCCGGCCTCTATCCCGCTTCTGGATTATATCCGTCTGGCGAAGGGCCAGGTGATGGGAGTCATAAGGGCACGTGCGGCGGCAAAGAATAACACCGAAAAAAAGTAGGACAATATTATGGATAAATATTTGATTTCACCATCTCCGCACGTTCACAGTGTGACATCCACCAAGTCTATAATGAGGGATGTCATCATCGCGTTGATGCCGGCAGTGCTTGTCTCCATCGTTTATTACGGCTTGTCCGAGCTCTTGGTCCTGTGCGTCAGCGTTGCATCGTGCGTACTTATTGAATATCTGATCACCCGCTTCCTTCTCCAAAAGCCTTCGACTGTAGGAGATCTTTCGGCAGTGGTCACAGGTATCCTTCTGGCAATGAATCTCCCGTACACGACACCCTGGTGGGTTGTCTTCATCGGAGCTCTCGTTGCCATAGGAGTTGCCAAGATGACATTCGGAGGGCTGGGCCAGAATGTGTTCAATCCGGCTCTGGTCGGCCGTGTCTTCCTCCTGGTTTCTTTCCCTACCTATATGACGCATTGGGAGATTCCTCAGGGACTTTTCGGGGCGGATGCCATTACGGGAGCCACTTTGCTGGGCCGTGTGGCCGAGAACGGCGCCGCATCAGTTGCAGGTATCGAGATAGTCCCTTCCTTCTTTATAAATATAGGAGGTTCCGCAGGTGAGATTTCATCTCTTGCGCTTATTGTCGGATTTTGTTATCTGCTAGTCCGCAAGGTGGTTAAGCCTTGGATTACTTTGTCCATCTTTGTTACTGTCGGCCTTATTGGCTTGATATTCCACGAGTTTGTCAATCCTGAGCTTTATACGGGAGGCATATTCAACATCCTTACCGGAGGACTTGTCCTGGGAGCTTGCTTTATGGCCACCGACTATGTGACATCTCCTATGAGCACAAAGGGTGGAATCATATATGGTATAGGTATCGGATTCCTTGTTATGATGATCCGTTACTTCGGAGCATATCCTGAGGGTGTGTCCTTCGCCATTCTTATTATGAATATGACGGTTCCGCTTCTCAACAGGTGGTTCCATCAGAAAAAATTCGGGAGGAACTGATCTATGGCTGCAAAATCTACATTGAGAAATATGGTTCTCTGCCTGACGGCGGTCTGCCTTTTCTGTGGGGCGGTTCTCGGCATCGTATATGCCGTGACCTGTGAGCCTATTGAAGCGGCTGCCCGGAATGCTCTGACTGAATCTATCGGCAAGGTCCTCCCGGGTGGCGGCGAATTGTCCGATGTTATCAAGACTGAAGGGCTTGAGTATTATACTCTTACAGAGGGCGGGAACGCCAAGGCCTATGCCGTGAAGTCTTCCGCCACCGGCTTTGGAGGCACTCTTTCCCTTATGGTAGGTGTTCTTCCTGACGGCACGGTGTACAATACTTCAGTGTTGTCCCACAGCGAGACTCCCGGACTTGGCGCCAAGTGTACGTCCGACAAAGCGTTTATGGCTCAGTGGCAGGGCTTTGCTTCTGACAAGACACTCAAAGTCCGTAAGGATGGAGGAGATGTTGATGCCATAACGGCCTCGACCATCACATCCCGTGCTTATGCTCTGGCAGTGGAGAATGCCGTCAATTTTGTGAAATCTTTGAACGGAGGACAGACAAATGAGTAAAATGTCATTGATTACCAAAGGATTCATCAAGGACAATCCTACCTTCGTCCTTGTTTTGGGTATGTGCCCTACACTTGCCACGACAACTTCTGCAATGAATGGGCTTGAGATGGGGCTTGCCACCCTTTTTGTCCTTGTGCTGTCGAATATGGCTGTCTCGGCTCTTGCTCCGTTTGTCCCGGACAAGGTCCATATCCCTGTATATATTGTGGTCATCGCGACATTTGTGACTGTGCTTCAATTACTTATGCAGGCCTTCGTCCCCGCCGTCTATGCTACTTTGGGCTTGTTCATCCCTCTGATTGTCGTGAATTGTATAGTTCTCGGCCGTGCTGAGGCCTTTGCCAACAAAAACAATGTCCTTGATTCGGCACTTGACGGTATAGGAGTGGGTCTCGGCTTCACGATATCTCTGACTGTGATCGGTATAGTCAGGGAGATACTGGGAAGCGGTTCGGCCTTCGGCTGGAAATTTATTGCCGGTGACGGCATACTCGCCTTCGTGATGGCCCCGGGAGCCTTTATGGTCCTTGGCTATCTGATGGTTTTGTTCAACAAGTATCTCAAGAAATAGGAGGGCGCTATGGAGTTTTTTGTCATAATTATTTCCGCGATATTCGTAAATAATATCCTGCTGTCCCAGTTCCTGGGCATCTGCCCTTTCCTGGGAGTGTCCAACAAACTGTCCACCGCCACGGGTATGTCAGGAGCCGTATGCTTTGTCATTACCCTTGCTACAGTGGTGACGTATCTTGTCAACAGCTATCTGCTTGTGCCTTTCAAGCTGGAGTTCCTTCAGACTATCGCGTTCATTCTCGTGATTGCGGCCCTGGTGCAGATGGTTGAGATTATCCTCAAGAAAATCAGTCCGTCCCTGTATCAGGCACTTGGCATCTTCCTCCCTTTGATTACTACCAACTGCGCGGTGCTCGGTGTCGCTATCACCGTGGTTACCAAGGAGTTCACCTTTTCAGGCGAGACCCATATGCTCAATCTTGGCGAGTCGGTGGTCTATGCGCTGGCTACATCTTTGGGATACGGTCTCGCTATGATTCTTTTTGCCGGATTGCGTGAGCATCTTGCCCTGAACGATGTCCCGAAGTCATTCAAAGGCCTGCCTATCGCTCTTATCACCGTGAGTATTATGGCGATGGCCTTCCTCGGCTTTTCCGGAATGGTATAATTTCAAATACAAGTATATATGAACGAAACAATTTCAATGAACCCCAACAGTTTGGTTCAATTCCTCAAAAAACCGGCATCAGAATTTACCCGCAAGGATATTGTCAAATATTGCGTTCAGAATTCGATAGAGTTTATCAATTTCCATTATTGCGGCTGGGATGGAAGGCTCAAGACCTTGAGTTTTGTCATCAACAGCGAGGAGCATCTTGAGAATATTCTTGAGGCCGGTGAGAGAGTTGACGGCTCCAGCCTTTTCCCGTTTGTGGAGGCGGGGAAGAGTGACCTCTATGTTCTTCCGAAGTATAAGACGGCATTTCGCAATCCTTTTACCCAGACTCCTACAGTCGATATCCTTTGCTCGTTCTTCAATCGTGACGGTGAGCCTTTCGAGAGTTCGCCCGAATTTGTCCTCCGCAAAGCCCATCAGGTGTTCAAGCAGACCACCGGTATGACTATGGAGACTATGGGAGAGCTTGAGTATTATATAGTGTCCGAGGCTGATGATCTTTTCAGCGTCGCAGACCAGAAGGGCTACCACGAGAGTGCTCCGTTCAACAAGTTCACCGATTTCCGTCTTGAGGCGATGAAACTCATCGCTCAGGCCGGAGGCCTCATCAAATATGGCCATTCTGAGGTGGGCAATTTCACTCAGGACGGCAAGAACTATGAGCAGAATGAAATAGAATTCCTCCCGACCGATATAGAGGATGCCGCAGACCAGCTTGTCATTGCAAAGTGGATAATGCGCCAGCTTGCCTATGCATATGGGGTTTCCCTCACGTTCGCCCCGAAGATTACTCCGGGCAAGGCCGGCTCCGGTATGCACGTACACTGCAAATTCAGCAAGGACGGCAAGTCAATGATGGTTCGTGACGGAGAGCTTACGGATGAAGTCAAGAAGGCTGTCGCCGGTTATATGGATGCCGGTACTTCTCTTCCTGCTTTCGGCAATCCTCACCCGCTCTCATTTATGCGTCTTGTACCTCATCAGGAGGCTCCGACTTCGCTCTGCTGGTCATTTTCCAACAGAAGCGCTCTTGTCCGTGTCCCTCTCGGCTGGACCAAGCGGACAGATATGGCTGCAATCGCCAATCCTCTCGAGACCCCTCAGGCAAAGGATTTCAGCGGAAAGCAGACCTTCGAATGGAGAGCTTCCGATGGATTTGCGGACACCTATCTGCTGATGGCCGCGCTCTGCTGTGCGGCGCGTCACGGTTTCGAGATGCCTGATGCTCTTGAAGTTGCTGAGAAGACCTATGTCGGACTCGGCGTGAATATCCACGATGCATCCAACAAGGCTGTCCAGGCTGCGCTCGAACAGCTCCCGGCATCTTGCGTGGAAGCTGCGGATGAGCTGGAGAAAGACCGTCTGATTTATACTTCCAAAGGCGTTTTCTCTGATGCTTTGGTGGATTTCTATGTGAAATTCCTCCGCGATTTCGATGACGCTTCTCTGCGTTCTGAGTTGGAGAAGGATTCGGAACGCCTCCGGAAGTTGGTTGCTGACTGTATAGACAAAGGATAAAACTATACGTCCATAGCCTGACAGGCCGTGATGGCTATCATCTTATAGATGTCATCAACGGAGCAGCCGCGGCTCAAATCATTTACCGGACGGGAGATACCCTGAAGGATAGGTCCGATGGCGTCTGCATTGCCGAGGCGCTGAGCGATTTTGTATCCGATATTTCCCGCTTCGAGGTTAGGGAAGACCAGAACGTTGGCTTTGCCTGCGATATCGCTTCCCGGAGCTTTCTTGACTCCCACGGAAGGTACGAGGGATGCATCCGCCTGGAGCTCTCCGTCAATCTTGAGGCTCGGGTCGAGCTCCTTCGCCAAGGCGGTAGCCTCCACGACTTTATCCACGACTTCGTGTTTGGCTGAGCCCTTGGTGGAGAATGAAAGCATAGCTACGCGCGGCTCCTCAAATCCTGCCACGCTTCGTGCCGTACGTGCTGTGCAAACTGCAATCTGAGCAAGCTGGCTGGCATCCGGAACGGGAGTCACTGCTATATCGCCGAAGACCAGGACTCCGTCTTCTCCATACTGAGGCGTCTGGGTAATCATAAGCATAGCACCGCTGACGCAGGAAATCCCCGGAGAGCACTTGATAATCTGAAGCGCCGGACGGAGAGTGTCTCCGGTGGTGGAGAGAGCACCGCTGATCTGTCCGTCAGCATCTCCGCTCTTGATGATCAGACATCCGAAATACAGAGGGTTGAGAACCTGCTTCTGTGCGGTTTCAGGAGTCATTCCCTTGCTCTTGCGCAGCTCATAGAGGAGAGTGGCATACTCGGCTGTCTTTTCGCTGGTCGCCGGGTCTATGATGGTGGCTTTGCCTATGTTGGTGAGCCCCAGCGAGTCTGCATATGAGAGAATTTCATTCTTGTTGCCGATGAGTATGATGTCTGCAAGCTCATCTGCAAGAGCTTTGTCTGCCGCCTTGATTGTACGCTCTTCCATTGATTCGGGGAGAACGATGCGCTGCCTGTTGGTTTTGGCCCGCGCAATGATGTTGTCTATCAGTGCCATATGTTATTTTATTACTGTTGTTTGTGTCATTATGATTGCTTGTGCGAAAATGTATAATCTGCCGCCGTACCTCAGAACAGGCCGTAGAACTTGGCGTCGAGTTTGTCTGTGATGAAGGCGAAATCTTCCGGGCGGTTCTCGAAATCAAGATTATCCACATCTATAGTCAGGACCTCGCCTTTGTACTGCTCGTAGATGAACTTCTCATACCGCTCGTTCAGGCCCTGAAGATAGTCCAGGCTCATTGATTGCTCATACTCGCGCCCGCGTTTTTGAATTTGTGAGACCAGATGCGGTATCGAACTTCTCAGATAAATCAGGAGATCCGGGGTGTGGACCATCTTCATCGTGACATTGAAAAGGTCCATATATGCATCGAAATCCCTTTTGGACAGATTTCCCATCTCATAATTGTTGGCGACAAACACATACACGCCTTCAAAGATGGTCCTGTCCTGTATGATTACGTCGTCGCATTTGGAAATCTCCAGAATATCCTTGAGCCTTTGTGTCAGAAAGTATATTTCCAGATTGAAGGACCATCGCGGAATATCTTTGTAATAATCCTCGAGAAAAGGATTCACGCTGACGGATTCGTATTTTGGCGTCCACCCGTAATGCCTGGAGAGCATTTTAGTGAGAGTTGTCTTCCCGCTGCCGATATTTCCTGCCACTCCTATATGCATATAGCTTTTGATTATATATGCGAATATAACCATTTTTATGTAAATTTGTTAGTGACGACCATTCCATAACAGATTCTTGACACATAAAACCGACAGCTATGCAACTTGATATGTATCAGACTATGCTCGTAGGAATCCTCGCCCTGCTTGTGGGATTGTTCCTCAACAGAAAGGTGAGTTTCTTCAAAAAGGTGTGCATCCCGCCTCCCGTCACCGGAGGCATATTGTTCTCGCTGCTGTCCTTGGCCCTGTACAGTTTCTTCGGCATAGAAACGACTTTTGACGGGACGCTCAAGGACATCTGTATGATGGTTTTCTTTACATCTGTGGGCTATCAGTCGGATTTGTCTGTGATTAAGAAAGGCGGCCGTCCTCTGGTGATAATGATTGTTCTTGTGGCGGTTCTCATAATCCTGCAGAATGCCGCGAGTGTCGGGATAGCCTGCTGTCTTTCTCTCGACCCGATGGTGGGAATGACGGCCGGCTCCATCCCTATGAGCGGAGGACACGGTACCGCCGCCGGTTTCAACAGTATGCTCGAGGACTTGGGCGTGAAGGGTGCCTCATCGCTGACTTTGGCCGCGGCTACTTTCGGACTTCTTGCAGGTTCGCTCATAGGCGGACCTCTTTCCGGCCTGATTATCAGAAGACGCGGTCTCGACAGAGAGGCTGCTGAAGAGGCCGCCCCTGTCAGGGAGTCTCAGCAGACATCGGATCAGCCCCTCACCGGGAGCCACAACAATGGCAAAAGTGACCTCCGCTCCTATACAAAGGCTGTTTACGAGCTCTTTGTCGCGATAGGATTGGGAACGGGAGTAAGCAAGTTGTTGGCATTGACAGGCATCAATTTCCCTGTCTATTTCGGCTCTCTTCTGGCCGCAATGGCCATCAGAAATTGCTCGGAACAGATAGAAAGCTGCCCCAAAGTAGAAATTGATGAAATCATTTTGCTCGGCGGCATCTGCCTGTCCCTTTTTCTCGGGATGGCGATGGCGTCATTGAGGTTGTGGGAGCTGGCGGAACTGGCTCTCCCTCTGCTCCTTATGTTGAGCGGTCAGATTGTCCTCATCATTCTGTATGCCTCCTTTGTGGCTTTCCCGATGCTGGGGAGGAATTATGATGCGGCGGTGCTTGTAGGCGGACTATGCGGATTCGGACTCGGCGCCACACCCAATGCGATGGCGAATATGTCGGCGGTCTGCAGCAAATACAGATATGCCGCTATGCCGTTCATCATTATCCCGATTATCGGAGCGGCATTTGTGGATATAATCAATGTGTCGATAATCACTTTATTTATCAATATCTTATGAGAACGTATAGAATTTTGGCAGCGTTCATCGCCGCCTCCTGTCTTCTGAATGGATGCGGCAGTGAGCCATCTCTGGTCATTAATGTTGAAGGCGGTCTGATTGAAGGTATGAAGACTGTCAAGGATGGAGTTTATGTATTCAAGGGTATCCCTTATGCGGCCCCACCGGTGGGCGATTTGCGCTGGAGGGAGCCTCAGCCTGTCATTCCGTGGGAAGGCATACGCCCGGCGGATCGCTTTGCCAGTCCTTGCACCCAGAATCCCCATACCCCCGGCGGCTATACCCCGGAGTTCTTCTTTCAGGGAGACCCCGAATTTAGTGAAGACTGCCTCTATCTGAATGTGTGGACACTTGCTCCCCTCCATCCCTCCAAAAAACTCCCTGTGGCATTATGGATACACGGAGGCGGCTATACTGCAGGGTGGGGGACCGAGCCTGAGATGGACGGCGCGGAGTGGGCATCCCACGGTGCTATCCTCGTGACCTTCAATTACCGTCTCGGCATTTTCGGCTTCTTCACTCATCCTCTGTTGTCGTCTGAGAGCGAGCACGGAGTCTCGGGCAATTACGGTATGCTCGACCAGATAGCCGCCCTTAAATGGGTGAAGAACAATATCGCCCAGTTCGGTGGAGATCCTGACAGAATAACAATTTTCGGCCAGAGTGCCGGTGCAATGAGTGTGCAGACACTTGTGACATCCCCTCTCTCCAGGGATTTGATCAGCGGCGCCATCATCCAGAGCGGAGGCGGCATCAGTGACCGTCCTATTCTGGGCGGCAGCGCGCTTGAGACTGCCCAGCAGAGTGGAAAGACTTTGATGGATTGGGCCGGATGCTCTTCATTGGAGCAAATGAGAGCTCTCTCCACCGATGAGCTGTTCAATTTGCCATCAGAATATATGGCCCGGACGGGGGAGAGAATCAGAATCACCACTTCTCCGGTGGTGGACGGATACGCCCTGCCGGAGACTTTCAGCGAGGCCGCCCTTGCCGGGCGCATTTCGGATGTCCCATATATGATAGGTGGTACCTCCGGAGATATGGCAGGCCTCGGAGTCGGCTCCGGAGTTGGCAAGTTCTGTCTGGCGCGGGAGAAATCCGGAGGCAAGTCATATGCATATCAGTTTGCCCGCGAGTTGCCTACGGACGGACGTCCGAATGTGCTCATCGGGGCTTTCCATTCTTCGGAGCTGTGGTACACCTTCAAGTCCTTGCACTATTGTTGGCGTCCGTTCACTATGCAGGATTATGAGTTGGCTGAAGATATGATTACCTGCTGGACCAATTTCACAAAGTACGGCAATCCCAACGGAAAGCACGGCTCCCGCTGGACCCCTTTCACAGAATCATCGCCGGAATATATGGTATTCAAGCTTGATGAGAATGGTGAGCCTGCCCCTGAGATGAAGGCTTTGCAGTGATTCACAAGATTCTTCTCATCAGTACAATATTAATTAAGTAATTATAAATTATAGATTTCTGATGTACTCATCGATGGACTTGGCGGCGCGGCGGCCGGCTCCCATAGCCAGAATGACGGTGGCCGCTCCGCTCACGGCATCTCCTCCGGCGAAAACTCCCGGCCTTGTTGTGGCTCCGCTCTCATCTGCCGTAAGGCCTCCGCGGCGGTTGGTATCCAATCCTGCAGTGGTCTTTGCTATCAGAGGATTCGGCGCTGTGCCGAGAGCCATTATCACGGTCTCGGCTTCAATTTCAAATTCTGAACCTTCTATTGCGACAGGGGAGCGGCGTCCGCTGGCATCCGGCTCTCCGAGCTCCATTTTGATGCACTTGATGGCACGTACCCATCCTTTGTCATCACCCAGAATCTCTACCGGATTGGTGAGCATCTCAAAGTGGATGCCCTCCTCTTTGGCGTGATGGACCTCCTCCTTTCGTGCGGGAAGCTCCACCTCTGTGCGGCGATATACGATGGTGGTGTCTGCACCCAATCTCAATGCCGTTCTGGCGGCATCCATCGCCACATTTCCTCCTCCGACCACTATGACCTTCCTGCCTGTATGTACAGGGGTCCTGTAGTCATCCCTATATGCCTTCATAAGATTGCTCCGGGTGAGGAATTCATTTGCCGAAAAGACTCCGCAGAGATTTTCTCCGGGAATATTCATAAACTTCGGAAGTCCTGCTCCTGTGCCGATGAAAACGGCCTTGTAGCCCTCTTTGTCCATCAACTCATCAATTCTCACGGTACGTCCTACAATGACATTGGTCTCTATCTTGACTCCGAGACTTGTTATATTGTCCACCTCGTGCTTGAGGACAGTGTCTTTCGGAAGACGAAATTCGGGGATTCCATAAGCAAGCACCCCTCCGACTTCGTGGAGAGCCTCGAAGATAGTGACATCATATCCCATTTTCGCAAGATCCCCCGCACAGGCGAGTCCTGCCGGCCCGCTGCCTATGACAGCGACCTTATCTCCGCCTTCGGTCACGACGGGCTCGCTGTCCGGCCCGTTCTCGCGGGACCAGTCGGCGACAAAGCGCTCCAACTTTCCGATGGCCACACTTTCTCCCTTTATGCCGAGAACGCAACTTCCCTCACATTGTGTTTCCTGAGGACATACCCGTCCGCAGATAGCCGGGAGAGAGGAGTCCTGAGCGATGACCCGTGCCGCCTCCTGGAAGTCTCCCTCGTTGACCTTTGAGATGAATTCCGGTATCTGTATGCCTACAGGACAGGCTGTGACGCAGCGTGGGCTCTTGCAGTGCAGACAACGTGAAGCTTCTCTGCGCGCTTCCTGCGCATCAAAGCCGTAGCATACCTCTTTGAAATTGGTCGCCCGGACTTTCGGGTCTTGTTCGCGTGCTATAGTTCTAGAAATCTTCTCTGCCATATTATGCCCTCCCTGATTTTTCCATATCAGCTTTTTCTTCGGCATTGTATTGTCTCTGCCGCCTCATTGCCTCATCAAAATCCACAAGATAGCCGTCAAATTCAGGCCCATCCACGCAGGCGAATTTCATCTTGCCGTCTATCGATACTCGGCACGCCCCGCACATTCCGGTCCCGTCCACCATCAGAGTGTTGAGGCTGACGGTGATGGGGAGATTGAGCTTACGGGCGGTCAGAGTTGTGAATTTCATCATAATCATTGGCCCTATGGCCACAACTCTGGTGTATGAGCGGCCCTCTGCCACGAGAGACTCAAGCAGGGCGGTGACCATTCCGTGGAAGCCTTCGCTGCCGTCGTCGGTGCATATGAAAAGATTGTCGCATACAGCGGCCATCTCCTCCTTGTAGATGAGCAGATCCTTGGTCTTGGCTCCGATAATCACATCCACAGGAATCCCGTGCTCGTGCAGCCATTTGGCCTGAGGATAGACCGGGGCCGTGCCGACACCTCCTGCAACGAAGATGAATCTGTGGTTGCGGAGCTCTTCTGCGGGCATAGTGACAAAATCGGAAGCATTCCCCAGAGGGCCGGCTACATCGTTGAACCCTTCTCCGACTTCGCGTCCGACTATATCGACAGTGGAAGCTCCAATCTTCTGGGTGACTATGGTGACAGTCCCGTTCTCTCTGTCATAGTCGCTGATGGTCAAAGGAATACGTTCTCCTTTGTCATCATTTCTCACTATAAGGAACTGACCCGGTTGTGCGGAATTCGCCAGTCTCCCGGCCTTGATCTGCATTTTGCAGATAGCAGGCGTGAGCATTTCTTTGCTTAGTATCTCGAACATATTTTTCCTAAAGCAATGTGGATAAATCTTTCTCAGGAATCACGGACAGCTTGTTCTCGATGATTACCTGACCGGCTTTGTCCGCGTTGTCCGTGCGGAAAATGAGCACACCCTTGCCATTGAGCAGGAATGAATACAGATATGCGATGCTGATTCCTTCTGATGCGAACATCTCGATTGCGTCAGAGGCGCGTCCCGGTTCATCATCAAGCTGGATTGCAAAAACCTCGCATAATGATACGGCCACACCGGCATCTTTCAGGACTCCGTATGCACGTGTCGGCTCGCTGCAGATGATACGGCAGATTCCGTATTCGGCCGTGTCTGCAATAGTCGATGCAATGAGTTGAATACCCTCTTTCTTCAACAACTTGAGGACCTTTACCAAAGTGCCGGATTTGTTTTCGATGAAAACTGAAAGTTGATGTACTGTCATAGTATTCATATTTTAATATTGTTTGCGTAAATCCTTAACTCTTACAGCTTTGCCTTCACTCTTAGGGATAGAGCCCTTAGGGACCAGGTGGAGCTTCGGAGTGACGAGAATCTCGTCCTTGAGGCGGCGTACAATCTCTCTCTCAAGGGCTTGCAGTTTGCTGAAATCATCGATGAACATATCAGAAAGCTCCACATCGATGGTCATAATGTCATTGTCTGTTGTCTCGAGCGTGATGAGATAATCGGAAGCAAGCTCTTCGAACTGCATCAGGACCTTTTCTATCTGAATCGGGAATATGTTGACGCCTTTCATAATTATCATATCATCGCTGCGTCCTTTCATCCGGTCAAGCCTTTTGTGGACACGTCCGCAAGGGCATTCGCCCGGGAGGATGCGAGTGAGGTCGCGTGTGCGGTAACGCAGCAGCGGCATAGCCTCACGATTGATGGTGGTCAGGACAAGCTCTCCGACTTCTCCGTCAGGGACCGGCTCAAGAGTGTCCGGATTGACAATCTCAACAATATAATAGTCTTCCCAGATATGGAGCCCGTTCTGCTCCTTGCACTCGAAGGCGACGCCCGGGCCGCACATCTCCGACATTCCGAAGGAGTTGTAGGCCTTGACTCCCAGCATATTCTCTATTCTCTTGCGGGTATCCTCCGAATGTGGTTCGGCACCGATGACAAGAGTTCTGAGCTTGAGGTCCTTTTTCGGGTCGGTTCCCCGCTCGACCATCATTTCATAGAGACGGGATGCATACGACGGAATGGCGTGTACTACTGTCGTGCCGAAATCGGTAAAGAATTTCAATTGTCTGAGGGTGTTGCCGGCACCGGCCGGTACGGTAAGCATCCCCAACTTCTCGGCTCCATACTGGAATCCGAGGCCACCGGTGAACATTCCGTAGCCGGAGGTGTTCTGGAACACATCGTCAGGTCTGCACCCTACCATCCACAGGCAGCGGGCCACCGCATTTGCCCATTGGTCGAGATCCTTCTTTGAATGGAGGATTACTGTTGGATTACCTGTAGTACCGGAGGATGAATGCAGGCGGGCGCACTGCTCGAGCGGAATGGATGCAATGCCGAACGGATAGGTATCGCGTAGGTCCTGCTTGGTCGTGAACGGGATTTTCCTCAAGTCATCAAGGCTCTTGATATCCTGAGGTCTCATCCCTATGGATTCGAAGCGTTTCTTATAAAAGGCCGAGCCCATACAATGCAGTACGGTGCTCTGAAGTCTTTCCAATTGTAGATTTTCGATTTCGGAACGCGTCAGCGTTTCCATTTCGGGGTTGAAGAATTCTCCCATCTGAGTATATTATTTTAATGTTCGTTTATCAAGGACAAATTTGCTTTTTCCCTCGCTGCGCTCTATTGACCCCGGAGCTTTGACTTGAACTGTCGCGGAAATGCTCAGGACACTCTTGAGTTTGGCGGCAATTTTCTTCTCCAGACTGGTGATAGGAGTGAGGGTGTCGAATCCGGAGTCGAAATATTCCGGGCGTACCTCCACCTGAATGGTGAGGATGTCCAGATTGTTGGCTCTGTCAACGATTAGCAGGAAATGCGGAGCACATTCGGGCATACTGAGGATGACACTCTCCACCTGGCTCGGGAACACGTTGATTCCACGTATGATGAGCATATCATCACTTCTGCCGACAATCTTGCCCATTTTGATTGAGGTCCTTCCGCAAGGGCAAGGATCATCATAAAGAGAGCATAAATCCCGTGTGCGATATCTCAGAAGCGGCATTCCCTGCTTGGTCAGAGTCGTGAACACCAATTCTCCCTGCTCTCCGTACGGCAACTGCTCCATAGAGACCGGATCGATTATTTCCGGGAAATAATGATCTTCATTTATGTGGGACCTGTCTTGCTCTTCGCATTCATAGGATACGCACGGCCCCATTATCTCACTCAATCCGTAGAGATTATATGCCTTGATGCCGAGTCTGTCCTCGATTTCGTGCCTCATATTCTCCGTCCAAGGCTCAGCACCGAAAGCTCCGACACGCAGTTTGATGTCATCCTTGGTGATGCCGGATGCCTCCATAGTCTCCGCCAGATGGAGAGCATACGATGGAGTGCAGGCTATACCGGTGATTCCGAGGTCCTTAATCAGACGGACGTGCTTCTCTGTGTTGCCGGTGGATGCCGGTACTACAGAAGCGCCGAGATGCTCGACTCCATAATGGACACCGAGTCCTCCCGTAAACAGGCCGTAACCATAGCCGACTGAGAAAATATCATTGCGTGTGACGCCGTATGCGGTGAGGCATCGTGCCATACATTCGCTCCATATACCGATATCCTTGCGAGTGTAGCCTACTATGGTAGGATTTCCGGTTGTGCCGGAGGATGCGTGGATACGGATGATTTCGCTCTGCGGCGCGGCCTGCATCCCGAAAGGATAATTGTCCCTGAGGTCCTGCTTGGTTGTGAACGGCAACTTCTTGATATCATCGATGCTGGTGATGTCATCGGGGCTGATGTTCAAAGCCTGCAGTTTGTTGCGGTAGAACGGGACATTGTGGTACACATAGTCCACAATATTGTGCAATCTCGCCCCCTGAAGCTCCCTGCGAGCTTCGGGACTCATACATTCTTTGTTGTAATTCCAAATCATAGACTCTAACTCTCTGCGTTGAATCCGAGATCGAATGCTTTTTGGTTGGCGGCCACCACGGATTCTCCCTTTGATGCGAATATTGTTGCGATTGCCTCCCTGATCTTGGATGGGTCGATGATGCTGATATTGCGTGCCGCCATACCCAGGAGTATCATATTGGAGCTTTTCGGCAGTTTGTTGCTCAGCGCGATGGTCTCGATGTCGAGCTTGGAAACGTGAGGGAAGGTGTCCAACTCGTGCCTTATGGCAGTTTCGTCCGGATAATTGGGAATATTTACATAAGGTTTGGAGGCCGTTACTATCCACCCGTTCTTTGAAAGATACGGAACATATCTGAGCGCTTCCATCGGCTCCATCGAGATAATCATATCTGCTGCGCCCATAGGAATCAGATCGCTGTGGATTTCTTCGGTGGAGAGTCTCAGATTGCTCTGGACATCTCCGCCTCTCTGACTCATTCCGTGTACTTCAGCCTGTTTCAGCTTGAGCCCGGATGCTGTTGCGGCCTCACCGATGACGGTAGCTATCGACAGGATACCCTGCCCTCCCACACCGCAAAGAATAATGTCAATCTTGTTCATATCAAAAATCTTATTCTGCTGTCCCTTCCATAACGAGGGTGACGAAATTCTTTTGTTTGAGTAGTTTCCTGACTGAATGCCTTGAAGAGAATCTGGTCTGCTTTGAAATCCGTGCTCTTGGTCTTCGCAACGAAAAAATAATCATCAGCGATGACCCCCTGGATAAACGGAGGCTCCGGCATCTGTTGCGCTGATACCGCGATGACCGCCGTGACGGCGAGAAATGCTGAGAATAGTATTCTCTTTATCATTGTTTACTTGTTTTTTCTTTTGAGCGTTTGCATACACTCTCTGCGTGGGATGATGACGGAAACGCCCTTGTATTTGATTTCCTCGCGTATCGTTTTTGTGATTTCCGACATATTTGCAGGAATAGGGACGACGACTCTGACGTGCTCCGCTTTGACTCCGAGCCCGAGACAGATGGCTTCGAACTTGTTTGTGCCGGCCGAATCCTGACCTCCCGTCATTGCGGTGGTGAGGTTGTCTGATATGATGACAGTGATGTTGCTGTTGTCATTGACGGCGTCGAGCAGGCCTGTCATACCGGAATGTGTGAATGTGGAATCTCCGATGACGGCAATGGCAGGGAAGACTCCTGCATCGGCGGCACCTTTGGCCATAGTGATGGAAGCTCCCATATCCACGCAGCTGCTGAGAGCCTGAAAAGGAGGGAGAGCGCCGAGCGTGTAGCATCCTATATCTCCGAAAATCCTTGCATCCGGGTACTCTGCCGCAACTTCATTGAGGGCTTTGTAAACATCTCTGTGGCCGCAGCCGGGACAGAGCTGAGGAGGACGGCCGACGAGATTGGTGGCCGGGCTGAATGTGTCTTTTGCCGGGAGTCCGAGAGCGGCTGCGACATTGTCCGGATTGAGCTCGCCTGTGCGCGGGAGATCTCCTGTCAGTCGCCCGCATACCGGATATCCGGCTCCGAGTATTGCCTTGACATCCTGCTCGACGACAGGCTGTCCGTCCTCTACGACGACAATCTTGTCGCAGGCTGACGCGAGCTCCTTGATTGCCCTATGTGGAAGAGGATATTGGGACACTTTGAGGATAGAAGCGTCTGTGCCGCTTTCCTTGACATAATTATATGCTATGCCGCAGGCGATTACTCCGAGACGGCTGCCTTTGGTGAGAATTGCCCGGCTTTCCGCCGCCTCTGACATTGCCTCCTGCTTGCCGATCAGGGCCGAATACTGCCTTCTCGCAATGGCAGGAAGGAGAACCCATCCCTTGTCATTGGCCGGAGCCAATGCATTCTGCGTTTTTTTGTCTCCGGACTCCACGGCGGCTCTCGAATGCGCGAGTCTGGTCACCATTCTGAAAAGTACGGGAACTTTCAACTCTTCGGAAAGCTCGAAAGCCTCACCTATCATATCGTAAGTCTCCTGCTGTGTGGCAGGCTCGAGAACGGGTATCATCGCGAATTTGCCGTAGAAACGTGAATCCTGCTCATTCTGAGAAGAATGCATTGACGGGTCATCGGCGGCAACGACCACAAGACCTCCGTTCACGCCGGTGATGGCCGAATTGACAAACGCATCGGCACAGACGTTCATTCCTACGTGCTTCATACAGACAAGAGCCCTTTTGCCGGCATAGGACATCCCGAGAGCGGCCTCCATAGCCGTCTTCTCATTTGTGCACCATCTGCTGCGTATTTCGGGACTGTTTTTCTGAATGAATTCGGTAATCTCGGTGGAAGGTGTTCCGGGATAAGCATATACGCCCGAGAGACCCGCATTGACGGCACCCAGGGCAAGAGCTTCGTCTCCCAACAATAATTTTTTGCTCATAACCTTATGTTCTATAACTCAACCTGAAGATGCCAATCGCAGAATGCGATTTGGCACGCAATCCACAAAGGTAGGTAATTGCGTGCCATTTTCCAAGAAAAGAGGGTATCAGAGAACTCTTGTCATACGATAATTATCACTTTTTCTGCCATTTGAGCTCTCCCTTCATACCTGCGGACCAGAATTTCATCCCCTCGGTCGGCTCATAATTCCAACTCTTGATTTTTGCGCCTCCCCAGGTCGGGTCATAAACCCAGATGCACCAGCCCATATCCTGCTCTTCAAGATAGGAGAGAATCTGGTTGCCGTAGAATGCCTCATCGTCCCAGTCTATTTTCTGGCCTTCTCTCACATCTGTGCCGAACTCTGTTGCGAAGACAGGATAATTGGCTGCGACAAAGCCCCAGTCACGCTCCCACTTCGGCTTCCAAGGCTCTTTGACCTTGTTGGGATAAGGGTGTGTCGTGTATCCGATGTTCTGTGCATTTATCGGATTTTCGTGGACAGGGGTGAGGTCATAGGCCCAGTCGAAGCCTCCGACGAGGATGGTCGTCTGCTGGTCGAAGCCCCTGATGATAGCTATCATATTCTCCACAAGGACTTTCCATTGGGCCCAAGTGCAGACTCCCAGCTGGCCTCTGTAGGTAGTCGGCTCATTGAGAAGCTCATAGAACGCCACGGTGTTGTTGCCGCTGAAGCGTTGGGAAATCTTACGCCAGAAATCGTAGGTCTCAGCCTTGGTCGTGACATACATCGGGTCCTGCCACATCTCCATCTCAAGATTTCCTATGGTGTGCCAGTCGAGCATCACATACAGATTGAGCTCCGTGCACCATTCGACCATCTGGTCAAGCATCTTCAGGTATGCCTGAGGTGTGCGCTCGCGCCAGGCGATAGGGTGGATAGGGACACGTACGATATTGGCGCCGAGATCCTTGATGTGCTGGAAGTGCTGCTTGTTCCAATGGCCCTGACGCTCCACCTTGTCGGGGTCTGAAGTGGCTATGCCGCGGAACTGAAAGACCTTGCCGTCTTTGGCGGTGACGAATTTATTGCCCTGGACGGTGATCTGAGGCATAGTCTTGATGTCGTAGTTGATTGTTCGTCTTTCTCTCGGTACTCCGTCATACCAGGGAATTTCGTTTTTGGCATTGTTCTGGCCGAAAACTGCGGATGAGAGGGCCAGAAAAGCGATTGTAAGAAGATGTTTTTTCATTTTAGTGTTGTTAACCGGTTTATTCAAACGAAAATTGATAAGTCAAATATAAATAATTCTTGTTGATTAATGGAGTTATTTATATTTTTGATATGATTTTGCTCTGAAAATTAACCTGCATCATTATGAAATTCATCAAACTTACCACTATCGCATTCTTGCTTGCGGCCACTGTGCCCCAGGCTATTGCAAAAGATTACAAGCTTTCATCCCCGGATGGAAGGACTTCAGTTGTAGTCAACGCCGGAAATACACTGTCCTGGCAGGTCAGCCGAGACGGGCAGACGGTCATAAATCCATCGGAAATGTCGATGACCCTGTCGGACGGCAAGGTGCTCGGCAAGCCGGCCAAGGTGTCGTCAGCCAAGACTTCAAGCGTTGACAGGATAAAAAAGACTCCGATCTACCACAAGGCGGAAATAAAGGATTGTTATAATCAGTTGCTTCTGAAGTTCTCCGGCAATTACAGCGTTGAATTCCGCGCCTATGACAGCGGTGTTGCGTACAGGTTCATCTCTTCCGCAAAGGGGGATATGACTGTCGTGAATGAGACTGCGAATTTCAAGTTTGACAATGATTACAAGACATTCGTCCCTTATGTCAATGACAATAGAGGCGGCGAAAGGTATTGCTATTCATTTGAATCTTATTACACAGAGGGAAAGATGTCCGCAATGGTGACTGATTCTTTGTCAATCGTCCCTCTTCTGGTGGAGATTGGCGGCGGCAAGATGCTTGCTGTTATGGAGGCCGGTGTCGAGGATTATCCGGGAATGTTCCTTAAGGTGAATCCTGCTGATAGAAAGAGCCTTGTAAGTGAATTCGCTCCATATCCTCTTGAGTACCATCGTGCAGGTGGTTACACTGTTCCATCAAAGAGAGCTGATTACATAGCCAAGACTTCCGGTACCAGGACATTCCCTTGGAGGGCCATCGCCATCGCAGACAAGGAGATCCAGCTTCTGGAAAATGACTTCGCCCAACTTCTGGGTCCGGAGTGTAGGCTTGATGATGTTTCCTGGATCAAGCCGGGAAAGACATCATGGGAATGGTGGAGCGGATTGTATCTTACCGGAGTTGATTTCAAGGTCGGCATGAATACGGAGACATACAAATACTTTGTGGATTTCTCTGCCGCCAACAATCTTGAATATATCCTTGTTGACGCAGGTTGGAGCGCAGGCTCAATGTTGAAGTTCAGGGAAGGTTTCGACCTTGCAAAAATTATTGAGTATGCTGATTCCAAGAATATCGGAGTAGTATTGTGGTGCCACGCTTCATCTGCAGAGAAAGAAGCAGAGGAGGCATTCCCATATCTTGCCAAGATGGGAGTGAAAGGTTTCAAGGTGGATTTCTTCGATGCTGATGATCAGAGATTCAACAATTTGATGTATAAGCTTGCCGGGATTGCCGCTGAGAACCATCTTATCCTCGACCTTCACGGAATGAAGCCGTTCGGCATTCAGGTAGCATATCCTAATGTGTTGAATTTCGAAGGAGTCAAGGGTCTCGAGAATGCGCAGTGGACAGCTATCGTTGATGGCAAGCCTGCAGACAACATCCCTCGCTATGATGTTACGGCTCCTTATGCACGAATGCTTATCGGCCCTATGGACTATACCCCTGGCGCTATGGACAATTCGTCAGAGAGAACGTATCGTGCTGTCAAGGGTAATCCTATGAGTATGGGTACCAGAGTGCACCAGATGGCAATGTATTCTATTTTTGATGCACCTTATCAGATGCTGGCTGACAGCCCGTCAAAATATATCCGCGAGCAGGAGTGCACCGACTTCATCGCCAAGGTCCCTACAGTATTTGACAAGACCGTCGGTGTTGACGGAAAGGTGGGCGAGTATATCGTGGTCGCCCGTCAGAAAGATGGAGTGTGGTATGTCGGAGCTATGACCGATTGGACAGCACGTGATATTGTCATTGACTTGAATTTCCTCGGAGAAGGAAGTTTCAATGCCGATATCTTTACCGACGGAATGAATGCAGCCGCTTGCCCTGAAGATTATGCCCACAGTAAGGGCGTGTTCAAGTCTTCGGATAAAATCAATGTCCATCTCGCACCGGGAGGTGGCTGGACTGCGATATTCAGATAGCTTGAGACGACGCCCTGGCGGGCTTGTCAATGGAAGGACTGGAGACCAAGGCGCGTGATGAGGACATACAGACTGTGAACACCCACAGAGGTGATGAGAACAGATTGGGATTTGCAATGACCATCTGCTGACCTTAACTGAGATTGGTTGACACTTTAGAGGTTGTTTAACTGTTCCTGAGACAAAATACCCCGTCGAACTTAATGGCAATTGGCCAGACGCATAAATCTCTTCGGAGACCAGATATGGCTAACTTTCCTAGGCATATCCGGGCATAGGTATTCTACAAAGCCGCCTAAGCCTGTAAGTCTTGTGGTAGCATATAGATAGAATTACCTATCAGAATCAATGAAATTGATTTATGGCGAGATTGCTCTGTCTTGAAGGAGGGAAGTTTGCAATAACGAAAAAAGATACATACATTTGCGTTACGAAAATAATCGTAACGAAATTATGCGTAATAGAGAAAACCCTTTTAAGTTCGGGACAATAGTCGAAGAGGAATACTTCACTGACCGGGTTCAGGAAGTTGCCTATATCGAGCAGTTCGTTCAAAGCGCCAATCATCTTGTG
>JAZRYB010000012.1:0-2485 GCA_045600565.1 Candidatus Cryptobacteroides sp. | reverse complement strand
CCCCTTTCAGGGGGGACGTGGCCTCCACTACGTTTCGGGCTGGCAACTGAACTCAAAAATTTCAGTGATTTCTCTTGACTCGTACCTTAGGTCATGTATTATCTTTGCACCCGTTAACATCAAAAGCGCTTTAATGATGGCACAGACAAAGTATAAAATCGGCGAGTTTTCCAGACTTGGAAGGGTTACGGTCAGGACATTGCGTCATTACGAGAAAATCGGGCTGCTGAAGCCCGGCATAGTGGATATGTGGACGGGATACCGCTACTACAGTCCGGACCAACTGCAGAAACTTCTCTCAATCGGACAGCTCAAACAGCTCGGATTCTCCCTTGCGGAGATAGCGGAACTTTATGAGAATGATACGCACTATCCCGACATCAGTGCCCTTGAGTCCAAGATCAGGACCTGTGAAGAAGAACTACAGGCGCTTAAGACCCGTCATACCCAGCTGGGGAGTCTGGTGGCCGCCCAAAAGAAAAGAATGAATATGGAAAAGATTTATTTTGACTCATTACCTTCAATTGTTGTCGCATACAATAGAACCGTCCTTCCCAATTATGATGCCCTCGGAATGCATTTGGTAACCGTTGTGGCACCCGAGATGGCCCGCCTTGGTTGTGAATGTCCCGAACCGGGTTACTGCTTCACAATAGAGACTGCCAAGGAATACAAAGCCGAGAACTTCGAGATAGAGTATTGCGAGAAGGTCATTCAGGCCGGGATGGACTCCGATATCGTAAAATTCAAGACCCTGCCGGAGTACCCGGCCGCCATCTGCATGAAAGTCTACGGCCCATACACAAAACTGCGTGAAAGCTACATCGAACTCTTTGCCGAGATTGCCAGAATGGGATACGAAATCGCCGATGCGCCCCGCGCCTGCTATGTGGATGGCATCTGGAACCAGGAAGACCCGGAGAAATGGCTCACCATCATTCAGGTACCTGTGAATAAGGTGGTTTGAACCTCTGAGGCTGCAACATTTTGTCATTGCGGGCGGCAGCCGGTATAATTGCTTGGCAGGCCAGCGGCGGGAGCTCCGCCACGGCGGCTGACGCCGCCTTCGCCGCTTCGCCGCTCAAAGGGGCGAAGAGTCCTGCCGTAATCTCCGCTTTTGCGTTGCATTCTTCAAAATTTCATTACATTTGCAAAAAAGCAATGTCGTTATGCCTGAGATTTGTAGATTCTATGGAATAATCATAAAGATGTTCTTCAAGCCGAAGGAACATGAGCCGGCACATATTCACGCAATTTATAATGAATATGTGGGAATATTTGATATCCATTCATTCGAAATGATAGACGGAGATTTGCCACAAAAAGCGCAGGAACTTGTAAAAGAGTGGTTGAAAGATAATTACAAAAGTCTTATCCAAATGTGGGATACTCAAGTTATCACCAAACTCAACCCTTTGAAGTAATGATACCGCGCATAAAATCAGTCTGTCCATTACAGGACTATATGCTCCAAGTCTGTTTTGACAATGGAGTTACGGTTTTGTATGATGTAAAAGATGACATTAGAACCTTGAATGACTTCAAGGTGCTGGAAACTGAATATGGATTGTTTCAGAATGTACAACTCGATTCAAGCAGAACTTGTATTTTCTGGAATGACAGAGTTGATCTTGCTTCAGACACCATTCTTGAATATGGGGTTAAGCAATAACTGTTGAATCCTTCCAAGAGAAACAAAGTCCTTCGGATCCGATTCCTATAGCCTGCCTCTCAACCCCAGTCGCTACGCGACAGCCCTGCAGGGGCAGGCGGCTCCGAAAATTTATGGATTCCCAACTGGAAAATCACCTTCCGCATCAAAGGCCATCCTACGGCTTTTAGAAGTGGACAACCGTCGAAGGTGGAGACAATTTGGACTCACCTTCAACACTCAAAGGCCAATGGAGTGCCTGGAACCATTGGCGCTGTAGAAGGTGAATTTCCATTTGCGGGGTCTGGATCCGTTAGCGCCGCAGGATATGAATTTTGCATCCTTCTTTACAGTGAATCCATCACGTTCGCATCGCTCACTCCTTCGTCGCGGCCGCTGACGCGGCCTTCGCTGCTTTCCCGACGAATATATACAAGTGTTACTTGTACAATCCAAAACTTGTAATTATTTTTGCGTTCTGAAATTTGTAGATATAAATGGTGAAAGGATTTGGTCTGTCGTTTATGACGGGGAGTCTGTCGATGCGTTGACAAACTGTTCAGACATCTTGAAAATTCCAGAATAGCAGAGATGCTGCTGGGACGTGAAAAAGCTAAGGGCAGACGAAGAGTACACGATTCGTGGTTGAGGATTTATGCATTGAAACTTGACAGAAATACATACTTGATAACAGGAGGAACGGGAACACACCTTGGCCGAATTACGGAAGATGGAGCAGGTACGTAATTTTCTCATCGAACAAGGCGCGGTGGATTTGGATGGATTAAAAGATTTTTCAGAAAATGAATAGGGCAATTGAAATAGTTAAGGAGA
>JAZRYB010000011.1:0-4635 GCA_045600565.1 Candidatus Cryptobacteroides sp. | reverse complement strand
AGATCCCACTGATGATCTCCCCGGCTCTAGCATTGGCAGGATGCACAAAGCAGGGTGCGGTTCCCGAGGCGCAAGTTGCACCGGGAATCCAGGATGACAATCCGGGTATTTCCCGAGACATTGTCAGTCTGACAGCTGATGACGCAGTGACGGTAGCCCAGATGTTCTGCAGTAAAGAGGGGAAGACCAAGGGCGGCGGGTCCAAGACTGTGAAAGATGTGGTTACCCTTTCCGGCAAGGATGGCAGCGCCAATATGTATGCTGTCAATTTCAGCAACGACGAGGGGTTTATCCTTGTATCAGCCACCAAGAAATTCTTTCCTATTCTTGCAGAAGTGGAAAAGGGAAAGTTCGATGACAGCAACTACCCCATCAACCTTACTTCTAGCAGGAAAGACATTATCAATATAATACCTAACAATAATTAATCTTTTTATCATGAAAAAAATATTTTACATCATCTCAATCATATTTGCCTCCTTCAGCATTGTTTCATGTCAAAAACCCCAAGTACTTTGTTTGGTCGTTGAGGGTCTGAAGGTTACTATCACAGATAAAGACGGAAATGACTTATTGTCGAAGTCAAGTCCGAACTACATAGCGGATAAGATATCTGTCACTTATAAAGGCAAAACATATAGCAATATGCATCCAACTGACCTTGGCTGGGAAATGGATGACGTGTATATTACTTTAAACCGTGATATTCCTAATTTTATCTCAATAACATACAAAGTGGCACCCCAAAACGGTGATAATAGTATTTCTTGGGAGAAAGGAGAGCAAATATCCATCGCCATGCCTGATGGTACAAAACATATCATTTCATATGTTGGTGAGTATAATGCCCCGCTTGGTGGAACAATGTGGTTATTTGACGGCGCTGAAGAGTTGTTCAGAGAATACACCATCGTATATGACCCGGAGGAACAAAAATAGTTTCCTCGGCCACTCGTTTGCAGCAAGAATGGCAGTTTGCGCTGCAAAATGGCAGTCTTCAGGGTTTACCGTTTCAGGACGATACACTGACCGTTCCTAGCAATTCTCATAATATCAATATATTAGCCAATTATGGTCCTTCCTTTTGAAAGGACCATAATTGGTTAATTGGCTGATTTACAGTCTGTTCCCCGGAACGCTGCAAAAAAAATGAAATTTTTTTACTTTTTGATGCAAAGTTTTGGGCATTTTCGACATTAATATATAGAGAGCTTTCCCGGAGAGCCTGACTCAAGATGCCGGCAGCCTCCCGTAACTGACTGATATTAATGTTTTGATTGTAGTATTTCTAAAATAATCATTATCTTGCGAAAACTCACGGTTATGAAAAAATCATTTTACCTATTTTTAGCTTTGTCAGTGTCTCTTCTGGCGTTGACATCCTGCGAGGGAATGTTGGATCCGGATATTTCCGAATGCCCCATTTCTACTGTTGATGACGTTCTTCCATATATTGAAAACGAGTGGATGTCAAATCCCGAATATGAAATAATTGTATCGAAAGAACCGTTCAAGTCAAATACGCCTGTGGTTTCAATAAAGGAACTGTATTCACCAAAGGGGTTGAATTGGGTGATATGTGTAGACCTACACCCCGATGCATTTCTGATGCATGGTTTCATATATCGTTTCGTCAATGCAAAGACCGGCAAGGTGGAAGACATAGAAGGTGCTAATCTCTATCCGAACGATATGTATGAGAAGTACATTCTGCTAAAGAAGGGAAGCCACAGTGTTGTGTGGAATGGCAGAGATGGCACAGACCGTTCCGAATAAACAACTGTAATTCAGTTAATTAAATATTTAAGGTCCCCTGATAAAAGGGGACCTTATTTGGATAACTTGCTGATTCACATCCTATTCCCAGGAACGCTACATGTGCCGTCCTGAAAAAAGTTTACTAAAAATGAGGTACTTTTTATGGAAGCCAAGTGCTATCGGGCGATGCAGCGAGCCCAGCGAGAGAGACGGAGAGAGACGGAGAGACGGAGAGAGACGGAGAGAGACGGAGAGAGACGGAGAGAAAGAGGCGGAGAGAGACGGAGAGAGAGAGACGGAGAGAGACGGAGAGAGACGGAGAGAGAGGCGGGGCAGAAGAAAAGAATGTCGCATCATAGTGATGCGACATTCTTTTCGTTCAGCAGATCCTTGCCTTCAGGAGTCATAGCGTATTCTATGCGGTCTGCATAGAAGGCCTCGACCTTGCGGCGGACCATCTTGGATGTGGAATTGAGCATTCCGTTCTGCTCAGTGAACGGTTCGTTTGCCACAACAATGGCAGCAGGGAGCCATTTCTCAGGGAAGAGGCCGGCGTGGCGGCCGCCCGGGCGGTACGAGTCGCACTCGTCCTGAATGATACGGAGCATAGCCTGTTTTCCATCCTCTGCCTGAGGGTCGATGCCCTTGGATTTGACAGCTTCCGCAAGAGCGTTCCTGTTAGGGACCACAATGACAACGGTGTAAGGGCTCTGGTTGTTGTAGAGCACAGCTCCGTCTATGTACTTGCTGTTGTCCGTAAGGCTGTCCTCATATCCTTCCGGTGAATACTTCTCTCCGTCGGAAGAGATGAGAAGGCTCTTGAAACGTCCGGTGACATACAGGAAACGAGGATCTTCCTTGCAGATATAGCCTCGGTCTCCGGTATGGAGCCATCCCTCGCGTATGGTGCTTGCCGTCGCCTCAGGATTCTTCCAGTAGCCGGCCATCACGTTCTCACCGCGAATAACTATCTCACCGGTCTCGCCGTCAGGAAGGGAGTTCCCCTGCTCGTCACATATCTTTATGTCCATAGGTTTCACGGTGCGCCCGGATGAGCCGAAACGGGCGTGTCCCCTTGAGTTGGAGCAGATGATAGGTGTCGCCTCGGAAAGGCCGTAACCCTGGAATATAGGCATCCCTATGGCGTAGAAGTAACGCTGGAGTTCAATGTCCAGCAGAGCACCGCCCCCCACGAAGAACTGCATCCTGCCGCCGAAATTCTCACGGATCTTCTTGAAGATGAGCCTGTCGAATATGGCACGGAGGATTCCTCTCCACCATAGTTTCCAGAAAGGTTTTCCCTGATTGTAGTATTCCCTGTTGTACTTGATTGCGTTGTCAAGGGCAAAGTTGTAGAGTTTCACCGCCTTAGGGCCCTGTTTCTTTATTCCGGACTCTATGTTCTTGCGGAAATTCCTGGAGATGGCAGGCACGGAAAGCATCAGGTGAGGACGCGTCTCCTTGATTGCTACAGGGATGTTCTTGAGCATTGTGACGGCGTTCTTCCCGCCCGGGACGGTTGCGATGCTGCCTCCGTACGTCATCATTGTATAGAATCCCGCCACGTGCGCAAAGCAGTGGTCAAGAGGAAGGATGATGAGCATTGTGGCGCCTTTATGGACGCTGATCACGGAAGCTCCCTGCTCCACGTTGGCCGTATAGTTGCGATGGGTGAGAAGGATACCCTTAGGGTCTGCGGTGGTGCCTGAAGTGTAGCTGATGTTGGCGTAGTCGTCAGGTCCTATGGATGCCGTCCTCTCCTCCAGCGCGGCGGCATTCTCCGCAAGGAAAGTCACACCCATCTCGCGAAGCTGGGCTATGGACATTTCATTCTCCAGGAGAGGGATGTCGTCAAGGACTATCACCTTCTCAACGGCAGGGCACTGGCCGACAACACGGCGGACCTTGTCTATCTGGCTCTCGGAGGCGACCACGAAGCGGGAGTCGGAATGATTGATGCGGAAGGTGAGGTCGTGGTCGGATTCAAGCTTGAAGGACAGAGGGACATTCACGCCCCCGGCATAAAGGATGCCGAGTTCGGTTATCACCCAGAGGTTGCGTCCCTCAGAAATAAGAGAAACCTTCTCTCCTTTCTGAAGGCCCAGAGCCATAAAACCCGCGGCGAGGATCTTACCCTCGTTGCGAGTCTTGATGAAGGAAGTCTCAGTCCATTGTCCGTCGACCTTTTCCCTCAGGAAAGTATCTTCTTTGTACAGAGCGGTATATTTCTCTACAAAGTCGATTATGGTTGGACGTTCGTTTGCCATAACTGGTTTATTTTGGTGGGAACAGACCGTAGAGCTGGGCGTCGATCATATTTGTCACCTGCTCGAAGTCCTCGGGACGGTTACCGAACTTGACATTGTCTGCATCTATGATCAGCAGGTTCCCGGTATAGTCCTTGATCCAGTTCTCGTATTTCTCGTTAAGACCCGTAAGATAGTCTATGCGTATGCCTTTCTCGTATTCCCTTCCACGTTTCTGGATCTGTGACACCAGATTAGGGATTGAAGAACGGAGATAGATCAGCAGGTCAGGATTGCCCACGAGGGACATCATAAGGTCGAACAGGTCCTTGTAGTTCTCGAAATCCCTGGTGCTCATCAGTCCCATATCGTGAAGGTTAGGTGCGAAGATGCGGGCGTCCTCATAGATGGTGCGGTCCTGGATGATGATGTCGTCCGTCCTGGAGATGTCAACCACATCCTTGAAGCGTTTGTTAAGGAAATAAATCTGGAGATTGAAGGACCAACGGGACATATCCTCATAAAAATCAGACAGATATGGATTAAAATCGACCGATTCGAATTTCGGGGTCCAACCATAGTGGGCGGCGTGCATCTTCGTGAGAGTCGTTTTTCCGCTTCCGATATTTCC
>JAZRYB010000010.1:0-2791 GCA_045600565.1 Candidatus Cryptobacteroides sp. | reverse complement strand
GATGGGACGGGTGAAGCTCTTGCCGCTTCCCGGTTCGCCCAGGACGATAACCTGAAGCAGAAGGGCGTGCGGTTCAAGGTCATATACATAGTGTGCTCTCAGGCGTGTGCCCAAGGCACAGTAGCAGTCGATGGCGGTCAGAATGGCCGGAATGCGGAAGTTCTCCGGTGCCGACTCCCAGAACACCCTTACTGCCGGCGGCAGGTCAGCCGCCTGTAGCTTGTACAGACGCGAATCATTCGCGTCTGTACGAAACGGGTTCTGGCTTGCCATCAGTCCATCACTTTGAAAGCGTTCAACAATTCGGTGTAGATTTGGAAGGCGAGGCTCTCGCGGTCAGTGATGCCGCTGGCATTCAGCGTCTTCATGTGGCATTGGTACTTGCCGTTCTGCATGTGCACGATACTCACGAAATCGCCCTCATAGAGCTTCAGATTACGCGAAGGCCGATGCCGCTTTGCCGCCTCCTCGAAACGGAAAGTGGAGTCTTCGGGATTGAACGACATTACGCCCATAGGGCAGGACTCGGTGGTGAGTTCCTCACTTTGCATTATGCAGTCCAACCGGACTGACGGATAAGATTTCTTAATCATAATCGTTGGGTTTTTACTTGTTGAAAATCTGTTTGATGATAGTGCCGATGCTCTTGGGTTCGCGATAGTGGAGCGGACGGAGAATCCGGCGGTCCTGAGGGTCATCCTCTTCGGGCATACCCGCACGGGTGATATAGTAGAACATACCGCCAAGGGAGATATCCGCAGGCGGAATCACTTCGCCACTCTCTAAATAGTCGAGTAGGGCGCAACACAGCTCCTCCTGTGCCGGCTTCTTCAGCACACGCAGGATAGGTTTCAAAAACTCCTGTTGCTCAGGCCGCAGGTAATTGAAAAGATCGCTCTGGGGCGACGGTGGAAAATGATGTTCCGAAAATTTTTGCTTGCTTGACATAATTACTGTAACTTTGAATGACTGGATTTCTTTGAATCGCCATCGAGTTCATCGATAAACTCCGAGAATGGTCTCAGGTTCTCGTCAGGCCTCAGGAAGAGGTCGGGCGTGAACGAAGGACGGAAGTCAGGCTCGGCCAGCCAGGAATCTGAGATCCTGATGCCGTACTGACGAAGACAGAGGTGGATCAATTCCCTCGAACGGCTTAGCAGCCGTGAGGTGGAGACGAGATCGGGAGCTTTGCCGATATTGACGACAAGCTCAACACTGTGAGAGCCGAACTTGCGGAAAGCCTTCACATAAGGCCAATACCGCAAATGCTCAGCTGCTTGTGCCATCTGCTCCGGATTCGGAGCGGTGAGCATGCACGAATAAAGATGTTTTTCTTTCATTTTCTTTCTTCTCGGGAGGGATGTTGTCTCTCGAAATGCGATGCAAAGTTCCAGGGGACTCAACGGCTCAACGAGTGATTCTCAGTCCGTGAAAGAAAAAGTGATATGAAGGGTTTGAAGTCTTTGGGTATCAAAAAGATGAATGACGAAAATTTTTGAAAATTTTTTGGCTCTACGGACTCAGTCCGCGGGCCAGTCCGGATATAAACGCTAATACAGAATGGCAAAAAAGATAAATCGGAGTGAATATGACATACGCACCCTCTCGTACTACCAAAGTCTGGGAGGTGTGTATAACGAAATCGTCACCATCCTGTCGCAGATGCGGAAGGATTCAGGTTACAGAGGATTGCCATCTCCGGCCATCATTCTGAATGAGGCTTCGTATTGGTGGGATGTGATAAGGGTTACTTACCTTGAACATGACGGTAAGTATGAGGTGCCCGCAGAACTGAACGATGTTTTGATTCTTAGTGTGGTGGCATGTTTTGCTGCTGGCAATACCGATTGCGGGCGTTTTGTGCGGGATATTCAGGCGTCCCTTGCGGGAGATAAAAAATACTACCCTTGGTTCAAGGTGCTGATTGATGAGAAACTTGGCTTGCATAAAGCCGGACTTGAAAACCTTCAGTCAAGCGTGCTTTTGGAGAAGGTGAAGGAACTGACCTGCCTGCTCGAAGAGCGTGAGCGCGAACTATGCGAAAAGAATGACTTACTGGAGCGTCAGAACAATATCATAGCAGAACAAAGTTCGGCACTGGATAGTCTTCAGAACGAATATAAGAGTCTGCAAACCCAATGTGCAGTGGCCGAGAGTCATCAATATGACGGCAGCAATTTCGACAGGTTGCTTACAGTGGATTCTATCCTTGGATGGATAGAGAGCCGGCATCATTACAACTACACGGAGCAGGTGTTCCGTATGCTGGCTGATATGAAATGCGATGTGGCAACAGCTGAGGAGCGAGCAAAAATCAAAGAAGTGGAGGACATGATGCTGGACAAGAATCAGGTGTCGGCTGTCTTCAATCAGAATTTTGCAGTGAACAGCAATATGATGACCGGTATGGTAAGCAGCCCACAATTGCCGATAGGCGTTTCCCCCACTGACCTTCAGACGATGTTCCAACAATTTCTAAATCAATTGAACAATGGAGAAGGACAAGGATAATTGCAGGATATACAATGAGAACCACATGGAGAACTGTAATGTTTTCCTGGGTGATCAGTATGGCGCTACATTCCCTCTGCCCGGGTCGCAGGTCACAATAAACCAGACTTTCGGCAAGAACTCAAAGCCTGCGACCGATGTGAAGGAAGGAAAAGTGGAGAGTGCAGAAGACAGAGACCGCAGGAAACTGGAGGTGATGAGAGACATTGTCGGCAGGTTCAATTTCGAGCCTTCGCAGCTTGGGTATGATGATAAAGGCAAGAGAATCACCAATGAACGC
>JAZRYB010000009.1:0-30240 GCA_045600565.1 Candidatus Cryptobacteroides sp. | reverse complement strand
CAGGGCAGGGAACACTGAGTTCGTCTCTCCCGAATTAGTTGAGGGGACGCTAAAATATGGCTTTAGGATGTACAAGAATCTGAGGGAGCCCTTTGCAAGAGCAATTTTTATGATGCTGCTTTGCAGTGAAGTCCATCCTTTTACGGACGGGAACGGTCGTCTCTCTCGTGTTATGATGAATTCGGAACTTGTAAGTGCCGGACAAATCAGGATAATAGTTCCGACTGTATATCGTGAAGACTACCTTCTGGCTTTAAGAAGACTATCCAGAGCTTCCGACCCAAAGCCGTTTGTATCTGTAATGGAAAAACTGCAGCGTTTCAGTTCAAATCTCTGGGGTGAGGATTTTTATGCACTCGATGAGTATCTCAAAACTTGTAACGCCTACGAAAAACCGGAAGATGCGAAGCTGCAGTTTCTTGATAGACTTGGGTCCTCTCTCGCCTGATTCTCAGTTTGTTCAACGCATATGTACAGACAACTGTAACTAACGTGTCCATAAATTTAATGGATTGAATTCTAGTGGTTTGCAACGGTATCGCAGGATGGCCAATTACAATTGTCCATTCCGTGCAACTCCTCGCGGGGAATTCAATCCTCGAAAGGCGCAAACATAGTAGTACTCAGATATTTCTCGGCCCTGTCCGGGAACACCACGACGATGTTGCCCTTCTCGATTTTCTCCGCAGTCCTGATGGCGGCCAGCATCGCGGCCCCGCTGCTCATCCCTGCGAAAATCCCTTCATTGCAGATGATGCTTCGCGCCATCCTGATGGCCTCCTCGCTCTCAATCATTTCGGTATAATCGATGATGGAGGGGTTGTAAATCTCCGGGACGATGGCCTCCTCCATATTCTTCAGACCTTGGATATAGTGGCCGCGAACGGGATGGGCACACACGATTTTGATGTCGGGATTCATAGTCTTGAGAAACTTGGCAAGCCCCATAAGAGTGCCTGAAGTGCCGATTGCTCCCGCCAGATAGTCTATTTCTCCGTTCATCTGCTGCCAGATCTCGATGGCGGTGCTTTTGTAGTGGGCCATATAGTTGCTCGCATTGGTGAACTGGTCCGGCATATAATACTTTTCGGGATTCTCATCCACCATCTTGTGCGCAGTCCTGATAGCCCCGTCGGTGCCGTCCTCGGCAGGAGTCAATATCACTTTGCCTCCGTACGAACGGATGATTTTGCGCCTCTCGATAGAGACCGCCGCACTCATCACTATCTCGACGGGATATCCCTTGACGATGCCGGCAATGGCAAGCCCGATGCCTGTATTGCCCGATGTCGGCTCTATTATGGTCTTGCCGGGATAGAGCTTCCCTTCTTTCTCCGCCTGCTCGACCATCGCCACCGCTATCCTATCCTTGATGCTGCCCGTCGGATTGAAGCCCTCGAGCTTGGCAAAGATGTTTGCATTGGGATTGGGACATAAGCTGTTGATTTTGACCATAGGAGTGTTGCCTATGGTTTCAAGTATGTTTTGTGAATACATATCTGGATTATTTGAGGATGCAAAGTTAATGAATTATGCTTATTTTTGTATGTATTCAATATCAGCTTCGAGTATGCGGAAGACTTTATTCATCCTTTTTGTTTCATTTATATCATTGTTTGACACCCAGGCGGTGGGGTGGAATGCCCGCAGGATAGACACCCGGTTAGTGGAGTGGAATGCCCGCTGGATAGGCGCCCCCTGGGATGGGGAGGCGTTCAATCAGGCCCAGGCTCCCCCTGCTCCCTCTTTCCGGAAGGTTGTCACAATAGAGAAGAAAATCCAATCAGCCACAGCCTATGTCACCGGTCTAGGCTTTTTCGAATTCTACATCAACGGCAAGAAAATCGGCGATGAGGTGCTCAGCCCCAACGAGACCTCATACTCCCACCGTCCCGGTCTCCCGCAGACTCAGCCCATACCGATGGATGACACCAATTGGAGGGGATTCCGCGTGCTCTACCTCACCTATGACGTGACCAAAAGTCTGAGCAGGGGCACAAATGAGCTCTCCGCCTTGCTCGGCAACGGGTTCTTCTCGACCGACAGCAAGCGCTGGGTGGCTTCTTACGGCTCTCCCCGCTTTATCTGCCAGATTGAAATAAGCTACGCGGACGGCACTTCCGACACAATAGTCACCGACGAATCCTGGGAGGTCAGCAAATCTCCCATTCTCTCGAACGATATGTATGAGGGGGAGGTCTATGACGCCAGACTCGAAGGCCGGGGCGTATGGGAGAAAGCCGTTCTCCGGAAGGCTCCCGACGGGGCCCTGATGCCTCAGGATGGCCCTGCCGACCGGGTGGTGGAGCTCATCAGGCCGAAGAGCATCACCCTGCTGGAGGATGGCAGATATGAGGTCGATTTCGGCGATTATGTGTCTGGATGGGTGCGCCTCAAGAATTTCAAAGCCCCTTCAGGCACTCAGATAAGCATCGAGTTCCCGATTGAGACCGAGGGCAACGGGGTGTACAAATATATCTGCAATGGGCGGAAGGTCAAATCCTATGCGCCGAAATTCACCTGGTGGGTATTCAACAAGGCCATCGTCAGCGGCTGGCCGGGCAAGCTCAAGCCTTCCAACATTGTCGCCGAGGTGGTCCATTCCGATGTTGTGGAGGATTCGGAGTTTGCCTGCTCCAATGAGCTGATCAATAGAATCAACAGGGTGTGGAAGCGCACCCAGACCGACAATATGCATCTGGGAGTCGCGACGGACTGCCCTCACCGGGAGAAGGGCCCTTATACCGGCGACGGAGAGGTGTCCTGCGTGACCGTGCTCCACAATTTCGATGTGCGCTCTTTCTACAAGAAATGGCTTCACGATATGTCTGATTGTCAAGACCTTGTGACGGGATATGTGCCCAATGGAGCCCCTTGGCATCCGGGGTGCGGAGGCGGAGTCCCGTGGGGCGCGGCTATGTGTATCATCCCGTGGGAGTATTATGTCCATTATGGAGATATTTCTGTCCTTGAGGAGAACTATATTCCTATGAAGGAGCAGCTTCGCCATATGCTCGGGTGGCGTCTGGAAGACGGTACGATGTTGCAGCAGAAGGGCTTCGGGGATGGGGAGTCTATCTATTGGATGAATCTCGGGGAGTGGTGCCCTCCGTATGGACTCCCTTCGGAGAATCTGGTCCATACCTGGTATCTCTGGCGCTGCGCGACTTATACCGCCAATGCGGCCAGGGCTTTGGGGCTGGACGACGAATATCAGGAGTATATGGATCTCGCGACTGCCACCGCAGAGTCTTTCCACAAGGCATTCTACCATCCTCAGACCGGGAGCTATTCGGCAGGGGAGGGCACAGGCAGCGGTGAAGGCTATGGCACGGGCACCGGCAACGGAGTCGGTGACGGCTCCAATATTTTCGCTCTTGCTATGGGCGTACCGGATGAGTACAGGGACCGTGTCGTGGAGACTGTCAGGGCGGAGCTCGAAGCCAACGGGGGACATCTCAATACGGGTATCTACGCATCAAGTCTTTTCTTCGAGACACTCTGCGACTACGGGATGGCTCAGCAGGCATACGAGGCTATGACCAAGAAGGACTTCCCGAGTTTCGGCTGGATGCTGGAGAATGGCGCGCAGACGTTCTGGGAGCAGTGGAATGGGGAGGCTTCGCGCAATCATCCTATGTTCGGCGGCTCTCTGGTATGGCTGTACCGCAGGATTTGCGGAGTCCGTACCGACAATGATGAGCCGGGGTACAAGCATATCATAATCAAGCCGACACCGGTGGGGGATTTGACCTGGGCAAGGTATTCGACGAAGAGCTCGCAAGGCTTGCTCTCTGTCAGCTGGAAGCTCTCGCCTGCCGGCAAATTCAAACTGAAAGCGCTTGTCCCTCAGGGAAGTCACGCGACAATATCAATGCCCGACGGCTCCGCTCCAGTCGAAGTCGGACCCGGCAGGCATCATATCTCGTGTCAGATGTAACCCTTGTCCCAATCTCTACCACAATCTTCTGCCCCTTTCTTGCGGGGGCGGGTGCTCCCACAGGGCTATAGATTGACTATCTTGTCCAGCCGTGCGCTCAAGTCGTTGAGCTCTTCTTGAGTCTTGCTGTCGCCTTGCTCTGTGGTCAGCCATCCTCCGGTGTAGCATTTCTTCAATTCGGAGGTGACGGCTCTCCAGTTGACCTCTCCGTCCGTGAGCTTGACCCCGAAGCCTGTCCCGCGGCCTTGGGAGTTCTCAATGGTATTGCTGAATTCTTTGATATGGACTCTCTTGATGCGTGAGCCGAGTATCTGGATCCACTGCTCCGGCCATCCGGTCTTGAGTATGTTGCCGCAGTCGAAATAGGCGCAGACCCATTCGCTCTCGAATTGGTCGATGAAGTTGCGGGCCTCGATGGGACCGAGGAGGAAATTGTTCCAGACATTCTCGAGGCATATGTGGACTTTGAGGTCCTTGGCCGCCGGTATCAACTCCTTGATGCAGGCTGTCGAGCGGTCCCAACAGTCTTGATAGCTGGTGTTGGCATCCACACGGCCCGGCACCAGCAGCACTGCATCCGTGCCGTAGGCTTTGGCATCCTGCATCGCGTGTATCTGTGCCTCAATGCCTTGCTTGCGCACCGATGCCTCCGGACTCGAGAGCAGCAGCTCCCAATGCTTGACGTTGCAGACGCTTGACGCGCGTAGTCCTGTCCGGGCCATTGCGTCGAGCACCTCCTCGCGGTCCATATGGCTGTTCGGCTCGATGCCGTCAAATCCGGCCGCCTTGATGGCTTTGCATATCTCGAGCACGGAGCCTCGGTAGCTGACTGTGCCCCACATTATCGATTTGCGGAGCCTCTGCTGAGAGGCCTGCCCTGGCGAAGCCTCCGAGGAAGCAGCCTCCAAAGCAGCAGCCCGCCCTAATGAAGCTCCCGCCCTAATCAACTCAGAAGGTGCCAGCGTCGCCGCACCTGCCGCAATGGCGGCATTTCGAATGAATTCTCTTCTGCGCATAAGCTATACCTTGTATTCGATTCCCGGGAGAGGGAATTCCTCCTTGACGCCGGGGACATCTCCGAATTCGAAGGTATCCGGCACTATCTTGAGAGGAGATGTGAGCATCTCGTCCCAGGTGACGAATTTGCCTGAATATGAGGCCATCCGGCCCATCATCGCAATGAGAACTGACTGGACGTGGGTCTCCATATCGTTCAGCGGGGTCCCCTCCCGGATAGCGCGGACAAGCCTGATGTGCTCTTCGACATATGGGTTAGGAACGGCCATGGACTGGTCCTGCGCGTCTGCTTCAGGGTGAGGGTATTTCCATATGACATTTCCGTCGAGGTCGAAGATGGTGTCGAAACAGTTGGTATATCCCTTTGTGCCATAGAGCATTACGCAGTGCTCGTTGTTACATCCGTCGATCTGGCGTGAGGTGCAGTGGGCGCGGCGTCCGTTCTCATATATGTATTCGACGCTTATTTGGTCGTAGAGGTCTCCTGTCACGCGGCGTATCCTGCCTCCTGTCGCTTGTGCCTTGACAGGGTGGATGTCTCCGAGGAACCAGGTCATCATATCGATTTCGTGTATGAACTGCTCGACGATGAAGTCTCCGGAAGTCCAGCAGAAGTTGGCCCAGTTGCGCAGCATATACTCCATATCGGTCATTCCCGGCTTGCGGGCAATGTGCCACAGCTTGCCACCGTGGCGGACAACGTGGGCTGAGACTATCTCTCCTATCATACCGGCAGCGACTCTCCTGTAGGTCTCGATGCAGTCTTTCTGGGAGCGTCGGATTGTCCCGCTAATCACGCAGAGGCCCTTGGCTGTGGCTTGCTTGGAGAGCGCGAGCATCTGGCGGGCGCCCACCGGATCGACGGCACACGGCTTCTCGACAAACATATGCTTGCCTTTCTCAAGCGCATATGCGAAGTGCAGAGGTCTGAATGCAGGAGGCGTACAGAGGAGGACGACATCGATATCGGAGTCTATGACTTTCTTGTATGCATCGAATCCTACGAAGCAGTGATCGTCCGGGACCTCGATGCCGCAGCCCTTGAGCTCCGCGCGCGAGGCTTCGAGCTTGTCCGCGAAAAGGTCTCCCATCGCCGTGATTGTGAGTCCGTCACCTGCTCCCACAAAATCCTGGGCAGCTCCTGTGCCTCGTCCGCCGCAGCCGATGAGGCCTGCTTTCAGAGGCTTTCCGTCAGGGGCTTTCAGGAGGATGTCAGGGACGGAGACCGAATCCAGGTCGATTTTGTCTTTCTTGGGGCCGCAGCCGACGAGTAGCGAAGGGACCGCAACGGCTCCCACGGTGGTGTACATTGATTTTTTGAGGAATTCTCTTCTATCCAGTGCCATAATATAGTAAATTAATTGTTGTCTGTCCCCAGGCGTTTCCGGGCGTGCTCAGGGTGGAGCCTGTGCCCAATTTGGGTAAAATTACAAAAAAAATCAGAATATGTCCTCAGACCGCGGATAAAAAGAAAAGGATTTCCCGTTCTCTACGGAAAATCCCCTTTTGAAATCACTGGTCTTCGGTGGACTGTAGATTTATTTTTTTCTATCAATCAGTCGTCATAAGACAGGTGGCGTGCATTCCTCGTTTGAAAGGACACCTTCCCAGTTGTCAGCAACATCCCACCATACGCGGTTATCGACATTGTCAACTCCTCCTGAGAGCTGCTTGACAGCTTCGATGTATTGGTCGTAGTTGTAGGCGATATCGCTGTCGGCATAGAAGCCTAGACGATAAGGATAGTGAGTCTTTCCATTGGCTGCGGCACCTGGACCTACAGGCAGATGAGGAATATCAAGACGTCTCCAGTCAGACCAGGCCTCTACACCGTGTGCAAGATAACCCGCAATCCAACGCTGGATAGCAATTTGCTCGAGTCCGTTCGCAGGATTATATGCGACTGCGTCAGACTCTACATATTTGTCAGCGCCACTGGCACCCCAGGATTCGAAAGAAGCCTTGATACCGGCCTCATACAGAGCCTTAGGATCAGCTGAAATCCATCCTCTGTATGCGGCTTCAGCCTCGTCAAGGAGAATTCTTGCAGCCGGGATAATCGGGACGGTAGAGTTCTGTTGAGAAATGCTCTGAGGGAAGCTGCAGCAGCAGGATGTCCACGCCGCAACCGCATTGTTGTCAACAAGACCGAAAGGCACACCGTAGAATGATTCGTGAGAATCTCTTGGGAATTTCTCAGGGTCACGAGTTCCGCGATAACCCTCGATGTCGAAATACTTGAACATACGGTCATCCTTGAACGCCTTCATCTGATCGACAATGAACTTGTTAGGTACAGGAGTTCTGGATACGCCGGAATAATCTTTGTTGCACCAATAGTAGAGCATATTCCAGCTCAAGTCATCATAGGTGTAGTTGAAGTCGTCAGCGGAGCTGTCCATCGCACCGTCTGCATACGCCTTGGCGAAACGGCTTTTTCCTGTCTCAGGTGCCACGTCGCAAAGCTTGATGGCAAGGCACATACGCAGTGAAGCGTTGAATTTCTTCCATTTCGTGATGTCTCCGTCATAAAGTATGTCCGCACCTGTCAGACTTCCGCTCTCATCAAACTGGGAATACGCGGCGCAGAGCATATCGTCAAGCTGCTGATATACACTCTCCTGTGAGTCATATTTAGGGGTCCAGTTGTCTTCTGATTCACCCTTGAATGCCTCCGAAAGTACAATCGGGCCGATGATATCGGTCAAAGACATATAGTAATAAGCGGAGAGGGTCTTCGCTGCTGCGATTTGATTGGCTGCAGAACCGAACATGGTGACGTTGAGAAGATCCTTGGTCTCCGGGTCCTCGTTCAACCTGATGATAAGGTCGAGATTCTTGAGAGGATAAAGATAGATGGACTGTACACCCGAATAGGTGATAGTGTTTCCCAGAGGTCCGTACTGGTTGTTCTTGGACTCTGAGAGATATCCCGTCCACTCCTGCTGCCAGACATCGTATGCGTTGGTGGCATTACCAAGCGAGAAATAAGGAACATATCTGCAGGCATAGGTGAACATATAGTCCGTGAATGCAGTCGAAGGTTTGTTGGGATTATAATTGATGTCGCCGAAATCTCTGAGTTTTTCACATCCCGAGAAGACTACGACTGCCGCTGCCAATGCAACGAAAATAGTTTTGATATTTTTCATAACTGTGGTCTCCTTTTAATTAGAATGTCACGTTGATTGAAAGACCGAATGATCTGGTGGACAGAGCTTGACCACCTTCGAGATAGAAGTCATCCGCGCCACTGATCTCAGAAGGATCGAGATTAGGGCAGGCTGAGTAGATGAGCCAAGGGTTGTTGGCAACGAATGCAATACTTGCCTGACTCAGTCCGATGCCGAGGCTGTTGAGGAATTTCTTGGAGAAATCGTATCTGAGAGATACCTCACGAAGCTTCACGTATGTACGGTCGAAAGCCCACGAATCATTGTCATAGTATGCCTCGTTATGGTAGTATTGGTATGCATCAGCGAAACCTGAAATCGGGTTGCCATCTGCATCCACACCTTCGAGCCATACACCACCGCCGCAAGCCACAGGTTCACGTTCGTTGACACCGTTCTTGTTGATTTTGGCAGTGCTTGCAAGCAGTCCGGAACCGGTCCCCCACATATTTGTCCAAGAGTAGAATTTTCCTCCGACCAGATAGTCAAGAGATGCACTGAGAGTGAAGTTCCTGAAGCGGAGGTTGGTTGACAGACCTCCGGTGAATTTAGGTTGAACGTTTCCTACGACTTCCTCCTTGCCACGCTCATATACCGGTCTGACTTCGCCCCACGAAGTGTTGCCTTTTTGGAGAATCATTTGACCGTTTTCATTGCGTTTCGCGCGTGAACCGGAAGAAAGGACACCGATAGGCATACCTTCGATGGCTTTTATATAGAATTCATCATAGAATTTGTTCCATGCGATGGTGTAAGTTTCATTCTGGTCATCAGGGTCGCAGAAGTCCACGAGCTTGTTGTTGTTCTTTGACCAGTTGGCTGATATATTCCAAGTCCAGTCCTTGGTTGCGATAGGTGTGCCTCCAATCATAATTTCAACACCCTCGTTGCGTACAAGACCCGCATTGACTATTTTGAGATTGTATCCGGCCTGAGCAAGTGCGCTGGCTTCAATGATATTGTTCTTCGTGTTTTTGCGATAGATGTTGATATCTCCGTAGAAACGGTTATTGAACATCTTGAATTCTGTACCAATCTCGTATGAAGTGGAGATTGTCGGTCTGATGTTTGGATTGACCTGAGTCGTCGACTGTGACATTGCTGGCAAATTATGAGTTTTCGTGCCGATGGTGTAGGTAGGATATACGTTGTATGCTTGTATTGTAGAACCGACCTGCGCGACAGAACCTCTGATTTTCCAGAAGTTGAGCCAAGGAGCATCGATGAGCTTGCTGGCCATGAAAGAGAGCGAACCTCCACCGTAGAGATATCCGTTGTTGGCATTTGGAAGACGTGAGTCTATGTCATAACGGAGAGAGCCGTCGAGATACACCAGGTCGTCCCATCCGATGGTGCCGGTACCGAAGAAGGAGCGTGTCTTGAAGTGCTCTTCGGTGTTGCTTGCGGAGTAGGTGCTGTTGGAGGCCGCGAGATTGTAGTAATCGATAATGCTCAATCCACCATTGGTGTTGGCAGTCATATACTTATAGTTATAGGCCCTCTGCTCTCCGAATGCCGCAGCCTCGATTGACAGGCGGCTGTCCACAAACTGTCTGCTCCAGGTAATATACTCCTGAAGTGTGAAATCATTGGACTGGCTATGTCTGGTCGTGAATCCGTCAGTCCAGTTGATGGATCCGCTTCCGTACTTTCTTTCTTCTTGAGTTGCATTGATCAAGTTGTTGGCTTTCACACCCAACTTGATGTTGAGAGGAAGAGTGGCATAGATGTCACCGGTAATGAGGTGGTAGTTGTTGGTAGTGTACCTGTTGTAGTTGTACTGTGTGGCATAAGGATTATCGTGGAAGTTGGCCATGAGATTATCAGGACTTATGATATTCCACGTGCTCCAGGAGCCGTCCGGCTGGAGGTAGTCGAAGTAATCTTTGATATTGACGTTGGTCTGGCCCCATTGTGTGAAGTCGCAGATTGTGTTACCGTCAGCAGAATATCCTTCTACAGCCGCGTTCTGGTTCTTGCGCAGACGATAGCGGTAGCTGAAGTCAACGTTGAGCCACTTCGCAGGCTTGAATGAAGAATTGATGCTGAATGATCTGCGTACAGCTCCCGAATTGTAGATGACGCCCTGGCGATCGACGTTGGTGAATGCCACGCGTACGCTCAGATCCTTCGTGGACTTGGAGAATGCGATGTTCGTGGTGTTGGTCCACGCATTGCGCGCTATGTCATTGAGGTTGAGCGCTGCCTGCCAAGGCTCGGCCTTGCCGAATTTGGGCGAGGCTTCGAACCATGAGATAGCGGGGCGTACCATAGTTTTGCCGTCAAAGCGGGGACCCCAGTTCTCATCCATGTCATAGTCCATAGCGTATGTGCCGTCACCAAGCTTATAATCTCTGAGCAAGTATTCTGGAGATGTGTAGTCAAAGGCATCCGCGCCATTTGCATAAGCCTCTCTGGTAACGCTGGCTGCAGTGGAGCCTCCTCCATAAAGATTATTGAAACCCACGTGGTTATAAGGCATTTCAATACTTGTGGTGTGGGAGAATTCCAGTGAGGTGCGTCCTTCCGCCGCCTTCTTTGTGGTTACGATAATTGCTCCATTGGCACCGCGAGAGCCGTAAAGGGCGGTTGCGGATGGGCCTTTGAGTACGTTGATGCTCTCTACATCCTCCATATTGATGGCACTGGCCGAGACGATGGCTCCATCAATGACGTAGATAGGGGCATTACCCTGAGCGTCATCGTATGATGTGGCACCGCGGAGTACAATGGTACCTTCATCGAAGGTGGAACCTGCCTTGCCCCAGAACTGGGCACCTGCAATCTTACCTGCGAGGGAGTTGGCCATATCCGCTGAGTGGGTTACGGTAATATCCTCCGAATCAAGCTTTTGGGCAGAATATCCTATGGCCTTCTGTTTACGGGTGAGACCCTGGGCGGTGACGACAACTTCGTCGAGTGACTGTGTGTCGGTCTCAAGAGAGACATCGATTTTCGTACGGCCGTTGACTTGAATCTCAGCCTCCTTGTAACCGATGGTAGTGAAGCCCAGCGTTGCATCCGAAGCGACGGAGATGCTGTAATTTCCGTCGTTGTCAGCAATCACTCCACGTGGCGCCCCCTTGACGAGAATGGCGACTCCAGGTAGAGGCTCCCCTGTGGAAGCATCCGTGACAGTTCCTGTGACGGTTATGTTATTCTGAGCGAAAGCCGCTACAGAAACAACCATCAGCAAGGCTGTCAGAAAGAATCTGAATCTTTTCATAAGTTAAAATTTAAATTAATAATAAATGTTGTTTTGTCGAATTACCTTCCTATTCGGAGTATCTGTGGCCCAAATACTCCTTATTTAAAATTGTAATTATTTGGTCTTGTTTTCTTCTTTTTTATAATCACTACTATAATATCCGCCCAAAAATTATAACCAATTTTGGCTTTTTACTTATCGCAAATCGCCGAATTGCGCAATTCTAACCCACAAAATTATACATTTCTATCGAAGAATCAAAATTGTAAGCATTAAAATAAAATTTAATTTAAAAAAACTATGCAAAACAAAAGTTTTATCACTGATGGCAACAGAAAAATCCTGTCATTATTGAGTAATTCTCGGCATTTCCCTCACAGGAAAGGAAATATGGCCCTGCTCGAGTACTGCAGGGCGATAAATGACGATCTCTATGCGGAGGGAAAAATAAGGAGTTGGAAAAAATATCGTGTCCTGTACGGCAAACTCGAACAGTTTCTCCTCACATATTCGAAAGACGGCAATCAATATTTTCCTCTGAAAAAGATTGACAAGACTTTTATTATGGATTTCGACACCTATCTCCGCTCCACGTCCCTCCATCCCAATTCGATATATGTCAATATGTCGGTCTTGCAGACGATAGTCAACCGGGCATTCTATGTGGACAATGCAATACCGGGCAGGGCAACGCCTTTTCAGGGATATATCTTCAGGCAGCTGAAAAGCTACAGGGAAGTTCTCGCCCCCGATGAGATACGGATGCTCAGGGTGCAGAGCCTCAAGGAGGGTTCAAGCCTCTGGAATGCCAGAAACGTATTTATGTTTTCCTATTATTGCGCCGGTATCAGGGTGGGGGACCTCCTCAAACTGAAATGGAGCAATGTCATTTCAGGGGAAAGATTGATGTATGTAATGAGCAAGAATCTCAAACACAGAGATTTGCTCCTAGTCAAGCCGGCTCTTGATGTCCTGGCGCACTATCAGGGGAAGAAGTCGGATTTCATATTCCCCTATCTGGACAATACAGCCCCCTATGCACTCCTGCCCGAGAAGGCATTGTCTCCGCATCAGAAAATTGAGCTGGTGAATGATATTTCAAGTGCGACAAAAAGAATCAACAGGGCGTTGGGGAGACTTTGCAGTATGGCCGGGATAGAGAAGCACGTCACTATGCACGTGAGCCGGCACAGTTTCGCGAGTCTTGCGAGGGAAAAAGGTGTAATGAGCGCTGAAATCAAAGACTTGCTGGCCCACTCCAATTTGAGGACCACTGAAATATATATGGGAGAATTTGACAGGCAGAAATCGGATGACATTCTGCATAATCTCTTCGAATAGGGACAGAGCCAATCATCATCAATCTCCACGGCAGCCCGTCTGTCGTGGAGATTTTCGTTTACCTTCCTAATTGGAGTATTTGGGCCACAGATACTCCGAATAGGCGGAGAAATCGACTTTGAATGTAGTGTATTAAATATCGTTTTATTTTATGTTAAATTAATCAAGTCTTGCTATGTTAAAAAGAATTGCAATGACACTGACCGCATTACTGTTTTTCACAGTAGCGGTATCAGCTCAAAACATGCAAGTGACAGGTACTGTCAAGGATGCTTCAGGCGCACCGCTTCCTGGCGTATCCGTGCTTGTTGAGGGTACCCTCACAGGTGCTATTACCGATCTTGACGGTAACTACTCTCTCTCTTCCGTAAAGAGCAGTGACGCTCTCGTGTTCTCATTCTTCGGAATGAAAACCCAGCGCATTGTCGTAGGCAACCAGGCCAAGATTAATGTCACTTTGGAAGATGACTCTCTCGCTCTTGACGAGGTAGTCGTCACAGCAATGGGTATTTCACGTGCTGAAAAGACACTCGGATATTCAGCAACTACCGTCAAGAACGACGAAATCGTGAATGCCCGTACCTCTAATATTGCCAATGCTATCTCCGGAAAGGTGGCCGGTGTTCAGGTGCAGGCAACATCTTCAGATCCGGGTGCGGCCAGCAATATTGTTATCCGTGGCTTCAGTTCGGTGAAAGGTTCCAATCAGCCTCTCTATGTAGTTGATGGAGTTCCGCTTCAGAATGTCAATATGAGCAGCCAGGACAAGAGTACCGCTCTCGCCGGTATCGGTAACATCTCATCTGAGGATATCGAATCAATGACTATCCTTAAAGGCGCAGCCGCAACCGCTCTGTACGGTTCACGTGCAGCCAACGGTGTAGTTGTCATCACTACCAAGCAGGGTAAGAAGGGCTCCGTTCGTGATTTCACCATTGATTACAGTGGCGGCGTTCAGCTTCGTCAGGTCGCAACCCTTCCGGTGCTTCAGAATGATTTCGGTCAGGGATGGAATGGTACTCAGACTTATATTGAGAACGGTTCCTGGGGTCCGCGTCTCGATGGTTCGACTCAGGTCTATGGCCCTATCTGGAACAATCAGCAGCGTATTCACGAGTATGACGCAAAGGTCAACAATATAAAGGAGTTCTTTGAGCTCGGTGTGTCACAGAACCACAGCGTTGCCCTCAGTGGAGTATCGTCTGACAACAAGATGACATACTATCTCTCATACTCCTACACTGGTGATGATGGTATTATGCCGAAAGATTACGACAAGTATAGCAGAAACACAGTGGCTTTCCGTAACTCATATCAGGCGGCACAATGGCTCAAACTTTCTTCTTCAGTCAATTTCGCCCGCAACAAGTCTGACGTTGTAGGAACATATGATGGAACATCCGTTATCGATGGACTCTATGAGTTCCCTCGTGATATTTCTCTGGTTGACCTCAAGGATCTTTCAAGTGCGTTCAATACTCCTGAGGCATACTTTACACCTTACGGTATCACAAACCCGTACTGGTCTCTTGCCAACAACTACAACCATAATGACGCAAAGCAGATCTACGGTAAGGTCCAGGCCGACATCAATCCTATCAAGAATCTCACCCTTACATACAGAATGGGATTTGACTATATGGATTACGACTCCAAGATAGGCTTCCCTCAGATCGCTCTTGATGATGCTCTCATCAATGATAATAAGGGTTATGCTCCGAGCAGTATGAACCAGAGCGGTTATGTATATGCAAGCTACAGACGCAGTTATGAAACCAACCACGACTTCCTTGCAACATATACAAACAAGTTCCTCAATGACAAGCTTGACCTCCATGTCGTAGCCGGTGTGAACATCAATGAGCGCGCCAGCACCTCTTTGGCAGGACAGACTGATGAGCTTACTTTTGACACTGGCTTCTGGCAGCTCAGCAACGGTGCCACCAAGACCACTATCGCAGAGACTCAGTCAATGAGACGTCTCATCGGTGCTTTCGCAGACGTGACTGTAGGCTGGAACGATGAGGTTTATCTCGACATTACAGCCCGTAACGACTGGTCATCAACGCTTCCTGTCAATGCCAACAGTTACTTCTATCCTGGAGCAACTCTCAGCTGGATTTTCTCGAATAGATTCGGCAAGAATGATGTCCTTTCGTTCGGTAAGCTGCGTCTCGCTTATGGTAAGACCGGTAGCGATGCCAGCCCTTATCAGACGAGCATATCTTATACTCAGGCATTCTCAAACGGTTATTACTACGGTTCTATCATCGATTTCCCTCACAACGGTGTGAATTCATTCATAGCTGCAGCCTCAAAGGGAAGTAGTGTTCTTCGGCCGGAGATGACATCTGAGTTCGAGGCCGGTATCAATCTCCAGTTCTTCGACGGAAGAATCGGCATCGATGCAGCATATTACAACAGGAAGACATCTGATCAGATTTTCGAACTTCCTACTGATCCTTCAACCGGATATACTACCATGGTTACCAATTTCGGTGATGTATCCAACAAAGGTATTGAGCTTGTGCTCAACACGGTACCTGTGCAAACTAAAAATTTCACCTGGAATTTGGATTTCAATTTCTCAAAGAACAACAACTGCGTAGAGTCTCTTCCTGACGGTCTCGAGGGCGGAAAGAGCGTTATCAACAGCTTCTCGGCTGGAAGTGAAGCTGTGTATGTCTATTCTGAGGTTGGCAAGCCTATGGGTCAGTTCTACACATATCTTCCGATGCGCGACGCCAGCGGCAATCTGATAGTCGGCGCTAATGGTCTTCCAATGCTGAGCACTAAGGTGATCGATACAGGTAAGAACTTCCAGAATGATTGGGCAGGCGGCGTCAGCACATCCCTTACATGGAAGGGCTTGACTTTAAGCGCTGTTCTTGATGTACGCTATGGCGGATACATGTTCTCAAGGACAAAAGATTTAATGCAATTCACAGGAAACGGTATTGCCACCCTGTATAACGACCGCAGACCTTTCATCATTCCTGGTTCCGTATATGAGGACGGTAGCGAAAATATCACTCCTATCTATCTGTACAACAGTAGCTATCAGGATTATTTCGATGCGACCGGTGCCGGTCAGGGTGGAGAGTTCTTTCTTGTGGACCGCTCGTTCGCCAAGCTTCGTAATGTCAGCCTGACCTGGAATCTTCCTAAGAAGTGGCTTGCTGTCACAACACTTTCCGGTATATCAATTACAGCATTTTGCAACAATGCATTCACTTGGACCGCGAAGGATAATTACTATATCGATCCTGAAACTACTTCATACGCAGGACGCGGTGACCTTGCCGCTCAGTTCGGAGAGCTTTACTCCAACCCTGCTTGCCGTATTTGGGGTATGAACCTAAGTATTAAATTCTAATCAAAGGAGGGCAATAATATGAAAAAAATAATTTCAATCATATCTGCATCCGTAATCGTTCTCGGTCTTGCCTCTTCTTGCAAGAGTTTTATGGATATCAACTATGATCCTACTGTTCCGGCTTCCGAGAATATATCCAACGATATGATTTTCCCTGCAGTGGAAATGAACCTCGCTGTCAGCTACGGAGATTATCTCCGTATTGTGGGCGGTTATTTCTCACAGCAGTACGCTCATATGTTCGGTACATCGAACTATGTTGATTATTCGCAGTTCGAGCAGTCTGCTACGCGCAGCAGTTCGACTTATTCCCAGATTTTCCAGAAAGTCATCACCAACGCTCATATCATTGAGCAGAATGCTGTGGCAAATGAAGAATGGGGAACAAATCTCGCGGCTGTCGTTCTCAAGGCTTTCGCATATCAGGCACTTGTTGATTGTTATGGTGAAGTCCCTTATACAGAGGCTCTCAGTGACGAATATCTCGCGCCGGCCTATGATGACGGTCAGGTAGTTTATGAGGGTGTTCTTGCTGAGCTCAATGAGGCTCTTGCAAAGGCTTCCGCTTCTGATGATGTTTGTCAGGGATTCCTTTTCCCTAATGCAAAGGCTGACAAATGGATCAAGTTTGCCAATGCTCTCAAGCTCAAGATGCTTATGAGAATGTCCAATGTCAAGGATGTGTCTTCTGACGTGTCATCCCTTATTGCTGGAAACAATTTCCCTGAATCTGACGTAGCCTTCAAGAACTGCTGGACTCAGGCAGCCGGACACGAGAGCCCGTTCTACGGAGAGGAGTTCTCGACACTCGGAGGTTCTACTCAGGTCAATATTACAGCAAATGTTGCTGTCATAGGGACAATGCAGATCACAGACAGCGAGGGAAATATCGTCTATTCAGACCCACGTCTCCCTGCATTCTTCCAGAAGAACGGTTCCGGCAAATTTGTCGGAGGAGTTTCTGGCTCAAACTTCAGCAATGCTGACGCTCCTTACAATACTACAGCCGCTTGGTGCCGTCCTGTCGCCAGCTTCGATATGCCTGTTTATCTGATGACCGTTTCAGAAGTCGAGTTCTTCATTGCTGAATACTATGCACGATACGGCTCAGCGACAGAAGCTGCCACACATTATGCTGCAGCAGTCGAGGCTTCGTTTGCAAGTGCAGGTGTGGATGGTGCTGACGAGTATCTCGCCCGCTATCCATATGATGGAAACAATTTCAAGAAGACTCTCGGTATTGCGAAGTGGGTAGCTCTGTCTGGCGTCAACAACTTTGAGGCATATTGCGAGCTTCGCCGTCTTGACTATCCTGCATTCGGTTCTATCAAGGGTAGCCAGATGTTCAATGGCTCCGGTCCTGTGAAGACTGAACTTTATGAGCCGGGTACACTTTATACTCCATATCTTGTTTTCGCTCAGGTTGGAGATAACAAGATTCTAGAGAGATTCCCATATGCTGAGAGTTCAAGCTCACGCAACTCGAATTGCCCTGAATTCCCAGGATACACAACACCGGTTTTCTGGGGTAAATAATTAATAGCTGATGAATATGAAAAAAATATTAACGTTTGCAGTGATTGCGGCCACTCTGTTCACAGGCTTGTGCAGTTGCCAGAAGCTTACGACTGAAGGTGTAACCCGCATTACATATTACCCGATACTCACTCTTGAAGGTGAGAGCACTGTCTTCTTGGACAAAGGAGCTACTTTCGTCGAGCCCGGATATTATGCTGAGCTCAACGGTGAGGATGTGACTAGTAAGGTTGAAGTCAAGTCCAACATTAATTCTGCTGTTTCCGGAGTTTATTCTGTGAACTATTCAATCCTCAATGAGGATGGCTTCGCTTCCAATGCAAGCCGTAAGATTGTCGTTCTGGATTCTAATGATCCGGTTGAAGGCATTTATATGGTTGACAAGACAAGCGAGCGTAACGGTACCTATTATGGTGGCTACGAAGTGCTTATCATCGGACAAGGAAACGGAAATTATTCAGTTGAGGACCTTCTCGGAGGTTGGTATTGGATGAGAGCCGGTTATGGTACAAACTATGCAATGTCCGCCACCATCAATATTGATGACAGCGGAAAGGCTTCGCTTGTCAAAAGCTACATCCCGGGATGGGGAGATGGCGTGGATTCTTTCGAGGGAAATTATGATTTCGCCACCAATACCCTGTCATATAACACCGTTTACGCGGGTACTCTCATTTTCAATATTAATATGATTAAAGAGTAATGATTATGAAGAAGATACTTTATTTTTTGGCAACAGCATCCATATGCTTCGCTTTATCTTCTTGTAAGAAAGATGAAATCGGTATGACCAGTACAGTCGATATGGCCGGACAGTGGTATGTCCAGGTGGACGGCGCATATAACGGCAGTTCTGAAGTAATGGAAGACCCATTTGGAATGGAAAGATTCCTGATTTACACTTATAATACAGCCGCCAATAATTCTAACGAGATGATAATCAGCGATCAGGGTAATTTCTGGGATTTCTCGGTCAAGGTTGCTTGTGATCCTTCCGGCAAGACTTTCTCTGTAAGCGATGGAAATAACCTCGCTTATGATTGTAAAGTCACTGTTACTAATGGAAAGATTGTCGAAAACGGTGCGACCACCCCAAGTGGTCAGCCGGCAGACTATATCGAGTTCTATCTCCTTTTCAGCGATGACGATAATGTTCCGGAGTATTATGATACTATGAAATTCTCAGGTTGGAGATACACCGGATTTGTCAACGACAATTAGGATTTATCCTGTATTTATAGTTGTGAAGAGGTCGGCCCGAAATTTACTTTTTGGCCGACCTCTTTGAATTTATCAAACTGGCATCTTTTTCAGTTTAGGTCAACCTGATATGCCTAAGTCGCCTATCCATGTAAGTTCTCAGGCAGCGGTGGAGTAGGATTTCATCCGAAAATCGCAATAATTTACAGCTGTTATCTCGCAACTTATAGGTTGTGAAAATCAGATAAAAACTATAGGAGGGAAAAAACAAAAGTAGGAGGAAACTTTTTCTGTTTCCTCCTACTCAATCTGTGGGAGTAGAGGGAGTCGAACCCCCGACCCTCTGCTTGTAAGGCAGATGCTCTAAACCAACTGAGCTATGCTCCCAAGCGGATTGCAAAGGTAGCCACAATTTTTGATATTACAAATTATTTGTGAGTTTTTTTCAATATTTTCAAGACATCAGCGACCAGAAATGCACTGCCTCCGATATAGAGTATGCTGCTCCCTGTGCAGGCATTGCTGGCTTGTGTCAGCGCATCTTCTACTTTGTCAGCGACTTGCATTCTCGGTTGAACCTCTGCGACGGAGGCGAAATGCTCATATATCTCTCTTGCAGGCAAGGCACGGGGCGTCATCGGAGTCGTGAAGACATATTCGACTTCTGCCCCTTTGAGGCACCCGACTCCCGGGAGCACAGGTATGATGTCATCTAGCGCCTTGTCTGCCATAATGCCATAGACAATGACCAGACGGTCATATCGGCCACTGCTCATCATTGACTCCAACTGAGCCGAATTCCAGCGCAGGGCCGGGGGGTTGTGGCCTATGTCAGCGATGACGCAGGGCGCTTCAGCGATGCCCGCCCATTGCCGGAAACTCCCATCCAGCCTCTCCCAGCGTCCGTGGAGCTCAGTGATGGCGGCCGTGTGCGCTATGGCTTCATCGTCGGCTTCGATCCCCAATATCTCCAGCGCGGTCAGTACGGTGTCTGTATTCTTTTTCTGATATTCCCCCTGCAGGTCCATATCGGGAATGGCTTCATATTCATCTGCATAGATCAGCGGGCAGTGCACCTCTGAGGCGATTCTCCCAAACACGGGAGCGGTCACATCGTCATATTCCCCAATCAGGGCCGGTACTCCCGGCTTGAAGATTCCGGCTTTCTGCTCCGCGATTTTCTCCCTGGTGTCCCCCAGGATGGCACAGTGGTCGAGACCGATTGACGTGATTATCGAGAGCTCGGGGACAATCACATTGGTCGAGTCGAGCAGCCCTCCCAGTCCGACCTCGATGACTGCTATATCGACACTCTCCCGTGCAAACCAGTGGAAGGCCAGCCCGGTGACAAGCTCGAAGAATGTCAGACCGATGTCTTTGGCGCTTTGCTTGCGGGCTGTCAGGAAATCGAATACATCCTCCTTGGAAATCATTCTTGCAGCCCCGTCTTCTATCACCTTGATACGCTCTCTGAAGTCGAGAAGATGCGGGGAGGTGAACAGCCCTACCTTGTAGCCTGCCGCATCCAGCGCCGCGGCCATCATCGAGCTCACAGACCCCTTGCCGTTGGTCCCTGCTATATGTATCGTGTGGTATTTGCACCCCTGCTTCATATCCAGCCCGAGGATGTCCAGAAATCTCTCCATCCGCTCCAGACCCGGCTTGAAGGAGTCGGACGTGAAGCCCGCATCCCGGACGGACCGGTGCGCGGCCGAGATTTCCTCGAGCAGTTCATCGTATTCTTTTTCGTTCATCTTTTCATCGTGTTTTTTGAACTGAGACCAAAATTAATTATTTTTACGGAGTATTACTTGTTTTTCTGATGAAAGCTTTTTATTCGGAATACATCATAGACGGCATTCTGCAGGAGTTGACGCCGGCCGATATGTTGGAAAGTGTCAATGTCTCAAGCCTCAGTGCGGCCGCGCGAAATGAGTCTTCCGAGCCTGTTGTCGATGAGACCCCGGACCTCCCCGGGGTGACGTTGCTGGAGTTTGACGGCTCCGGGATAGATGGATATTTGGACAGAATCCTCGCCCTCAGCCCGCAGAACAGGATGTTCCCTATGCCTTTCGCCGCCAGCATCTCCAAGGCCCGCATAGCCTGGGCCCTGATTGACTCTATCTGGAGAAAGGGCAGTTTCCGACTCGGGGATTTGTCTCTGGCTATGACCTGGCGCTGGAATTCCGACCACATCGGCAATATGGCGGCTTTGTACTCATCTGTGCAGGCTTCTGCCGAATATATTGATGCCCTCGGCCTGCGCCTGTCGCGATATTCTTATCGCACGTCCCGCAATCCCGCAATAGAGATTGAGACCGGGCTTTTCCGCTGCAATCAGGAGGAAGAGGAGGATTTGCTTGAGAAGTTTCCTTTCCATTCCGGAGATCCACATCTGAAGCTTGGGAAGATTCATCCCGACACTCTGCGAGAGAATGTCAGGAGTTGGATTATTTATATTCCTTTCGACAATTGCAATTTTCGTCTCGGGGGCTCCGCTCTTGCTCAGGTGATGGGCGCAGAGGGAGGCACGGCTCCGGATGTCTGTGATGCCGATTATTTTATTGATTGCTTCGAAGTCGTCAGGGAGCTGGTCGAGGATGGTATTGTGCTGTCCGGTGCCACTGTCTGCTCCGGAGGCCTTCTGACTGCGCTCCGGCGGATGACGGGCAGACGCCTGGGTGCGGATATCAATATCAGTGACCTTATGAATGCATATTCGGAGAAGGATATGGTGAGGGTTCTGTTCGCTGAGGTCCCGGGCGTGATAGTCCAGATAAGGGATATCGATTACGATTATGTGGATGCCGAGTTCCTGCTTCAGGATGTGGCATATTTCCCTTTGGGCCACCCTTCGACCACCCATTCGGGAGTCAGCGTGTCGGCATCTGAGAAGAGTGGGCTGCAGACCATCCTGGAGTCCATCATCCGCAGCCAGTCCTCCGAAGGAGAAGATTAATACATTATTATATATATGGCACGAAAGATTTTTGTTCTCGACACCAATGTCATTCTGCACGACCACAAGGCCATCAAGAAGTTCCAGGACAATGACCTGGTCATTCCGGTGGCTGTAGTCGAGGAGCTGGACAAGTTCAAGAAAGGTAATGACGCCCTGAGTTTCAATGCCCGCGGGTTTATGCGCGATATGGACAGGATGAGCAGCGGCAAGTTGTTTTCCGGCAGGGGAGTGCCTCTCGGCAAGGGTCTCGGCAATATTGATATTGAGCCTAACCATCCTTTCTCGGATGAGTTTAAGGACTTGTTCAAGGATGATATTCAGGATCACAGGATTCTTTCGACGGCGATGTGGGTGAGAGACCACAATCCCGGGACATTCGTCGCTCTGGTGACCAAGGATATCAATCTGCGTCTCAAGGCAAAGGCCGCCGGAATGAATGTTCAGGATTATTTGACGGACAAGATAGAGGAGGAGAAGGTCGAGAATGCGAAGAAGGAGGTTCTTTCTCCTCTTGTGGAGCCTGATGTGCTCCAGAACCTGATGTACGGGCCTGAAGGCGTGATGGCGTGGAATGCGGTGGAGAGTAGCCGCCCGTCTCCGAATCAGCTGTACAAGCTGCGCTGGAAGGGTGCGGAGAATACCCCCGTGGTATGTGCCCGCTATGATGCCGACCGGGATGGGATAGTCCTCGTGAAGTCTCTGTCCGCCTATGGCATCAAGCCTCGCAATAATGAGCAGAAGTTTGCGATAGATGCCTGTCTCAACCGCAACATCCCTCTGGTCTCGCTGACCGGAGGCGCAGGCACAGGCAAGACTCTTATGGCTCTCGCTTCCGCACTGGAGCTTGAGAAGGAGTATGACCAGATTATCTTGTCCCGCCCGGCCATCACTCTGGGCAATCAGGACATCGGTTTTCTCCCGGGTGACCAGAAGACCAAGATGGCCCCGTATCTCCAGCCTCTGATGGACAATCTCAATGTCATCCGGTCCCAATATTCTCCGTCATCCCGGCAGGCGCTCAAGCTCGATGGGCTGCTCAAAGATGAGAAGCTGGTCATCAGCCCGCTTGCGTATATCAGGGGACGGAGCCTCGGCAAGGCGTTTTTCATCATCGATGAGGCTCAGAATCTGACTCCTCACGAGATCAAGACTATCATCACCCGTGCCGGAGAGGGTACCAAGATGGTGTTCACCGGAGATATCTTCCAAATAGACCAGCCGTATCTGGACCAGTGGTCCAACGGTCTGACCCATCTCGGCGAGAAAATGACGGGGCAGAAGTTGTTCGAGCACATATTTCTCAATAAGGGCGAACGCTCCGAGTTGTCGGAGATTGCCGCCAAATTGTTGTAGATTTTAGTCAAATTGCATCGGTTTGATACTGTTTTGAATAAGTTAGGTGTTATTTTATTTGAAACAGTATCTTTATTTATAAATTTTGGAGTAAATTTGCGCCGCAATTAATGGACGTAAAATATGTTTGAAAACAAGAAGAGAGTGTACCGTTTCGGCGGAAAGTCTGCAGAGGGAGACGGCACTATGAGGGAGCTCCTTGGTGGAAAGGGAGCCAATTTGGCGGAAATGAGCAAGTTAGGCTTGCCTGTCCCTGCCGGTTTTACTATTACTACCGAATGCTGTGCTGAGTATTATGCTCTCGGCGGTTCATACACAAATGAGCTCAAGGGAGAGGTGGCAGCCGCTCTTGAGGCTACAGAACAGCTTATGGGCAAGAGGTTCGGGGATGCCAGGAATCCGCTCCTCGTGAGTTGTCGCAGCGGCGCGAGAAGTTCTATGCCGGGTATGATGGATACCATTCTTAACATTGGTTTGTGCTCGGAGACTATTCCGGGTATGATTGAGAAGACAGGCAATCCGCGTTTCGTGTATGATGCATACCGCCGTCTGATTATGATGTATTCGGACGTTGTCATGGAGAAGGCCGAAGGTATTGAGCCTGAGGATGGTATGGGCATCCGTCAGCAGCTTGACAGGATGATGTCCGAGCTCAAGGCGAGCAAGGGCTATGTCTCTGATACGGAGATTACCGCCCAGGAGCTCAAGGTGCTTTGCGAGCAGTTCAAGAAGAAAGTCAAGGACGTTCTCGGGGTTGAGTTCCCGGATACTGCCAAGGACCAGCTTTGGGGCTCCATCGGTGGCGTATTCAAGTCTTGGAACGGCAAGCGCGCGATAGCATATAGAAGAATAGAGAAGATTCCTGATGACTGGGGCACTGCCGTGAATGTGCAGTCTATGGTCTTCGGAAATATGGGAGAGACATCCGCAACGGGAGTCGCCTTCTCCCGCAACCCGGCTATCGGGGACAACAAGTTCTATGGTGAGTGGCTTATCAACGCTCAGGGAGAGGATGTCGTTGCCGGTATCCGCACTCCTAATCCGCTCAACGAGGCCACCAAGACGGAGCACAACAAGGACCTCGTCTCTCTTGAGAAGGCTATGCCTGAGGTTTACAAGGAGTTGGATGATATCCGCGTGCTTCTTGAGAACCATTTCCACGATATGCAGGATATCGAATTCACCATCCAGGAGGGCAGCCTCTATATGCTTCAGTGCCGCATAGGCAAGAGAACGGGTCTTGCAGCGCTCCAGATGGCTATGGATATGCTTGAGGAGGGAATGATCAATGACAAGACTGCTGTAATGAGAGTAACTCCTACCCAGCTTGATGAGATTCTTCATCCTATCCTCGATCCTTCTTCGGAGAAGAAGAGTGCCGTCATTGCAAAGGGTCTCCCTGCATCACCGGGGGGCGCTGTCGGCCAGATTGTGTTCACCATCGATGATGCTATGAAGCAGTATGCCAAGGGCAAGAAGGTCATCCTCGTGCGTGAGGAGACTTCCCCTGAGGATATAGAGGGAATGAGAGTTGCCGCCGGCATTCTGACGACACGCGGCGGTATGACTTCCCACGCCGCTCTCGTTGCTCGCGGGTGGGGCAAATGCTGCATCGTGGGCTGTGAGCAGATGAAAATTGATTTTGCGAAGAAGACAGCCTGCTTTGGCGAAGGCGCCTGCTTCAAGGAGGGTGACTGGATTTCGCTCAATGGCTCCAAGGGCTTTGTCTATGGCAACAAAATCGAGACTATGGACGCTTCCGAGAATCCTCTTTTCAAGAAGTTTATGAAGGTTGTGGATAAGTATCGCCGTCTTGGTATCCGCACTAATGCTGATACACCTGAGGACGCTGCGCGCGCATTGCAGTTCGGCGCTGAAGGCATCGGACTTTTCCGCATAGAGCATATGTTCTACGGCAAACATTCCGAGTTGCCGCTATCCAAGCTTCGCAAGATGATTCTGTCCGATACCGAAACTGAGAGAAAAGCTGCTCTGGGTGAGTTGGAGCCATTCATCAAGGCTTCTGTCAAGAGTACTTTGAAGATTATGGACGGCAAGCCTGTAGTGTTCAGGCTTCTCGACCCGCCTCTCCACGAGTTTGTCCCTACGACGACAGAGAAGAAGAAGGAGCTGGCGCAGGAGCTTGGCGTCTCTGTAGCCGAGATTGAGAAGAGAGGCAAGAATCTTCACGAGACCAATCCTATGATGGGTCACCGTGGAGTACGTCTCCATATATCTTTCCCTCTTATTGCTGAGACTCAGTACAGAGCCATATTCAGGGCCACCGCCGAGTTGATTCGTGAGGGCTACCATCCGCTCCCTGAGATTATGATTCCGGTGACTGTGTCCGGACGTGAGCTCAGTTTCCAGAGAGCCATCTGCGACCGTATCAGGATTGAGACTGAAGGCCAGTTCCAGATTGATATACTTTACAAGTTCGGTACTATGATTGAGATTCCGCGCGCGGCTCTCACCGCCGACCGTATGGCACGTTCTGCCGAGTTCTTCAGCTTTGGTACCAATGACTTGACTCAGATGACATTCGGCTTCAGCCGTGATGACGTAGGCACCTTTATGGGAGACTATCTCGGCAACAAGATTCTCGATATCGACCCGTTCCAGACCATCGATGTCAACGGAGTCGGTGAGCTCGTCAAGATAGGTATCGAGAATGGCCGTCGCCACCGTCCTGACTTGAAGTGCGGTATTTGCGGCGAGCACGGCGGAGATCCTGATTCCATCGAGTTCTTCAACTCCATCGGTCTCGACTATGTGAGCTGCTCACCTTTCCGCGTCCCTGTCGCGCGTCTGGCAGCCTCGCAGGCGGCAATCAAGCAGATTGTATAGAAATATACCTTATTAATATAAAAGAAGCGTCCCCGTTGCCTTGTGGCGGGGACGCTTCTTTTGATTCTGCTGCGGATATGCTGATTAATATTTGTTCAGAGGGTAGCCGGATGTCATCGTGTGCACCTTGCGCTTGACGGCTTCAAGGACTTTGGCGTGCTTGTCGAGGGCTTCCTGCTGCTCCGGTGTAGGCAGCTCTCCATTCTTGAGGGAGAGAGCGTCTGCGCAGGTGGATGCCGATGTGAGCACTTTGTCAATCAGATTGACTATGTCTCCCATATCTTTCTCTACAAATCCGCGGGAGGTGACTGCCGGTGTGCCGATACGGAATCCGGATGTCTGGAAAGGACTTCTGTCATCGAAAGGCACCATATTCTTGTTGAGAGTGATATCTGCCTTTACCAACTCCTTCTCTGCGATTCTGCCGGTGACATCGGCGAACTTTGTCCTCAGGTCAATGAGCAGAAGATGGTTGTCAGTACCTCCGGAGACAACCTTATAGCCCTTCTCAAGGAAGCATTTGCACATTGCCTTGGCATTTGCGAGCACCTGCTTCTGGTAGCTGATGTACTCCGGCTGCATCGCCTCGTAGAATGCTACTGCCTTTGCTGCGATGATGTGCTCGAGCGGACCGCCCTGAACTCCCGGGAATACTGAAGAATCGAGCAGCTGGCTCATCTTCTTGACGACACCCTTCGGCGTGGTGATGCCCCAAGGATTGTCGAAATCCTTCCCTATCAGGATTATGCCTCCGCGTGGTCCGCGGAGAGTCTTGTGCGTGGTGGATGTGACGATATGCGCGTACTTGACAGGATTCTTCATAAGACCTGCCGCAATGAGTCCTGCTGTGTGGGCCATATCTATCCACAATATCGCTCCCACTTTGTCGGCTATTTCGCGCATACGCTCGTAGTCCCACTCTCTGGAGTATGCGGATGCGCCTCCGATGATGAGCTTCGGCTTGTACTTGAGAGCCTTTGCCTCCATATCATCATAATCTACAAGACCCGTCTCGGGATTGAGACCGTATGCGACGGCGTTGTAGAGTATACCGGAAGTGTTGACAGGCGAGCCGTGTGAAAGATGCCCTCCCTGTGACAGGTCAAGCCCCAGGAAGGTGTCACCCGGCTTCAGACAGGCCATAATGACTGCCATATTGGCCTGCGCCCCCGAATGAGGCTGAACATTGGCCCACTGCGCACCGTAAATCTTACAGATGCGGTCTATCGCGATCTGCTCTATCTGGTCAACGATTTCACACCCTCCGTAATACCTTTTGCCGGGATATCCTTCTGCATATTTATTGGTACAAATTGAACCCGTCGCTTCCAGAACATAGTCGCTTACATAGTTTTCCGATGCTATGAGTTCAAGACCCGATGATTGTCTTTCCTTTTCTTTCTTGATAAGGTCGAATACCTTTACGTCCTGTTTCATATTATATACTGTTTGTTCCTCTGACAAAGGTAGCACTAAAAATCTTTTTTTGTACCTTTGCGCGGACTAAAATGCGGACTCTTTTTTCCGATATTTTCGGTTGTATCAGTTAACGGTATGAGAGATAGGAAATTGTTGAATATCGAGCTCGACAGAGTGAGTGTCGGGGAGTATAAAAATCTTCCTGAGTCCGGAGTTGTGGCTGTGCTTGACAATATCCGCAGCGCCCACAATGTCGGGTCGGTTTTCCGCACCGCGGATTCGTTCCGTCTGGGCAAGGTCTATCTGTGCGGCATAACGGCATTTCCTCCTTCGGCGGAGATACATAAGTCGGCTCTCGGTGCTGAATACAGTGTGGAGTGGGAGCATTGTGATGACACTTTGACGGCAGTCTCCAGGCTTCGCGAGAGCGGCTATGTCATTGTGAGTGTGGAGCAGACGGTCAATTCTGTCAAGCTGGACAAGTTTGTCAGGGAGAAGGGCCGCAAGTATGCCCTTATTTTCGGGAATGAGGTTGACGGTGTGTCTCAGGAGGTTGTCGATGCTTCCGATTTCGCGCTGGAGATTCCGCAATATGGGACCAAGCATTCTCTGAATGTCTCCGTGTCGGCAGGTGTGGTTTTGTGGCATTTCAGGCCCCTCTGACAATTTGGCAGAAATGGTACAATGGCACAAACGTTGTCATTTGACATTCTGCCGCTCCCTATGGGACACCGGAAAGATATATTTAACAAAAACGTATAAAATTATGATTAAACCATTAGCAGACAGAGTTGTCATCGAGCCGAAGGCTGCTGAGACAAAGACAGCTTCAGGACTTTACATTCCTGACACAGCAAAGGAAAAACCACAGCAGGGTACCGTAGTGGCTGTAGGACCCGGAAAGAAGGATGAACCGATGGAAGTAAAGGTCGGAGATGTTGTTCTTTACGGCAAATATGCGGGTACTGAGGTCAATGTTGAGGATAAGACCTATTTGATCACAAAGCAGTCTGACATTCTTGCAATTCTTTAATTTATTCAAAGGAGGTTATTTATTATGGCAGCAAAAGATATTAAATTTGATGTTGACGTACGCGCCAAGATGAAAGGCGGCGCAGACGCTCTTGCAAACGCAGTTAAGGTGACCCTCGGACCGAAAGGCCGCAATGTCGTCATCGAGAAGAAGTTCGGTGCCCCTCAGGTGACCAAGGACGGCGTGACCGTCGCAAAGGAGATTGAGCTTGAGGACAAGTTCGAGAATATGGGTGCCCAGATGGTCAAGGAGGTCGCTTCCAAGACAAACGAGCAGGCCGGTGACGGCACCACTACTGCTACAGTTCTCGCACAGGCTATCATCAATGTGGGACTCAAGAATGTCACCGCCGGTGCCAATCCTATGGACATCAAGAGAGGAATTGACAAGGCTGTCGAGGCTGTGGTCGCCAATCTCAAGGAGCAGAGCCAGTCTGTAGGCAATGATATCTCCAAAATCGAGCAGGTCGCCACTGTCTCCGCCAACAATGACAATTTCATCGGAAAGCTCATCGCTGATGCTATGGACAAAGTCAATACTGACGGTGTCATCACAGTCGAGGAGAACAAGAATACCGACACTCTTGTGAAGGTTGTCGAAGGAATGCAGTTCGACAGAGGCTATCTCTCTCCATATTTTATGACCAATGGAGACAAAATGGAGACTGTTCTTGACAATCCTAGCATTCTCTTGACCGACAAGAAGATCTCTACAATGAATGACCTTCTTCCTATCCTTGAGCCTATCGCACGTGAGGGCAAGTCCCTGCTCATCATCGCTGACGATGTCGATGGAGAGGCTCTTACGACTCTTGTGGTCAATAAGCTCCGCGGCACATTGAAGATTGCCGCCATCAAGGCTCCGGGCTTCGGCGACCGCCGCAAGGAGATGCTTCAGGATATCGCCATCCTCACGGGCGCAACCCTCATTTCTGAGGAGAGGGGATTCACTCTCGAAAGCGCAACTCCTGATATGCTCGGACAGGCCGAGAAGGCTACCATCAATAAAGATACTACCATTATCGTGGGCGGCTCAGGCAACAAGGATGATATCGCTGACAGAATCGCCCTCATACGCCATCAAATGGAGACTACAACCTCCGATTATGACAAGGAGAAGCTTCAGGAGCGTCTTGGAAAGCTCGCTGGCGGTGTGGCTGTCCTCTATGTGGGAGCTACCACGGAGGTTGAGCTCAAAGAGAAGAAAGACCGTGTCGAGGATGCTCTCAATGCAACCCGCGCGGCTGTTGAGGAAGGTTATCTTCCTGGTGGCGGTGTAGCATATATCCGTGCCGCTGCGGCTCTTGAGGGTCTCAAGGGCGACAATGACGACGAGACTACAGGTATCCATATCGTAGCCAAGGCTATCGAGGAGCCTCTCCGCCAGATTGCGCAGAACGCCGGCGTTGACGGCAGTGTCATTGTCCAAAAGATCAAAGAGGGCTCGAAGGACTTCGGTTACAACGCACGCACAGGACAATATGTCAATATGTTCGAGGCCGGTGTCATCGACCCTACCAAGGTGGCTCGCGTAGCTCTTGAGAATGCTGCATCTGTTGCCGGTATGTTCCTCACCACAGAGTGCGGAATCATTGAGATTCCTGAGCCGGTTCCGGCCGCTCCGGCAATGCCTGCAGGCGGAATGATGTAATTTTTCAAAATTTCCTGAATATATTTTGGAAGTTTAGAAAAAAACTATACCTTTGCAATCCCGTTCGGAGACGAGCGGGATTTTTAGACACGATCATTGAAAAGACTGAAAGAAAGTACAACAAAGTACCGAGAACAAATGAATCGAGAGCGTTGATTTCTTTAATAGAGAGGAAAGGCGTCAGG
>JAZRYB010000008.1:0-12463 GCA_045600565.1 Candidatus Cryptobacteroides sp. | reverse complement strand
TTGTATGTTAATTTACGTACTACAAAGATAATAATAATCCCGAAAAGTGTACTGAAAATGTACTAAAATTCTCGAAAGACTTCCCAGCACTCCCGAAAGACCAATTTCAACATATATTGATTATTAGCACTTTACGAAATAACCCTTTCACCACCCCTGCATATCCCTTCACCATTCGCAGTTCCTTCCGCACCGCTCTAAAATGCCCTACAAGTAATTGCAGGGCATTTTCATTTTGAAAAATTCGGGATTATGTACTGAAAATGTACTAAAATCGGCTCTCAAGGCAAAATCCCCGATTTTCGACTATCGCGGTATCGTCCGCACCGCCACTAAATGCCTCTCAGTTATCTGAGGGGCATTTTCATATCAACAACATTCGGCTTTTGGTACTAAAATGGTACTAAAACAATCACCACATAAAAAAGGCCCGGACATCAATGCTGAGGCCGGACCCGACGAATTTTAAACACATCGGTATCTCTACCGCTATGTCACCGGCAAAGATACAAAAATTTTCTCGACCCATCTATTTGAGCTATCTTTACCTCCGGAATCGTTGAGCTGCACAAACCTTGCAGCACTATGAAACCGAACGAAGTGAGAGTGAGCGATAGCGAACGGCTATCGTGTTCCAGTACGAAAATTCTCATCGACCCTGGCCACGGCTCCGGCACTCCCGGCAAACGCAGTCCCGACGGCAGTTTCCTCGAATACAAATTCAACCGCGAAATCGCAAGACGCATCGTCACCAACCTTCAGGACCGGGGCTATGATGCCGAGCTCCTTGTCCCGGAAGAAACGGATATTCCCCTGAAAGAGCGGGCAAGCCGCGTAAACTCCCATTGCGCCGCCCTCGGCAAGCAAAACGTCATCTTGGTCAGCATCCACGCCAACGCCGCCGGAAACGGCTCAAAATGGATGACACTTTAACCTTGCATCAAATAAAACTATACGTAATGACACTTTTATTTGTCATTTGCCTACAGAATAAGCAAAGAGGCACCCCGTGGGCGCCTCTCGCAAGATGTTTCAAGTATGTGTTTCCGGGAACTCCGGCATCAGAGACAAGTTCTCAACCTCTCCTGCAACTCCCGCATGGAAGCCATCAGCTCATCAAACTCAGGATAGTCCCCATACATCATCGTTTTGCACATAGTCACATAGTCCTCTCTCCATTTTTCAATCACAACTTCCGGAGGAACGATGCTGATTTTCTCCCCACAGAGGGTAGAGTAGTCGAACCCCTTCAGACCGATGAACTTGCGCCTGTGCTCCACGATGCTGGCAAACAGTTCCTTGTCAGCAAGGGCCCTGTCAGCCACCGGAGTCCTCATAATCATCACGATATCATACAGATGCCGTGACATTCTGGACACACGTACATCGTCGCACTCTTTCCGGAATTCCTCGTGCAACAGGCAGATCTTTTCAAGGAAAGTCCTCTCCGGCTTCACCGTCGGAACTGTGAATTTCTCTTCTGAAAAAGCAGCGTCCGGCAATGTGTCCTCGATAATCGAACGCAGGGCCACATCTTCCAGAGGCTCGTTCATAGAGCGGCCGCTCACTTCAATTTTCACCGCATTTTTTACGTAGGGCAGAGTCTCGAAAATCGAGTCATATTCCACATTGATAACTTCCGGGTCAACTGTGGTGACAGACGTGATATTAACATTGATGCTGAACTTCCCGGAGGGAACGCCCTGCTCAATCATCTTGTCCCTGAGGTCAAACTGCAACTTTTCGCGGACAAAGGAGCAGGCGGCCCTGCGCAGTTTATCGCTGACCTGCGTCCTGGAAAGCTCACCGCCATAGCCCAGGAACTCCCTGTCCACAGCGATGTCTATATCCTCGGAGAACCTGCTTATGATATCCCAACACTTGGAAAGACTCGTACCACCTTTGAAAGACATCGCGTCAGCGTATGGTAGGGCAAACAATGCTCTCAATACCGCCGACACCCACCAATCCTTCTCAATAACCTGTTCCGGCATTCCGTATCTCTTCTGTACCTTGTCGATAGTCTGCGCTTGAATATCAACGGGAATCTCAACGAATTTCATAAAGACATTATAGTATTGCGCACCCAGATAGGTGCAAGTTTAATATCGTGCTCATACTCTTTTTGAGGCACGTGGGACAAGTGCTGCTTGAGAATGGCCTTTTCCTCATCGTACAGCAATCCTTCGCCGGTTTCCTTAATGGCTGCCACAATCAGCTGCATCAGCTCCGACTTGTATGCAAAGTCCTTTGCCCGGGAAGAATGTGTGAAGGTAATTTTCGTCTTGCCGCCAAGTTCTATTTTCCTTGGAGCGCCATTGGTGATGAACCAGGCATTTGCCGCCACCTGTGTGCTCAAGCCGAGTACATTCTGCGCATACGCACCGGAAGGGCATATCTTGATCTTATCGTGTTTCGCAACGGCCTTTGCAATCTCATGCGCACCCGGAGTCACAAGCCCGAGTCCATACTTGGTTTCAATCACGGGGCGGCAATATATTCCGGTGGCAAGCCGTACGATTTTCTCCTCACGGCATAGACGCATCAGCGTTATTCTGATGGCCCCGTCTGAAGCAATATCAGCAAAATCGCTGGGGAAAAAGATTCTGCCCTTTCTCCACGCAGCGATGCGTTTCTCAATGATATCAGCTGTACTGTCTGTCATAACCCATACTGAAAAGTGTAACAAATTTATGATATTTTTATTACACTTCCAAATCTTTAGTCAAAGTAGTCATATTTGTCAGTAATCTTATCCACGACCTCAAGTTCATCGGCCTTGATGTACTTCTTCAGCATAATTGGCGTGGAATGGCCGGTAATCTTCATAATGTCGTAGATATCCATTCCGGCAAGGTACATCAACGTGGCTCCGGTACGTCTGGCCGTATGCGAATGAACCAGGTAAAGCGCGCAGTGCTTCATTCCCATCGTCGCTGGCTGATACCTCTCATCGCCGCGCTTGCCGTCGCGTGCATTGTTGTTTTCGTCCTTGCACGCAAAAACAACACTGACCGCATCTTTGATGCGGCCACTGAGGCTATTCTTGATGCAGGTTTCGGAGATTGATTGTTCTTTCATTGACAGGGTCTGAAAAATCCGTCACTGAAGTTCTGTCCCTCTTGGGCGTGCTGTTTTTTGTAAATCTGGGGCGCAGTAGTCAGGGGTCTTAAATATGCCGGTACTGCGTATTCTGCCATTTTCCTCCGAGGAACCGATGCATTTCCTCTACAAGGTGGTCCCAACGCAATGCGTCACGCTTATCCGGGAAAAATTCGATGAATTCACCTTTGACAAAGGTGTAGAAGCGACTTATGTCAGTGCACATCCCGAAGGTGGGAAGTGATGCCGGATGGATGTCGAAACTCAAGGGATTACCATCCTGCCGTCCTTCAAAATGAAGACCTTCCGCATCCAGAGAGAGTGTCCCGTCTCCGCAGATGCGGGATGTTTGGCCGAGCCCAAGTTTCTTGAATTCCGGAAGTCTTCCGATGCGCACGTGTCCGGAGTGTCGGAATCCCGGCTTCCTCACTTCTTCTGAAGCTTTCTCCCGTTCCATAATGGTCCAGTCAGTGACAAGCGGCGGGCATATGGAGCCCTCTGAGGCAGCGGAAATATTGTATTTGTCATCAATTGATATTGCATTTCCGCACTCCGTACATCTCATTGTGTCGCCTTCGCACAGCATCTTGTGCATTGCACCGCATTTCGGACACATATAAAGGAGAGTGTCGAGTTCCGCGGCCATTCCGTCACCATTGTCATAGTAGGAGTATTGCTTCTCTTTGTTCCAAATGTAGTCATCGTGGGCAAGCAGCCGGTTCATCCTGTCCTCGATTTGCAGAGGAGTCAATCCGGCGAGTTCTTCCGGCGTGAACATCCGGTCTACGACCACCTCCGTCTTGCCGCTGCGCTGTTTGAGATAATGCTTCGTGTTCGCAAGATACCCGCCGGAGATTTTGGTGTAATAGACATTGACTCCAAGTTTTTTCAGAAGTGCTCCGCCGCCGGGCATTACAGGCTGTGCCATCCCGGTGATGCTGCTCATCCCTTCAGGCATTATGCAGATGCAGCCACCCTGACGGATTATGTTCATTATCTGTTTGATGCTGTGGATATCCGGGGTGAAATTCTTTTTGGGGATGACTCCGGCTGCATTGAGAAGAATGCTGGTCGGCCAGAGAAAGAATTCGTTGTAACCCACGACGTAATTGAGTTTGCGTGGCCAGCAGGCAGGCGCCGTGTACAGGTAGTCGATTCTGCTTGCGTGGTTGCTGATAAGGACGAAAGGGCCTTTGTCTTTGCCTGGGAATGCATTGTAGGTAAAAGTAGGTGACAGTTTCTTGCTGAGAATCGGCATCACCAGCTTGACCATCAGGCTGTATATCAGTCCCGGAGTATGTGCCTGACGTCTGGCAAGTTTTTGGGCTATGGTGGCTCTCATATTAGGTTTTAGTGCTGTAAATTTTCCGCAATATATAAAAAAACCAATTAATAGCTACTACCGTCGCTTTCTTGATACCCTGAAGATAGACGGTTGAGTCGTAACTTTATTAACGAGCTGTTGCATATCACTTTTGTATTGAAAAAGCTATATCTTTGCAAATGCCAGCAGTAGAAAAAGTAAATGTGTAAAGCTATGCTCAATATCATCAACGAAGTCTCCCGATGCCTTTTGTGCAGTGACGCACCTTGCACCAAGGCTTGCCCCAAGGCGCTTGATCCTGCCAGAGGCATTCGCGCCCTTTTTTTCGAAGACGACAATGCCGCCCCTTCTTTCTTCAATGCGGATGACTGCTCCAGTTGCTACGCACCGTGTGAAGAGGCTTGCATACATTATGATTTCCCTATTAGAATCAAGGCGCTGGCGGAAAAGGTCGGTCCTGAATCATTCCCCGGGAAGGCGGATTTGTCAATAGATTTCTGCGGAGTCCATTGTGAGAATCCTTTCTTTCTCGCATCTTCGGTAATCGCCAACAACTATGATATGATTGCGAAAGCCTTTGATATGGGGTGGGGAGGAGTCGCCTTCAAGACCGTGTCGTTCCTTGACATAAAGGAAGTATCTCCCCGTTTCGACCAGGTGGAGAAGGAAGGAATGCCGTTCATAGGTTTCAGAAATATGGAGCAGTTAAGTGAGCACAGACCGGAAGAGGATTTTGCCGTAATGGCACGACTGAAAAAGGACTACCCCGGTAAGGTGATTGTTGCCTCCATTATGGGCGCTGATGAACAGGAGTGGGAGAATCTTGCCCGGATGGCCGAAGAAGCCGGTGCCGATATGGTCGAGTGTAACTTTTCCTGCCCCCAGATGAAGGCAAGCAGAATGGGTAGCGACGTAGGACAGAATCCGGAGTTGGTCCGTGTCTATACTATGGCAACCAGGCGCGGAACTTCCCTGCCTGTGATCGCCAAAATGACTCCGAATATCACCCATATCGAAGAGCCTTCGTTCGCCGCAAAGATGGGTGGGGCGGACGCAATAGCCGCAATCAATACCATCAAGAGCATCACTCTGAAGCAACGCAGCGAAGTGTCCGGGAAGAAGACCATTTCAGGATACAGCGGAAAGGCTGTAAAACCCATCGCGCAACGCTGTATTCTCGAAATAGCAGAAGCTCCGGAAACAAAGGGACTGCCTCTTAGCGGAATAGGAGGCATACAGACCTGGGAGGATGCCATCGAATATATCAGGATAGGATGCTCGAATGTCCAGGTCTGTACTGCTGTGATGCAGTATGGATATAGGATTGTGGATGACCTGATAGCCGGCGCTCAGGATTATATGGCACGCCACGGTGTAACTCGGCTCTCGGATATCGTGGGCGAGGCTCTTCCACAGTTCGTTTCACCTGACAAACTGGACCGTGATACTTTCGTCCTTCCTAGAATTGACAAGGAGAAATGTATAGGTTGCGGAAGATGCTACGTCTCCTGCTATGACGGTGGCCATCAGGCAATAAAATTCAATCCGGACACTCGCAGACCATCCGTTCTGGGAAGGCGGTGTGTCGGCTGCCACCTCTGTATGCTGATCTGTCCGGTCGGTGCCATATCCTCCGGAGTGAGGACACCGATACTTTATCAATAATCAACTTTGAAATTGCTTTCAATCACCGCCCAGCTCAGTTTGTCACCATACACTTTGATTTTTGTGTTTCCATCGAAATACGTTGCGCCGTAATGGTCCATAGGGACTATGCCGCAACGGAAGGGTAGGGCGGAGTCCCCGGCATTCTTCATATTGTTGCCATACATTTCGTAACAGTAACCGTTGAACTCGTGAGCAAAGGCATAGGTGTGCAGCCCGGTGGCGCTTCCTGTGTTTGCATTCATAGCATTGAACCCCCAGACGTTGATGTGGCCGGGATTGGTGTTGGATCTGCTCACGGATGAGGCCAGCGGTTCTGCGATGGCATACAGTGTTTTCATATCCGGAATGTTTCCTCCGGCAAAACGTACACTTACAAGTTTCCAAATGCCCCTGAGAGCGGAATCCGCTTTCTGTGATGGGTTGACATCGATGGACGTAATTTACTCGGAAATATCTTGATTCCCTTGATGGAGCAGGCGTTTTTGCGTACTTTTGCCAAATACAAATCAACTTTTGATGAAAATGCTGACAAAAGAAGAGAAATATGCCGCCCTGCTCCCCGCAGTACATTCGCTTATGAGCGGAGAGGAAGATGAGATTGCCAGAATGGCCAACCTTGCCGCTTTGCTGCATTACGAATTCGGATTCTGGTGGACTGGTTTTTACCGCGTAAGCCAAGAGGACAGTCTCGTCCTGGGGCCCTTCCAAGGTCCTCTTGCCTGCACGAGAATCCCATTGGGAAAAGGAGTCTGCGGGACTGCCTGGGCCGAGGACAGAACGGTTGTGGTGCCGGACGTATCCAAGTTCCGCGGGCACATAGCCTGCTCGAGTGAGTCGAAAAGCGAGATAGTCGTTCCGCTGAGATGCCACGGTCAGGTTGTCGCCGTATTGGATATTGACAGTAAAGAACTTGGCACCTTCGACAAGACCGATGCCAAGTGGCTTGAAAAGATAGCCGCCTGTGTCTATGGACCTCAGCGCGACATATGGTTTGCAGCCGGCTGTTTTTGGGGAGCGCAGAAGTTCTTCAAGATGATTCCCGGTGTGGAGCTTACTGAAGTGGGATTTGCAAACGGGTGGAAAAAGAATCCGACTTATGAAGAGGTATATACCGACACTACGGGTCACGCGGAGTGCGTCTACGTGAGATATGACCCGGAAGTGATCTCCCTGAAAGAACTTGTAAGGTTGTATTTCAGGATTATCGACCCTCTGAGCCTCAACAGGCAAGGGGAGGACGAAGGTACAAGATACCGTACGGGCGTATATTATGAGGATGAACGGGACTTTGATATCCTTTCAAAGGAATTCTTCAGAGTCGAAAAGAAACTGGGGTGCGAGCTTGCCGTAGAGCTCCGCCATCTCACAAGTTTCTACAAGGCGGAAGAATACCATCAGAACTATTTGGACAAGACACCGGGAGGATACTGCCACCTTAGCCCTGAAATGTTCAAACTTGCCGCAAAATATAAGAAGAAATAACAAAGGCTCAAAGCTTCTTCCACTCGCTTGGCAACATACCCTTGAATTTTCGAAGCTCTCTGTGGAGACGTCCGAAACGCGGCAAACTTCCACTCAACTACGAAAATGTCAGGATTAATGTCTTCAAGCAACCCTGATGCAATCTCCACTTTTCTCAAAAGGAGCTCGGGGCTGAAGAAAGGCTCATCCGTCCTGTCAAGAACCTTTGTGGGATCTTTGGCATCAAACAGCACCTGCCCGGCGCAATATGCTTTCGTCTTATTACTTTTTCCATTTACAGGAGTCTTGTTTGTTGTTGAAATCTTTTTAAATTTGTGATGTTAATTAAATTACATACAATGAGACCTTTATTACTCGCAGCCCTTGTGGCTCTTCTAATTCCTACTGCAATGATAAACGGACAAAACATCCAACTACCGAAACCTGACCAGAACCGTCAGACACTTTCGATGTCACAGACACTCGCAACAAGACATTCCGTAAGGGAATTCTCGACAAAAGAGCTTTCTCTCCAGGATTTGAGCGATATCTGCTGGGCCGCTTGCGGCTTGAGCCGTGATACTGAACATATCACTGCCGCATCAGCAATGAACAGACAGGAAGTACGCCTTTTCGTATTTACAGGGAAAGCTACTTATGAGTATATTGCAAAAGATAACTGCCTGAAACATTTTGCTGACGGTGATAAACGCCGCCTTGTGGCAGGCACTCCGGATTTTGCACAGGATTTCGTTATGGACGCACCGGTCAGCCTCGTGATGGTTCTGGATTTGGATAAACTCGGCGGTCATGATGAAAGATCAATGATGATGGGGTGTGTTGATGTGGGAAATGTTTCAGAGAATGTCAATCTCTTCTGTCAGGCGGCCGGCTTCGTCACTGTGCCGCGTGCCACGATGGACACCCCTGCAATCAAAAAACTGCTCGGCCTGAACGAACATCAACTCCCGATTCTCAACAATCCGGTCGGTTTCGGAAAATAAAAACGGCATATTTCAGGAGTCTGTTTCCGAATCGCCCCTGAGCCTGTTTGACAGAATATCAAAATACTATTTTGTTATGACAAGACGTGAAGCATTCAAGATGTTCTTGAAACCGGGATGTGAAGAAGAGTACAAGCGCAGACATGAGACTATTTTCCCGGAGCTGAAAAAACTCCTTTCAGATACAGGGGTACGCAATTATTCGATATATTGGGACAAGGATACCAATATCCTGTTCGCATATCAGGAAGTGGAAGGGGATGAAGGGTCCCAGGACCTCGGGAACAATCCGATAGTCCGGAAATGGTGGGCCTATATGGCTGACATTATGGAAACCAATCCCGACAATTCGCCTGTCAGCATCCCCCTTGATGAGAGATTCCATATGGACTGATGTCAGACAATCACACATATAACAAACCATTAATAACACTAGAAAATGAAAAAACTTTACACAATCCTTACAATGGCCTGTATGTCAGTAATGATGCTCCAGGCTCAGGAACTGGCAAACTTCACACGCCAGCAGCCCGTCAAGTCACCGGAAATTGTCGGTGATACCGTAATCTTCCGTCTCAACGCAAACTATGCCACTCAGGTAAGTATTTCCGGTAACTGGGGTCGTCAGCAAGTTTCAATGACGAAAGACTTGAATGGTGTATGGACAGGCAAGATGACCTGCCCTGAACCTGAAATCTATACCTACAATTTCGTAGTTGACGGTGTCAGTGTCAATGACCCTGTAAATTATATGGTACAGCGTGACGGTACACGTTATCTCAATATGCTTTTTGTCCCTGGCGCTCGCTCGGAGAATTATTATGAGAGCAGCCGGAGAGGTACTGTCCAGTATGTATGGTATGACAGCGAGAGCCTCGGCATCAATCGCCGTATGGCCGTCTATACACCGTACGGATATGAGAACAACAAGAACAAGAAGTATCCTGTACTTTATCTTCTCCACGGAGGTGGCGGTGACGAGGAAGCCTGGCCAAGTATGGGACGCGCGGCGCAGATTATGGACAACCTCATCGAGAAGGGCCTTGCTGAGCCTATGATCGTGGTTATGCCTAATGGAAATCCCAATCAGCAGGCTGCATGCATTATGGGTCTTGAGAATATAGCCCTTGACAGGAATGACCCTAAATTCGCTAATGCTTATGTGAATTCTCTCGTAAAGGAGATCATACCGTTCGTCGAAAAGAATTTCAGGGCTATCCCTAACCGCGCATCAAGAGCCATCTCAGGTCTGAGTATGGGAGGCGGCCATACCACCAGCGCAACAATCCTCTATCCTGGTACCTTCGATTACATCTGCCCTCTCAGCTGCGGTATCCGTGACAGCGATGAACTCGATGCACAGCTTCAAGGTATCAAGAAGGCGGGTTACAAGCTTTACTGGATCGGCTGCGGATCAGGAGACACTCTTGCATACAAGAACACACAGGTTCTCGACCAGGCACTTGAACGTAATGGAATGGAACATACCACATACATCAGCGACGGCGGTCACGAATGGAAGAACTGGAGACTCTATCTTACAACATTCGCGCAACTGCTGTTTAAATAGATAGTCAATTATCTACAATAAGCAGGCTGCTCGTCAGTCCTGGAAGTCCAGGCAGTACCTTCCAGCGGTGTATGGACGGACGCGACCGTTTGCCACGGCCACGTGTTCCGGATGGACCGAGTATCCTTTGAGGGATTCCGGGCTGTCAAAGGTGGAATCCAGCATCAGGTCCACATTGCTGGAAGGGAGGCCTTGGGTATTGACTTTTATGCTCAGCAGTCCCGGAATCTTACCGGTAAGACCTTCAAGTCCTTCCTTGATGTTCTTCTTGATTTCCTCTTTCTGAGCGTCCGTAAGCTCATCGTTGAGTTTCCAAAGTATGATATGATGTGTCATAGTGTGATATATTGACTTGTAGTAATCCCGAAAGTCAAGAAGTTCATCTTCGTCAGCTTCCAACGCACGGAATAAACCGGAGGATATTATCGGAAGCACTCATATCGGATGTCTTCTTTTGTGCGAAATTACTTAAAAAATAGAATAAATCCTCACCTGCAATGTTCCGATTGGATGGTATTTAATGGAATTGATATTAGCGATATATTATGATTGGTCCCTACAAAGTCATAACCCTCTGCGGCAGCACTCGCTTCAAGGAACATTTCCTCGAAGCGCAGAAACGCCTTACCCTTGAAGGCAACATCGTCATCAGTGTCGGATTATTCGGTCATTCCGGAGATAATGAGGTATGGACTGAAGGCACGAAAGAGATGCTTGACGATATGCACAAGCGCAAGATTGATATGGCGGATGAAATATTCGTCATCAACGTGGGAGGCTACATCGGCAGCAGCACCAGAAGCGAAATTGAGTATGCGAAGGCCAATGGCCGGGAAGTAAGATATTTAGAATCTGTGGAATAATAATGACCTCTATAGGTCATCGTTTGAGATGAGTGAATCTTGAAACAAAAATCAAGAAGTATTTTATTATCTGCCGCTATTCATGTGCACGTGATAAAGGATGGCGTGGCAGGAATATTTTGGACAGGAGAAGTAATATGAAGCATTACATCACAAAGGTTTGGATTGAATCCGGACACGTTTATGCACAGACCAGTGATGGGCTTGTGGCGAGTTATGCTATTTCTCTCTGGAAAAGGCTTGCGTCTGCAACAGAACAGCAACTCAACGATTTCTATCTTTCCTATTCAGGAATTCATTGGCCTCAGCTTGACGAAGATCTCAGTTTTGAGGGGATGTTCCATTCTGCAGGTCTCTGCGACAGAACACTTACCGAAGATTCTGTCTGTTATATCAATTAAGGAATGATACGGTGTTTGTCTGCAGCCAAGGATGTATATGTTTTGGCAATTTAGGCATTTATGTCTTGAGGTAGGACTACAAACGTTCACGTTATCTAAACATCTGACGACAGAAACAGGATCAATAACATCCAAATATCCCTATTAGATTCATCCGTGCATAACGAATCAAAAAGAGACCGTACAATCAAACTCTTTCTAAATTGAGGTCATTTTATCCAATGCAGCGACTTGCCTCATCCTGACTTTCATGAATACAATGCAATCTGGGATACAGGTGCTGTCAGAACTGTGATATCTCCCAAGGCGGTAGCAGAATTTGGACTGCAACCTCGTGGCAAAGTCAAAATGTACCATGCTAATGGAGTTTCGTACGTAAACACATACTTTGTCAATCTGCTTCTTCCCAACAAAATGGAGGTTCAGATTTTGCAGGTGATGGACGGCAATCTGCCTGATGCAGACATTCTGCTTGGCATGGATGTTATCGGCTTAGGCGATTTCGCCTTAACTGCTCCAGACGGAAAGGATGAAATCGCCCTCATTCCTGATGGCCCTTACCGGCACATTATTACAGGGGTTTGCAAAAATATTTGCTGCTCCTTGGCGAAAAGGATGAGTCTCATCCCGTTTTCCTTGAATGCAGGTTGGTAATCAAGAACGTCTTTCACATAGTCGGAGAACAAATCGGCCGCGGCCTGACGGACAGTAATCCGAATTTCGTCCATATCCTTGAATACTGTAAATATTGGACTTAGCGAGCATCCGAGTTGTTTGCTCAGTGCCCTTGCGGTAAGCACCGTGACTCCTTGCCTACGGACGATTTCAAGTCCGGCTGCAGCAATCGTTTCCTTTGAGAAGAATGCTGATCTCGGCATTTAAGAACATTTGTTTTAGAACAGTTGTTGTAAATATAATCATTATCCGTATATTTGCACAATCAAAACGTAAGAAACAATGAAAAATGTGCATATGAAATACGAGATTCTGTCCCTGCAGGACGTGCAGGTAATAGGTATGTCAAAGGAAATCGCGTTCAACAACCCGGCAGAGTGCCAGAAGTTCTGGGG
>JAZRYB010000007.1:0-3063 GCA_045600565.1 Candidatus Cryptobacteroides sp. | reverse complement strand
TAGAGTATCTGCGCCTGCGCTTTGTCTATGCTATTGCATCGCTGTTCATACATTTGGATGTTGCGGAGGTTCACACCCGACTGATCGGAAAGCTCCGTTTGAGAAAGCCCCCGGTTTTCCCGAATGCGTTTCAGATTTGACTCGCCTTCTGCCGCTTTGTATCTCACTTCCATATCATCAATGAAATTGCGAATATCCATCTCATGATAAACGGGATACATGTGAATGATGTCCTCTAATAGAATGCGATTAAAGATGTCCTTGAAGCGTCTTGCGTAATACCACTGGTAAGAAGCGAGCGCCCAGCCTGCCCAGTATTCAGGGGAACGCTCCTCAGACCATGTCGGCTGCGGAAGCTCTTTCTTTCCGTATGCTTTGAGAATGACCGCCTGCGCAAGCTCAACCCCGGACATCCCTGCGACATAAGCAGGATTGCCTCTTTCGAATTGTTCTGCATAGCCTGTCGTCACAAACAGCGATGTGATCCATTCGGGCTTCATCTTGCAGTCATTGATCGCATAGTCGAAGAATGCGGACAGGCGATCCTTCGCATTACTCAAATAGAATTCGCTGTATGCGTGGGTCATCGCCCTTCATCTCCTCTCGCAGAATATCCAACACAAAGATGTCATCCTGATACGACTTGCTCTTCTTAATCTCCCTGCGATAAGTGTCCCTCGCTTTTGTGTCTCTATCCAGGGACTTCGGATAATAGACGCTCTTGTCGACCGGATACGCTCCGGTAAATTGAAATCGTCCAAATCCTTTTTCTGAAATAACAACCGTTTGCTCACCGAGGTTGCCAAGGCGCAGTGCCCTGTTCAGGCTGCGGAGCGGAAGGCCGTTTGACACAAAGGACTCTGCATACTGGAAATAGGAATCGTCCGCTCTGTATCCGACAACAACATCGTAAGTAGACAAGTCAATCGAATAATTGCCAATGATGTATTCTCTTGCATCAATGGAAAGCTCCGTGTCGAGTTGAAAGGTTCTGTACTGAAGCAGCAGGGCGATCCAGTTCAGAACAGTATGCTGACCATCCAAAAGGTTCAAAATTTTCAATCCATCGTCATCAAAGTCATAAGCATTGACAAAGCCATCTGTGTGTTTCCTGCAAGCCCATTCTCGGGCCATTTCATCGACTCTGGTGCAATAAAAGCCCTGACCATAATCATTGTGTGGATTCCCGATATTGATATCCGGAACTTCAATAATGTGGTCGGTACCATGTAACAGTTTAATCACACTCATATCGCGCCTCCCTATATCATTGTGATGACACAATGTTGTTATATCATCACAATGTCAGTCTGTCAACAGAATCGTGTTTTTTTTAGGAAAATAGCCGTATGAGGTCTTTATCAAGCATGGAATAAAGCCCCTTTAGCAATGGAGGTCTAAATCTCACCGTTTTTTCCGTTTTCTGTTCTGTCAAAACTTGAACATTTGTACTATTTATGGTATAATGCAGTAAAAGAGCTAGGAATCCCTTGGTTTCAATCGCTGGGGGGGGCCAATCATGGGAAGGAGTACTGTCAAAATGAGCAATCGATTATATGCGCCGCAAATCAGCCACTACATCGACTGGCTCGGTCACATTAGATATAGGGAATTCAACGACACAACAACCTACGATGATCGCAGCTATGAATTACTTGATGAGCTTTTCGCACTACTCAAGCAGATTGCCCCAGCGTCAGAAAACGGAGCAAGGGAGCTATGGCTTCGCGCTAATCGCGGCTCCATCGAAGCGTTTGGAGATTATGAAGAGTATCTGGATGAGGAGATTGTGTCCAGCCGGGAAGAGTTTGAATCTCTCTGGAAAGACTACTTCCCAGAGGAAGAGGTCTGGTATTATTTCGGTGCTGTCGAAGATGAGAAAAACAACTACCGTGCGGTTATGCTTGGACACAGACACATTCTTGAGCAGGATGCCAGAAAAGCAAAAAGCGCCTTTACGCATGATGTTTCCGAACTTCTTGAATGGCTGATCGAATCTGTGCGAGAGTGCATCACCGAACTGAAAAACGGAACCTACAACGAGAAAGTTGCCAGAGAACTGCCACCGCAACACCGCACTGGGACAATCCTCCGAAAAGATTGGTGGGATGCGTTCCCAGAGAGCCGAGAAGAATTCTTTGAAGACATTTCTCCTGAAGATGTACAGGAGTTTGTTAAACTGACGCAGGCACAGACCGATGATTTGAATAGGTCAAGAGAACGGTGTTCTGAGATGACAGTGAATGACTTTCTGAACTGCTGTGCCATTGGCTATCAGGCAAACGGATACAATGGCTGTGATTTGTCTCCCCGGGAACAGTACCTCAAGCATGCAGATGGCAGAGATGAGGGACTGTTGGAAATCGATCCGGACTCTTCTGATGCTTTCATTAAATGGCTCCACGGAAACCATTTCAGCGGGCATCCCTGGGAGATCTGCCGTGGCGGGAATTCCACCCACATTGATCTGTTCGTGCTTCATGATGAGAATGGATTCTCCCTGCTCGTTGCGGGTTCCGCTTGGACTCGTACAATTGAGGCTGTGAAGATCTACCTCGCACTGGAGAGAGCCGGCTGGCCGATATATATCCGTGATGCGGCAATCCTCACATCAAGGCTGTTAGAGGAAGAACGGATTGGGATTGTCCCGGAAGGAGTAATTCCTGCCTATTGTCAGTCTTTCTTCTCCGACGATAACGTCATTGACTTCAAGAATCTGCCTTTCGAAAACCGAGCCGAGATTGCCGAAAAATGCACTTGGCAGCCACTGCGGGAGATTACACTCCTGCCACAATCTGAACGTGTTTGAGAATGTTGTCTGACAGACGATATCAGGAAAGGAAAATGTCATGAGAGGAGTTTGATCCTATGATCTTTTTTACGAGTGACCTGCATTTGGGTCACGCAAATGTTATCTGTCACTGCAATCGACCTTTTGCATCTGTTGAAGAGATGGACGAAACCCTGATCCGAAATTGGAATCAACGTGTAAAAACGAATGACACTGTCTATGTCCTTGGCGATTTGATGTTCCGCAACCAAAAGCCACCCGAAGAGTATCTG
>JAZRYB010000006.1:0-53079 GCA_045600565.1 Candidatus Cryptobacteroides sp. | reverse complement strand
GTTCATCGTTGACGGACCGGACAACAAGTTCGGATTCCACTACACAGCCAATCCTGCGGGATTGAAGGCTGACTGGTTCTCATCAGACGGATACTGCCGTTTGAAAGGATTGACCTACAATGCCGACAGAGACATCCCGGGCATCTCCCCTAACACCCAATATTCGAATGCCAACTGGCCGATACTCCGCTATGCAGACATTCTTTTGATGTACGCAGAGTGCGCAGTCAACGGTGCGGGTGACAAGGCCCTCGGACTCCAGTATTTCAATATGGTACGTAAGCGTGCTGGTGTTTCTGAAGTTGCGGCTCTTTCAATGGACGATCCTATGACCGGAATCAAGGCCGAGCGTCGTTTCGAGTTCTTCTTCGAGAACGCAGAGCGCTGGTATGACCTGATGCGTTGGGGTGACTTCGTAAGCGAGCGTCAACGTCAGTTCACAAAGTTTGCTCCTATGTGGACCGCATATCCATTCATGATGAAGGACCCAAGTGCCGGAACCGTTCCTACATGGAACCCTGGTGGCCAAGCTATCACATGGGTTAGTACAGACCACGAAACACCAGATGCACACCACGCACTTCTTCCTATCCCTTACGATGAGTTGACTGCTAATCCATCTCTTACACAGAACCCTGGATACTAGTAGATATCTACATAGCGAATTGAGGCTGGTCGAATTGGGACCAGCCTCTTTTTTTGTACTACTCTTCTTTGATATTTCCCATATTGTGCGTAATATTATCAGAATTTTGAGAATAATCACAAAAAATAGAAATATGAGAAAACTGATTACCCTGTTGTTTCTGGCTATAATTGCAAGTTCCTGCAATCGAGCCGTTAATGAAAGAGATTATACTCGAGGAATCGGTGTTTATCCGGGTGCGCAATTCGAGTTTTTCGGTCCTTCTGCACAAGCGGATGACAATTATCGCAACATTGCCCTTCTTCGTGCGGCATATCATTCTTCAAGTGTCGATTATAATCTTACCGGCCATCTTGCTACAGATGGAATCATTTCCGAGGCGAAGCCATATTTTATGTCGGTTATCACTCAGACCGGACCGTATGAAAAACGCGATCAGGAACGCCCGTTTGATGACAACAATACTAGCGTATCTGTAAAAGGAGAACCGGGAGCTTTTCTCGAAATTGATATTCACAATGGAGTTTTGACCGGGGATAAAGTCAATTTGGTAGGTTCCGTGTCTTGTGAGCCAGAAAACGGTCTTGGCTACAATCTCGTTTTTGAAGTTTCTTCCGATGGACAGAGTTGGAAAGAAATAAAGTCAATCAAGGGTGCGGATCTTCCGGGACAGCCAAGAGCCACCCGCAGATATGGGATGCCTGGCGGCAGTGCCACCCCTGTGCCTCAGATTCCTGCCGGGTCTCAAAATGTTGCTGTTTCAGCCGGACTTACGAATACACCCTCTCCAACTCCGCAGACACAACCTCAAGCAGTTCAACAGCTTACCCCTGAGCAGCAGCAGCGTATGCGTCGTATGATGAATCAGCGGCAGTTGAATCTTGAGGTTCAGCTCCCAAAGGATATGGAGTTTTCGAGATTCAGGGCCCGTTTTGATTGTCCTGCAGCAGAGAGTTGGACATTCTCTGAGATTAATTTCATTGAGAATGGGACAGAAGTCTCCATTCTCCCTTCGCATCAGTTCAGCAGTGCCTGGATGAGTGCCGGCAATGGGGCGGAGTGGGTATATGTGGATCTTGGGGCAACTGCTCAATTTGATAATATCAAGCTATATTGGATAAATAAGGCTGTAGTGGGTTCTATCGAGACATCTGATGATGCTGAGACTTGGACAAAGATTGCTGATTTGCCTGGCGGAGACAACAATCTTGATGATATTTCGGTGACCGGCAGCGGCCGATATATACGAGTATCTGCCGACAAATCTGCAAATGGAGAGAATTATATTCTCAGTGAGTTCGAGGTTTATGGCAAGGGGGGAGTTGTCGCTCAGGCGCAGGAGCAGATTCCGGCGAAAGGCAACAGAATGTATCTCAGCGGAGGCCATTGGAAACTCCAAAGAGCTTCCGAAGTGAATGCAAGCGGTGCAGAGATTTCCAGAAATGGATTCAATGTGAATAATTGGGTGACTGCGACAGTCCCGGCAACAGTTGTTTCTTCCTATTATAACATAGGGGCTATCCCTGATATAAATTATGATGACGATCAGTTCCAAATCTCCGAGTCTTATTTTTATTCAGATTTCTGGTATCGGGATGAATTCACTCTCCCTGCTGATTTTGCCAATAAGGATTTGATTCTCAATTTTGACGGTATCAACTGGAAGGCTGATATTTACTTCAACGGTGAATATGTCGGACATATTGACGGAGCATTCATCCGTGGTCATTTCGATGTGACCAAGCTTGCTAAGGCCGGACAAAGCAATTCGTTGGCTGTCTATATATATAAGAACGACAATCCAGGCATCATCAAGGAGCAGACCAGGCTTTCTACCGACACCAACGGTGGAGAACTCGGCGCAGATAATCCTACATTCCATTGCTCCATCGGTTGGGACTGGATTCCTACAGTAAGAGGACGCAACATCGGTATTTGGAATGATGTGTATGTGAGCGCTTATGACGGGGGAGTGTCAATTGACGATGTGTTTGTGAAGACAGATCTTCCTCTTCCAGACACGAAATATGCTGATCTTGAGGCTACTGTGTCTGTAACGAATTACAGCGAAATGCCGAGAGAGGCAGAAATTACCGTCAAGTGCGGAAATGTTGACATTAAGGGCATAGTGGAGCTTGAGGCAGGGGAGAGCAAGGATGTGGAGCTCCCTGTTGTCCGAATGGACAAACCTCAACTCTGGTGGCCTGCCGGATATGGTGAGCAGTATCTCTATGATGTCAATGCAACAGTAACTGTCAACGGGGCGGTTTCAGACACCAAAGCTCAAAAGTTGGGTGTTCGCGAAATGTCTTATGACACCTCTGCCGGGATTATCGATCTTTATATCAATGGTCGTCGTTTGATTTGCAATGGCGGCAACTGGGGCTTCCCTGAAGTAAATCTCAATTATAGGGGACGTGAGTATGATATAGCTGTTGCATATCACGCTGATATGAATTATACGATGATACGCGACTGGGTGGGCCAGACAGGCGATGAGGAGTTCTACGAGGCTTGTGACCGCCACGGTGTGATGATTTGGCAGGATTTCTGGCTTGCAAATCCAGCGGACGGCCCTAATCCTGACGATGAGGGAATGTTTCTGGCGAATGCCGAAGATTATCTTAAGAAGATCAGAAATCACGCCGCTATCGCGCTCTATTGTGGCCGTAATGAGGGCAATCCTCCCGATGGCATTGACAAGGGCTTGCGTGAGCTTATCGCAAAGTATCATCAGGAAATTGCATATATCCCACATTCTGCATCAGGTCCTGTCAGCGGTAACGGCCCTTACCGTGCTCTTCCTGTAGAGGATTATTTCACAGCGACGAGGGGCATAGATCGACTCCATAGCGAGCGGGGCATGCCGAATGTGATGACTTATGAGAGTATGACACAGATGCTCAGGAAAAAGAACTGGTGGCCGCAGACAAGCGTATGGGGTGTTCACGATTATACTTTGGAGAATGCTCAGAGCTGTGCCACATTCAATGAAATGATAGCAAAGGCGCTTGGAGAGCCATCCAATCTCAAGGAGTTCACTCAGAAGGCACAGTGGATCAATTATAACGGTTACCGTGCCATGTATGAGTCACGCAGTTGGAACAGAAAGGGCCTTCTCATCTGGATGAGCCACTCCAGCTGGCCTTCAATGGTATGGCAGACTTATGATTATTATTTTGAGCCTACGGCTGCTTATTTTGGAGTCAAGAAGGCTTCTGCGCCTATCCGTATCCAGTACAATCCGGTAAATAATAATGTCGAGGTTGTCAACAATAATGCTATGGACCAGAACGGCCTCAAGGCTTATGCCTCTATACTCACATATGACGGCAAGGTTGTCTATGAGAATGAAGTAGAACTCGACAGTAAGGAGGATACGACATCGCCGGTGATGACGCTTTCTTTCGATCAGCCGGAGCTTACGGACGTATATTATATCAAGCTCAAGCTTGTTCAGGGAGACAAGCTCCTTGCAGACAACTTCTATTGGGAAGGCAAAGAGAGCGGGAATTATCAGCAGCTCAATCAGCTTGGACAGACTAAGGTTTCTCTCAAATATACTACAGAGAAGACAGATTGTGGATATAAGATTATCGCCAGAGTCAAGAATAATGGATCGCTTCCTGCGCTTATGCTCAGGCTTAAAGTTACCGGGAAGCAGAGCGGAGAGCGTATCCTGCCGTGCTTCTATGAGGATAATTATTTCGCACTTCTAGCAGGTGAGGAAAAGGAAGTAACTGTCACCTTCAAGGATGAGGATACAAGAGGGGAGAAGCCTGTCTTGAACATCAGTGGATTTAATATTTAAACAGTGTATTCTTTTCTGATTTGTGTATTGGCACTTGTCTTGGGCTATGCCTTTTATGGTCGGTTTGTGTCCGGGTGGTTCCGCCCGGATTCAAACAACCTGACCCCGGCAATGAGGCACGCCGACGGTGTTGATTATGTCCCTATGCCGACGTGGAGAGTGTTTATGGTTCAATTACTCAACATCGCAGGGACAGGACCGATTTTCGGTGCAATTATGGGCGCAAAATTCGGTCCTTCCGCCTATTTGTGGATAGTTCTGGGCAGTATTTTCGCCGGGGCGGTACACGATTATTCTTCTGGGATGCTTTCGATTCGTCACGATGGCTCGACCATTGTCACCATCGTGGAGAGTTTGCTGGGAAAGAGGATAGCGCAGTTGCTGCTGTTATTTATCACTGCACTTTTGATTCTTGTAGGAGTAGTGTTTGTGTATAGTCCGGCCCTCATTCTCGGAGATATTACCGGAAGCGGTGCGCAGACGGCTGTCTTGATTTGGGCAGGAGTCATCCTGATGTATTATATTATTGCGACAATTTTGCCTATTGATATGATAATCGGGAAGATATATCCGATTTTTGCCATAGCTCTCCTTTTCCTGACGGTTTCGCTCGTAGTCACGTTGTTGCTCAAATGGCCGGGTATCCCGGAATTTTGGGATGGTCTTGCAAATAGGGGGCCGTCTGTGGGATTGCACGGACAGAGAATATTTCCTTGCTTGTTCATTACTGTCGCCTGTGGTGCTATCAGCGGTTTTCATTCGACGCAATGTCCTCTTATGGCCAAGTGTATCAAGGACGAGAAAATGGCTCGCCCGATATTCTACGGAGCGATGATTGTGGAAGGTTTTATTGCTTTGGTTTTTGCGGCGGTCTCATCTTATTTTTTCTTTGACGGCGGTGCCGCGGAGGTAGGGAGCAGCATTTCTGCTCAGGCTCCGGAGATTGTGGTCAAGATTTCAATGGGGTGGCTCGGGCCTGTAGGTGGCATACTTGCTCTTCTGGGAGTAGTGGCCGCGCCGATTACAACTGGTGATACGGCTTTCAGAAGTGTAAGACTTACTTTGGCCGATGCGTTGAAGCTAAATCAGACCAAGTTGCGCAATCGTTTGCTTCTGATTATCCCCGTTTTGGTATTCGCCCTGGTTTTGTTGTATTACAATGTTGCCGATGAAGACGGATTCAACAAGATATGGAGATACTTCGGATGGGCCAATCAGACATTGTCTGTCATTGTTTTGTGGTCGTTGGCTGTGTATTTAAGCGAGAAAGCGCCTCATTTTGACAGGAGGAAGCCCATTTATATTTTCGCAATGTTGCCGGCGATGTTTATGACAGTTGTCGTCGTGACTTTTATTTGTTCGGAGAAAGTAGGCTTCTCTATCAATTATAATGCAAGCCTTTTGATAGGATTTCTTTCTGCCCTTGTGTGCTCCTGTTTTTTCTATCGGAGCCGCTACAAGGCGCTTCACGGGCTTAAGGAGAAGGTGTCTTCATTAAAATAGAGACGATGTTGTAAATAAATTATTTTTACGTATATTTGCAATCCCATCTGATAAAGTCATAAGGATGGGACATTCTTGGAGAGGTGGGTGAGTGGCTGAAACCACCGGTTTGCTAAACCGACGTACTGAGCAATTGGTACCACGAGTTCGAATCTCGTCCTCTCCGCTGATATATGAGGCCGACACTTTTTTGTCGACCTCTTTTGTTGATGGATGGTATGAGGCTCTGGATGAGCCAGGAATACCCGGCCCTTACCTGGCGGTAAGCAGATTCTTGAGATTCTGCACCTGTTTCTGGCTCATGCCATAGCGCAGGAGATGCTGTTGCACGGCGAGGCTGAGGTCAATGCTGCCAAGCTGACTGGCATCATCGAGTCCGCAGAAGAACAGCATTACATCTTCAAGACGAAGCTCGAGCAGGAGTCGGCATGCCTTGGGGTTGTTTTCAGGCGTGATGTGGAAGTAATTGTCGTATGTAACGAGATATTCGTCGCATATTTCATCATATGAAGCCCCTGCAAGGGCCTCAAGCAAGGCGCATGCATATCCTGTACGGTCCTTGCCTTCAGTACAATGTATGACATAGGGGGCCGGATGATTCATCATCTCGACAAGTCCGGATACGAGAGTCTTGTTAAAATTCTCACCGCGGAAGTTTGCATCCAGTTTACAAAGGACGACGTTGCCGGCTTCAATCATCTGCTTGGAGTAGGCGGGAATGTTCTTGTACTGGCCGATTACAGTCGCATTGTCTGATAGATTGAGCACTGTTTTCACACCGTTGTTCTTGAGAAATTCGGAGACAAACGGAGCGCGATTGTAGGTGTTGTCGAAAGGGGATGCTGTGCGGTAAAGGATTCCCCTGGCCATTCCCGTTGTCGTGACCTCACGGGCATTGGCGAACTCTTCATCAGAGCCGAAGTCGTCACGATTGTTGCTGTACTTCATCCCAAGAGTCTTTTCAACATCCAGATAACGGCCCTTCTCCTTAAGGACGAGTCTTACTGTATAGTTCTCCAAACCGGGAAGACGGTCACGCACGCTGGCGTTGGTAGCACTGATGACAGTGTTTGTGCTATGGGGATAATCGACGATGAGAAGTTCGCCAGTGTGGGTAAAGTACCCTGTGTGGTAAGGAAGATCGAATACCTTGTCGCCGATGGTGGCTGTAATGCAGTCTCCGGGGGCGAAGCCTGCCTTCTGCATGTCTTCCAAGCTCACTGTCAATACGATTTCGTCGAAAGGGCCGTATCCGGAAACAATCGCTTGAAGTTCCTTGTTATGGTTGTCGTTTATATCTGCACAAGCACCAAGAAGCATTATGCAGAGCAGGAGAAACATTTCGAGAGTCTTTCTCATATCATTTAAGTTTATTGATAGTTCTTCTCAAATCTTACGGCTTCAGGTGTCTGGACCTTGATCTTCACGCAGTCATCGAGCACCTTGCCCCCATTTGTCCTGCACAAGCTGCCAAGCGGCCTTCCAGTCATCGGGATTCTCCTTCCACCAGTTGATGACATCAGTGAGACATTTATGGAAATCACTCTGCTCGGGGATGGTTTTGAGCCCTTCCTGGACAATGTAGGCTATATCGTCATTTACAAATGCCAGTGCATACATTGATGCCATATATACGCCACCATACCAGCCGTCACCATAGTTCATAATGTGGCCGATGCTGTTCATATTGCAAATAAATGACCGTTTCTCCACAAATATAGTTATTTTTGAATTTTAAATTTTGAAATGATCAAAGACCTCACATATGGGAAGCCGGCGAAAGTCATCCTGACTTTCGCGATTCCAATTATTCTTGCAAACTTGTTCCAGCAGATTTATAATCTGGTGGATATGATGATAGTCGGGCGCTTTCTCGGATTTCAGGCTCTTGCCGGAGTCGGCGCGACAGGAGGAATGTCCTTCCTTGTGCTGGGCTTCTCTATCGGAATCACGGGCGGGTTCGGAATAATGATAGCTCAATTCTACGGGGCAAAGGATTTTGACAGGATGAGACAGTCCATCGGGACGAGCCTTATTCTGTGTGCAACTCTTTCTCTATTGTTGACCGTCATAGCATTGTTGTCGCTGAAGCCGCTGCTGAACTTAATCAATACGCCGGAGAGTATTTTCCAATACTCCTATCAGTATATGTTTGTCATTTATGCAGGAATCTTTGCAAATATGGCGTATAATATGGTTTCCTGCATTCTGAGGGCTCTTGGAGATAGCCGGACTCCGCTTTATTTCATATTGTTCTCCTCATTGCTGAATGTCGGACTGGACCTCGTGTGTATTGTAGTATTGGGATGGGGAGTACGCGGGGCCGCGATGGCAACGGTGTTCTCCCAGATGATATCCGCAGTCTTATGTTTCATCTATGCCTGGAGGCGATACCCCGAAATAAGACTTAGTGTGAAAGATTTCCGGACAAGCGTTTCCTTTATATGGAGCCACCTCAGAATAGGTCTTCCTATGGCATTGCAATTCAGCATAACCGCCCTCGGCGTGATCATTCTTCAAGGTGCCCTCAACCATTTCGAAGATACATATATTGCTGGATTCTCCGCTGCCAACAGGGTACAGCAGCTCAGTGCGACTGTCGGAGTCTCGTTCGGAGTGGCGATGGCGAATTATGCCGGACAAAATTACGGAGCCGGGGAAATCGGACGGGTAAGGCGGGGTGTACGCGCAACCATCTTTCTGTCCTTGGGGGTGTGTGCCGTCGCGTCTGCATTTATGTCCATTTTTGCTGATTGGCTCACAACGTTGTTCCTTAATGCTGATACTCTGAATGGCCCGACAGACACCGTAGAACAGATATTCGGGGCCTCCAGACTATATCTGTATGTCAGTGCGGCTTTCTTCCCGTTCCTCTATGTGCTGTTTGTGTATAGAAATGCGCTGCAGGGCATAGGGAAGACCTTCTGGCCGTTGATGGCAGGAGTTGTTGAGCTTTTGATACGAATTGTAACGTCCGCTGTGCTGCCGCCGCGTATGGGATTCCCGGGCATACCTCTTATCGACGTGCTTGCCTGGGTGGGAGCGTGTGTAATGTTGGCAGTAGCCTATTATTGTTTGATTCCTAAAGAAAAATCCGAAATATGAAGAAATTATTATTTTCTTTTTTGTTTTTGTTGATTTCGTCCACTTCGTTGCTCGCTTCAGGCAGATTTCAGGCGGGGGCGCAGGTGATAATCGAGCCGTGGCAGACTGCCGGACAGATTGACCATCTGTTCAAGTCTCTCGAAGATGCGGGTATGACTGTCTGCCGGGTGAGGATGTTCGAGAATTATGGGACCGATATTTTCGACCTTGCTTTTGACAGTGCACGACGGCACGGAGTGAAGATTTTCGTCACTCTTTTCCCGGATGCCCCCGGGAACAGCGTTGGAGGATTCAAGTTCCCCCTCTCCGACAGCCACGAGGACGCGATAAAAGCATATGTAATGCATACTGTGGCGCATTTCAAGGACAATCCTGCATTGTTGGGCTGGGTGCTGATGAATGAGCCTGGGACGGGAGGCTCAATACCTGACACGCCTTATAGCCGGCAGAAGTTTGAGGAATGGCTGGCAGAGCATCCCGACAGTGGTATTTTCAGCGGGCAAAAGTTCTTGACGGAGTATAATACCCGGTATCTTGAGTGGTTGGGAGATCTGGTGAGATCAATCGATGATACCCACGAGATTCACGTCAACAATCATGCGATATTCAGTAACGCCGCAGAATATGATTTTCCTGCCTGGAGAGATAATCTGACCTCTTTGGGAGCATCTGCGCACCCAAGTTGGCATTTCGGCTACTTCGACCGCAGCAGGTACGGAGTCGCTATGGCGGCGAATTGTGCGATGATTCGTTCCGGTGCGGGAGATTTGCCATTTTGGGTGACTGAACTCCAGGGTGGGACTAACACCTATTCGGGGGCGAAAGCATTCTGCCCGACCGCATCTGAAATCAAAAGATGGATGTGGACAGGAATTGGCACAGGCGCTTCGGGCCTCATTTTCTGGTGCCTCAATCCCCGTACTATGGGAGAAGAGGGGGGAGAATGGTCTCTTCTGACTTTGCAGGGCGATTTTTCGGAGAGAATGGATGCTGCTGCAGAAGTGATAAGAGAGGCTTCTGCTCTGGATGGTTGCGAACCGATTTGCTCTCCGGTCACATTGTTGTATCTGAGGGAAACATTGTGGGCGGAGGCGGCTCTGGACAAATATAATTCTTCAGATATTGATTATGAAGGCCGTCAGAGGGGTGGAGCGATGAAGAGCGTTGCCGGGATTTACCAGATTCTCAGCGAGGCCGGAATCCAGAGCAACATTTCGGAAATCAATGAGTATGACTTTTCTCAAAATGATTATTCCGGAAAAACCTTGATTTTGTCGAATCAGATATGTGTTCCGGTCAGATATTATTCCGGGTTGAGGAATTTTGTCGAGAAAGGAGGCACCCTGATAGTGGAGGGGTTGAGCACATTCTATGACGAAGATTTGCGCGCGGTTCATTATAGCGGTTTCGGTCTTTCTGATGTATTCGGCGGCTCGCTCGATGAGGTGGACAGTTCTCCCGGAGACCGCATAGTGAAAGTCGGCCGCCGCAAGTTGCCGGTTCATCTGTTTGACTCTTCAATCAAGAGATCAAGTGGGCGTAAAGAGAATTTTTCAGTCAACGAATTCGGGAGAGGTAGAGTCGTTTGGCTTCCTCATCTTGCTTCACTTGGCGCTGTCCGCAGCGGGAATTATTCTCCATTGCGAAAGTTGCTGCTTCCATATGTGGATTGCAGCGGCCTTGATGTGACTTTTGCCCGGTCTGTGAAGGGCGTTCAGATGTTCACAATGGCGCATCCGGACAAGGGGAGGAGGGTCATTCTGATTAATAATTCCTCCAGAAACCGGTGGATATGCCTAAGGGGTGAGTTCCACAATCGGATACGTGTCAAAGCCGGAGAGGTGAAGGTGGTAGAAGAATAACACTTATGTACATAATTAATTAATACTGAAATGAAAAAACAACTGATGTCTGCAGTTTCATTGCTGCTGGCTTGCTCATTCGCATTTGCGCAGCAAGCTCTCCGTGATCGTATCGAGGTCATCTCTCCGGAAATCAATCCGGACAATACCGTGACCTTTCGCTATCGTAACCCGAAGGCCGTCACAGTGGAAGTGGCAGGCGATTTTCTGCCGGCCGGGACTCGCGCCGCTGCTATGAAGGAAGGAGAAAACGGGGTGTGGAGCTATACCACAGAGCCTCTGGAGGGGGAATTGTATCTCTATAATTTTGTCGTTGACGGGGAGAGGCGCCTTGACCCGTCAAATATATATCAGAATAGGGATATTGCAACGTGGACCAATTTTTTCACTCTCAGCAGAACAAAAGATGACAAAGGCTGGTACTACGAGACTCACGACATCCCTCACGGCTCCGTATCCAAAGTATGGTACAACAGCCGGACTCTCGGAGCGGAAAGAAGAATGACCGTTTATACACCGGCGGGTTATGAGGATTCCAAGGCAAAATATCCTGTCCTTTACCTCCTTCACGGTTCCGGTGGAGATGAGGATGCCTGGTCTGAGTTGGGCCGCACCGTCCAGATTATGGACAATCTCATTGCAGAAGGTCAGGCAAAACCTATGATAGTAGTTATGCCGAACGGTGTGTATTTCAATCAGGCCGCTCCGGGCGCGGCTGTGAATATGTTTCAGCCGACAATGAGCAACAGCCGTTCACAGTCAACGGTGGAGATAGAGAACAGTTTCAAGGATGTCATTTCCTATGTTGAGTCACATTACAGGACAGTCAAAGGACAGGACGGGCGCGCTGTAGCCGGCTTGTCAATGGGGGGCCGTCAGTCTTGTGCCATTTCGATGTCACATCCGGGGACCTTCTCTTATGTAGGTATGTTCTCAGGTGTTGTCCCTCCGGATGATTCCAATGAAGCAGCCTTCTCTGCACAATTCGACCGCAAGGTCGCACCGAAGCTCTATTGGATTGGTGTCGGCAAGGATGATGGCGTGAAGGTCAATTCCTTGAAATTGAAGGAATACTGTGAGAAGAAGGGCTATCCTGTAGAGTATTATGAATCTGATGGCGGCCACATATGGCGCAATTGGAGAATATATCTCACAATTTTCGCACAGAAGATATTCAAGTAATCCTGGCTGCCGGATAAATGATACTATAACAGACAAGTTCCTCCCTCTTGGCGATTAATCTTATTGCTTTGCGATACCCTCACGCATTTCCGTATCGGCCTGAATGTTTTTCATACGGTAGTAATCCATAATCCCGAGATTGCCACTGCGGAATGCTTCTGCCATTGCGAGAGGAACTTGAGCTTCTGCTTCAATCACTTTTGCACGGGCTTCCTGTGCTTTGGCTTTCATTTCCTGCTCGGAAGCGACCGCCATAGCGCGGCGCTCTTCTGCGCGGGCTTGGGCAATATTCTTGTCGGCATCTGCCTGATCCATTTGAAGAACGGCACCGATATTCTTGCCGACATCGATATCTGCTATGTCAATTGAAAGGATTTCGAAGGCGGTACCGGCATCCAGACCTTTGTTGAGTACAAGCTTGGATATGCTGTCCGGATTCTCGAGAACAGATTTATGACTCTCAGATGAGCCAATGCTACTGACTATTCCTTCGCCGACACGTGCGAGGACGGTCTCTTCGCCTGCGCCGCCCACAAGCTGCTTGATGTTGGCGCGGACAGTCACACGGGCCTTTGCGATAAGCTGAATACCATCCTTGGCTACAGCTGTCACAGGAGGCGTATTGATAACCTTTGGATTTACAGACATCTGGACAGCTTCGAGAACATCGCGGCCAGCGAGGTCTATTGCTGTAGCCATCTTGAAATCCAGAGAGATGTTGGCTTTGTTGGCGGAAATCAGGGCCATTACAACTTTGGGGACATTACCCTTGGCAAGATAATGGGCCTCCAGCTCGTTGGCTTTTAGCGTCAGTCCGGCTTTGGTACCGGTGATGAGGGCATAAACGATGGTACGGGGATTAACTCCTCTCCAGCGCATCAGGATAAGCTGGATAAGAGACACTCTTACACCTGAAAGAAGAGCCTGGAACCACAAGGCTACAGGGAAGAACCAGAGGATAATGATGAGGGATATGACAATAATTGCCAGCCAAAGAATGAAATCCATTTTTTAGTCGTTTATTTGTTTTACATATATTTTCTTGTCTTCAATCCGGACTATCTCCACATCGGAGCCGGTGTTGATCATAGAATTGTCATCAGATTTGACTTCACAGCTGATTTCTCCGAATCGGGCTGTCCCCATTGGGGCAAGTCTGGTGATGGTTTTGCCTGTCATTCCCACTGACAAGCGTTCGGTCTCTTCGTTCAATCTGGAATCAATGACCGTTGTAGTTTCGAATTTTTTCCAGGTCTTTGCGCGCAGAATATAAATGATGGTTAAGGCAATCAAGGCCAGAATAATCACAGTCACTATTATTCCGCTTTTAGTCCCGAGATGGACGAAAGCATAGTATGGTGCCGCAATCAGAGCGGCAAGTCCCAGAAATCCGGCGACACCGACTCCTGGAATCAACAATAGCTCAATGAGCAGCAGCAGGATGCCAAAGAAAATAAGAGAGGCGATGAATAGCATTGTATTATTCGATTATGGTTTTGCCGGATTCGATGACGGATGCACGTGAAATGCCTGATGACTTGAGCTTCTCTACTATGGCATCAGCCGACTTGACATCATCAAGAGGACCGACTTCGTAGATGGTGAATCCGTTTTCAAGCAGTTTGATTATATCTTTGTCCGTGAGCCCTTGAATGTCGGAAATGGCCGTGTCCGGCAGATTCTGCCCGTCCGGAGGATAAATCCTTACCTTATACAGAATTCTGATTTTGGATTCAAGTGCACGTGCGCTTGACACGGAGATTGATTTGCCATCGCGCAGAGCCACAATCAAGGCAGTCTTGAATCCGAGACGCTTGACATTGTTGAGCTGAGAAAGGGCTTCCTTATAAGAGCGGAACAATCCGACGAAATAGGAGTAACGGCTTCCGTTCATACGTTCAAATACGGGACTCAAGCCTTTTATCTGTTCCACTCCGGCTTTTTTTGAGAGGGTGACGAACTGAATCTGATAGACGAGGCCTTCCGGGATTACACTTCCATCCGCAAATTGTCCGACTTCAAGAATCTTGAATGTATGGTCAATCTTCGGTACGGCCGCATCAATCGCAAAGTTGATAGCCGGGCCCAACTCGTGTTTGGTAAACGTGTAGCCGGATGAGACCCCGACCACTTCTCTGTCTGCTTCTGTCTGAAGCTTGTCAGGGTCCATCACCACGCCTTTGGAGAGAAAATCCATTTCAATGGTCTGGAGCTCTTTGGTGACAGTGTCAAGCCTTTTCTGGAGAGGAGGGAGCAGGGTGAGGATATCATCTGAGCCTGAGGACATAATCGTTGAAATAGAGTCTCTCAAAATCCTGATCTGAGTAATCTTTTCTGCATATTTACGCGTATCCTCGCTTATAAGATTCTTGTCTGTGACCATTGAAGAGTTGTCCACCCGGTCTTGTCCTTTTCTGACATTAAGCGCCGACAGCTCGCGCAATTCCTCCACATTGCCGATTCGGCTCCGGATGGGCAGACTGTCATATTCCAGAACATATAGATATACACTGTCTCTGGAGCATTCTCTGTTGGATGCAAAAATAGAATAGCGGCCATCATCTGTGCTGTAATACAGAAAATCGTCATAAGGAGACGAGAGAGGGAAGCCCATATTCACCGGTGTCCCCCAATCCTGAGTGTCATAGTTGAAGCTTGACACATACAAGTCATAACCGCCTGCACCGTACAAGCCTTTTGAAGCAAAATACAAGGATTTGCCGTCCGGGCTCAGCATCGGGTATATTTCATTGGAGATAGATGTCATCTGCTCGTTGATAAGCTCCGGTGCAGACCAGGTTGTGTCCTGAAAATGAGTTTGGAAAATGTTTCTGTCTCCGTCCTCAGATGCGGAAAAATAGATGGTCCCGGCATCGTCCGGAATGTAAGTGGCTTGAACAAATGGATCATCAGCCAGAGAGTCCAGCTGATTCGGCTTGGCCCTCCAGCTCTTGTCAGGCATAGGGTAGAACAGGAAGAAATCGCGGATTGAGAATTTCTGCTTGGCAATGACAACCGGCTTGACACAATAATCCATCATACTCAGACCATTCTCGCCTTGCAGCCGCTCTTCCTCAATACTTAGCTTCAAGAGCGAGTCCGGAGTCTGTCTGATGGCCTGATTATAATACTCCACGGCCTTGGGGAAGTCATAGACTTTACGGAGCGAGTCGGCCTTGAAAAGAAGTTCTTCTGCGGAATATCTGTTCTGAATGGTATCAATCAGTGATGTCCCGCTATCTGTATCATTTTGAATCTCAACTTGCGAGGTGCTCCCTGGATTCTTAATCCCAGCCGATGGGATAGTGCTCTTGAGCGAATCCATTCTCGCCTTGAATTTGTCATTTTTGCTTAATGTATCCTGCGCGCTGAGTACCGGACTCCAAGCCAATACCGCCAGAGCAAGAAAAAATAGTCTGAATCTTGTCTTTTTCATCAATGCAAATTTAAGAAATACTTGGAAGAAAATTTCTTTATCAGAAAAAAAGTGTAAATTTGCACCCTATTATGCCGAAAAGTAATTAATTAATAACAAATAACACATTATGCAAAGTAAAGGTGCAATCAGATTAGTGGCCATTTTGCTCGCAATTGCGTGCTTTTGGCAGCTTTCTTTCACCCTTGTGACCAACATTCACGAAAACAGGGCCGAGAAATATGCAGAGAAGGCTGCACAAGACGCACAGAAGAGTGCTGCATTTGCAAAAGTGGCCACTGCGGACCAGGCTTATTACCTGGATTCAATCAGAAAAGAGCAGAGCAAGTGGTACACTGACTCAATTTCATCCGAGAAGGTTTACTTCGGTTATACTTTCAGAGATGTTAAAGCAAAGGAAATCAATCTTGGTCTTGACCTTAAGGGCGGAATGAACGTTATGCTCCAGGTGCAGCTCGAGGATCTCGTCAAGGCTCTTGCCGGCAGCAATTCAAGTCCGGAGTTTGCCAGATCTCTTTCTCTTGCCAAGGAGCGTAGCGTCAACTCATCTTCAGACCTCATCACCCTTTTTGGTGAGGCTTGGGACGAAGTCGCTCCGGGACAGAGACTTGCTCAGATTTTCGGAACATATGAGATGAGAGATCGCATCAAGCCTGAGTCTTCAAATGCTGAAGTCCTCAATGTCATCAGAGAAGAGGCGGAGAGTGCTGTTTCGAATTCATTCAACGTGCTCCGCAACCGTATCGACCGTTTCGGTGTCACTCAGCCTTCAATCCAGAAGATCGGCAATACCGGACGTATTCTTGTCGAGCTTCCTGGTGTCAAGGAGCCGGAGCGTGTCCGCAAGCTTCTTCAGGGAACAGCATCTCTTGAGTTCTGGACTACATATGACAATTCAGAGATCTATCCATATCTCATCGAGGCCAACAAACTGCTTGCAGATCTTCTTGATGATGCCGTAGTAGAAGAGACTTCAGCGGAGACAGATGCTTCGGCTGAGGGTGACCTTGTCTCTCAGGAGCTTGCCGCTCAGGAAGTGAGCAGTGCTGATGTTGAGAATTACAAGAAAGCCAATCCTCTCTTCGCCGTTCTTGAGCCATCTCAGCTCAGAAACAATGCCTGTATCGGTTTTGCATCAGCCGGAGATACAGCAAAAATCAATGATTATCTTGCGATGCCTCAGGTAGCGGATATTTTCCCTGTAGAATTCAAGCCGATGTGGTCTGTAAAGCCTACAAGCTATGTCTCAGCCGATAATGTTTATGAGCTCGTTGCCATCAAGGCTTCTTCCCGTGATGGAAAGGCTCCTCTTGACGGCAGCGCTGTCACAGACGCGCGCGTTTCATACAGCAACCAGCAGCAGGGCAATCCTACCGTATCGATGTCAATGAACGCAGAGGGCGCCAATACTTGGGCCCGCCTTACAAAGGACAATATCGGTAAGCAGATAGCCATTGTTCTTGATGGCACTGTATATTCTTATCCTACAGTCAACAGCGAAATCACAGGAGGAAATTCTGAGATTTCCGGACACTTTGACGTGGAGGAGGCAACTGACCTCACCAACGTTTTGAAGTCAGGTAAGCTTCCTGCTCCTGCCACAATCGTTCAAGAGCAAGTCGTGGGTCCTTCATTGGGTGCCGAGTCCATCCATTCAGGATTGATTTCGTTCATCATCGCATTCTGCCTCGTCCTTATATATATGGTGTTCTTCTATCAGGGCGCAGGCCTTGCCGCTGATTTCGCACTTCTTACCAACGTTCTCCTTCTGTTCGGTACTTTGGCGGCATTCGGAGCAGTCCTGACCCTTCCTGGTATTGCCGGTCTGGTGTTGACTCTGGGTATGGCTGTGGATGCAAATGTAATTATCTATGAACGTATCAAGGAGGAGCTCAAGGCAGGAAAAGGTCTCAGCAAGGCCATTCATGATGGTTACTCCAACGCTTATTCAGCTATTATCGATGGTCAGGTGACGACACTCCTTACCGGTATCGTTCTCTTCATTTTCGGTTCAGGACCTATCCAGGGTTTCGCCACCACATTGATTATCGGTATTATCACATCAATCCTCACCTCAATCTTCATCACAAGACTCATCTTTGAGGCAAGAGTCAGCAGAGGCAAGAGCATAACATTCGAGAATAACTTTACCAAAAACTTCCTCAAGAACACTCACGTTGATTTTCTGGGCAAACGCAAATATTCATACATTATTTCCGGCACTCTCATTCTGATCGGTCTTGTGTCTATGTTCACCAAGGGCTTCACTTATGGTGTTGACTTCACCGGTGGACGTACATATGTCGTGAGATTCGACCAGCCTGTTACTGCAGAGGCAGTACGTGAAGCGGTTCTTGATGTATTTGACGGGTCTGTAGAGGTCAAGCAGTTCGGCGGTGAAAGCCAGATGAAGATCACTACATCCTACAAGTATGAAGATGAGTCTTCGGAAGTGGATGATGAAATCGAAGGCAAGCTCTTCGAGGCATTGGGCGGTCTGTTTGCGGAAAAAATGACTATCGATGACTTTAAATCAACCCTTGACAACCCTAACGGCATCATCAGTTCCGACAAGGTTGGCGCTACTATCGCCAATGATATCAAGAGGTCGGCTATCATTTCTGTGGTTCTCGCCCTTCTTGTAATCTTCGGTTACATCGCATTCAGATTCCGTGGCTGGACCTGGGGTCTCGGTGGTGTTGTATCCCTTGCTCATACAACTCTCATCGTTATCGGCTTCTTCAGTCTCTTCTCCGGCATCCTGCCTTTCAACCTTGATGTTGACCAGACGTTTATTGCGGCTATTCTGACTATCATCGGTTATGCTATCAATGATAACGTGGTTATTTTTGACCGTATCCGTGAAAACGTGTCGCTTCATCCTTCTGCGGACTTCAAGGAAACTGTCAACAGTTCGCTCAACGCTACTTTGACCCGTACTGTCAACACATCAGTATCAACTCTCCTCCCTATGCTTGCCATTGCATGCTTCGGCGGTGAGTCCATCAGGGGTCTTTCAGTAGCATTGATCATCGGAATCTTGTTCGGTACATATGCTTCGATTATGATCGGTACTCCGGTTATGTTTGATGCAACAAATTCTCAGTCAGCCAAAAAGAAGGCTCTTAAGAAATAGTAAGTTTTTATGAAAAGAACGCCTGATTTCCTCTCGGAAGTCGGGCGTTTTTTATAACTTTGTGGTATGTCTTTCGTACACCTTCACGTTCATACCCAGTATTCGATTCTGGATGGTTTATCTTCCATCCCGAAATTGTTTGATCGTGCTGAAGAGTTGGGAATGCCTGCATTGGCCATAACTGACCACGGGAATATGTATGGAGTGAAGGAGTTTTTCAAGTTTGCATCAAAACATCCCTCAGTGAAGCCCATCATAGGTTGTGAGATATATGTCTCTGCGCATTATCCGCATACCTTGAAGGATACCGACCACCGTAAATATTATCATTTGATTCTTCTTGCCAAGAATTATAACGGGTACAAGAATCTGATGAAGATTGTTTCCACCAGCCATATCGAAGGGATGTATTATAAGCCTCGCGTGTCTCACGAGATTGTCGAAAAGTATCACGAGGACTTGATCTGCTGCTCTGCCTGTCTTGCGGGGGAGGTGCCGAAGGCGATAATGGCAGGAGATATGGATGCCGCCAGAAAGGCTATCTTGTGGCACAAGGAGCTGTTCGGAGAGGATTATTATCTTGAAGTTATGCTTCACAAGTCAGAGGTGCCCGGCTTGAATCTGGATGTGTATGAGCATCAGAAAGTTGTAAATGAGGCCATCTTTAGGCTGTCTGAAGAAATGGGAGTGAAAATTGTGGCTACGAACGATGTCCACTTCATTCTCAAAGAAGATTCGCTGGCTCACGACCGGTTGATTTGCCTTACGACCAATGCCAATCTTAGTGATCCCGACCGCTTGAGATATACACAGCAGGAGTACCTTAAGAGCGAAGAGGAGATGTCATTGCTGTTTCCTGACCATCCGGAGGCTTTGGCCACCACTCTTGAAATCGCGGAGAAGGTTGAAAATTATAGCATAGATATACCTCCGGTGCTGCCAAAATTTGAGTTGGAGCCGACTTTTCTTGAAGAAATAGACAGGTACTTGGAAAGGTACAGAGATATCATCGATGAGGGAAGATGTGACAAGAATGGCAATGACAGGGGCGTGGAGTTCACTCATTCTGTGGCATTCCTTTGCCATTTGACATATAAGGGTGCCCACAGGCGGTATGGGGAGGTTCTTTCCGAAGAGCAGGAGGAGAGAATCGTGTTCGAGTTGAAGACCATATGCAGAATGGGCTTTCCGGACTATTTCCTTATTGTTCAGGACTATATAGCGGCTATGAGGACTCAGGGATGGCTCGTCGGCCCGGGAAGAGGCTCTGCGGCGGGTTCTGTCGTGGCATATTGTCTGGGCATTACCAATCTCGACCCGATCAAATATCAGCTTCTGTTCGAGCGTTTTCTCAATCCGGACCGTATCAGTATGCCTGATATTGATGTGGATTTTGAGAATCTGGCTGCAGCTCACGACTATGTTGAGAAAAAATATGGCTCTGACCACGTTTCAAGGGTCATTACCTTCGGAACAATGGCGGCGAAAAGTGCTATCAAGGATGTGGCTCGCATCAGCCAACTGTCTCTTGATGAATCAAACCGTCTGTCCAAAATGGTTCCTGACCGCCTGAGTGAAAAGGTTGAGAAAGAATATCCGTTCAATCCTGAGCTGGATCAGCTGAAACCGGGATTCAAGGTATTCGACAAGGAAGTTGACGGAGAGATGAAGACATTCCAGAAGGGATTGGAAGATACGGATGTCAAGATCAATCTCAAAAATTGCTATCGACTTGTCCCGGAGTTTGTTCAGGAGCTGAAAAGCGGAAATCGGCTCAGCGAGGAAGTGCTTCGCTATGCCCAGCAACTGGAGGGCAGCGTTAGGCAGGTGGGGCAGCACGCTTGTGCAACTATCATCGGCAGGGGCAATCTGACAGATTATATTCCTATATGCCTTTCCAAGGATAAGGAGACGGGTATGGATGTCTGGACTTCTCAATATGACGGTCATTATATCGAGGATGTCGGTATGCTCAAGATGGATTTCCTCGGCCTCAACACTCTTTCCATCATTCACAAGACTCTTGACAACATAAAGCAGACAAAGGGGATTGACATTGATATCGAGGCCATTCCTATAGATGATAAGGAAACATACGAGATGTATGGTCGCGGGGATACCACGATAGTGTTCCAGTTTGAATCTGAAGGTATGAAGACTTGGCTTCAGAAACTTCATCCCCAGAGATTCGAGGACCTGATTGCAATGAATGCGCTTTACCGTCCGGGGCCTATGGATTATATCCCTGACTTTGTGGCGCGTAAGCTTGGTCAGCAGAAGATTGAGTATGACCTCCCGGAAATGGAGGAATTCCTAGCTGAGACTTATGGCGTCACCGTCTATCAGGAGCAGGTGATGCTCCTGTCAAGAAAGCTTGCAAACTTCACCAAGGGAGAGGCGGACAAGCTTCGTAAGGCTATGGGAAAAAAGCAGATAGCCGTGATGCAGGAGCTGAAGGCGAAGTTTATGGACAACGGTGTTGCCAACGGCCATCCGGAAAAAGTGTTGGATAAGATATGGAAGGATTGGGAAAAATTCGCCCAATATGCTTTCAACAAGTCCCACGCGACCTGTTATGCCTGGGTGAGCTATCAGACTGGCTGGCTGAAATGTCATCATACGGCGGAATTTCTTGCGGCCAATCTCAGTTGCAATCTTGACAAAATGGATGAGATCAAGAAGATAATGGCTGATTGCAAGTACCATAAGATTAAGGTGTTGAGCCCTGATGTCAATGAGTCTGCCAGAGAATTCACCGTCAACAAAGATGGCAACATCCGATTTGGTCTTGGGGGGATGAAGGGCTTCGGGGCCAATATAGTAGATGCCATTATCCGTGAACGCAATGAGTCCGGGTTGTTCTCCGATGTCTTTGATTTCGTGGAGAGGATGCCTTGTCCAGTCAACCGTAAGTCTATGGAAATCCTTGTCAATTCCGGAGCTTTTGATTCATTCGGATACAAGAGGGCTCAGTTCTTCACCCCTTGCAGTAACTCAGAGATCTTCATTGATGAACTTGTCAAATATGCCGATATGTTTCGCCGGGACAAAGAAGATAACACAGTGTCACTTTTCGGAGATATCGAGGAGATGAAGCCTGTGCGGCCGGAAATACCGGAATCTTTCAAGGAGGATGATCCGCTGGATATCCTTCAAAAGGAGAAAGAGCTTGTCGGAATGTATATTTCATCTCATCCGCTGGATGGCCGTGCGTTTGAGATACAGAATTTCACTACTGTCGAGCTGGCAAATCTCAATGCCGAAATAGATGCGGCCGAGAAATCCGGGCAGCCGGTCAAGGCTTCTGTGGCCGGGCTTGTGGTTGAGGTGAATACTATCACGACCAAATCCGGACAGCCGGGAGGCCGCGTTAAACTGGAGGATTATAGCGGACAGTATGAGTTTGCATTTTTCGGAAAGGATTATCAGTCATATATGCCGTTTATGCAGCTTCATACACAACTTTTTTTGGAAGGGGAGATTGCGCCGCGCTATTTCTCCAAGTCTGGCGAAAAGGAGGAGAGGAAGTCTTCTCCATACACTTTCAGAGTAAAGAAAGTGCTGCTTCTCGGCAATGTCAACGAAGAGTATTTGAAGAGTCTTGTATTAAATGTCAGTACGGATCAGCTGGATGATTCTTTCCGCAAACGCATAGTGAAAGTCCTTAAGACTTATAAAGGGAAAACCCCGCTTTCCATCTGTCTGTCAGATATGAAAACGAGGTATAGTGTAGACTTCTATTCCAAGAAATATCAAATTGCCGTCACGTCAGAGTTTATCTCAGAGCTTCAGGAGCTTGGAATAACCTGGTCGATCATCAGGAAATCTTAGAACTCCAGTACGGCTTTGATAGGGCAGTGGTCCGAGATGAATGTTCTCTTGTAATATTCCTTGGTGATGGTCTCGTACTCGAGACAGTTGCTGAAACCGGAGAACCAGATATAATCTATTATTGATCCGCCCTTTCCCCATCCATTGTAGGTTATTTTGGAATCTGTTATAGGCGCCACTTCACGCGCATTTTTCATCCTTTCTTTGATCCCGGACATAGACGGGTGGTCCACTGTCATATTGAAGTCACCGGTGATAATCATAGGAAGATTCTCGGGATTCATTTTGGCGACATTGTCCATAATGAGAGCCAGTCCGTTCTTTCTGGCCTCGACACCGACGTGGTCAAGGTGGGTGTTGACATAATAGAACTTCTTGCCGGTTCTCTTGTCCTTGAGAAGAGCCCAGGTGGCTGTTCTGAAGCAAGCAGCATCCCATCCCATCGAAGGCTTGTCAGGCGTCTCCGAAAGCCAATATGTACCCCATTTCAGAAGCTGGATAGTCTTTTTGTTGTAGAAAATGGACATATGCTCACCCTTGTTCTTGCCGTCTTCGCGGCCCACGCCTACCTCTTTATAATTAAGACAGGTTTCTTTAAGGTAATTTACTTGAAAATCATAGGCTTCCTGAAGCCCGAAGATGTCCGGCAGCTGATCGTCTATCATCATAGCGGAGGCCGGGTAGCGGTACTGCCAGGAATTTGTCCCGTCGTCAGCGGTGCCAAGACGGATGTTGTAGGAAATAACTGTAATTCTGCCCGGCTCTTTTGCGTTCGATAAGGTGGGGAGCATTGCCATAATTGCAATGAGGATTAGATATATTTTCTTCATAGTTGATTTGATTTGAGTCATCGTGTATTCGTCCTCAAATTTACGAAGAAAAATTATTAATTTTGCATCTATGTGGCCGGAAAAGAATTGGCCCGGAGAAAATATATCAAAGAGTTATATTATGCCAGAAACGAGATTTGCTGATATAGGGAAGGTTGAGGCTATAGCCAGATTATTTGAAGATACACCGTTCAAGCCATTTGAGCGCATTGATTTTGAGCCTCTCTTCAAAGGCGGATACACGGTGGGCGCATCTTCGCTGCTCCTCGAAGGTATTGATTTTGATCTGGAGTATTACCCGTTGAAGCATCTCGGCTATAAGAGTGTACTGTCTGTTGCAGGTGAATTATATGCTTCTCTGGCTCATCCGGTAGCTCTTTCTGTCCGGCTGGGTATTTCGGCCAAGCTTGACTACGAGCAGATTCGGGAGTTGTGGTCCGGAGTGGTCTCGGCATCCAGAGAACAGGGTTTCAAGAAAGTATCACTTGATCTGCAGCCTTCGAAAAACGGTCTTGCTATTGCAATGAGCGCAGTGGGAGAGACGGCGGCGATTACTCGAAAGAGGTGCCCGGCTATGCATACAAAGGATTTGATTTGCGTTTCGGGCAGTCTCGGCGCTGCCTTTATGGGCTTGCAGGTGCTCGAGCGGGGGAAGTCCGATTATGCCAAAGCAAAAGAGGACATAGGAAAATACAGAATGCTGGTGGGCTCCTATCTCAAGCCTGAGCTCTCACCCGGGGTGGTGAACTCTCTGGAGGAGGAAGAGATCTACCCTTCCGGTGGCTATTTCGTGCGGCAGGGTCTCTCGGATGCGTTAAAGAGAATTGTCCGGGACAGCGGTCTGGGTGCCAAGGTGTATGCCGACAAGATTCCTTTTGAAGGCAACACGTTTGCTCTTGGCAAGGAAATGAACATTGACCCTTTCTCTGCGGCTATGAATGGAGGAGAAGATTACAGATTATTGTTCACAATCCCTATCTTGTCTTTGGACAAATTCAGGAAAAATTTCCAAACCTTCGACATTATCGGACATCTGGCATTGCCTGAAGCGGGAGCGGTCCTGGTGACTCCGGACGGATTGGAGATGCCGCTCAAGGCACAGGGATGGCCGGAGGAAGAGTGATTGGTAATAAACTTAAAATATTATGAAAAAAAGAAGAACTATTATCGGAATCGTCGCTCTGCTGCTTGCCTTTATGGCGGCGGTTCCATCAGAAGCAAAGAAGAAAGAGGCATCACCCAAGTATGTATTCTATTTTATCGGTGACGGAATGGGGCTCAACCACGTTTACGGTGCGGAGTTGTATAACAAGGACACCGGCTATGGCCCGGAGACGATAAATTTCCTTCATTTTCCGGTGATTGTGCCTGTCACAACCTATTCTGCCAATTCCCGTGTGACTGATTCTGCGGCAGCCGGCACAGCCCTTGCAACCGGTCACAAGGCCAACAACAGCCATCTTGGAGTGGACGCAGACAATAATCCGGTGACTTCTGTCGCTATTTGGGCCAAAGAGGCGGGGTTCGGTTCGGGTGTTGCTACCAGTGTGGGTATCAACCACGCCACTCCTGCCGCTTTTTATGCCCACGTGGAGAGCAGAAGCTCATATGAGACTATCGCACAGCAGCTTATTGAGTCGCCACTGGATTTTGCCGCAGGTTCCAAATTTCTCAACGAAGTGAAGAAGACTGGTCATGATTCTGCTTATCTCGAGGAAATGGTTAAGAAAGGGGGTATCGCCATTCTTCGCGGGAATCAGCTTAAAACCATTGCCACTCAGGCGGGTAGGGTTGTTTGTCTTGGCACTGATGGTCTTCACGGAGATGACCTGGTTTCCGCAATGGACAGGCAGGCCGGTGATACTCAGCTCAGTGATTTCGTCAACGCCGGTATAGATTACCTTTATGGCAAATATGCCGATAAGGGCTTTTTCTTTATGGTAGAGGGTGGCGGCATTGACCATTCAGGCCATAATGATGATGCTGCAGGTGATTTCCAGGAAATAAGCGATATGGCGGCTGCAATCGACATTGTGCTCGCTTTCTATGAGCAGCATCCTCAGGAGACGCTTATTGTCGTCACCGCAGATCACGAGACCGGTGGCCTCATTCTTGGGAACAGTTCTTCACGTGTTGATGGTAAACTTCTTGCCAGACAACAAAATACAGAGAATTTCATTACCGACAAGTTCCGTGCTCTCTTCACGGATCCGGACAACTCGGATTCTGCCAAGGCCGTTTCTTGGGAGGAGGTGCAGAGTTTCTTCAGGGAGAATCTCGGCCTTTGGGATGTCATCAAGGTTGACGAGAATACAGAAGCGACAATGAAAGCCAGCTACGAGAAGATGTTCGTGAAGGGTGAGGAAGAAAAGGTCGTCAGTCTGTATTCAGTCAACACGAAGATAGTGTCGGATGCCGTCGAATATGCTGACCGTATGGCGGGATTCTCGTTCTCATTCGGTTCTCATTCGGGCTCTCCTGTAGGACTGTTCGTAAAAGGAGTCGGTGCTGACCAGTTTGTGAATTGCAAGGACAACACCGACATTCCTAAGACTATCGCAAGGGTAGCCAAGTATAAATAATCCGATTACCGGACTTCCAATACGGCGCCGTGGTCTTTGGCTACGGCGCTTTTCCATTTTTCTGTGTAGCCTGGCTGTGATATCTTGCCCGGTACACCCTCATAGTATTGAGAATGCTTGAAGCTGCCGTCTGCTTCCTGCTCCTTGATGTTGCCGTCAATGAATTTGACCAGGAGGGTCTGTTCGAGCTTGACCCACTCGTCAAATTGTGCCTGGGCCGTCGATACGGAGTAATCTGTGACTATCTTTTTTGCTTCAGCAACGTCGCCTTCTCTGTAATGTTTCATAGCAAATTCGTCATTAGCCTGAACTTTGCCGAAAATCTGGGCATTCTCGAAAGCGTCGATTTTCTCCCTGACATAGGCTGCCATATAGTTATACATCTTATAGCAAGCATTTGAGACGCGGTTGTTGATCCAGAAAGAAGACTCAGGGGAGTAATGAAGCAGGTCTCCGTTTCCTTCCCTGAAGCAGGTCGGAATTTCTGCGGTGTTGGTATATATAGGTGTGACGTATGATGTAGCCGCATCGTCTGTTCCGAACCAGATGAGTCCTCCTATCTCATCAGGCAGATATCCGCGAGATTGTCCTACAAACCAGAATCCTGTCTGTTGAGTGGCTATTGCACGCTCATTGACATAAGTCTTGCCGTCAACAGTAAAATTCATAGGCCTCCAGCGATATGGAAGAGCGTTTCCACCGGCACCTATGTCCGTTGTCATATCCATCGGAGTACCTTCGAAATGGTCTCTCATAACATCAGCGACATCCTTTACTGTGATTTTGCGTGATGGCTTGACAAAAAGCGGCATCTCTCCCTTGAGGTCATAGCCCATAGCATAATCCAGCCAGTCCGAAGATGGACGGGTTATCTCTTCGCCATTCTCGTCGATATATGTGAAGCTGCCGTCGCAGAGGATATTGAATGCACTCCAGACTCTTGCGTCGCAGCCGCGGGCCGCACCGAAATCCAATGGATTGTAGGCCTCTCTGAATGAGAATTCTGTGTCTTCCCCCTTGAAATATCCTGCTTTACGTGCGTAGCTGATGACATCGGGAGCGTAGATACAATTCTGGGGGTCATTGAGTGGGAAGCGAGTGATTCTGGCTTGATTGGCGTGAGAACAGATATAGCCGTCAGGAATTCTGCGGGCAACCCAGACGATGCCTTTCTCTTTGCCTTTGCCTACCAGATCCATAACCCAGGCTTCTTTTGTGTCAGCAATCGAGAAGGTTTCGCCTTCAGAAGGGTAGCCGTATTCATTGGCAAGAGATACAATGATGTCAATGGCCTCCCGTGCAGTCCGTGCTCTTTGGAGGGTGACATAAATCAGCGAACCATAGTCCATTATGCCGCCTTCGTTGACTTGCTCTACGCGGCCTCCCCACGTGGTCTCCGCTATGATGAGCTGATGCTCATTCATATTGCCTACGGTCTGGAATGTGTGCTTGACCTGTTTGATCCGGCCCAGAGGTCTATAGGTATCCCATTCCACTATGTCCATCATTGTCCCCGGCTTCCAATCAGCCGCTTTGCGGAAATAAAGTTCACCGAAAAGCCAGTGGGAGTCTGCCGCATATGAGACGAGACAGGACCCATCAGCGCTGGCCCCCTTTGAAATTATCACATTGGTGCAGGCATCGGAATGCTGAGGCACGGCCATCAGAAATACTGTGGCAAGCAGAATACAGAAGTGTGTTTTCCTTTTCATTTTGTTGTTTTATGTTTAGAACCTGTTTTGAAATGGTTAATTTCTTTTCTTATGAATCTTTTTCAGTCTTTCGCTTCTGTCATTCGGTCACGTAGCTACGGCTACGCTACCTCATTCCAGAACCAAAATACAATAAAATCTTGTATAATAAAATTCATCAACCATTTCAAAACAGGTTCTAATTGATTATTTTTGTCAGTTGTATCAGTACAAATCTACATAATTTTTAATTCGTATGAAAACACTCCGATTAATAATGGCCTTGACGGTGCTTTTCCTTTCTTTTCCTTGTCTCGCGCAGCAGCAACCCGACGGGCAGACAAAGAAACAGGAAGAATTGTATGACAAGATTCAGAACAGTCTGGACGCTATGGCCATTGAATTGAAATTGGAAGATTGGCAGCTGTTTTATATGGATTCCATAATGGTTCACGACTATACCGCGATGCAGGCCGAGCTTGATGAACTCAGCGTCAAGAAGGTCGGGAATGCTGATATGTATTATGTCGTCCAGGACAAATGGATGGAAAAAATGTACAATGCCTTCAAAGCCATTCTTGATGAGAATCAGTGGAAGAAATACGCGAAATCCGGTGCGGAAAGAGAAAAGAAGGCTCGAGACAAGAGGGCTGCAAAGGCTTCAAAATAGAGAAACAATACATCAAATATGAAAAGAGAAGATATCGAGCAGATTCTTGCGGAGATCAACAATCTCAAGTGCAAGACTCAGAAAGAAGTGGAGGATGCGAGAATTCGTTTTCTAGGCAAGAAGGGCGAGGTGACCCGTCTTTTCGAAGAGTTCAGAAGTGTCGCTCCCGAGTTGAAAAAAGAGTTCGGAAAGACTTTGAATGAGTTGAAGCAGACAGTTTCTGCCAAAATCGAGCAGATGAAGGCGGATGCAGTCGAAGATGTTGCCGCAACTGGTCCCAAGCAAGATCTTTCAATGCCGGGGGAGCCGTTCGAGTTGGGCTCTAGACATCCTGTATCCATTGTACGTCAGGAAATTGTGGAAATTTTCCGCAAATTCGGTTATGATGTCGCCGAAGGCCCTGAAATAGAAGATGACTATCACGTGTTTGAGGCTTTGAATTTTCCTCCCAACCACCCGGCTCGCGATATGCAGGATACTTTCTTTGTGTCCGGAGGACATTTGAATCCGCTGTTGCTCAGGACTCATACTTCCAGTGTTCAGGTGCGTATGATGGAGAAAATGGGACTCCCTATCAGAGTCGTCTGCCCGGGCCGTGTGTTCAGAAATGAAGCTATCAGCGCACGTGCGCACTGTATTTTCCACCAGATAGAGGGTCTGTACATAGACGAGAATGTCACATTCGCCGATTTGAAGCAGGCTATTCTCCTGTTTGCCCGCGAGATGTTCGGTCCGGAGACTCAAATACGTATGCGTCCATCATATTTCCCGTTCACCGAGCCGTCAGCTGAGGTGGACGTAAGTTGCAACATTTGTCACGGAGAGGGGTGCAACGTCTGCAAGGGAACAGGCTGGCTTGAGATTCTGGGCTGCGGTATGGTCGATCCGAATGTGCTTGAAGCCTCAGGTATAGACAGCACCAAATACAGCGGTTTTGCATTCGGAATGGGTATCGAGCGTATCGCTATGCTGAAGTGGAGAGTCAATGACCTCCGTCACTATTTTGAGAATGATATGCGTTTCCTCAAGGAGTTCAATACTGCCATAGAGGTATAATTGATGGGAGAGTTGGCCACCTTCAATACTGTGCAGTTGATTCTGGCTGCTCTGGCAGGACTTGCAGTCCTGCTTGTCCTGATAATCAAATTCAAAGTCCCGGCCCTTGTCGCCATCCTTATCGGAGCGGTTGTGATAGGGCTCGGTGCCGGTATGTCGGCCGAGGATATAATAGAATCTGTCAATGAGGGAGTCGGCAACACCTTGAAAAGCATTGCGCTGCTTGTGGGTCTTGGGTCAATGTTCGGCTCTGTGCTTGAGATTTCGGGCGGGGCTCAGGTCCTGGCCACCACCTTGCTGGACAGGTATGGAGACAAAAAAGCCGCACTGACCTTGAGCATCACGGGGATGATAGTTGCGGTGCCTGTTTTTTTTGATGCCGGTCTCATCATCTTAATTCCTCTCGCTTTTTCGCTCGCAAAGCGGACGGGACGGTCTTCGTTGTATTATGTAATACCGCTGCTGGCTGGTCTTGCTGTAGGCCACGCATTTGTTCCTCCTACTCCCGGACCTGTTCTGGTGGCTTCTATGCTGGGTGTGGATCTCGGGTGGGTTATTCTGGTCGGTCTTGCCTGCGGTATTCCGGCTCTGATTGTGTCGGGGCCGCTTTGGGGCCGCGTGTGTGGTAAAAAATACGATATCGCCGTACCGGAGCATATTGCGAAGATGCCGGAGGTGGAGAAAGGCAAGCTGCCCGGTTTTAAGACTGTCACGGGTATTATCCTGATACCGCTTCTTCTGATAGTTTTGAAGTCTCTTGCAGGGGTCTGGAGCTGGCTTGAACCGATAAAGAGCGCCCTTGTCTTTTTCGGGGAGCCTTTTGTGGCTCTCACACTCACGACCGTGGTTGCGATGATAATTCTCGGTTACTGGCACGGGTATAAGGCGGAAGAGTTGGAAAAGGTTATGGTCAAATCTCTTGAGCCGGCGGGTTTGATATTGCTTGTGACTGCGGCCGGAGGTGTTCTCCGATACATTCTTCAAAATTCAGGATTGGGTCTTGTGATAGGTAATGCCATTTCGGCAAGTGCATTGCCGCTTGTTCTTGTGGCATTTCTGGTGTCTGCACTCGTCAGAATCTCAATAGGATCGGCAACAGTGGCTATGACGATGGCCGCGGGGTTCATTGCGGCCATCCCGGAGATAAACTCATTTTCTCCGTTGTATCTGGCTTGTGTGACTTCGGCCATCGCCGGAGGCGCAACAGTGTGTTCACATTTCAATGATTCGGGATTCTGGCTGGTCAAATCGCTGGTTGGGATGGATGAGAAGACGACACTCAAGACTTGGACAATTATGGAGACCTTGACTGGTTTTACAGGTTTTGTCGTGGCCTTTGTCTTGTCTATTTTTGCTTGAGGGGTATGTTTTTCGGTGTTGGATGTAAAAAAGTCCCAATTATTATTGGAAATCAAAAATCTTTCTCTACCTTTGTAGTCTCGATTGGGGATTGAAATAATGCGGAAATAGCTCAGTTGGTAGAGCACGACCTTGCCAAGGTCGGGGTCGCGAGTTCGAGTCTCGTTTTCCGCTCCAGAGAGTCACTTGTCGGGTGACTCTTTTTTTTGTGCTTGCTTTCAAACGCCCAATTCCCGAGTTACGACTTCGATTCCGTTTTTTGTTGTTGATAAACGTTTCAAGTGAAGAATAATTGTTATTTTTGTAATGAAAAAACTATTTATTTTTGATTTGTGACTGATAACCTAAGCGGTGCCTTATTCCTGACAATGTTGCGTCAGGGCAAGGCAAGACTTTATAGAAATCGAAAGATTGTCAATGATCTGAATGTCTTCCCTATTCCGGATGGAGATACGGGAGACAATATGTATATGACAATCAACGCAGGCACGGATGTGGTCAACGGACGTTTGTGCGACGTGGCGTCAGCTGCCTCCAAAGAAATGCTGATGGGGGCAAGAGGCAATTCCGGGGTCATTCTGTCCCGAATATTCGCTGGAATTTCCAAAGGGTTGGCTGGTCTGGAAGATGCTGATTTGAGCCAATTTGCGGCGGCGATGTCCGTCGGTGTCAGGGAAGCATACAGTGCGGTGTCAACACCTGTGGAGGGAACTATCCTGACTGTCTTGCGCGAAGCTGTCGAGAAAGCAAAGGGACAGGATTTCGAAACCTATTTGAAGTCATTGGTCAAAGAAATGAGGCTTTCCCTCGACAGAACACCAGACCTGCTTCCTGTTCTGAAAGATGCCAACGTGGTGGATAGCGGTGGCGCCGGTATGCTCTGTATCGCGGAAGGGATGCTCGAGGCTTTATACGGTAACAACTCTGATGTGGAGCAGGACCTTGGTCAACGGAATTGTCCGAAATATGACTTGAATGATTTCGGCCCGGAGACTGAACTTGAATTCGGCTATTGCACGGAATTTCTTTTGCGGCTCCAGACGGCCAAAGTGGGCAATCCGGAGGCATTTGACGAAAGCATTATCCGGGATTGGCTTTGCTCTGTCGGAGAGTCTGTCGTGTGTTTTCGGGAAGGCAGCATAGTCAAAGTGCACGTTCATACCAAAACTCCCGGGGATATTCTTTCACGCGCGCAGGATTGGGGTGAATTCTTGACTGTCAAGATTGAAAATATGACACTTCAACACAGTGAGGTGACTATTCAGAACAATTTCAGCAGACAGTCTCAAGAAGAATCATTCGTGAAGAAGAAGAAATTCGGTGTTGTCGCGGTGGTGAGCGGAGAAGGCCTTGCAAGAGTTTTCAAAGAAGCCGGAGTCGATGAAGTGATAGAAGGAGGCCAGACGATGAATCCAAGTGTTTCATCTTTGATGGAAGCAATTGACAAGGTGCAGGCTGAGACAGTCTTCGTTTTTCCGAACAATTCCAATATCATTATGACGGCCCTGCAGGCGGCTTCTCTTTGCGTTGAAACGAAAGTGATAGTCCTTCCGAGCAAGGACCCGGGAACAGGCTATTTTACAGTAGCGTCTATGGATTTCAGCTCCTCAGACTGCGACGAGATCACAGCCGCCGCCAAGGAAGCCATCGCTTCTGTACAGACAGGCCTTGTGTCCAGAGCCATCAGGGATACGGAAATGGATGGAGTCGCTGTGAGGAAAGGAGATTTTCTGGGGATAATGAGCGGGCGTATAATTTCTTCGGCGTCTGACAGGATATCTCTGGTGACGGACTTCGCGGCGAAGGCAGATATGGCTGAGCACGATGTGGTCCTTTTGATTTCAGGAGCGGAGGCCGTCGAAGATGAGACTCAGGAACTGCTGTCAAAGCTTCAGAGCACTTATACAAGGACAGAATTTGTGCTGACCGAAGGCGGTCAGCCGGTATATGATTATATTATTGTATTATGTTGACGATTTTCACCGATACTGACACGGACATTACCCCGTCTGTCGCTGCAGAATATGGTTTCAAACTTATCAGTATGCCGTTTTGTGTGAATGGAAGCAGTATCTATCCGTATAAGGATTCTTCGGATTTTGATATGCGAGCTTTTTATGATATGCTCAGACAGGGCGAACTCCCGACCACAAGCGCCATCAGCGAAGATGAATATATAAGTTATTTTGAACCCGAGTTCGCTGCGGGGAATGATATACTCTATATTCATTTCAGTGCAGCGATGACTATGACGTTCGATGTCATGCAGCAGGCATTGCAAAAACTGTATGCCAAATATCCTGCCCGCAGATTCTATCAGATTGACACCAAAGCCATCACTATTCTCAGTTATCTGATTGTCCGTGAGCTGGGAGACAGGCTCAAAGCGGGGATGACACTGGAAGATGTTTTGGATTGGGCGAATAAAGAGGTGGATAATTATTCCCAATACTTTTTTGCAGATGATCTGAAGTTCTTCCGCCGGAGCGGAAGAGTGAGCGGCCTTGCTGCGACTATGGGTGGTCTTATCGGTCTGCGTCCGGTCATACATATGAGCAGATCTGGCAAGATGGAGAGCCTCGGTACAGTCAAGGGGCGTTTGCAGGTGATGGAAAAACTGATTTCTTATGTTGAACAATTCGGTGACGACATCAAGAATCACAGGTTTATTGTCGGTCATACCGATGCTCCGGAGCTGGCTCAACAGATGGCCGATATGCTTCACGCCAAATTCGGAGAAGATTTGGGAATTGAGTTTGTATATACGAATCCCACGGCCGGCAGCCATTGCGGCCCTAATGGGGTGGGAATCGCATTTCATTCAAAAGGACGTTATCAATGATAGAAATTGTCGAAGCTGTCTCCCGTAAGCAGCAGAAGGATTTTCTGGCTTTCCCTGACCGGTTGTATAAGGGGAATTCTTGTTATGTCCCACCTCTGTATCTTGATGAGAAAAAGATATTCAGGAAGGATTATGTCTATTATGACACTTGTGAGGCCGTTTATTTCAATGCATATAAGGATGGAGAGATGGCAGGAAGGATTTCTGGCATCATTCAGCGAGCCTCCAATGAAAAACGCCACGAAAAGCGTGTCCGCTTCATCCGTTTCGACGTCATTGAGGATTTTGATGTTGCAAAGGCTCTCTTCGAAAAGGTGGAGAGGTGGGCTCTGGACAGAGGGATGGACACAATTTGCGGTCCTCTGGGCTTCTCTGACCTTGAGAGGGAAGGGCTGCTTATAGAAGGATTTGATCAGATGAACACCTTCGAGGAGCAGTATAATGCTCCTTATTATCAAGATTTTATCGAAAGATTGGGTTATCAGAAGGAGGTTGACTGGCTGGAATACAGAATATTCGGCGCCAATCCGGATGAAGAGGAGCAGATGCAGAAGATGTCAGATTTCGTCTTGCGCAGGTATAATCTCCATTTTGGAGAAAGCAGGAATGTGAATGAATTTCTGGCCAAATACAAAGACGGTTTCTTCGAGATTCTGGATAAATCTTATGCTGACATATACGGGACTGTACCATTCACGCCTGGGATGAAAAAACTTTTGATTGACAACTTCAAATTGATTATTGATGTCAATCACGTCGCGGTCATTGTCGATGAGAATGAAAAGGTTGTGCTTATGGCCATTTGCTTCCCGAGCATAGCCAAGGCAATGCAGATTTCGGGCGGCCATCTGACTCTCAAGAGTATCGGCAGATTCCTCAGGGATCGCCGGCATCCGGAAGTCATTGACCTCGGCCTCATTGGAGTGGATCCTTTGTGGCTGAACCGGGGAGTGAGCGCGTGTGTTGCGGCCGCGCTTTCCAAGATGCTCAAGGATCCCGGTGTGCAGTATGCAGAATCCAATCTCAATCTGGAGGACAATTATGCCATCCAGAACCTCTGGAAACGCTTTAATGCGGTGCAGCACAAACGCCGCCGCGCATATGTGAAATGGTTAAGATAATTGTTGACTGCTTCGGAGGAGATCATAGTCCTCTGTCCAATGTGGACGGCGCAATTCAAGCATTGGCGACGATTCCTGACTTGTATTTGATATTGACCGGAGATGAAAGTGCCATAAAGTCAACACTTGAAGGCAGGTCTTATGACAGGTCAAGACTTGAAATCATTCATGCACCTCAGGTGATAGGATGTGATGAAAAGCCCACGGATGCTGTCCGTCTCAAACGCGATTCTTCGATGATGAGAGGTATCATTATGCTTAGGGACAGAGATGACATTGCGGGTCTGGTCAGTACCGGTTCGACAGGGGCGCTGATTACGGGGGCGCTTGTGCGCATCGGAAGGCTCAAAGGAGTCATCCGCCCTGCCTTTTGTCCGCTTTTGCCCACAATGGCGGGAGGTATCGTCGGAATCTGTGATAGCGGGGCAAATGTCGAGGTGGATGCGGCTATGTTGCGTCAGTTCGCCATTATGGCTTCTCTGTATGTTGAAAATGTCTATGGTGTGGTATCTCCGCGCACAGCGCTGCTGAATGTAGGGAAAGAAGCAGAGAAGGGAGATGATGTCCGCAGGCAGGCGTATGAACTGCTCCAGCAGACTTCAGGACTTAATTTCGTAGGGAATATGGAAAGTCGTGATCTGCTGGGCGGAAATTATGATGTGGTGGTGTGTGACGGATTCAGCGGAAATGTGCTGACTAAGGCTACCGAAGGGACAGCACTCGAACTTCTGAAGAAATTGAAGAGAGATATTTATTCGCGTCTTATTTATAAGATAGGAGCAGTATTGATGGCCAGGATGTTCAAAGAAGAAAAGGAGTTTATGAATTATCAGAATTATGGGGGCTCCGTTCTTCTGGGGACATCGAAGGTCATAGTCAAGGGTCACGGAAGCAGCAAATCAGTGGCTGTCGCCAAATGCATTGAACAAGCCTATAAGATGGAAATCAGCGGCCTCGGGCCAAAGATTGAGGCCGAAATAGAGAAATACGAACATTACGAAGAGTAAGAAACTTCTAGAGATATGATCACTTTCGCAGAATTGCAGACCGTTCTGGCCAAACAACTTCGTATCAAGGATGCCGGGACTATCACTTTGAGTTCAAAGATAAAGAAGGACTTGGGAGCGGATTCACTTGATATCCTCCAATTGCTTATGAAACTGGAGGATAATTATGGTTTTGTGATTCCTGATGAGGAACTGGCAAAATTTGAGACCGTCGGAGACATTATGCAATATATCGAGTCCTGCCGATAGACACAGGAATCAATCCATTGTATAGATGGTGGAAGCGCCTGTCATTTCATCAATCTGCATACCTTTGATAATACAGTTCGATGCGTCGTAGCGGACAACAAGCTTGCTGCATCCGCGTGTGGATTTTTTGCGGGCGGTGAGGGTCACGACAAAGTCCTTCCCTTCCTTGATGGCGTTGATGTCGGCATTTTGTTCTTCAGCCAGTTTGGACAGGAGCCCCCTGAAACTGCATATAAGGGTCTGGCCGAGGGACTTCATCAGCTGATTCTTGTTGAGATCGAGCACAACAGCTTTCCCTGACTGGGTGATAATCATCTCATGCCCATTTATGGTGAATTTGTCGCCGTTGTCATAATCCATATTGAGAAAATCGTCTTTCTTGAAGACAAGTTTGCCCTTCAGAGTGACTTTTGCCTGCTCCTTGATAGCCGGGATTCTGACTTCCGTGAATCTGCCGACAACATTACCGTTTCCAATAGCCGCCGAGGCTATTTTCTTTAAAATATCAGCACTGTTCTGTGCGTTTGCGGCCAAAACTGTAGCCAGCGTCAGGACAATTAAAAATATCTTTTTCATTTTTCGAGCAATGCTCTTTTGCGCAGGGACTTGATTTTCATTGCATGTCTGAAAAGGAAAGGCTCAAGCGCATATGTTAATAATATTGTGGATGTCATTCCAATAATCGTGCTAATACCGATAGAATAGATAGCCGGGTGCGTCGCGAACAACAGGGAGCCTGTGACGACCAGGAGAGTCAGGGCTGAGAATGAGATTGCGGCTTTATGGCAGACCAGAAGCCTGTGGCTGTGCAGCTTTTCCTTGTTGAGAAGGCCATCCATCACGAAAATGCTGTAATCCACACCAATTCCGAAGATGAAAGTGGAAATCATAATGTTCACCAGGTTGAATTGGATTCCGAAGATGGCCATAAGGCCTTGAACGATATACCAGCTCAGGCCCATTGGAAGAAAGGCTATGATTGACAATACCAGGCTTCTGAATGAAAGTATCAGCACCAGAAGAACAAACAGCGAGGAAATCCACAGGATGACATTGAAGTCATTGTGTATGATTTCCACCATATCGCCGGTGTAATAAAATGGATCGAGCACGATGATGTTGTCTTCTGAAGTGAGGATGTCATTGACTTTTCGGAGATTTTCACGGTCAACGAACACATTTGTGAATACGAGCCATCCGTCGGCGTTGTGCTCTACAAAGTTGCTGAGCAGCGATTCCGGCAGCACACCATAGTCATAAAGAGATACCGGTTCAAAATCGACTTCTGTCATAAGCTTGAATGTGCCCGGAATGTCAAAGCCGGTAGTGGAGCTCAAGTTATATTTTTCGTCCATTTTGAGGAGAAGCTTCAGGCCATTCTCCACCTTCTCTTCTGTCCAGTAATCCTCCCAAGCTTTGATATTCTCTTCCTGCCGGGCGAGTGGAACCAATAAGCCTTTTACACCGCTGTATGCAGAAATCAATCCTTCTTCTTTCAGGGAATCAAGCTTTTTGGACAGCTTGAGGTTGTCTTCTATAGCACTGTCGAGATTGTCTGCGTGCGCCGCGTAGAACCAGGAGCTGTTGGATTTGTTGACTCTGGTATTGTACATCTCCTCGGAACGGACAACCTTGGGCTCTCTGTACCCGATGTGACTCAAGTCGCTGTCAAACCGGACTTTGTGGCTGAAGGACAGACATATGACCACAATTACCGCCAAAGCTGCCACTATAGGAATATTTCTATCAAGCGGATATGAATTTATCTTATTGATGACCCTGAAAGCATCTTCATTTCTTTCCGTCTGCCCTTGCTTCAAGAAATGAGGCAGGAATATCAATGCAAAAAGGGTCGTGCCTATCAGGGCACAGGAGGCGAAGATTCCGAAGTCTTTAAGCAGTTCGCTTGAAGTGAAAAGCAATCCTGCAAATGCTCCTACCGTGGTGAGACATCCGAGACATACCGGACGCGCCTGCTCCTTGATAACGGTCTCGACATCGCTCACAAACTTGTGATGTGTCAGAACGTGCAGGCAATAGCTTAGGGCCACACCCAGGACAATGGCTCCGATGCCCAAGGCTATCAAAGACATACCGCCCTTCAACCAGTACATACACGTCATTCCGAACAACGTGCCATATATGATAGGCGACAGAAGCTGAACCAGTGTGTTTTTGCTCTTGAAGCAAAATCCGATAAGGAGGCAAATCAGAAGCAATGAAATTCCAACGGTCCAGAGAAGATCAGTTCTGATCTGGTGCGCATTGAAACTTCCTTCGACTACAGTTCCGTGATAGAGGACTTCGCTTCCGGGGAACTCTTTGCTGCATTCTTTGCTGCATTCGGACAGAAGACGTTCCAATTCGTGCCCTTTCAGTGTTTCCATACCGTCAAATGCCGGAGTGATGAAGGCCAGGGCAAGAGTGCTGTCCGGGGAGAAAAGATGCCCGTCAATTATAGAATATCCGCTGAATGTCGATAAATCGACAGGCATATCACCTTCGATTATTTTTTCTATCGATTCTTCGTTTGACAGAGAGTCCAGAAGCGGATATAATTCTTTGTCAATGTGGCAAGGCAGAGCTTCCATCAGATAGTAGATGACATTCATTATATCATCTGTATCAAATTTGTACAGGACATTGCCTATGAGGGAGTCTTTGTCTTTACCGCTGAGTTTTTCCAGAAAGGCGTCCATTTCCTGCGACAACTGTTCAGGGGTGGCGTCGGGAGAGTAAACTTCTACAAATAGTTTATCTTTGACTTTGACGTTGCTGAAAGCAATTGCACATTCTTTGTCTTTGTCGGTTTCCGGCAACAGGGAGAGAATATTCTCTTCAAAATGGAGTTTTGTGGCAAAAAAGGCGAAAAGTACAGTTGTCGCAATCAGAATGCTATAGAATACACTTTTGTGTGTAGAGAAATATCTGTAGAGGACGATGAAAAACTTAGTCATTTAGCCGCTGCTTTAAATTTGACAAAGATACTCATTTTTCTTTTTCACCCCAATACAATAATAGTGCGTCCGAAAGTCCATTTCAGAATAATGGCGCTCTACACTCATAATTACAAATCAATTTTGTTTTTTTGGAATAATAATAAGGGAAAAACCGAATGTTTTTATATCTTTAGACCAAATAGCCCATAATTTATATGAGATATAGAAGCATACTTGTTTCAGCGCTTTTTCTGGCCATTACAATTGCATTACAAGCGCAAAACGCACAGCCGGAACATCCCCTACAACCTGTTGACTCATTGAAAGTTGAGGAGTCTATCAGAACAGAGGAAGGCAACAACCGCAATATTATGCTGAATGCGGAGAGCGCGACTAAGCCGAGAGAAATATCCATCGGTCTTCCTTCGTCAATAGGGGGGACTGAGATTTACGAGGACGGTGTGCTGGTGGGCTATTATTTCTGGCCCGTTCAGGCTGACGCCCACTGGAGGGGAGGAGAGTCTTACGCGAGTACATCCACTATGTCTGTCGGCAAGAATGCCATCAAGAGTGGAAACGTCGGCTATGCCGTTGATAGCTATACCAAACTCGGCTCTGACCGGTTCCACGGCTCAGCAGCCATCAATGCCAATCATTATGGGATGGTCCGTGCGGATGTCAACGTGAACGGACCGTTGGGTAAGGGTTTCTATTATACCGGAGGCGTATATTTCAATTTTGATCCCGGGAGCACGAAAATACCTTTCGCAAAGTTCATTGACAAGACCAGAATAATCAAGGCTGGTCTTACTAAGCGCTGGAATGACGGCAAAGGAGAGATTTCCCTACATTACAAGAATTTCGACAGCCGAATCCCGGGCCTTGCCGGCACCGCACCTTTTTATTATGAGGGAGATGGCTCGATTTCTTCGTTTGAAGGCTTCCGCTTGGGTCTGGACAATTATACTATCAGGGACGGAGATTTTACATATATGAAGGTGAAGAATGGGGAGATGACGTCCGACAATCTCAGAGATGTGACGCACAGAAGAGGGCACGATATCCTGCTGAAGGCCAAATATGATTTTGACAACGGACTGCGACTTGCCGCCACGACCAAAGCCGGACACGGGCGCACCAGCAATATGATGTATTCCAGCAGTGGTATCGACAATCTTGACAAGACAGCGGGCTACACTACACTGGACGGCACTCCTTTCTCCGGCAATGTGCAGAATCGCTTCGCCCTGTACTTTGACAACGGCACAGATCATTCGCTGACAACAGTTGAGCTTTCCAAGAAATCCGGCCATCATGAATGGCTTGTCGGTCTCAATGAATGGATTGAGCATCAGTTTATTTATGGATCCACCTTTTCGTCTGCACATACCGTGCAGGTTGATCCCGAGCCATTGCTCAAGAATGGCTCAAGATCCTGGAATCATAATGCCAGTGCGGAATATGCCATAGGATGGGAAAATAAAACAGCTTTGTACGCCACGCATCAGTGGGAGCCTTCATCCCGGTTCAATCTGTTCTATGGTCTCCGTCTGGAGATGTATTCAATCGATGTGGATGGAGCATTTGCCGGTTACGGCATCCCAGGCAACGAACGCCACGATGGCTTCAATCTCAAGGAAGAGGCTGTCAGCATACAGAATTTCAAACATACTTGGCTGAATCCGACTGGGACAATAAATGCTAAGTATTTGATAACTAAATCGTTCGGTATGGCAGGCGATTATATGTTTGTGCGTGAGAGACCTCGCATAGAGCATTTCAATCAAGGTTATCCTTCCACTCTTGATCCCGTTGATGTCCAGCTTGCCAGGTTTGGAATTACATTCGACAGGCCGTGGATCAGCCTTACCTCTATGGTGTCGTATATTTATAAGACCAACAACAAGAGCCAGACCCGATTCTACAAAATGATAGATGGTGAAATGGAGGTGCAGACCAGGTTGATGATTCACGGAATCGCCACCACCGGCTGGACAACGGACATCAATCTCAAGCCTTTCAAGCATTTCAGCCTCCATCTCCTCACGACACTTCAGGACCCGAAATATGTCGATTATGCTACGACATTGACTTTCAGCGACGGCATTACCGAGACATATGATTATTCAGGCAAGACGGTGAAAGGAGTCCCGAATTTTCTTTTGGAGATAGATCCATCCTATTCCCGTGACAAGTGGAGAGTCTGGCTGAGTGCCAGATATTTCAGCAAACATTACGCGAATATGCCGAATACGGTATTTTTCAATGGACACTGGGAGACATTCGGAGGCTTTGACTATACTTTCAACGAGCACGTATCTGCGAGCCTCAATGTAGTGAACATTCTTAATCAGACCGGAGCTAACGGTTCCATCGCCGCCGCCGACTTGATGAACGATACAAGCATCCTCAAGCACTACCTGATGTCCGGAAGTTATATACGGCCGTTCACGATGGAACTGTCACTACGAGTCTCATTCTGACATTCCTGTTATCTGATGATAATTTCTGAGCCGTCAGAACAATCAGCGGTGATGCTGCTGTCTTTCTTGACTTTGCCCTCAAGGATGGTTGTCGCCAGAAGATTTACCAAATCTTTTTGAAGCAATCTCTTGACCGGTCTCGCTCCGAAGTCGGGATCATAGCCGTGCTCGACCATATAATTTTCGAATGAGGTGGTGAAGTTGAGAGTGATGCCATCTGATTCGAGCGTTTTCCGGAGAATCTCCATCTGGATGCGTACAATTTCGCGGATGTTGTCCTTGCTGAGCTGGTCGAATACTATGATATCGTCTATTCGGTTGAGAAATTCCGGACGCATCGCGCTTCGGAGTTCTTCTTCCTTGAGATTTGAGGTCATAATCAGGATGGTGTTCTTGAAATCGACCGTGCGTCCCTTGTTGTCGGTCAGCCGCCCGTCATCAAGTACTTGAAGAAGGACATTGAAGACATCCGGATGGGCTTTTTCTATCTCATCAAGGAGAATGACGGAATAGGGCTTGCGCCTGACAGCTTCGGTCAGCTGTCCGCCCTCATCATAGCCCACATATCCCGGAGGAGCACCCACGAGGCGAGATACGGTATGTCTTTCCTGATATTCACTCATATCGATACGGGTAATCATATTCTCATCATTGAAGAGAAATTCTGCCAAAGCTTTGGCGAGTTCGGTCTTGCCGACTCCGGTTTTTCCCAAAAACAGAAACGATCCGATAGGCCTTTTGTCGCTGGAGAGTCCGGCTCTCGAGCGACGGACGGCATTGCAGACGGCACTGATGGCTTTTTCCTGGCCGACGACTCTTTTGTGCAGTTCATTCTCCATTCGGAGGAGCTTCTCTTTCTCGCTTTCAAGCATTCTATTGACCGGAATGCCTGTCCATCTGGCAACAACTTCCGCAATGTCTTCAGCGGTGACTGCTTCGGTGATGATAGGATTTTTGATTGAAGCCTGCTTGGCGGTCAATTCATCGATGCGCTGCTGCGCACCGGCTATTTTCCCATAGCGCAACTCGGCGACTTTGCCGTAGTCTCCGGAGCGTTCTGCAATGCGCGCTTCGTTCTGATAGCTCTCTATCTGCTGTCTTGCTGTCTGAAGTTCGGTGAGTATGGCTTTCTCTTCATCCCATTTTTTGGTCAGTTCCTTTCTCTCGTTTTCGAGTCTTGCCAATTCGGATTCAATCTTCTCCGATTTCAGCGATGTGCCCTCTCTCTTGATGGCCTCCCGCTCTATTTCGAGCTGGCGAATCTTGGAATTCAGATCATCGATAGGCTCCGGCACCGAATTCATTTCCAGCCTCAATTTGGATGCGGCTTCATCTACCAGATCGATGGCTTTATCCGGGAGGAACCTGTTGTTGATATATCTGTGGGACAAGTTGACTGCAGATATGAGCGCATCGTCTTCAATGCGGACGCGGTGATGATTTTCATATTTCTCCTTCAAGCCGCGCAGAATGGCAATGGATTCGGCCGGGCTGGGCTGGTCCACCATCACTTTCTGGAATCTACGTTCCAACGCCTTGTCCGTCTCAAAGTATTTCTGGAATTCATCCAGAGTCGTGGAGCCTATTGTGCGAAGTTCCCCGCGAGCCAGAGCCGGTTTGAGGATATTGGAGGCATCCATCGCCCCGGAACTTCTTCCTGCGCCCACCAGCGTATGAATCTCGTCTATGAACAGAATGATTTCGCCGGCACTTTCGACGACGTCTTTCACTACGCCTTTGAGGCGTTCCTCAAATTCTCCCTGATATTTGGCTCCCGCAATCAGCGCACCCATATCAAGAGAGTAAACGATTTTTGATTTAAGATTTTCTGGGACATTCCCGTCGATTATTTTGGAGGCAATACCCTCTGAAATAGCAGTCTTGCCCACACCTGGTTCTCCGACCAGGATAGGGTTGTTTTTAGTCCTTCGACTGAGTATCTGCAGGACACGCCGTATTTCCTCATCGCGTCCGATGACCGGGTCAAGTTTTCCTTTTGACGCCTGTTCGTTGAGGTTGATGGCGTATTTGCTTAAAAATTCGTACTGTGTGTTTCCCATAGCATAAAAAATTAACGCCCGCCTTTTGGCGGCGAGCGTTAAAATCTCAAAATATATTCCAGCCCTTCCGGACTGACAATCTGTCAGACTACTGATCAGTTGCTCTCTGCCGGTGTTGCGGGATCACTCTGCTGAATAGGAGTTGCAGGGAATTCCGGAGCCTGATTGGTGACGGTATTCTCAATCTTGTCTGTTATGTCGATGTCTGTACCGTTGGAGCCTGTCGTGAAAGCTGTAATGATTGATACGGCGAGAATGAAGGATACAAGAACCCAGGTAACTTTCTCAAGAAGGTCTGCGGTCTGCCTTACACCGAGGGTCTGGTTGCCTGCGATGAAATTGCTGGCCATTCCGTCGCCCTTGCTGTTCTGAAGCAATACTGCAGCGACAAGGAGGATTGCAGCTATGATGATGAGAACAGTCAGAATTAAGAAAAGTGCGTTCATATTTTATTATTTTTAATTTTCTACACCTAATTTTTCGATAAGGGCTGCAAAGTAAGCATTTTTTTCTGGATATCGCAAAATAAGTTTGGAATAAATACTCTTTGCCTGCTCAAAATGACCTTGTTCGGCGTAAATCCGAGCAAGAGTTTCGGTGCAGAGGTCTGTAAAATTATCTTCTTCGTGGCTTTGTGAAACAGATTCAATTGGAGGAGGTGTCTCGATTTTTGGGAATACGGAGATCCCGTCTCCAATTCTATCGACCTTTTCGTAATCTTCACGTGAGAAGTAGTCGCCACCTATGATACGCACTTCAGTATGCTTTTCCACGCTTGCTGAAGTCTCAAGGACTTCCTTGATAGAACCGCCGCAATGCTTCCCGGATGCTTGTACTGCCAGGGTGGAAAGTATTTTTCTGTCTCCCACATACAATGCGGCATCACGGAACTCTTCGGTACGGACACCAAGTTCCTTGCGGGCGGCTCCGAACCAGGGATATTGTTCCACGACACTTATCAAGTCGTTCAATGGTAAGCTTTTCAATGCGTTCATATGCTCCTACCAATTGGCCACAGAGGCGTTGAAAATATCATCGACAAGTTTCTTGATGATGTCGGCGCAGAGTGAGGATTCAACTGCATCAAGGGAATTGGTCGAATCATATTCCTCATATTGTGAGAAACTCTTGTCAAAATCCTCTTCGGGATATAATCTGTTGGTGAACGTAATCTTGACCGAGACGGTAAGTCTGTTCTTTGCGGCTACTTCGTCTGCGGTCACGGCGGCGGCGGACACGTCATAACCAGTCACCTCTCCGGTGATTTCTATGTCTCCGTCCATATCCACCTGCTCAAGTCTGGTCATCTTCCTGAACTCTGTACGCAACGCTTCGGTAATGTCGTTGCTCAGGGTAGGATTCATCCTCAATGCCTTATAATCAAAATAATTGATGGTTACAGTCTTGACGTCTGGCTGAATGGAAGTCCCTGAGAACGAGTAGATTCCACAGGACGTGAGCGCGAGGGCCAAGATGCACGGAAGGATAGCTGTACGTTCAGTTATTTTCATTTTTGGAAAGTCTTCTATATAACGTCCTTTCGGAGATTCCCAGCTCTTCGGCAGCCTTTTTCCTGTTGCCGTGGTATTTCTCCAAAGCTTTCTGAATATTGTCTTCTTCGGCTTTTTGAAGTGAGAGTGAAGAAGAGGATTGCCCTATTTCGCTTTCCTGCCATTCCGCCTCCTGCTCTTCCGGAATGTTGTCCGCAGGTATTGGCGCGGAAGAGTTGATTTTTTGCGCACCGTCACCATAGACGACACTCTTGAGCCGATCGACTTCGTGTTTCAGGTCCAGAAGCGCATTTATTATCATTTGCTTGTCGGATGAGTTGATGGAACCGCCTTCTTTCCCGCCGACCAGAGCCGGAAGAGTGATGGGATCATCTTTTGGCATATAGCCCAAAAGCGTAGCGGCATCGATTTCGTGCTTTTCTGTCGATGATGAAAGGTTTATGGATTCCAGCGCTGAAATAGTCTCAGCCACGTTCTTGAGCTGCCGTATGTTGCCGGGCCATCGGTAACTCCTCAGCATAGCTATGGCATCGTGGGACAGCGTGATTTTGCTGACTCCGTATTTTTCTGAAAAATCGGAGGTGAATTTCCGAAAGAGCAGATAGATATCATCCTTGCGCTCCCGCAGGGACGGCATTTGGATTTGGATTGCGTTCAATCTGTAGAAGAGGTCCTCGCGGAACTTGCCCCGGCTGACAGCGTGAATGAGATTGACATTTGTGGCGGCAATGACTCTGACATCGGTTTTTTCGACTTTAGAAGAACCGACTTTGATAAATTCACCGTCTTGAAGTACACGCAGGAGCATTGCCTGGGTGGATTCCGGGAGCTCTCCGATTTCGTCAAGAAAAAGAGTGCCGCCATCCGCCTCTTCAAAATAGCCTTTTCTTTCGCTGACGGCTCCGGTGAATGCACCCTTTTCGTGTCCGAACAGCTCCGCGTTGATGGTCCCTTCAGGAATGGCTCCGCAATTGACGGAGAGGTATCTGCCATTCTTGCGTCGGCTGTTGTTGTGGATGATTTTGGGTATATTCTCCTTTCCGACACCGCTTTCTCCCATAACGAGCACGGTCAAATCAGTCGGAGCAATGGCAACGGCCGTCTCGATAGCCCGGTTGAGAACCGCGTCATTTCCGATGATATCATATTTGTTTTTTATCCTTTGAAGGTCTTGAGCGTCCATTTTTGCAAAATAGTGCCACAAAGTTACATATTTTATTAGAAAAATCCTTTTTTCTGTTTAACTTTGCAACGAATGGGCAATTATATTAAAAACTACTTATATTTATTATGAAAAGATTTTTACAGATTGTTTCACTTGTAGTCTTCGGACTTTCAGTTGTTGCCTGCTCTTCAGCCAACAAGATGGCTGAGATGGCAGACAAAGTTCTTGTTGAGTGCAATCCTTCAGTTCTTGAAGTCGTTGCCGGCAATATCGATGAATTCATTACCGTTACTTATCCTGATGGATATTTCCATCCAAAGGCTGTCGTTAAGGTCACCCCTGTCATCGTGTTTGATGGCGGTGAGGCAGAAGGCGCTCCTCTCTATTATCAGGGTGAGAAAGTAAAAGACAACTATAAGGTTGTTTCATCCAAGGGTTCAACTGTCTCTGAAAGAGTCAGCATTTCTTACAAAGAGGGTATGGAGAAATCACATCTTGAGCTTCGCGGTGTCGTCACTGTAAAGAACAAGACAGTCGTTCTTCCTACAAAGAAGGTTGCTGATGGTGCGAATACTACATATATGCTTGTAAAGAAGGGTGGATACTATTCACTCAAGGCTGATGGATATCAGGAGATTATCAAACAGACAGAGGAAGGCCAGATTCTTTATTCAATCAATTCTTCCGTTGTAAGAAACAGCCAGCTCAAGGGACAGTCAGTAAAGGATTTCCTTGCTGCTCTTGATGAGGTCAAGGCAAATGAAAGAAAGACTCTCACCAGCACGGAAGTTGTCGCCTATGCATCACCTGACGGTGGACAGAAGCTCAACAGCGATCTTTCAGACGATCGTTCAGAGTCTGCACAGAAAGCTTGGAATAAAGTCACCAAGGGACACGAGACACTTGCTCCTGAGGTAAAGAGCATCGGTCAGGACTGGGAAGGCTTCCAGGAGCTCGTTTCCAAGTCAAATATCGAAGACAAGGATTTGATTCTCCGCGTTCTTTCAATGTATAGCGATCCTGCCGTACGTGAGAGCGAGATTAAGAATATGTCTGAGATTTACAAAGAGCTCAAGGGCGGTGTCCTTCCTGAGCTCCGTCGTGCAAGATTCATCGCTAATGTCGAGTACAAGAACTTCACAAGCGAGGAGCTTGTTGAGCTCATTAATGCCAACAGCGATGTTCTTGACGAGACCGCTCTTCTGCGCGCCGCTACTCTTGTCGAAGATTCAGCAAAGAAGATCAACATCTACAACAAGGCTGTCGAGAAATACAACAGTGATGCAGCACGCTTCAATATCGGTGTCGTTTATCTCAATGATGGCAAGGACGCACAGGCACAGAGCGCATTTGCAAAGGTTCAGACTAAGGATGCTGACTTGAAGAATGTTCAAGGTGTTCTCGCGCTTCGCGCAGGTGACTACGCAAGTGCTTCCAAGCTCTTTGCAGAGGCTGGAACCGCTGAGGCGAAGGCAAATCAGGGTGTTGTGGATATTCTCACCGGCAACTATGCAAAGGCCGCTGCAGAGCTTGCAGGAGCTCCGGGGTGCTGCCACAACACAGTTCTCGCTTACATCCTCAACAAACAGCTCGATAAAGCTGCCGCTGCTTCTAAGTGCCAGAGCCCTGAGGTTCAGTATCTTAATGCTATCATCGCAGCTCGTCAGGGTAAGTCTGCTGATGTTGCCAAATATCTTGAACTTGCCGGTAAAGATGCATCTCTCAAGGCAAGAGCTGAAAAGGATATAGAATTCGCCGCATTCAAATAGTTGTTATTTGAAAAATAATTACTATATTTGCAGCCCCCAAATTTTTGGGGGCTTTTAACATAAATTTCAGTTTAACAAACATTTATGCCAACAATTCAACAATTAGTTCGCAAAGGTCGTGAGGTCATTGAAGTGAAATCAAAGTCTCGCGCCCTGGATGCTTGTCCTCAGAAGCGTGGCGTATGCTTGCGTGTGTACACAACTACACCTAAAAAACCTAACTCAGCTATGCGTAAGGTCGCTCGTGTACGTCTTTCAAATGCAAAAGAGGTCAATGCTTACATTCCGGGAGAGGGCCACAACCTTCAGGAGCACTCAATCGTGCTTGTCCGTGGTGGTCGTGTAAAGGACCTTCCTGGTGTACGTTACCACATCCTTAGAGGAGCTTTGGATACTGCTGGTGTAGAGGGTAGGACACAGTCACGTTCTCTCTACGGAGCCAAGAGGCCGAAGAAGTCTAAGAAGTAATTTTAGTTTTTATCACCTTTTATTTTTTTCAAAATGAGAAAATCGAAGCCTAAAAAGAGGATTCTACTTCCTGATCCTAAGTATCACGACACCAGTGTGACACAGTTCGTGAACAATCTTATGTTGCAGGGCAAGAAGAGTATCGCGTATTCTATTTTTTACGATGCCATTGATTTGGTAGGCGAGAAGATGAAAGATTCTGACAAGGCTCCTCTAGATATTTGGAGGAAAGCTCTCGAGAACGTCACCCCTCAGATCGAGGTCAAGTCACGCCGTATCGGTGGAGCAAACTTCCAGGTGCCTACAGAGTTGCGCCCAGAGAGAAAGGTCTCCCTTTCAATGAAGAATATGATACTCTATGCTCGCAAGCGTTCCGGCCGTTCAATGGCTGAAAAACTCTGTGCAGAAATCGTTGCCGCTTACAACAACGAAGGTGGTGCATATAAGAGAAAAGAAGATATGCATCGTATGGCTGAGGCCAACAAGGCCTTCGCACACTTCCGTTTCTAATCTGAAATAATGGCGAAAAGAGATCTTAAATACACGAGGAATATCGGTATCATGGCGCACATCGATGCCGGTAAGACGACAACTTCCGAGAGAATCTTGTTCTATACGGGCAAGACTCACAAGATAGGTGAAGTCCATGAAGGTGCCGCCACGATGGATTGGATGGTTCAGGAGCAAGAGCGTGGTATTACTATCACATCTGCTGCGACCACAGCCTTCTGGCACTATAACGGAGATACTTATCAGATTAATTTGATTGATACTCCGGGGCACGTGGATTTCACTGTGGAGGTTGAGCGCTCTCTTCGCGTACTCGATGGGACAATTGCCACATTCTGTGCTGTCGGCCGTGTGCAGCCGCAGTCTGAGACCGTATGGCGTCAGGCTGACAAGTATGGTGTGCCGAAAATTGCGTATATCAACAAGATGGACCGTGTCGGGGCTGATTTCCTCGCTTGCGTTGAGGAAATAAAGACAAAGCTGGGCGCGAATGCGGTCCCTATTTGTCTTCCTATTGGAGCAGAGGATAAATTTTTAGGAATTGTGGACCTTATCTCACGTAAGGCTGTTTATTACGATTCCGGAGAAGATCTTGTCAACTATCACATTGATGAGATTCCTGCTGATATGGAGGGCGATGTGGCCGTATGGAGAGACAGACTTGTTGAAGCCGCCGCTGAATGTGATGATGCCCTTATGGACAAGTATTTCGAGAATCCGGACTCTCTGACAGAGGACGAGATTATCTCGGCTCTTCGCAAGGGTACCATCAATATGTCCATTGTCCCTGCTTGCTGCGGTTCTTCCTTCAAGAACAAGGGTGTTCAGTTCCTTCTTGATTCTGTGATGCGCTATCTTCCTTCACCGTTGGAGAAGGGTTCTGTCAAAGGTACCCATCCTAAGACGGGAGATGAAATAGAGCGTCATCCGGATGAGGATCAGCCGTTCGCAGCTCTTGTATTTAAGATTGCAACAGATCCGTTTGTAGGTCGTCTCGCTTTTCTGAGAGCATATTCAGGGCGTCTTGATGCCGGCTCATATGTGTATAATGTACGTTCCGACAAGAAGGAGAGAGTCGCCCGTCTGTATCAAATGCATTCCAACCATCAGAATCCTATCGATTTTGTTTCGGCCGGAGACATATGTGCGGCAGTCGGGTTTAAGGATTTGAGGACAGGAGATACTATCTGTGCCGAGAATCATCCTATTGCGCTCGAGTCTATGGAATTTCCTGATCCGGTTATCGGTATCGCTGTCGAGCCGAAAACTCAGCAGGATCTCGATAAGCTCGGGATAGCTCTTTCAAAGCTTTCAGAAGAAGATCCTACATTCACAGTCAAGTCAGATCACGAAACCGGTCAGACAGTCATCAGTGGTATGGGAGAGTTACACCTTGATATCATTATTGACCGTCTTCGCAGAGAGTTCGGTGTTGAAATCAATCAAGGTGCGCCTCAGGTGAATTTCAAGGAGGCCATCACCACGACTTATCAGCATCGCGAGGTCTTTAAGAAGCAGACCGGTGGACGTGGAAAATTTGCAGACATTATCGTCGAAATCGGACCTGCAGACGAAGGAGTCTCCGGACTTCAGTTCGAGAATCAGGTCAAGGGTGGGAATATCCCCAAGGAGTATATACCTTGTATCGAGAAGGGTTTTCAGGCTGCTATGGCCAATGGCGTTCTTGCCGGATATGAAGTCCAGTCTCTCAAGGTAACGGTACTTGACGGATCGTTCCATCCTGTCGATTCAGACCAGCTTTCTTTCGAAATTGCCGCCCGTATGGCCTTCAGACATGCTTGTCCAAAGTGTAAGCCTGTACTTATGGAGCCTATTATGAATCTTGAGGTAGTCACTCCGGAGGATTATATGGGAGACATTGTCGGGGACCTCAACCGCAGGCGCGGTCAGATAGTCGCTATGGACTCCACCGCCAACGGAGCCCGAATAATCAAGGCATACGTGCCACTTGCTGAGCAGTTCGGTTATGTCACCGTCCTGAGGACCTTGTCATCGGGACGTGCAACTAGCACGATGTCATTTGATCATTATTCAGAAGTCCCGACTGCCCTAGCAAAGGATATTATCGAAAAGAGCGGGTATAGGATGCCGAACGACGAAGATTAATTGATTGTTAAAAATTGTAAATAAAATGAGCCAGAAAATTAGAATTAAACTCAAATCTTTCGATCATATGCTCGTTGACAAGTCAGCGTCCAAGATCGTTGATACAGTGAAGTCAACAGGTGCGAAGGTTAATGGTCCTATTCCACTTCCTACCAACAAGAAGATATTCACTGTAAACCGCTCAACCTTCGTCAACAAGAAGGCTCGTGAGCAGTTTGAGCTCGATTCATACCGCAGACTTCTCGACATTGAGGATTCAAACGCCAAGACAGTTGACGCTTTGATGAAACTCGAGTTGCCTTCAGGTGTTGAAGTCGAAATCAAAGTGTGATAGGATTTATTAGAAAATTCCTATATTTGCAGTGCCGACACGCAGTGTCGGTACTTGTATCGGTCCCATAGCTCAGTTGGTTAGGGCACCTGACTCATAATCAGGGAGTCGCTGGATCATGCCCTGCTGGGACCACAAAAAAGCCCGGTGAATTTGCCGGGTTTTTTCTCATTTTCTACCATTCATCGTACCGCAGATCCCGTGTCAGCGATTGGTATTGAAAAGATACTTGAATCCGAGCTCCGCAGTGAGGTGGGATGCTCTGACAGAAGGGTGGATATGATAGAAGGACCGTCGGTGAATAAAGAATACGCTTAAATCGATTCCGAAATGAGTGAATGGGGAAATGGTTGTCATCAGATTCAATATCTCCGTCAACGTTGTCCCATTGTCTCCCATCGAATTTACATAGTGCCTGTCTTCAATGTCGGTAGGCTTGTCTCCCCAGTAAGTGAATAGTTGGTAATGCCGGAAATTGAGACCGACAGAGAATATGTCTGAAGCCTTGAAAGTGTTGATACTCTTGATGCTGTAACCGCTGCCGAAGTTATAATCCCTGTCATAGACTTCATAGTAATCTGTCGTGGCGGCTCCGATTATCGTGGCGGCTATGAATGCCCCTGTGGTGAATCTGTTGTGTGAATAGAAAATGCCGGGGCCTACGGAGGCGGCCTCAGCACATCTGTATGGGGCTCGGTTCTTTGTCCAGCTTTCGGACAGAAATGAACTCATATGGTCGAAAATTCCGAATACCGCTTCCCCCTTTTTGGGATTAAGTTCCAGCCCCCACAGCCGGCTCAGCAGGGTAAATTCACCAATCGGAGATTGCCCCGTGCCCAAAGATGCCGTCAAATGAAGGTCGAAGAAGCTGAGCGGAGCGTTGCTCTTGAGATGCAGGCGGTCTCCATAGATAATATCTATTGTCGCTGATGCGCCTGCGCCTGCAGCGGGGGAGCCCGCAGGTCGCCCGGTCGAGTGCGACAATTCTGTGACGGCTCTTGCTCCAAGTCCGGTCTTTAAATGGAAGTCAACGCCTTTGCGTGCGGATTTGTGGAATGCAAAGTTGCCGATTCGCCATAGAGTTTCGCCCATTATCATACCATTCCATGATGTCGTGAAAAAATCATTCGGAGATGGCGGCTCTGTTTCGCACAGTAATTCCCAGGCAGTGGAATGAAAAAAAACAATCGGGAGCGAGCCCCAGAAGCTCAATCCGTTCAGGCGGTTGATTATATGATAGACAGAGCCCTGAGCAGGATGGCCTATCATATTGATTCCTACAGAATCATTGTCCCATCCGGTGCCGAACTTCATATTTCGTTTTATGTCTTCAAATGTGACTTGAGCAAAATCTTCTTTCAGTATGTATTTGTCAAAAAGAAGAAGAGAGATGTTGAAGGCCTGTCCTTCAAAGAGGGACAAGCCGATTTTCTTCCCGGTTGTCCAGGAGGCGGCTCCGGTATAGGGCAAACCGTATTGATAATTCGATGTTTCAGCATATTGGGCAAGCAATTTTGCCGGCAGGAGCAGCATAGTTGTCAATAATAGAGATTGCCCTATAATGCGCTGAATATTCATGGGGATAGTAAATATCGTAATTACTTTTGAATGTTTGAAATTACTTAGAACCTGTTTTGAAATGGGTGATGAATTTTATTATTAGGCTGTTAAGTTAAACATTTTTTATGGTCACGATTTCAAACTGCATTTCTGAGTATCCGCACTCGTTTGGCCGCAAGGTTTTCGGGGAGATTTTGTCTGCTCCAGGCCTTGAGGTCTGTACTGTGCGTACGCTCC
>JAZRYB010000005.1:0-6654 GCA_045600565.1 Candidatus Cryptobacteroides sp. | reverse complement strand
TCTTCACCGTCGAGGATTCGTCGACTGGGGTAATACTGTTTGCCGGAATAAAATCGGCTTTGTAAACACTTGGGTATAAATATGATAATGCCCTGTATCGTGTTGATACAGGGCATTATGCGTTTATGGAAGTGATTCCGTTGGGATTCGAAAAATACTTTTCTTTACTTTTGAATACCTTAAAATATTGATACGTTTATGCGACTTAAAACATTGAGACATAAGTATATAGAAAATTTATACATGGTAAGATACAGTAAATGCTAATAATCAAAAATACGGAGATGTTTGCCAAATGTTTGCCAAGTCTTCCGTAAGTTATTGATAATGATTATATTTGCAAACACATTGTTTATAGAATATGACTATCGTATTCCAAATCAGGACTTTACGCTCAATTAAAGGCGGTGATTACGTGCCAATATATATCAGGGTCGTAGATGGGCGGTCCGTCTATTTCAGGTGTAGGACCAATCTGGAAGTTCGCTCCGATATGTGGGACGAAAAGAACGAAAAGGTAAAGGCCCGTGTTGTCTGCCCTGATGAGGAGCGTAAGAAAATAGACGGGGAGATAGATAAGCTCAGAGCCTATGTCCGCAAAGCATATAATGAGGATAAAGAGAAGGGAAAGGTAGAAAAAGGATGGCTTGATAAAATTCTGAATGACTATTACGAGGGGAAGCAGCGCGCTGTCAGGCCTGCACCCAAAAAGGATGATTTCAGTACTATCTTCGACAGGTTCCTAGCCGAGAGGAAGCCAGTTCCCGGACGCAGGAAACATTATGATGTCCTACGCCGTCTGCTGCTGAGGTATTCTGAATATGTCAGGCTTTCAAAGCCCGGCAAAAAGAAATATGCCATTGACGTGAAGAGCCTCACGACTAAAGACCTGAATTCCATATATGACTATATCGTTGACGAGCATGATATCATAGAGACCTATCCTGACATCCTCAAGGCGTATCCGGAAACAAGGACGATAGGACAGCGCGGCGGCAATACCGTTGCAGGCATCATGAAGAACTTCCGGGCATTTGTAAATTGGTGCGTTAAAAAGGGAATCATTGAACGCAATCCATTCGACGGTTTCGAGAAAGGAGAAGGCGAACGCTACGGCTCTCCATACTACCTCACACTGGACGAACTGAAAACCATCTATGCCGCAGACTTCTCTGACAAACCGGATCTGGCCGTCCAGAGAGATATCTTCGTCTTCCAGTGCAATATCGGCTGCAGGGTGGGAGACCTGAACCGCTTGACAAAGAAGGATATCATCAACGGTGCCCTGGAGTATATCCCGAACAAGACCATAAAGGAGAATGCCAAAACCGTTGTGGTCCCTCTGAATACCTTGGCCAAAAGCATCGTTGACAAGTACAAAGACCTGCCGGGAGAATCCCTTCTTCCTTTCATCAGCAGTCAGAACTACAACTATGCCATCAAGGATATCCTGGCAAAGGCCGAGGTCACCCGCCTGGTGACCATCCTTGATCCTTTGACCAGAACGGAAGTGAAGAAACCGATAAACGAGGTGGCTAGCAGCCATATGGCCCGCCGCACATTCATCGGGAACATCTACAAGGAGGTCAAGGACCAGCATCTTGTCTCTTCTCTGACGGGTCACTCTGACAACAGCCGTGCTTTTGCGAGGTACAGGAACATTGACATCGACATGAAGAAAGATCTTGTAAACATTCTTGAGAAATGACGACGGACAATCAGGACAAGCAGGAACGCCTGCGCTTTATGGGAAGAATAAGCTTTGTAATCTCCTTCCTTCTTACATGCGTTGCTACGTCTGTCCACCAGCCATGGTTGCGCATTGGCATTTTCATAGCGGCAGCGTTGGCTCTGATTATGGTGTTCGCCTTCTATGTCAAAAGCAGATGGCTGCTGTTCAAAAACAGGGAGTCGGATAAATATGGGAGGGCCTTTCTCACTCTCAATGACGTGGGGCATTCAATATGCGGGTTTATTGATTCCTTCTCGCGCCTCATATCATCCGGTGCGGAGTGTTTCGAGTCACGCAAGACAAAGCTTGAGGATGACAGGCGTATCATCCTTGAAAGGCTTGAGGAGATTGACGGCAGACGGACGACAGCCGAGAAGGCCATCCTTGAGGGGCTGAACGATGCCCGGGAAGGCAGTTTGGAGACTGCGGACCTCATCAGGGAGATGAGGAATGAATTAAGGGATCATGTTGAAAGGAGCCAGTCGGCAATAGCGGAGACCAAAGAGGGCATAGCGACATTGAATGCGGAACTGCAACGTAATCCGTCCCGCATCGGAGAAATCCGTCAGGAGATAGATGCCCTGTCCGGGAAACTGGGAAAGGAGCAGAGGAAGGCGGCAGACCTGAGGGCCTACTTGAAAGAATTGTCTTCCGGCAGCGACGGCGCCAGGGAAATCACATTCAAGGATCTTGTCTGTGACAGACGCGCTTACGAAAAAGCTGATGAACTGTTCAGATGGGCCCTGGAAATCGGTGTCAGGGACAAGAATCTTGCCCATGGATACTTGAACAAACTCGCCAAGTTCTTCATGGCGATGGTCGATCTGGAGTATGTCAGGAATAACCAGTCCGCTTTCGCCAGTCTGGTGTACCCTTACTGTGGCAACGGCCGGATGAAGGACTCGTTCCGCAAGACGTTCCGCAACGCCTGCGACCATCTCATAGATTACGAGTATCAGGACGTGCAGAAGGAACTTGATAGATTTGTGACAGGCGAATAGAATTTCACATTTTTGCTTATATTTGAGAAATTGGATGCCCTTATGGCTAAGAAAACAGATAACATAGAGACTTTTGAGTCCATTCCTTCGCAGGAATTCAATTCGTTGCTTTCAGACTCGGAAGCTATCATCGAACAGGCTCTTGGAACGGCATACAGAATGGTTAACATCCTGCTCGTCAAACGCAACTGGCTACTCGGGAAACGTATTGAGGAAGACGAACTGAAGGGGGAATCAAGAGCCGAGTATGGGAAACGTGTGATCCCATGCCTTGCAGATAGGCTGACCGCCAAATACGGGCAAGGCTTTGACAGGACGAATCTCTATTACTATCTCAACTTCGCCAAGGCATATCCGTCGTTGTTCAAGGTTGATAATCAAACGAAAAGAATTGTCCACACGGCGTGTGGAGAATATGGAACCGGAATTATCCACACATTGTGTGGACAATCTGACATATATTCGACACTGGTATCTGATGCTACAATCCAGATGTCCTGGTCGCACTACAGGACCTTGCTTCAGGTGGACAGTGACGATGCTCGCTTATGGTATGAGAGAGAAGCGGTAAACCAGGCATGGAGTGTTCGTACTCTCCAGCGGAATATCGCCTCGCAATATTATTCCAGGTTACTTCAATCCCCTGCAAAAGAGAAAGTCGAAGCGGAAATGAAGGCCATAACTGCTCCTCTTCAGGACAAGTTGGAGTACATGAAGAATCCGGTCATTGCCGAATTCCTTGGCTTCCACAATAAAACCGATTTCACAGAAAGCGATCTTGAGCAAAGCATACTGAGCCATCTCACCACCTTCCTTATGGAACTTGGAAAGGGATTCGCTTTTGTTGACCGGCAGAAGCATATCCATACAGAGAAAAGGGATTATTACATCGACCTGGTCTTTTACAATTATATTCTCAAGTGTTTCGTCCTTATTGATTTGAAGACAAATACAGTAGATTATCAGGATGCCGGTCAGATGGATATGTATGTGAAAATGTATGACGAGAAGTACCGTTCAGAAAGTGATAATCCCACTATCGGTATCCTTCTCTGCGCGGATACCGATGCTGATGTGGCAAAGTACTCTTGTCTTCACAACAATGACCAACTTTATATGGCCAAGTACCTGACTTATATGCCTACCCAGGAAGAACTACGCAGGGAGATAGAACAGCAAAAACTGATTTTTGCATTGAAAAACGGAAAGGAAAGAAAATAAATCATGTGGTCCTCCATTTTTTTTGTTTCTGGATCAACTCGCACTATATCAATTAATTATATCCTCACCATGAGTAGATTGTAGAAAAAATCGTTTCCAATTATTTTCCGGAAATTTATCGGAAAGCCGGTCATCGGAAATAGAGATAACTTGCGCCACCTTTCAGTAACGAAGGGTGGTTTTTTGTTATCCATTTAATTCATCAATAATATGAGTAAAGACAACGACATCCAGCCGATGATTGGCAGGAAAGTCTACTACAACATCGGGCACGATGAGCTTGTGGACTTTGCCAACTTGATTATCAAGAAGACCAAAGAAGAGGACCGTCGACAGAGAGAAGCGGAGTCCTGCAGGGAGTTTCTCACGCGTGCGGAAGTAAAGGAGCTTCTGCATGTATGCGATTCCACATTGACCAAATGGGCAGCCAGGAAATATCTGGTTCCCGCCAGAGTGGGAGGGAAGACCATGTTCCGGAGAAGTGACGTCCAGAAGATACTTCACACCAAAAACAGATAGGGTCATGGTGCAAGGATTATCAGGGACTTTCCCTATCGCAGCGTTCCCGGCAAGGATACGCCGGCTCATAGAGACCGCCCACGACATCTTGGGATATCCCGTCGAGTTTTTCGGAAGTGCGATACTTACCGCCGTCGCCGTGGCCATAGGTTCCCGCCGGGTTCTGGTCAGGAACAGCAGCTGGGTGGTTAAGCCCATCCTGTTCATGGCCATAGTGGGAGACCCGGGGACGAACAAGAGCCACCCGCTGAAGTTTGCCTTCGGGCCTTTATGGGACAGGACCCATGACGGCATAGAGAACTACACCCGCAGCCTGACGGAATACCGCCGTGCGCTCCGTAACGATCCCGAAGGTACAACGGCCGACAAGCCCCGATGCTCGCAGATCCTTGTCTCGGACATCACCCGGGAGAGCGTGGCCGGGGTACACCGTTGCAACCCGCACGGACTGGGTGTTGTCATAGACGAACTGGCGCAATGGTTCCACAGCATGGACCAGTACCACAAGGGCGGGGACAAGGAGTTCTGGCTGTCCGTGTACAACGGAGGCGGCCTGACCGTGAACCGCAAATCAACCGACGATGTCGAGAGCTTGAGGGAGTCCTGCGTGTCGGTGATAGGTACCATCCAGCCGGACGTGCTCTGCAAGGACCTGGCCGGTGATGACCAGGCGAACGGATTCCAGTACAGGATACTTCAGGCAAGGATGACCTCGGACGAGGTCTTTGACTGGAACGACAACGAGTTCCCGGAGGAACTGACCGCCTTTTGGAAAGACTTCCTCCTAGGAATCTATGACAAGTGCGAGGAGGACTACAACGTGTTCGAATGCGTGGCGGAGTACCGCTATTCTGAGAAAGCCCACGAGCATGTCATGATCTGGAGAAACGACCGGGTTCATAAACTGAAATGCTGCGGGACCAAGACCGAGATAGGCGTGTTTGACAAGGTGCAGGACTACGCGAACAAGTTCGCCCTCATCCTCCAGACCATGTACGAGTTCAGTGGCGAGACAGCCCCGTCCGCAGTCGTCGACATGAATGCGGCCGTCTACGCCACCCTGCTGGCGGACTACTTCTTCTGGAGTGCCCTTGAGACCGTCGAACAGATTGAGGAGTCTTCTCCTGCGACAATGAAAAAGAATCAGGTCAGACTTTTCGAGATGCTCGAATCCACCTTCACCACCGCAGAGGCAAAAGAGAAGGGAAAGGTGATAGGAATGTCCGAGAGTGCTGTCAACAGGTTCCTCCGGAAATTCAAGGGCGTCCTGTTCGACTGGGACGAGCATGGGCGGTATACCAAAAGGATATAGGGTGACATTATTGACATTTTCGGCATTATCGACATTTTTAATGTCTCCGGGATCCTTTGGGCAGCCGACCGATGCATAGTGTCAATAATATCAATAATGTCGATAATTCGCTGAGTCATTCCTCTCAACAATCAGCTGTCAATGCCATCATTGCTGTATGAAACAGTGTATTCGTTTCGGGTGAAAGAAAAAATGGATTGTTTTTGGGCGGCAAGTTTGTGTTTTGGATGCACCAAAACGAAAGCCATTTTTGGCAAAATGCCCATTGAGCCATACCCTTATTCTTTCCCTTCATTCAAACATCAACATCTCAAAAAGACGCAATCATGACAAAGAAAAAACACATCATCAACAACAAGGGAGGAAGGCCGAAGGTGCCCGCTTACGAGAAGATGTCCATTGACCTTCACGTCAAGATTTCGCCAAAGCTGGATGCCATCATCGACATCAATGCCGAGACAGCAAACAAGACAAGGCTGAAATACATCAGAGAGACGCTGGAGAAAGGGACTGTCAGGCAGGCGGTCTCACCGGAGTTCATCAAGCTTCTTCATGACCTGAGCAACCTCGGCAACAACGTGAAGGACATCAGAGATTATCTTCGCAGACATGGATACTTCCCCCAGTCTGAGAAATGCGACTCAATCCTTGAAGAACTGGGCCAGTTGCTTGCCTACGGCAGACACCTCAGAGAGGTCGCAGCGAAAGAGGAAGAAAACGAAACAAACGAATTGCAGGAATTATGATGGGACAAATCGTTCATGGAGGAAGAGGGGCCTTCTCCGGTGAAATCAACTATGCAAATGACCCCAAGAAGAACGCGAAACTGATTGCTCACTCAGATGGAGTATTCACACTGAACAACTCCA
>JAZRYB010000004.1:0-3004 GCA_045600565.1 Candidatus Cryptobacteroides sp. | reverse complement strand
CTTTTACTCTCTGTATTACAAGTCTCATTGCGGTAATCTTAACATTGCTTCGCAGCCCTCAAGAATATCCTGAAAGGTCGTTTCAAAATCGCCTGTGTACCACGGGTCAGCCACGTCGCGGCTACGTCCTGTGTAGGACATCAGCAGGTGCACCTTCTTCTGCTGGTCATCCGGAATTATGCGGCGTAGCCAGCGCAGGTTGCTGGAGTCCATACAGATAAGACGGTCAAAGCGGTCATAATCCGCTGGCGTAATCTGCCTTGCCCGTTTCCCGGCATCGAACACGACCCCGTGATTGGTGAGGCAGCGCTTTGCAGGCGGATATATAGGGTTGCCGATTTCCTCCGTCGATACGGCTGCACTCTCAATGTAATACAAGTTATCCAAGCCCTTTGCTCTTACAAGGGCTTTCAGGATGAACTCGGCCATCGGACTGCGGCATATATTACCGTGACATATGAAGAGAATGCGGCGCATTGGCTATGAATAATACCTCGTTCCATCTACCGGGTCGATGAAGTCAAGTTCGTCCGGTTCCGCACCGGGGAAAATATGATGCATCCGATAAAAAGCAAGGTCAGACGCTACCTCTCTGATATTGAATCTTTCCGGTTTGAATCGGCCTCCAAGCCATTCGTCATAACGTTCCGACTCTTCACTGAACGGGTCCTTGATGGCTTTCAGCATCTCCTGATAGCCGTAAATACCACCAACGTCCTCCGGGGGACAGCATCTGGCGCCATCAAGAATCTTCGCGCATTTCCGTTCTCCCTTGGCATACTCCTCGGTATGGATAAGCTTGACAGAATGTCTCCAGTCATCTCCGAAATCATAGATGAAAGTCACCGGTTTCTTGAATGCAAACAAATCTTCCACTAACATATTGTCATAAGGATAGACATTGTCATTATCTCCGACTTCTTCCATAAACTCACTGCTCCAGTACTCCCTGTCTTCAATTGCGAACCCATACATATGGCTGTAAGTCCAGCCCATAGCAATCTGGATGTTCACGGCAAAGTCCTCTACGGACATTTCGGAAGGCACCTGCAGCACACGCCAAATTGCAGGCTTGATTCCTTCCAGTTGGATTTTGAATGTCAGCTTCTTCATATTACAGTTTCGAAAGATTCTTGGAAAGATAGGTCTTTACATAGTCCACGAGCTCCGGAGAGTCGATAATCTTGATTTCATCGGCAAGGCCCACATAGAAACGGCACACACCGGCCCAATTACAGATATCCACATCCAGCATCCAGTCGTTGCCTTTGCGTTCTAGCACCTTTTCAGCAAGCGGATATTCTTCCAACAGCAGGTTCTTTGCCAGCACGGTCATTTTCAAGCAGACGTGCCCGCAGACGTGCCCGGTCATACGGAACACATCCATCCCTTGCTTACGATGGCTTGATTCCGCCTCCCACTTCTCATCCAGAACTTCCACGCTGCCGATGCGGTTTATCTTGAAAATCTTGTTGTGACCATCCTCAAGGTCATAGGCACATACATCGATATAATCGGTTGTGAAGCCATACGGTTCAATCAGACGGTCACGTACAGTATGCGAATTGCCGGACTCATAATCCTTCAAAATGGCTTTCTTCTTGCCGCGTGATGCCTCTGTCAACGACTGCACGTGAGCGGCATTGCTCCTGCGGTCAACGAAGTCAGCAATCGAAGTCTTGTCGTAGATTACAGCCAACTTCTCCTTGATACCTTTCTTCAGCGAATTCGTGGGAGAAAGCCTGTCTAAAAGATTATTGATCAAATAAGACTCTTCCTCACTGAAGTACATCAGTTTGTCGAAATTCGGAGCACTACGTGGCATTCCTTCCAGTTTGTATGTGTTGGCCAAGACCCTTTCAACGACAAAACCTGCCTGCTTGAAAGTGTCAATGTACCTGTAAATAGTCCGTTGGGACATATCAAGATGTTCCGACAGTTGGTCAACTGTATAATTTATGTTGCCTGACATCATCTTCATCAGGCGAAGCATTCGTTCTGTTTTCGGTTGATCCATAACAATCTATTCCCTCTGGATTTCTTCCTTATCTTACTTCTTTGAGTTGTATCAAAACAACCCATTTTCCACCTTTGTCTGGTCCTTCGTGCTTGAGAATGCCAAGAGATTGAAGCTTTGATAAATCCCTTTTAATCGTCCTTTCAGTAACATTGAAAAGTTCAGCAAGGGAAGATGCGTTTTCGGTGACATTTTCAGTGACATTTCCAGTGACATCCACAACCCTTGTCTTTATCAGTCTCTCAACGATAAGTCTTTGTCTTTCAGGTAAATTAGATGGAATTTTTTCAGTGACATTTCCAGTGACATTTTTTAGGACACCGACTTCCGAAGCCGACCTCTTAGGTCTGTCAAAAATGATGGCCACGCAACCCGGTCTAAGCTCATACCTCGGTAGAGGCACTTTCGCTTCCGTGCAGGCATCCACCATACGCTTCACACCACTTCCCCAGTTATCAAGATAGGTGGTCTTGAACATAAAATCCGCAATCTCAGGATTCCTCGGGAACGAATCGTGTGGTTGCATAAGGCTCTCTACTGTCAGTTCGTTTGGCAAGCGTCCCGGATTCACAATCTCCAGCCGGTCATCATAGATGGCCAGACTTACCGAAGCCCCAGGGGAATCGTATAACCTGTGACAGAAGGAGTTAATAAGTGCTTCTCGCAAGGCCTCTATTGGAATCTCTAGCTTATCTGCCCTCTGGAGACCAACAATCTTGCCTCCCAGATTCAGATGCTTGTAGGCGAACTCCATACCGGCATCCAGGAGGTCGAAGAAATTGCCTTTCACCCTCTGGTTGTCGATAAACTCATTCTTGTCTGTACCAGCGAAACGTGCCATCCTGAGCAGCAACTGCGAATAATCACCGGTGTCCTTGGCAAAAAGCATAACAGCAGCATTGGTGAGTTTCCCATTCTTGAAGAATTTGAATTTGCTCAACAGAGACTCTATCGACTCGCCATTTGCTGTCGGCAAGATACGCCCGT
>JAZRYB010000003.1:0-2929 GCA_045600565.1 Candidatus Cryptobacteroides sp. | reverse complement strand
GCCCATATGCATATCCTCCGATTTCCAAATTTACTTTATTTTGGTGATACTTTTGACTTCAAGGTCCAAATCTTCAATGAGTGATATCAATTCTGAATGAAATTCTGGCGAGAAGTATTGTTTTATGCTCTCAAAAACAGGATTGTTTTTTGTGGCCTTAACCGGATTTTGTCTCCATTTTATGAGAAGATCTGCGATATCTATATGTGCATCACGGTCTTCCGGAGTAGCATTGCGTTCCAATAGGTCTGAGACAACGATGTTGAGGTAGGGTCGTTCGGCAGCTTTTTCTTTCCACGTTTCAAAGCCGTCTATGTCTGGGAAAGCGATTATCCTGCGTCCCTCAAGTACCTCAACCCTATCGTTGAGCTGACCTTTGCCGCCGGTGGCCAACCATAAACAATCGGGATTTACCGCTGAACAAATGATTGCTGTTTTTTCTGATTCTACCAGGCAGACAGGTTTGTCGGGATACTTCTTGAGCAGGTGTTCTCCGAAAAGACATTGGGTCAATTCCCACTCTTGTGGCAGGATTCCACGTTGCTTCAGAAGTGAATGTACCCACGTCACTGGAGTTTTCGCAGAGTCATCCCTGATTCTGTGTCCGGTTTTGCGGTCATATTTCATTACCTTCCCTGTCCGGCATCTTCCAAGTCCATCAATTTGATAAAAAATCACATCAAGATTTCTGGTTACTCCGATGTGGTATTCATCAATGAGGTTTGAAACTGTCTCATTGTCGAATAACGTCAGAAGGAAAGACAGAAAGTCGCTGATTGTGTGATGACGTACTGTCTTGCGCATGACTTCAAGAGGAATTGTACAAATGTTTTCCGGCTGTTGGTATGGCTTTTCCGGCCTCAATCTCATTTTGTGTTGGTATGACTTACGATATTGGGGCTTCCAAACGTTTCTTTCCAGCACGGAGTTATGATAAGGGAAAAAATCTGTTTGTGGATATTTAACATATCCGCAGCTGGATTCGTGGTCGCATCTGCCATATTCTTCACCGATTATCTGGTCATTATCATCGACATACGGTGCAAAGCAGCGTTTGCGTCCGCAGTTGGGGCAAGTCAGACGGGATGCTGGCCCCTTGTATTTGAGGAGATGATATTTGTAGTTCATAATCTGGACGTTAATCTTTGTACGGAAGCTTCATCTCGTAAACGTGTTCCGTTTGTTCCACTTGTTCCGTGCGTGGAACAGATGGAACAGGTGGAACAGATTCGGTTGAGGCCTCTTCCAATGTGATGCCCTCTTTCTCCGCTTTTCTGAGACGTCTATGGACGGTCGTGCTGGCCATATCCATTTCTTCAGCTATCTGGCGTATTGTTTTGCCTTCCTTCTTAAGACGAAGGATTGCCTGTATCTCGTCATAGTCATCACTGCTCTCACGGTTCTTTAGATGGTCGTCTTCCTTGGCGTAGCCCTGAAATTCGAACTTGAGGAATCCGTCAGTCTTGACGACGTCATAGACAATTACGTTCTCCGCATCGTATTGATATTCTCCTGTACGGACTTTTACTTGTTTGAGGTAGCGGAGATTGTTGTCCTTTGCGCTGCGGGCGAGGGCAATCCCTGCATCGAAGAAGTTGATGAGTTTGGCACTGCCGGCAAGGTCGTTCTGGGTTATCGGTTCCCATCCTCTGCGTTTTGGAGTGTGGGCAATGACGATCGTCGTGAGATTGTACTTCTTCTTAAGACGTATCAGCTTCATCATAAACGAACCGGCTGTGGAGCCTTTTTCGCTATCGTTGCAGATAAATGTGATGTTGTCGATGACGAAGAAATGTGTTCCCTGCTTTGCGGCCTCCTCAACCGAATCCAGAATCTCCTGTTCCAAGTCTGCGCCAACGATAAGTTCAGGATCTATCTCGGCACGGCTGAAGTTTGATGGGAAAATGTGGATTTCGCCGGTTGAAGGGTCGGTATAGCGCATCTGAAATTGTTTCCCTGAGAGTTCAAGGTCAACATATAGAATCTTTTCCTCGTGAGCTATATCTTCCGCAATTTGGATTGCCAGAATGGATTTGCCGACATTGCTTGAGGCGAATATTACGGTATTCTCGAATTGAACTATCAGGTCGTGGAAGTACATCTTGGGATCTGGAGCCCGTAATGAGTCCTCAATCCAAGCGTTTGCGGATTTGATGGAGAGGAGCCCCACACGTTTGGGTGCCCTCTTCGCCTTTTCAATTTCTTCCTGTATGGCCTCAACAGGGTTGAGCATTGCAGGGGTGCTCTCCGGTACCTGTGATGGTATCGCTGCCAATTCCTTATTTGCCATTGCGTTTCTTGATTTTGACAAAGAAGTCTGCTGTGCCGTAGACTTTCTCAATGTCAGAGTTCTTGCAATAGGTCCGGCCCTGGACACGAGTGGTGTCTATAAGCCCTTCCCCGATGTTGATTTGCAGTTCGACGCTCCTGATGCTCGGAAATCTGAGGATGTCGCTGACATCTGTCCATTCCTGTTCGAACACCTTGTCCATATCGTGCTCGCGCATATCCGCGAGTATGTCGGCGATAATGTCGCCAATAAGACGTGGCTGGCTCATATTCCCTTGCGTTCGTTAAAGAGTTCAAGTGCATAGTCTGCATCCGTTACAATCTTACGACCATTCTGGCGCACGGCTTCTTTTATGAGCCCGTCTTTGTAGCGTTGAGCTGTGTGGTGGCTGACCCCAAATAAATCAGCTATTCCTTTGAGTCCATACACGAGGCGTCCGCTGCTCTGTCGAGCTGCCGGTTTTTGTTCTGGCTGATTTTCCCTGATGATTTCCCGCAGGTCCGCTACAGTCAGCATAGCGAGTGGAGTGTTTTCACTGTATCCTTCCATAATTTTATAGGATTTAAGTGATGGCTCCGGGAAAAGGTAGTAAGCAATCCCCCTTGCCTTACAAACCCCGCAACGGTAATACTACTTCGC
>JAZRYB010000002.1:0-5163 GCA_045600565.1 Candidatus Cryptobacteroides sp. | reverse complement strand
GCCGACCGACATGCGCAAGAGCTTCTACACCCTCAGCGGACTTGTCCGCACGAAGATGGGAAAGGACCCTCTTGACGGCAGCGTCTATGTGTTCATCAATGCGAGGCGCGACCGCATCAAGCTCTTGCACATGGAACCCGGTGGTCTGGTGCTGTACATGAAGGTTCTCGAACGGGGTGAACTGCACGTTCCCCAGAGGCTTTCGGGGCAGGGTGCAAGAGCCATCGAATGGCGCGAGCTGGTGGTGATGATAGAAGGAATGATAGTTGATGAACGCCATCATTACCGACGTGTCCGAAGAGTTCAGCCGCTTCAAAAATAATTACAAAAATGTGTAAAAATACTTGGCGCAATCCATTGTAAATCAAATTATTTTGCCTATATTTGTCGTATAGGAAAACGGCAATGGAAGCGTCTGGAATCACATATTTAGAGTCCCTTTCGAAGGAGGAGCTCATGGCCTTGGCGAGACACCAGCAAGATGACTTGAAGTCAAAAGACAGCAAGATTGCCGAACTCGATGGAGAGAAGGCTCGGCTTGACAGCAAGATTGCCGAACTCGAAGCCTGTATCCTGAAACTCCGCTTCCAGCTCTACGGCCACAAATGCGAGCGCAATCTTCCCTCCGATCCTAATGCCGTCCAGCTTACCCTCGACCTCTTCACTGACGAGGAGAATGCCGAGGCACAGGAACGCCTCAAGAAAATTGAGGAAGAGGAGGCGAAGAAGCTCGTCACGGTACCGGAGCACAAGCGCCACAGCGGCAGGCGCACCATAGACTACTCCGGCCTTGAGGTTGTCGAGAACGTTCTTGACCCTCAGGAAGTGCTGGACGCCCCCGAAGACTATGTGCTGGTGGGAGAAGAAGCGACCGACACCCTTGTCACCGAGCCCAAGAAACTGTACATCCGCAGGGACCGCCGCCGCAAGTACGCCCTCAAGGCAAAGCTCCAGCAGGAGGACGGAGAAAGAAAGGCGATTGTCATCGCCCCTTGGCCGAAGGAGGTCGTCTTTCCGGGATGCTTCGCGGACGTCTCCACTCTGGCGGACCTCGAGGTGCAGAAGTTCTTCTACCACATGCCTCACTACAGGGTGATACAACAGTACAAGGAGGCGGGAATCACGGTGAGCTGCTCTACGGTGAACGACTGGCACAACCGAACGTGTGACCTGCTCCACCCGTTATACAACACCCTGCGACGGCATCTGATGAAATCGCCGTACATACACTGTGACGAGAGTGCGTTCAGCGTCTATAATGAAGACACGCACAAGGTGCAGGCCGTGTCGATATGGGCGTTGAGCGATGCCCTGGGTCCTGACGTGGTGTTCCAGTACGAACTTGGCAAGAAGAACAACGAGATAGCCCGGTCCATTCTGAAGTCGTACAACGGTGCGGTGCAGACCGATGCCAGCGCACTGTACGAGCAGTTCGAGAAAGACCCGACCAAGGTGATGCTCGGGTGCTGGATCCATTGTCGGCGTTATCAAAAGGATATCGTTATCAAAAGAGCGTGCTGTCAGGCAGCAATATCTTTTTGAATATCAAGTCTACTTTTGATAATAATAGGAGATAACATTATAATTGGTTGATGGCAATTCCGCCTCAAACAAAACAATCAAATAAAAATGTTATCTAAAAATTATCCAGTTTCGCAACTAGAATCATCCCTGACGGAAGGGCTGAAAAAGTATGGTCTGAAAGAAAGTGTCATAAAACGGCACACTCAAGGGCTAAGTGTATTACTGAACTTTATGAAGGAAAGGGAAATCCAATTCTTCAATGATGATGTATTTGATGCATATCGGCAAGCACTTCTTTCCGACAGCATCCATTCACCAAACTACAGAAAAGAAAAATACTGTACACTTTGTACATTGTCTGATATCTTGGAGGGAAGGCCACACTCCCGCCACGACATTAGGACCCCGCAAACAGATGCTGGATACCATGATGAAATGGGCAATCAGATCACCTCTTTTTTGGCAGCAATCTTGGCTGGACGAGTGAACAAAAGGACGATGCAAATGTACGAGAAAACGCTCAAGTGCTTTAGGACCTTTATATGCATGCATTCCGGTTCGTTCAGAAATCTTACACGGGCCGATATAACAGAGTATGTGAGTTCGCTTCAAAACTCAAGACCTAACAAATTGCTTCACTTGAGAAAGTTCCTTAGCTACCTCCATTCGGAGCGTATTACAAACGAGGACTTTTCAAAAATGTTCTCACATGTCAGGGCCATCAGAAGGGAAAAAATACCATCCTACTATAGCAAAGAGGAAATCCTTAGGCTTGAGCATTCAATAGACAGATCGGGATCATTGGGCAAGAGGGATTATGCAATGGTATTGCTTGCCACTCGTCTGGGGCTCCGTTCTTCCGACATCAGGACATTGAAGTTCTCCAACATAGACTGGGACCGTAATGAAATCACCCTGATACAGTACAAGACCGGCCGTCGGATAAGTCTGCCTCTTCTTGAAGATGTAGGCTGTGCCATCATTGATTATGTCAGAAATGCACGGCCGTCCGTTCCCTTTAAGGAAATATTCGTTACATGCGGCCGTCCGTATCGTGTGATGAGCGCTCCTGGATGTAGTTCAATTGTTCAGCGATGTCTGTACAATGCAGGGATTGACACAAAAGGTCGTCACTCCGGCATGCACTGTTTGCGTCACAGCCTTGCAACCCAAATGATGAACAACGGAATTGCCATGCCTGTGATATCCGAGGCTCTGGGACATAAGTCTACGGAATCAACAATGTACTATCTAGGCGTCAATATCAACAATCTCCTTGAGTGTTCACTTGATGTGCCGCTCATCAGTCAGGACTTTTACGAACAGAAAGGAGGAGTGCTATATGAATGATTCCAGATACACCTCATTCCTCGCCTCATATATGGACAGTTACCTGAAAGAGTCCAGGTTGTGCGGACATGCAGCGTTAGATATACAATACTCATTCGTAACGATTGATCGGTTCTTCAAGAGGTATGGATGCAGCACGTCTTATGTTGACAAGGCAATGTACGAGGCTTGGTTCAACACACTTGCGGGATACAGAAACGCCACGATATATCAGCACGTATCAGTGTTCCGTCGGTTGATGATTTATATGTGTGACCTTGGCAGGGAATGCTACATACCGCGGCTTCCCAGGCAGATGGGCAGGGAGAGGCTGCCAAAAATCTTCTCAGATGAAGAAATGAGCAGAATCTTTAAGGCTTGCGACTCGATGCGTTGCAAGGAACATCACAGCGAGAGCATAATGATTGCTATCCCAGCATTGATACGACTGTTGTATAGCACAGGCATCCGAGTGAGCGAAGCCCTTGCAATAAAAAACAGGGATGTGAACTTCTCCATGCATGTAATCACCCTGCGGAAGACAAAGAACGGAGCCCAGAGGCTTGCACCGATAAACGCCACCATGGAGGCTGTGTTGCGTCAATATTTACTGTATCGAGGAAAGATACCCGTAGAAAATCTTGACGACCCGGATGGGCTGCTGTTTGTATCATCTCTTGGAAGACCGGTTCGGAGAAACATCGTGCTGCGGTACTTCCATAATGTGTCACAAATGGCCGGAATACCTTACATAGGTGATTATCAAGGGCCAAGGGTGCACGATATAAGGCATACGGCATGTGTCCATTCTATGCGGAAACTTGCATTCGAGGGGAAAGATATCTACTGTTCACTGCCGATGTTGTCAATCTTCATGGGTCACAAGAAGGTGATGGACACGGAATATTACCTCAGGCTGACTGCTGACATGTATCCGGAGTTGTTGAAACTTGACTCCTCCGTCTCTGCGAATATCAAGGAAATCATAAGATCGGCCGCAAATGAGGATAGATATGAATAAGCATAAAGACTTCGCAGCTATGGTGGAATCCTTCTTTACTGAATATCTGGTAAAAGAAAGAGGCGCAAGCCACCACACTATTCGCTCTTACCGAGACACTTTCGTCCAGTTCATAGAATACATGGCCGAACAGATGAAAATCAAACCGGACAAGATACTGCTGAGTCACATTGACAAGAGTCGAATGACATCCTTTCTTAATTGGCTGGAAAACGAGAGAGGAGCTTCCGTTTCGACAAGAAACCAAAGACGCGCTGCATTCTGTTCATTCTTCAAATATCTGATGTATGAGGACCCCGTTCACATGTCTCAATGGAAGCTGGCGATGTCTGTAAAATCCAAGAAAGGAGACGGTAAAGCCCTTTCATACTTGACAATAGATGGCATAAAGGCTTTGTTTGAGCAGGTGGACATAGAAACGCGAATTGGAAGAAGAGATCTGACGCTTCTTTCCGTATTGTACAATACTGGGGCTCGGGTGTCCGAAATCATCTCTCTAACTCCATTGTCAGTGAGGACGGAGAAACCATATATCGTAAGACTATACGGAAAAGGATCAAAACATCGAATAGTTCCTGTTGATGATGAGATCATAGGGCTTCTCAAGAAATATATGGAAGAGAATTGTTTGAATGAAAGAGGATCGGAGAGCCGTCCCCTGTTCTTCAATACTTGGGGAGAGCCACTTACAGCTCCCGGTATAACATACATCGTGCAAAAATATGCCTCGATGGCAAGGATGCTCCACCCGGAACTTATTCCGGATAAGATAAGTCCCCATGTCTTCCGTCACAGCAGAGCGATGCACCTCTTGCAAGCAGGAGTCAATCTCGTGTACATAAGGGATCTCCTCGGTCATGTGTCAGTCCAGACAACTGAAATATATGCAAGGGCTGACTCAAAGCTGAAGAGGGAGGCTTTAGAAAAAGCATATGTGGACATAGGTGTCAAGGAACCGGAAGTAAAAAGTTGGGATAGAAACCAAAATCTGAAAGACTTCTTGAAAAGCTTGACTTGATTTATTGTTATCAAAAGCCAAACTATAAAGAGCCAGCCTTCATTACGCACCGAAAGCCCACTCCAGACTGGCTCTTTTGATAACGATATCCTTTTGATAACGACTCTTATCAAAAGCTTTTGATAAGAGGCGGAAGTTCGTGGAAGCACTGGAGGAGAACAAGAGACTGGCCTCCGAGGCTCTAGTCTACATCGGTGACCTGTACCGCATAGAATCGGAGATGAACGAAGAGGGACTCTCCGCGGAAGCCAAGAAGGAGAGGAGGCAGAAA
>JAZRYB010000001.1:0-3941 GCA_045600565.1 Candidatus Cryptobacteroides sp. | reverse complement strand
CGAATGGGACCGTGCGGGAGTGAAGCAGGGGCAGCAGTATGCTTCGTTGACAGAAATCATCACCAAGGAATGGAGTGGAATGACCACCCGTCAGTATAAGCAGCACAAGGGCCTGAAGAAGGAGGGGCTTCGAGATAATATGACCAATGTGGAGTTGGCTCTGAATATGCTGGCCGAGGCTTCTACAGCGGAAATCTCCAAAGAGAAGAATCCTAAGGGCTTCGTTCAGAGTGCCAAAGTGGCCAAAGAGGGCGGCAGTGTGGCCAAGGCTGCACGCAAGCAGCTGGAGAGCAAGACCGGCAAATCTGCAATCTCGTCAGCAAAGGCAAGTGATTTCCTGCTGCCTTCGGTAGAGGCTCCCGAAGAAGATTGAGAGGTGGTTCCTGAGCTGGTCGAAGGAAGAGGTTAGGCATTCAAACCGGCACAAGCTCTCGGACTAATCGAATCCGCAGCGGGCGAACCTGTTCACAGTCCTAAGACTGTTTACCAGCTGACAAAACTGGGACTGGCGTTGTATGAAAAATTGAGAAAAAAGTAACAGATATTTCGTTTCAAACCAGATTACCGTATGGTTCGTGATATTGTTCTTTGCGGTGGTGGTCGGCATTTCGGAATTGTCGTACAGGTTCATCGAGCAGAAGGTGTCGATCAGTCACAAGTCGTTTGCAGGATGGGTGATTGCGGCAGTATTGATATGCATTCCTTCGGGATGGATTTACCTGCACGCAGGAGTGGTGAGGGATGTGCCGGAGCAGAATATCACCTTTGACAATGTGCACAGAGGTATGCACGCAGAGTATTGCGACAGGGTTTACAAGATGGACAGGGACTTCGAGGATAACGGGAAGATTAAGGTTCTTGCAGTGGGCAACAGTTTCACGAGAGACTTCGTGAACTGCCTTTTGGAATCGAATTATGCGGATAGCGTTGAGGTGTCGTATGTATATTCGTGGGACGAGAAGTATATCGCCCGTGTGAAGGAAGCGGATTATGTATTCTGTCTGGGACCGAAACTGGAAGTGCCTCTGTATGTGTGGGACAACGTGAAGGAAGGAGCGCAAGTCTGGGGCATCGGCACCAAGAGCTTTGGCGAGAGCAACGGAATAGTCTATGCCAAGAGGCATTCTTCGGGCTACCTGAACACGACCGTTGAGATGGAAGCCGGCATCCGTGAGCGCAATGACGAGTGGGCAAAGCAATGGGGCAAGAACTACATCAACTTCGTGGAAATGGCAACAATGGATGACGGAAAGGTACGTGTCTTCACCGAAGACGGCAAATTCATCAGCCAGGATTGCCGCCATCTGACAAAAGAAGGTGCCCAGTGGTATGGGAGGAGGATTTTTGAAGCTTATAGCTTATAGCTGAGAGGAATCTAGGAAATTAGGAATTTAGGAACTTAGGAAGGCATTTATCCTGAGCTTGTCGAAGGAGGAAATTAGGGAAATAGGCTTATAGCTTAGAGCTTAGGGCTTAGAGTTTGGGTGATGTTGACTACATTTGCAGAGTCTTATACTTAAGGGATATGGAGAACAAAATTCAATTATTTGAGGGCATGAAGGTGCGCTATGCTTGGGATGCGGAGAACGAGGAATGGTTGTTCTCTGCTGCGGATGTTTGTAATGTGCTGGCAGAATCTGTCAGTAAGGATCCTGGGGCCTATTGGCGAAAGCTGAAACAACGGCTTATTGCTGAAGGAAGTGAGGTCGTGACAAATTGTCACGGACTGAAATTGATGTCTTCTGATGGGAAACGTTACCTTACTGACTGCTTTACGACCAGGGATACGCTCAGGCTCATCCAATCGATTCCGTCCCCCAAGGCGGAGCCGTTCAAAATGTGGCTGGCGCAGGTGGGAAGTGAGCGTTTGGACGAGATAGCCGACCCGGAGAAGGCGATTTTAAGGGGCGCAGATTACTATCGTGCGAAAGGATATCCTGAAGGGTGGATTAACCAGCGTCTGCAGACGATTGAGATGCGCAAAGAGCTGACGGATGAATGGAAGGCTCGCGGGATTAGCAAGGAGAAGGAGTATGCAATTCTGACCAATGATATGACTCGCGCTTGGAGTGGAATGTCGGTACAGGAATATAAGCAGATGAAGGGACTCAAGAAGGAGAATCTGCGCGACAATATGACCAATCTTGAACTGGTGCTCAATATGTTGGCTGAGGTTACGACTACATCGATTTCGAAGTCTCGGCAGCCTGAAACTTTCGGCCAGAGTCGAAGTATTGCGAAGGAAGGAGGCTCTGTCGCCAGAAATGCGCGTGAGGACATCGAGTCCAGATTAGGTCATTCTGTACTGTCCGAATCTAATGCTTCAGACAAGAAAGCTTTGGAAATAAAGACAGATTCGACAGACTCAGCAACCAGAGAGGTTGTTTCTGAAACTGATGGATAGCCGGCTTTCACAATGAAATATTCGGCTATAGAGCCTAAAAGTGTTGTAATTCGGCTCAATGACCGAATGAAGGTATAATATAAAGAGCAAGAAGCACGAGTGCAGGATAGAGAGGTGGAGGAAAACTCAAGGAGTAGTAGAAGAAAACTCTGGTAGTAATGCTGAAAACTCAAGGAGTAAGCGCGAAAGCTCAAGGAGTATAAAAGTTGAAAGGATTGTCGGATTCTGCTCTGAACCTAAATCTCTTGAGGAGATAGCGGTTTTTATGGGGGTGAGAGACAAGAATTTTATGAAAAAGATGTACATAGACCCTATCCTCGGCACTCGTCTCCGTATGACTGAACCTGATTCTCCGACAAGTCCAACGCAGAAGTACGTTAAAATTTAAATCTCGCTAGACACTTTGCCGGATAACTGGCATATAGTGAGCTAATAAATGAACCAATAAATGAGCTAATAAAAGATGGTAGGCCCTTCTGCTAATACTCTTTTGCAACTCTTGCGTTCAGCCTTGGGAAACGGGGCCGGATGCAATTTGCCTTCTGATACAGACTGGCAGGAGGTCATCGACCTCTCTTTCGCCCAGGGAGTAGCCGCCATTGCTGTCGATGGACTGCAATTGAGCTTAGAGCTGAGTGCTGAGAGCTTAGAGTTAACTCTGGACTCTCCCGAACTGGAGCCCCTGAAGTACGAGTGGTTCGGGGCGACATTCCAAACGGAGGGAGGCTATAAGGACCATCTTGCGGCTATTGCTTCCCTTGCGAAACTTTACAATGATTCTGGCATCTCGATGATGCTGCTCAAGGGCTATGGCCTGAGCCTGAACTATCCCGTGCCGGAGCACAGGCCGGCTGGCGACATCGACGTATATCTCATCAACGATAATCCTTCGACAAGCTCAGGACAGGCTGATGACGATAACGATAACCCTTCCTCTCGACAAGCTCGGGGTAAACTTGGCTCAGGGCAAGCTCTTTTGCCGGTTTGGAAGCGGGGGGATGAGCTTATCAGGGGTCTTGGCATAGTGGTGGAAGAGGGGCACGAGCATCATACGACCTTCAATTATCGGGGACCCCATTCCCTTCGACAGGCTCAGGGTAAACTTGGCTCAGGGCAAGTGATGGTGGAGAATCACTATGACTTCATCAACACCAAGGCTCATCGTGATGCGCCAAGGATTGAGGCGAAGCTGAAGGAGCTTGCATCTATGGAGAGCAGGGAGCATCTGCTGCCGGACGGCACGAAGATTCTTCTTCCTTCGGCAGACTTCAATGTGATTTTCCTCATCCGCCATCTGGGGCAGCATTTTGCCGGTGAACGCATCACCCTCAGACAGATTCTGGACTATGGCCTCTTCCTGCAGAAGGAGGGTGCTTCGGTGCATTGGGGCGTGATAGAGCCTTTCATCAGGGAGATGGGGATATGGACTTTCTTCAACCAGATTAACGCCATTTGTGTGGATTATCTTGGATTGCAGCTGAATGGCGTGCCGGAGATAGAGCGCAACGAGGAGCTGGAAAAGCGGATACTTGAGGAC